>JALHMM010000030.1 GCA_022844045.1 Reyranellaceae bacterium | reverse complement strand
TGCGTGCCGCGCCTGTCGATGGCGCGGAACCAGCCCTCGACCGGGCTGACCGGCGCGGCGACGCCGAGCAGGCGGCCGCCGAGACCGGCGAGCTTGTCGCGCACGACGCGGATGGCGCCGCCGAGCAGGGCGCGCGCCAGCTCGCGGTCGCGCTTGTCGCCGCGCATCAACCGGTGCCAGCTCGCGGGCTGGCGGATCGCGCGCCAGACATCGGCCAGGATCTCGCGGCCGGTGCGCCGTCGCGCGCGGATCACGGTCTCCAGCGTGTCGTTGGTACCCCAGATGAAGACCTGAAGATTCATCAGGACCTGGGCGGCGATCCGCGAGTCGATGACGGTCGAATGGAAGGCGAGATGTGCGCCGGAGCAATGGCCGACGACGACGTGGTTGCGATAACCGCGCGCCTCGAGCATCGAGATCGCATCACCGACGTCGGAGCAGGCTTCCGTCGAATAGATCACGCCCTCAGGCCGGCCCGGCATGGCGTCGCTGTCGCCCAGTCCGGCGGCGTCGAAGCGTAGCGACGGGATGCCGTCGGCCGCCAGCTTGCGCGCCATGTTCGCCGCCATGCGGCCGAAGCCGGCATGGCGGTGATGGCCGGTGTTGAGGAACAGCACCGTCGGCACGAGGCCCCCGACGGAGGCCAGGCGGGGTTCGCACAGCACGCCGAACAGCCGGTTGGCCTCGCCGAAGCTCACGGCCTTTTCGCTGAAGCCGTCGAACGCCAGGCTCGCGATCGTAGCCGGCATGATGGCTCGCTCGGTCTTCTTCGCGCCCTGGGCGACAAATTCGGTCAGGCGCTCGAAGACGGCGTGCGGCAGGCGTTGGCCATAGCACACTTCGTCCATCAGCTCGCTGAAGCCCTCGAACGTGATCTCGCTGACATCGGCGTCGAGCTCGCGCAGGCGCGCCGCCAGCTTCTTCTCCGGCGGCGCGTCGGGGCGATGCAGCAGCATCACGCGCTTCGCCGGGCGGCGCGCCAGCTTCAGGAGACCCAGCGCCTTGAGATCGGCGACGGTCGAGGACGACAGCAGGAAGCCGGTGGCCTGCAGCGCGCCGGGATCGGCCGGCGGCGGCGAGCCCTCGGGCGTTGGCGTGAACAGGGTCGAAAAGGCCTGGAGCTCGCGCACGTAGACACGGCCCGAGATCGGCGGCGCCATCAGCGCGAGGGCCTCGACATCGCCCAGCTCCTCGGCGGCGATGGCCGCCAGGGCGGCGCCGATGCGCAAGCCGACGATGGCGATCTCCTCGACGCCGACCTGTTCGCGCAGGTAGCGCTGGGCGGCGTGGATCGAATCGAGCCATGCCCGCACGCGCCCGGGATCGCGCTCGTCGCCCATCGAGTCGCCGGTGCCGGGATAGTCGAAGCGCAATGTCGGCAGGCCGGCTTCGGCGAAGCGCTCGGCCAGGCCGCGCATCGGGCGATGCGTGCACAGCTCCTCGTAGCCCTGCGCGGCGCAGATGATCACACCGCGATTGCCGGCGGCCGGGTGCAGCCAGCCGGCGCAGCCCTCGAACGCGACGGGCGTCATGGCGTCGTCCCCCTGAAACGCAACGGCGCAAGCCCGTTGAGCGCGTGGACCTCCCCGTCGGGCGCAGCACCCGACTCCCCGCGCGGCTTCAGTCGCACCATCCGCTCCTGACCGGGAGCGAGATGGAACCACTCGGTATCGGCGCGGAACGCGCCGTCCTCGATCTGCACGCCGCGCGCCAGGCGGCGCGCGCGCAGCCGCAGCGCCCAGCCGGTCTCATCGCGCTCGACATCGGCACTGAGCCCGAGATCGACCCGACACGGCATGCCGCCGATCGGAAAATGAAAGGCCTGCGCGATCATCGCCCCGGTGGTTCGGTCGCTGAGCGTCGCGACTGTCGCGTCATGCTGTGGCGCGCCAAAACGGTAGGCATAGGTGACGTCGAAGAAGCCCTGCAGCAGATCGGCGCTCGACAGCTCCAGACTCGACCGCGGCGCCAGCGTCAGCTCGCGGCTGGCGCGCGCGACGGGCGTTGTGCCGTCGCGCAGGCAGGCAAAGGACAGAGTCGCCTCGATACTGGCGGCGGTCTCGTTGAGCACATGGATGGCAAGGCCGTTGACGCCTTCGTCGGTGAGGTTGATGTGCACCGGACGGAACGCGCGCGCGAGCGCATGCCAGCACGGCTTGGGCTGGCCGGCGGAGTCGATCACGCCCCAGCCGGCGCCCGGCCGCAGGTCCTGCAGCATCCAGACAATGCCGCCGGCGCAGGTCGAGCGGCCGCGCCGCCATTCGGCGTAGACCGCTTCCATGACATCGCCGCTGACCGCCTGCGACAGGCGCAGATAGCGGTCGGGATCCTCGTGACGCAGCCGCGCCGGCTCGACGTCGTAGAGCGTGCGCAGATAGTGGTCGCGCACGTCCTCGAAATCCCAGCCGGCGCCGGGATCGCGCGGCACCGAAGCCTTCCAGCGCGGGTGGTGGCCAATGGCGGCGATGGCGTCGCCCATCAGCGCCTGCACGCTGGCGCGTTCCGGCAGGTTGGCGAAGGCCAGGCACTCGGCGGCGAAGCGCGCCTCGGCGCGCCGTGCATCGTCGAGCGGCCGCAGATAGGCGCCGACGCCGTAGTAATGCGCCACGCCTTGGCTGGCGACGAAGGGCAGGGCACCGCCTGATGGCGCGTTGCGCACGAAGGGCACGTCGGGCCGACGCCGGGCGATGGCGCGCGGCAGCGCGTCGGTGAAGATCAGGTTGTCCCACGAGCCTTTCGCCAGGCCGAGCATCGCGGCCTGCTGCTCGACCTCGCTGCCGCCGCACAGCACGGTGAGCGATGGATTGGCCTGGGTGCGGTCGAGCAGGTGCGCCGCCTCGCGTTCGACGTTGTCGAGGAAAGCGGGATCGCTCGCCGGATAGTCGAAATTGGCGAACATGAAGTCCTGCCAGACCATCAGGCCGAGCTCGTCGCAGAGCGCGAAGAAGGCGTCGCTCTCGTAGAGCATGGTGCCGCCGACGCGGATCATGTTCATGCCCGCGTCGCGTGCCAAGCGCAGCCACGGCTCATAGGCCGCGCGCGTGCTCGACAACGAGACGATATCGGCGCTGCTCCATGCCGCCCCGCGGCAGAACACGCGCTCGCCGTTGATCCTGAGCGCGAAGCCCCTGCCGTCGGCGCCGCGATCGACCTCGACGGTGCGGAAGCCGACCTGGCCGAGATCGAGCGTGATGGTGCCGACCTTCAGATGCGCGTCGTACAGATGGGGCATGCCATGCGTGTGCGGCCACCACAGCTCGACATCGGTGATGCGCAGCTCACCCTGCAGCTTGCCGTCGTGCCATGTCAGCGGCGTGCGCTGGCCGCCGATCCCCAAGGTCGCGTCGGGCCGCGCGCCATCCGCCCCGTCGGCGGCGATGGTCACGCTGACCACGCCATCGCGCCCATCGACCTGGGTGCGCAGGTCGACATCGCGTACGACGAGGGCGCTGGCGCGCTCGACCAGTTCGATGGGTCGATAGGGGCCGACAGCGTGCACTGGCGGACACCAGCCGGCCATGTGTCCCAGCAAGGTGGTGCGGGCGAAGCGCAGGTTGGCCGGCTCGGCCAGGCGCGTGCGCCAGCGCCCGCGGCCCTTCTTCGTCGCCAGCGCCGGATGCAGCGCGCGGAAGGCGAGGCAAAGCTCGTTGTCGCCGCGCAAGGTGACGTCCAGCGCGTGCTCGACGAACATGCTGTCGCTCGACAGCAACAGCTGGCCGTTGAGCCAGATCTCGGCGATCGTCGCCAGCCCGCCCAGACGCAAGGTGCGCGGGCCATCGCCCGCGAAGCGCAGGCGATACCAGACATCGCTGGTGTGCAGCGGCGTGGGCGCGTCGAGCGTCCAGCGGCCAGCGTCGCGCAGGGCTTGCGCCGCGGTGCCCGGCACCGGCGCGTCGATCCAGTCGGTGATCGAGCCAAGACAGCTCGGCGTGGCAATGGCGCCTGGCGCCGTTGTCGCCAAGGACCAGCCCTCGCCGAGCGCCCGCACGCGCTCGCCCGCGTTGGAGTGCACGCGCGCCATCGTCGCGCTCACCAATCTTCCGCTGTGATCGTCACGCACCACCACGGCATTCCGCTCTCCAGCGGAGGCCAAGGCTCCTCAGACGGCGTCGCTATTCCGCCACGGCCAACGCACGCATCGCGCCGCAGGGCGTCCCGCGTGCCGATCGCACCCTTACCGTTCAGACGTGGCTAGGAATCCGGACGGTCTGCGCGCCCAATACGCGCGACCGCGCTCCACCATCATCGATTGCCTTCCCCCATGCCTAAAACCATTCATAGCCGCGCAGTCCTCCACCCCCGTGGATCGTCGTGCGCTTATGGCCTTCGCCTGAACCACCCATACCTCTATTCAAGAAGGTCTAGGCGCAGATATTCATGCGAACGCTTGGTCAGAGGTACGTTGACTCCTATCGTGAGTCAAACTGCCGAATCAGCGGCTTTGGGCGTCATCTTGGCAGTTGCGGCGAAGTTGGTGCGGTTCACTGCGTGTGTGACAACCCCCTGATTCAGCGACGCGATTCGGAATGCGTACTGACGCGGCGTGATCTGGAGGATTCTGTTGGTCGTAAAGCAAATTATCACCGATCTTGACCGGCTCCTCGCAGCGTGGGCGGCTCGGCACTTTAAGTCGGTTCTCTAAATGTCTTTGATTTCTCGGGATAAAATCCAGAATCGTGAACCACTTGCTACAGTCGCGCCGGCATCGCGTTTTTTGGGCCGCGCGCGGCACATGCGTCAACCCGCCACACGCTACTGATAGCGAACATCCACAAACAACCTACAAAGCGTTGTTAGGCGTACTTCGCGACCAGCGGCGTCAGGGCGAACTGGTAGGACGTCGCCAGCGTGTCGAGCAAGACATCGTAGTCGCCGAACTTCTTGCGGTTGACGGCGCGGGCGAGCTGGAATTGCAGCGCCTTGCAGGCCGCCGACACGGTCTGGCAGGCCGAGATCGCGCCATTAAGATCCGTCTGCCCGTTGTCGGCGAGCCAGCGCAGATAGCTGCCCAGCATCTCGAAGTTGGCGCCAAGCTGGCGCGGCACGTTGAAGGCGTATTGATGGAAATAGTCCATCGAGCGCGTCGCCAGCCGCTCGATGTGGCTGGGGAACTCGGCCCGAAACGCGGCGATCGGATCGGCCGGCCGGCGACGCAGATGGGTGCGCAGCAACGCCAGCGAGCGGTCGACCAGGGCGCGGCCGGTGAACGGCGCGCTCTCGCGCTTCACGAACTCGCAATAGGGGAACAGCGTCTGCGGCGTGCGATGGAACACGCCGTCGAAATCGGCGCCCTCGAGCCGATAGAACGCGGTGTTATGAAAGTACCCCAGCCGCCGCGCGGCGATGTCGATCTCGACCGCCGCTACCGTGGTCTTTGTGTGCACGCGGCCATACGATGTGCCCTTGGTGTCGGGCAGGTGGAAGGCGTCGACCTCGACCAGCACCATGCGGCCGCGCCGCAGCTGTTGCTCGATGTGGCCCTCGACCGTGTCGAAGATCGCCAGCTCCTGCACCGCCAGCCCGAACAGCGCGCGCAGATCCTCGAGCGGAAACTTGAAGAAGGTGAACTGATCGCCCTCGAAGTCCTGGGTGACGGTGAAGGGCAGCGCGGCGAGCGGCTCCAGGCCCAGCGCATGCAGCGCTTCGATCCAGAGGTCGACATAGCAGTTGGTCTCGACCCAATCGCGGTCGGGCGCATGCAGGCTGTGGGGCACCCAGGTCGCGGGATCGATATCGAGCAGCCGCGCCGCCATGCGCTCACGTCCAGAGCGCGTGGCGGACGCTGTCGGGCCAGGCTTTGGGGTCGAAACCGTGGTGGCGCAGCAGCGCGAGCACGATGCGCTCCAGGCCGAAGCCGACGCAGGCGGTATGCGCCACCGTCCCGTCGGCGAGACGCAGGCCAAAGGCTTGGCCGAGATGGTCCTGGTGGTAGTTGAAGCTGAGGCAGGCGGTCGGCTTCTCGGTGCTGGTGATCGGCACCAGGAGCTCGAACTTCAGCGCCTGGTCGCGCTGGTTGGCCGCCAGCATGCGTCCGGCACGGCCGAAGAACGGATCGTTGGCGACGTCGATGTCGAGCGGCACGCCCATCGACTCCATGATCGCGCGGCCGCGCTTCAGCCAGCGTTCGCGGAATTCCAGCACCTGCTGCGGCGTGCCGACACGGACGTGCTCGCGCATGCGGAACAGCTGCAGGCGCGCCGGATCGAGCGAGGGCTCGTGGCGGAAGCACCAGGACTGCACGTCGAGCAGCGCGCCGTCGGCCGGCAACGGGCCACGTTTGGCGACGATGGTATAGGACGGGTAGCAGGCGGCCGGCGTGAAGGCGATACCGGTGGCCTTCTGTCCACCGGTCCAGTCGTCGCCGCGTTCGAGCGCGGCGATCAGCGCGGCGTGCTCGACATCGCCGCCGGCGAAGGAATGGATGGTGCCGGCGAGCTGCGGGAAGCTGCGCAGATAGCCGCTGCGCTCGAGCGTGCCACGCGGCATGCCCGGCGGGAAGCGCAGCACCTCCGGTCCGTCGACCGCGCCGGTGCGCGTCACCAGCGCGTTGAACCGCATGATGATCTCTTCGAAGGCGCCGGACTGCGCGTAGAGGCCGTCGACATCGGTGGCGTGCAGCAGCCCGGCTGCGATCAGCTCGTTGCGGTACGCGATCTGTGCCTCGGTGCTCACGCGAACATCTCCGGTTCATCCTTCAGCGCCAGCAGCATGCCGGCGCTGTTGGCGAGGATGCGGTCGTTGTTGATCATCACGGCAGCAGAATGGGCGTCGCGCAAGTGCCGCGTGACGCTGTAGGGGCCGTCGTTGCGGTAGCCGGCCAGGCCGCAGACCAGCAGCGCGTGGTTGATCACCTGGGTCGCCATCTGCGACGAGCCGATCTTGACGTTGTTCATCTCGACGGCGAAGGCGAGCGCGGTCAGCGCCTCCACCGAGTCCATCGCGCGCTGATAGTCGCGCGTCGCGGCCACGATGTTGGCGCGCATCAGCTGCAGCAGGTTCACTGTCTCGGCCAGCCGCGCCGCGCCCGACGGCGTCGTGCCCGGCTTGCGCCGCGCCTCGGCGCGGGTGAAGGCGCGCGCGCGCGACACCGCGTCGGAGGCGATGCCCAGCCAGACGCCGGCCCAGGTCAGATGCGTCGTCGGCAGCATGGTCTGCGCCGAGATGTCGGCGTAGGGCACCGGCAGCACCTGCGCGATTTCGCCCGACGCGCGCAGCACGAAGCCCTCGCTGCAGGTGCCGCGCATGCCCATCGTGTCCCAGCCCGAGGTGCGCTCCAGGGTGTAGTCGCCCTTGAGCACGACGACGATCGATTGGTCGGAGGCGGGCGCGTCCGGTGCGCGGCGCGCGGTGGCGAGGATGCCATCGGCGTCGGCGCCATAGGAGATGACGCTGGCGTTCTTTTGCAGGGTGAAGCGCGCGCCGTCGTGCTCCAGGGCGCAGACGCTGCTGCGCACGTCGCCGCCGACACCGGCTTCGGTCGTCGCCGAGGCCAGCAGCAGTTGCTCGCTCGCCAGCCGCTCCATCAAGCCGCGATGCCAGGCGCTGCCCTCGCCATGGCGCACGACGCAGGCGAGCTGGATCTGGTGCATGGCGTAGATCAACGCCGTAGACGAGCAGTGCTGGCCCAGCGCGTGGCAGATCGCCACGACATCGGCGATCGACGCACCCTCGCCGCCATGGGCGCGGGGAACCATCACGCCGAGCAGCCTGGCGCCTTTCAGGGCGCTGAAAGCCTCATGCGGGAAGCGGGCATCGCGATCGACGCTCTCGGCGTGTCGCGCGGCGACTTCGGACCCAACCTGACGGGCGCGCGCGAGCGGCGATGTCATGCCGCCTTCTTGCTGGACAACAGCTCCGTGACCGCGGCGCTGATGGCGGCGATGCTCTCGAAGGTCCGGCGCCGAAGCAGGCGGTCGGGAAACTCGACGTCGAAGCGCTCCTCGAGGCCGAGCATCAGGTTGACCGTGGCGTGCGATGTAAGTCCCACCGCATAGAGGTCGTCGGTATCCTTGAGCGATGTGGCATCGACGGGCAGTGTGCCGCCCTCGTTGAGGACGAGTCTGATCTGATCCCCAAGCTCGCTTGTGGTCACGCGCATTCCCCACGAATGAATTTTCAGAATATCAATTTAGGATCCTGATGTTACTCATTTTACGCGCTTAGTGCAATGTCTACGCGAGCTTTCGTCAGATTAACGGCAGCTTTACCGCTCACGTCGGCGGCACCGTGCCCGGCCGCGGATCGATCGGCAACAACAGGTTAAGCCCCATCATTTGCTCGAAAACCGACGCCGTGTGCAGGGCCAGAGCCTCCTGGCGGCTGGGTGCGACGATCTGCAGCCCCACCGGCCGGCCGAAGCCGTCGAAGCCGCAGGGCACCGAGACGGCCGGGCAGGAGGTCAGCGTGATCGCCGAGGTCAGCGCACTGCCGGCGATGTAGTTGGTGAGCTTCACTCCATCGATCACGTCGCGCGCCTTGAGGGTGACGTCCCAGGCCGGCGTGGCGGCGCCCGGCGTGATCAGCACGTCGTACTTGGTGAAGAACGCGGCGAAGCGCCGATACAGCGCGGCGCGCTCGCGGTCGGCCTTGGCGAGGGCACTGGGCGACTGCTGTAGCGCGCGCTCGGTGTTCCAGATGATATCGGGTTTCAAGAGCGCGCGATGGGATTGCAGCTGCAGCTCGCGGTCGACCAGGAAGACCTGCGAGCGCAGCGCGAGGAAGGTCTCGTCGACCGGGCCGAGCTCGGGGAAGGCTTCCTCGACGACGCAGCCGGCCTGTTCGAAGCGGCGCACCTCGCGCGCACAGATCTCCCGCGTCTCGCGGTCGACCGGCAGAGCGCCGCCGAAATTGGCGGTGAAGCCGATGCGCAGCTTGCGGGGCGGCGCGTTGACCGCGTCGACGAAGGACACCGCGGGCGCGTCGAAGGTCAGAGGATCGAGCGGGCAGTAGCCGGCCATGGTGTCGAGGAACAGCGCCAGGTCGGGGATGTTGCGCGCCATCGGTCCCTGCACCGACATCGGCGAGAAGAGATTGTTGCTGGTGCCGCGCGTGACGCGGCCGGGCGAGGGGCGGATGCCGACCACCGAGCACAAGGTCGCAGGTCCGCGCAGCGAACCACCGTGATCGGATCCGTGCGCCAGCCAGACCTCGCCGGTGGCCAGCGCCACCGCGCCGCCGCCGGTCGAGCCGCCGCAGGTCAGCGACGTGTTCCACGGGTTGAGCGTGCGGCCGAAGACCTCGTTGAAGGTGTTGCCGCCGGCGCCGAACTCCGGCGTGTTCGATTTGGCGATCACCACGCCGCCCTTGCGCTCGATGCGCTCGACCAGCGGATGCGATGTCTGCGGCACGTGATCCTTGAAGATCGGCGAACCATAGGTCGTGCGCACGCCCGCGACATCGGCGAGATCCTTGATCGCCACCGGCAGGCCGGCGAGCCAGCCGGCCTCACCCTCGGCCTCGCGGCCTTGGCCCTTCATCAGCCGCTTGGCGTGATCGCGTGCGCGATCGAGGCAAAGCGTCGGCAGCGCGTTGACCGCGGACTCGACCGCGCCGATCCGCTTCTCGGCGGCGTCGATCAGCTCCAGCGGCGAGACCTCGCCCTCCTTCAGCAGGCCCACCGCCTCGGTGGCGGTCAGGCGGACGAGATCACTGGCCATGGCTCGACACTCCGCGTGGACGGCGCCGAGCCTAGCAAGACCGGCCCCGCAATGCTAAGGCGGCGGGAACGAGATCGAAGGGAATCGGAGACATCCATGGCCATCTACAAGCTCGGCGAGCACGCGCCGGTGATCCACCCCACCGCCTGGGTGGCGCCGGAAGCGACGGTGATCGGCAAGGTCACCCTGGCCGAGGGCGCCAGCGTCTGGCCGGGCGCCGTGCTGCGCGGCGACAACGAGCCGATCACCATCGGCAAGGGCAGCAACGTGCAGGAAGGCGCGATTCTGCACACCGATCCGGGCTGCCCGCTGATCGTCGGCGAGGACGTCACCATCGGCCACCAGGCGATGCTGCACGGCTGCATCGTGCATGACGGCGCGCTGATCGGTATCCAGGCGGTGGTGCTGAACAAGGCGGTGATCGGCGCGCGCAGCCTGGTGGGCGCCGGCGCGATCGTCACCGAGGGCAAGGAGTTTCCCGGCGGCGTTCTGATTCTCGGCGCACCGGCCAAGGTCGCGCGCGAGCTTTCCGAGGACAACGCGAACCGCCTGCGCATGAGCGCGCTGAGCTACGCCAAGCGCCAGGTGCAGTTCCGCGAGACGATGGTGAAGATCGGTTGAGTCTTCTTTTCTCCCTCTCCCCGCAGGCGGGGAGAGGGAGTAAGAGGAATCATTCATCCTTCAAGCTGCCGACCGCCTGTCGCACGATGGGGTCGAGCCCCGCGCCGCCGGCGTCGTAGTGCGCGATGATGGTCGTGCGCATGCGCGGATCCCAGTAACGGCGCAGATGGGTGGCGACGCTTTGCGCCGCCTGGGTCTCGCCTTCGTGGGCGAAGAACTTGCCGATCTGGTTCGCCATGTAGACCAGCTTGTCAGGCGACATCGGCGATCGATCCCGACACGATGCGCTCGGCGTGGCTGAAGATCTCGAAGCCGTCTTCGCGCGCCACGGCGATCAGCGTGATGCCCGAGGCCTCGGCCGCGCGCACGGCGAGCGCGGTGGGCACCGACACCGCCACGACGATCGGCGCGCCGATCGCCGCCGCCTTCTGCACCATCTCGATGGAGACGCGGCTGGTCAGCAGCAGCAGGCCGTTGCCGGCGTTGAGCGATTGCCGGGCCAGCGCGCCGGCGAGCTTGTCGACGGCGTTGTGGCGGCCGACATCCTCGCGCAAGCCGACAAGGCCGGCTTGCGGCTCCCAATAGGCCGCGCCGTGCACCGCGCGGGTCTGACGGTTGATCGTCTGCGCTGACGGCAGCGAAGCGATCGCACGACGTACGTCGTCGGCCGTCAGTCGCAGATCGCTGCCCACGACACGCGCCGGCCGCATGGCTTCGGCGAGACTGTCCATGCCGCACAGGCCGCAGCCGGTGGGTCCGGCGAGATGCCGCCGCCGGTCGCGGAACGTCGCGCCGCGATCCTCGCCGATCCACATCCTGAGCTCGATGCCCTTATCCGACGGCACGACCGCGAGTTCCTCGATCTCCTGCGGCCGCTCGACGACGCCCTCCGTCAGGCTGAAGCCGACGGCGAAGTCCTCGAGGTCGGCCGGCGTCGCCATCATCACCGCGTGCGTGGTGCGGTTGTAGGTGAGCGCGATCGCGGTCTCCTCGGGCACCACGCGCGTGCCCGACGACAGCTCGCCGCCGGCCCAGGCGGTGCGGGCCACGCGTTGGACCGCTGGCGGCACGTCAGATGTCATTCGGCGGCGTCCGCCGGGGCGATGCGGCGCGAACGGACGGTCAGCGACTCGTAGTCCTGCTGCCACTCGCTCGGCCCGTTCGAGGGCATGCACTGCACGGCGGTGACCTTGTACTCCGGACAGTTGGTCGCCCAGTCAGAGTAGTCCGTCGTGACAACGTTGGTCTGCGTGCCAGGGTAGTGGAACGTCGTGTAGACCACGCCGGGCGCCACGCGGTCGGTGATCAACGCGCGCAGGCTGGTGGCGCCGGACCGGCTCTGCAGGGCGACCCAGTCGCCGTCGCGGATGCCGCGCTGCTCGGCGTCGTGCGGATGGATCTCGAGCCGGTCCTCCTCGTGCCACACGACATTGGCGGTGCGGCGCGTCTGGGCGCCGACATTGTACTGGCTCAGCACGCGGCCGGTGGTCAGCAGCAGCGGGAAGCGCGGACCGGTGCGTTCGTCGGTGGGAACGTACTCCGTGATGACGAAACGGCCCTTGCCGCGTACGAAGCCGTCACGATGCATGACAGGCGTGCCTTCCGGCGCCTTCTCGTTGCACGGCCACTGGATCGAGCCCAGCGCGTCGAGCCGGGCGAACGACACGCCGGCGAAGCTCGGCGTCAGCGCGGCGATCTCGTCCATGATCTGCGCGGGGTGGTCGTAGTGGAACGGGTAGCCCATCGCCTTCGCGAGCCGCAGCGTGACTTCCCAGTCGGCCAGCCCGTTGCGCGGCGTCATCACCTTGCGCACGCGCTGGATGCGCCGTTCGGCGTTGGTGAAGGTGCCGTCCTTCTCGAGGAAGGTCGAGCCCGGCAGGAAGACATGGGCGTAGTTCGCGGTCTCGTTCAGGAAGAGATCGTGCACGACGACGCATTCCATCGCCGCGAGGCCGGCGGCCACGTGATGGGTGTCGGGATCGGACTGCAGGATGTCCTCGCCCTGGATGTAGAGGCCCCTGAACGAGCCGTCGACCGCGGCGTCGAGCATGTTGGGGATGCGCAGGCCGGGCTCTCTGTCGAGCGGCACGTTCCACAAGGTCTCGAACATCGCGCGCGTGGCGTCGGAGGAGATGTGGCGATAGCCGCTGAGCTCGTGCGGGAACGAGCCCATGTCGCACGAGCCCTGGACGTTGTTCTGGCCGCGCAGCGGATTCACGCCGACACCAGGGCGGCCGATATTGCCGGTCGCCATCGCGAGATTGGCGAGCGCGATGACCGCGGTCGAGCCCTGGCTGTGCTCGGTGACGCCCAGCCCATAATAGATGGCACCGTTGCCGCCGGTGGCGTAGAGCCGCGCGGCGGCGCGGATCGTCTCGGCCGGCACGCCGGAAATCGCCGACACCGCCTCCGGGCTGTTGCGCTTCTCGGCGACGAAGGAGGCCCAGCGCTGGTACTCGTCCCAATCGCAGCGCTCCCGCACGAAAGCCTCGTTGGCCAGGCCCTCGGTGACGATGACGTGTGCCAATGCATCGAGGATCGCCACGTTGGTGCCGGGCAGCAGCGGCAGATGGTAGGTCGCCTCGACATGCGGCATGCGCACGAGGTCGATGCGGCGCGGATCGATGACGATCAGCTTGGCGCCCTGCCGCAGCCGCTTCTTCATTCGGGAGGCGAAGACGGGATGGCCGTCGGTCGGATTGGCGCCCAGCACGATGATGACATCGGTGTGCTCGACCGAGTCGAAGTCCTGCGTGCCCGCCGAGGTACCGAAGGTGGTCGACAGGCCGTAGCCGGTCGGCGAATGACAGACGCGGGCGCAGGTATCGATGTTGTTGTTGCCGAAGCCGGCGCGCACCAGCTTCTGCACCAGGAAGGTCTCCTCGTTGGTGCAGCGCGACGAGGTGATGCCGCCGATCGCGCCGCGACCATAGGTGGCCTGCAGGCGCTTGAACTCCGACGCGGTGTGGGAAAGCGCCTCGTCCCACGAGACCTCGCGCCATGGATCGGTGATCCGCGCACGGATCATCGGCTTGAGGATGCGCTCCTTGTGCGTCGCGTAGCCCCAGGCGAAGCGTCCCTTGACGCAGGAGTGGCCGCGATTGGCCTTGCCGTCCTTGAACGGCACCATGCGCACGACTTCCTCGCCGCGCATCTCCGCCTTGAACGAGCAGCCGACACCGCAGTAAGCGCAGGTCGTGACGACGGAGTGCTCCGGCTGGCCGGTGTCGATGACCGACTTCTCCATCAAGGTCGCGGTCGGGCAGGCCTGCACGCAGGCGCCGCAGGAGACGCATTCGGAGTCGAGGAACTTCTCGTCGAGCCCGGCGGCGACCTTCGAGTCGAAGCCGCGGCCGGCGATGGTCAACGCGAAGGTGCCCTGGACCTCTTCGCAGGCCCGCACACAGCGCGAGCAGACGATGCATTTCGAGGGATCGAAGGTGAAGTAGGGATTCGACTCGTCCTTGGCCGCGTCGAGATGGTTCTCGCCGGCGTAGCCGTAGCGCACCTCGCGCAGGCCGACGGCGCCGGCCATGTCCTGCAGCTCGCAGTCGCCATTCGCCGCGCAGGTCAGGCAGTCGAGCGGGTGATCGGAGATGTAGAGTTCCATCACGCCGCGCCGGAGCTTCTTGAGGCGCTCGGTCTGCGTCGCGACACGCAGATCGGGCGCGACGGGCGTCGTGCACGAGGCCGGCGTGCCGGCGCGACCCTCGATCTCCACCAGGCACAGGCGACAGGATCCGAAGGCCTGCACGGAATCGGTGGCGCAGAGCTTGGGCACCTTGATGCTGGCCTCCATCGCCGCGCGCATGATGGAGGTGCCCTCGGGAACGGTGACAGAGAAGCCGTCGATGCTGAGCGTGACGGTCTTGTCCGTTCTGACGGGCGGCGTGCCGTAGTCTGTTTCCTTGATCAGGGACATGACCTCGACCTCAAGCCGGGACGGCGCCGATGCGCGCGCCGAAATCCTCGGGGAAATGCCTGACGGCGCTCATCACCGGGTAGGGCGTGAAGCCGCCCAGGGCGCAGAGCGAGCCGAACTTCAGGGTACCGCAGAGATCCTCGAGCAGCGCGAGGTTGGCCTCGCGCTTCTCGCCGCGGACGATGCGGTCGATGACCTCGACGCCGCGCGTCGAGCCGATGCGGCAGGGCGTGCACTTGCCACAGGACTCGATGGCGCAGAACTCCATCGCGAAGCGCGCCTGGTGCGCCATGTCGACGGTGTCGTCGAACACCACGACGCCGCCATGGCCGATCAGCCCGTCGCGCGCGGCGAACGCCTCATAGTCGAACGGCGTATCGAACAGCGTACGCGGGAAATAGGCGCCCAGCGGGCCGCCGACCTGCACCGCGCGCACCGGCCGGCCGCTGAGCGTGCCGCCACCGATATCGTCGACCAGCTCGCCCAAAGTCACGCCGAAGGCGGTCTCGAACAGGCCGCCGTGGCGCACATTGCCGGCGAGCTGGATCGGCATGGTGCCCCGCGAGCGACCCAAGCCGAGGTCGCGATAGGCATCGGCGCCCTCGGCGAGGATCGTCGGCACCGAGGCGAGCGAGAGCACGTTGTTGACCACGGTGGGCCGACCGAACAGGCCGCGATGCGCCGGCAACGGCGGCTTGGCGCGCACCACGCCGCGCTTGCCCTCCAGGCTGTCGAGCAGCGCCGTCTCCTCGCCGCAGACATAGGCGCCGGCGCCGACGCGGATCTCGATGTCGAAGGCGTGGCCCGAGCCGGCGACATTGGCGCCGAGGCAGCCGTCGCATCGTGCGATCGCGAGTGCCGCTTCCATGGTGGCGATGGCGTGCGGGTATTCCGAGCGGATGTAAATGAAACCCTTGGCGGCGCCGACGGCGATGGCGGCGATCGTCATGCCCTCGATCAGGCAGAATGGATCGCCCTCCATGATCATGCGGTCGGCGTAGGTCCCGGAGTCACCTTCGTCGGCGTTGCAGACGATGTACTTCGGCTGGCCGATCGCTTCGCGCGTGGTGCGCCACTTGATGCCGGTCGGGAAGCCGGCACCGCCGCGACCCCGCAGGCCCGACTGCACCACGGTCTCGACAACCGCCGCAGGGCCGAGGCTGAGCGCCCGGTCGAGGCCGCGATAGCCGCCGGCGGCGCGATAATCCTGCAGCGATAGCGGATCGATGATGCCGCAGCGCGCGAAGGTCAGGCGCGTCTGCCGCTTGAGGAACGGGATCGCCTCGGTCGGGCCGAGTCGCAACCGGTGCGGACCGCCGCCAGCGACGACCGCGTCGAGCAGCGTCTCGGCGTCCGACGCCTCGACCGGCCCGTAGGCGACGCGGCCCTCCGATGTGGCGATCTCGAGCATCGGCTCCAGCCAGAACAGGCCGCGTGATCCGGTGCGGATGATCTCCAGCGTCACGCCGCGCCGCTGGGCGGCGGCGGTCAACGCGTCCGCGACATCGTCCGCGCCGACAGCCAGCGCGGCGACATCGCGCGGTAAGTAGACCCGCGTACTCACGACGACACCTCGTCGAGCAGGCGATCGAGGCGCGCCGCGTTAAGCCGCCCCACCGGGCGGCCGTCGAGCAGGGCGGCCGGACCGCTGGCGCACAGGCCGAGGCAGAACACTGGCTCCAGGGTCACGTTGCCGTCTTCCGTCGTCCCGCCCCAGGAGACGCCGAGCCGCGCCTGACCGTGGGCCGCGAGGCGTTCGCCGCCCAGCGCTTGGCAGGCCTCGGCCCGGCACAACTTCAGCACATGCCGTCCCGCCGGCTCGCGCCGGAAGTCATGGTAGAAGGTGACGATGCCGTGGACTTCGGCGCGCGTCAGGTTGAGCGCGTCGGCGACCAGCACGACAGCGTCGTCTGAAACGAACCCGAATTCGCGCTGCAGCGCGTGCAGGATGACCAAGGCCGGACCCTCGACGGTCCGGTGCGTGTCGATAATCTGCCGTGCGCGCGTCTCTTGCCAGGCGGGCATCGGCCGCGCCTCCCAACATTCCGTCTGTCGAAAGATAAGGCCCCCGGGCCGCCGATTAAAGCCCCTTCGGCCGCTTATCGGCCCAGGGCCGGGCCTGCTCGAACAGGGCGGCGGCGCGCAGGACGTCGAGGTCGTGGCTCCAGCGGCCGACAATTTGGATGCCGGTGGGCAGGCCGTCGCTGGCGAAGCCCGAGGGCACCGAGATCGCCGGGTGGCCGGTGAGGTTGAAGGGGTACTGGTAGGCGGTCCAGCTTTGCCGCGTGATGCCGCAGGGTTCATTCTCGATGATCACCTGCTGCGTGGCGTCGAAGCCGGCGTCGAGCGCGGTGCGCGCGGTGGTCGGCGAGACCAGGAAGTCGTAGCGCGCCAGCAGCTTCTGCACGCGCTGGTACAGGCCGGTGCGCGCATACTCGGCGTTGCGCAGGTCGTGCATCGAGAAACCTTCGCCCCAGTCGGCGAACTGCACCATCGACGGGTCCATCTTCGACCGCCACTGGGCCATGCGCGGCTTCATGCGCGCGGCGATGCCGGTCTGGTAGAGCACGCGGCCCTCGTACTCGATCCAGTCGATCGCCTCCGTGACCGGCTCGATCTCCGCGCCCAACGCGAGCAGCGCTTTCAGCGACGCTTCGGTGTTGGCGCGGACCTCGCGGTCGAGAACCTTGTTGGCCATCCTCTCGATGTAGCCGAAACGCACGCCCGTCAGCGTCTGGCCCTGCAGTAGCGGCGATACCGGCTTGAGCGCGGCGTTGAGCGACCACGGATCGCGCGCATCGGGGCCGACGATGGACGCGAACATCAGCGCCGCGTCGCCGACAGTGCGCGTCATCGGCCCGGCGAAGGAGTTGTTGGCGAAGACGTCGCTGGCCGTCTCCAGCGGCACGATGCCCAGCGTCGGCTTGAGCCCGACGATGCCGCAGGTCGCCGCCGGCCCGCGGATCGAGCCGGCGCCGTCGGTGCCGATCGCCAGCGGTCCAAGCCCGGCCGCGATCGCCGCCGCCGCGCCGCCGGACGAACCCCCTGACGTGCGATCCAGCCCCCAGGGATTACGCGTGACGCCCTGCAGCGGGCTGTCGGTCAGGCCCTTGTGGCCGAACTCCGGTGTCGTCGTCTTGCCGATCAGGATCGCGCCCGCCGCGCGCAGCCGCGCCGGCGTCACGCCGTCGGCCGCCGCGACATGGTCGGCGAAGATGTGCGAGCCGTGCGTCGTGCGCACGCCCTTCACATCAATCAGATCCTTGATGCTGACCGGCAGGCCATGCAGCGGGCCCAGCGGCAAGCCCTCGCGCACCGCGACTTCTGCCTTGCGCGCGTTCTCGCGCGTTTCCTCCGCCATGACGGCGACGAAGGCGTTGAGCTTGGGTTGGCTGCGCGCGATCGCATCAAGCAAGACCTCGACATATTCCACCGGCGAGAGCTTGCCGCGGCGGATCAGGCTGGCCGCCTCGACCGCCGGCATGAACAACAGGTCCTCGCTCATCGCCTCTCCCCCTATACTCCGCCCTACCATGCGCGAGATTGAAATCTACGTCGACGGCGACGCCTGCCCGGTGAAGGCCGAAATCTACCGTGTCGCGGCGCGCTATGGGCTGAAGGTCTTCGTCGTCGCCAACAGCTTCTTCATGGTGCCCAGCGATCCGAAGATCGAGCGCGTGGTCGTCGAGGGCAGTTTCGACGCCGCCGACGACTGGATCGCCACGCATGTGCAGCCCGGCGACATCGTCGTCACGGCGGACATTCCGCTGGCCGATCGCTGCCTGAAGGCCGGCGCCGCGGCGATCGGCAACACCGGCGTGCCGTTCACGGCGGACTCCATCGGCATGGCGCTGGCCAGCCGCGCGCTGATGTCCGACCTGCGGGCGATGGGCGAGATCACCGGCGGCCCCAAGCCGATGGCCGGTCGCGACAAGTCGCGCTTCCTGTCGGCGCTCGACGAGACGATCGTGCGGCTGCGGCGGGCGCAGAAGACAGCCCGTCGTTGACCGCCACCGCGCAGGTTGTTACCGCTTGGTCCGCAAGAAACAAGTGAGGGGACTCCCATGAAGCTCTATACGTCGGGCGGGCCCAATCCCGCCGTTGTGACCATGTTCATGAAGGAGAAGGGTATCGAGCTGCCATCGGTGCAGCTCGACCTCAGGGGCGGCGAGAATCGCAAGGAGGCCTTCCTCAAAGTCAATCCCGCTGGCCAGAGCCCGGCGCTCGAGCTCGACGACGGCACGGTGATCAGCGAGATCACGGCGATCTGCGAGTATCTCGACGACATCAACAAGAGCACGCCGTCGCTGATCGGCAACACGCCGCAGGAGCGCGCGGTCACGCATATGTGGGTGCGCCGCGTCGACCTCAACATCCTCGAACCGATGGCTAACGGATTCCGCTACGCCGAAGGCTTGAAGATTTTCGAGAATCGCATGCGCTGCCTGCCCGAGGCGGCGGCCGGGCTGAAGGCCTGCGCCCAGGACAAGCTGAAGTGGCTCGATGGCCTGATGGAAGGCAAGACGTGGATCGCCGGCGACCGCTTCACGCTGGCCGACATCATGCTCTTCGCCTTCATCAACTTCTTCGCCAAGGTCGGTCAGCCGATCGACCCGACGTTGAAGAACATCAACGCCTGGAACGAGCGCGTGAAGGCACGGCCGAGCGCCGCCTGATGTTCGCACCCCTCGCTTACCTTCCCCCGAAGGGGGAAGGTGCCGAAGGCGGATGGGGGATGTCGAAGCCGGACACCGAGTGCGTTGAGGCATCCCCCGCGGGGCCGTCCGCGGCCCCTGACCGTCAGCGCTTCGCGCTGCCACCTTCCCCCTCCGGGGGAAGGTAGGGTTCGGCCATGCCCCTGATCCGGATCAACCACCGCATCGCCATCGACGAGTCCGAGGTTGTCGAGAGCTTCGTGCGCGCGTCGGGTCCGGGCGGGCAGAACGTCAACAAGGTGTCGACGGCGGTCGAGTTACGCTTCGATGTGCGCAACTCGCCGTCTTTGCCCGACGCGGTGAAGGCGCGGCTGGAGAAACTGGCCGGCCGGCGTCTGACGCGCGAGGGCGTGCTGGTGATCGAGGCCCAGCGCTATCGCACGCAGGTGCGCAATCGCGAGGATGGCGTCGAGCGACTGGTCGAGCTGATCCGCGAGGCGGCCGCGCCGCCGCCCCCGCCGCGCCGGCCGACCAAGCCGACGCGGGCGTCGAAGGAACGGCGGCTGGCCTCGAAGGAACGCCGCGGCCGCGTCAAGGCGTTGCGTCAGTCCAGGCCGACGGACTAGCGATGACATCCAACGACATCTACGGCGTGCTGGGCGTGAAGCGGCGCATCAACGCCGCCGGTACGTTGACGCGACTCGGCGGCGCGCTGATGGCGCCTGAGGTGCTTGCGGCGATGGCCGAGGCGGCGCGCTCGTCGGTCGATATCGCCGAGCTGCAATCCGCCGCCAGCGGCCAGATCGCGGAGATCACCGGCGCCGAGGCCGGCATGATCACGACGGGCGCGGCGGCGGCGCTCACGCTGGCGGCGGCGGCGAGCATGACGCGCTGGGACGTGGCGAAGATGGCGGCGCTACCGCACGCCGAAGAGTTCAAGCACGAGATCATCCTGCCGCGCACGCACCGCACCGGTTACGCGCACGCGCTGACCGCCGCCGGCGCACGGCTGGTCGATATCGGCCACAACGATCGCGGTACCGGCGCCGGCGTGCGCGGGCTGGAGGCGTGGGAGATTGAGGCGGCGATCACGCCGCGCACGGCGGCGTTTGCGTTCGCCGCCAATCCGCAGACCATCGCCGATCTGCCACTAGTCGCGTCGATCTGCCGTCCCCGCGATATCCCGGTGATCGTCGACGGCGCGGCGCAATTGCCACCGAAGTCAAACCTGCGCCGCTTCATCGAACTGGGCGCCGATCTCGTCGCCTTTTCAGGCGGCAAGGCGATCGGCGGGCCGCAGGCCTCGGGTATCCTCGCCGGCCGGCGCGATCTCGTGGGCGCCGCGCTGGTGCAGCAGCTCGACATGGACGTGGCGCCGCCGACCTGGTCGCCGCCTGGCCTGATCGATCGCGCGGCGATGAACGGCGTGCCGCATCACGGCATCGGCCGCGGCTTCAAGGCCGGTAAGGAGGAGATCGTCGGCCTGCTGGTGGCGCTCCGTCGTTTCGTCGACGCCGACGACGCGGCGTCCAACGCGGCGCTCGAGTCGCGTCTGCGCATCATCGCCGGTTTCCTCGGCGATGGCGTCACCTTGGTGCCGGCGGCGATCACCGGCCGCGTGCCAGTCCTCGAGATCGCCTGCAAGGATGCGCTGTCGGTCAGTCGCACGCTGCTCGCCGATGAGCCGCCCGTGCATGTCTCCGAGCGCAAGGCAGCGCAGAACATCCTGATCGTCGATCCGCAGGCACTGGCGCCCGACGACGATCCAACCCTCGCCGCCGCCTTGCGACGCGCCCTCTCAGCCTAGGGGTCAACCACGATGCGCCTGTTCACCGCCACGCTTGCCACCGAGACCAACACCTTCTCGCCGATGCCCACGAGCCTCGACGGCTATCGCGAGAGCGTCTTCCTGCGGCCGGGTGAGCATCCGACCGATGCGCCGCGCATGTGTACCGCACCGCTCTTCGTGGCGCGCCGCCGCGCAGCGGCCGAAGGCTTCACTCTGATCGAGGGCAGCTGCTTCGCCGCCAGCCCGGCCGGCACAACTAACCGCGCCGACTACGAGTTCATGCGCGATGAGATCCTCGATCAGCTCAAGGCGGCGATGCCGGTCGATGGCGTGCTGCTGGGCCTGCACGGCGCCATGGTCGCGCATGGCTACGACGATGTCGAAGGCGACATCATCGAACGCGTGCGCGCCATCGTCGGGCCGAAGGTGGTGATCGGCGTCGAGCTCGACCCGCACTGCCATCTCACGCTCAAGCGCCTGTCCTTGTCCGACATCATCATCTGCTACAAGGAATTCCCGCACACCGATGTGGTTGAGCGCGCCGAGGAGGTGCTGACCCTGGTGCTGCGCACCCTGCGCGGCGAGATCAAGCCGGTCATGTCGGTCTACGACTGCCGGCAGATCCAGAGCTATCCCACGACCCTGCCGCTGATGCGCGCCTTCGTTGACCGTCTGTTCGCGATGGAAGGCAAGGACGGCGTGCTGTCGCTCTCTGTGGCGCACTGCTTCCCCTACGGCGACGTGGCGGAGATCGGCACGCGCATGCTGGTGATCACCGACGGCGACAAGAAGAAGGCCGACGCGCTGGCGACCCAGCTGGGTGAAGAACTGGTATCGCTGCGCGGCAAGACCATGCCGCAATATCTCGATGTCGCCGGCGGCGTCGCCGAAGGCCGCGCCTTCAACGACCTGCCCGTGGTGATGGCCGATCCGGCCGATAACGCCGGCGGCGGCGCGCCGTCGGACAACACCACCATCCTGCGCCACCTGATCGAGCAGAAGGTCGAGAGCGCGGCGCTCGGGCCGATCTGGGATCCGATCGCCGTGCGGCTGTGCTTTGACGCCGGGCTGAACGCGACCTTCCCGCTGCGCTTCGGCGGCAAGATCGGCGTGACCTCGGGCCAACCGATTGACGCAGATGTGACCGTGACGGCGCTGGTGCGCGACGCCTGGCAGAGCTTTGGGCCTACCCGCGTGCCGCTGGGCGACTGCGCCGCCATCCGCATCAGCGGTGTCGACGTGGTGCTGATCACCAACCGCACGCAGGCGCTGGGACTGGAGCTGTTTACCAATCTCGGCATCGATCCGACGCAACGCAAGCTCGTCGTGGTGAAGTCGACCAACCACTTCATGGGCGCCTACGGGCCGATCGCCAAGAAGGTGATCTACCTCGAATCCGACGCGCCGCTCAGCCGCGATTTCCGCAAGATCCCGTACACCAAGATCAACCGGCCGATCTATCCGCTGGATGCGGAGACCAAGCCGGGGCTGATCTTTTGAGAAGAAGAAAGCTAACCACAGAGGCACGGAGACACAGAGGAAGACAGAAAGAGGGCTTCTCTCTTCACTTTCCTCTGTGCCTCTGTGGTTCATCTCATGGCGCTTCGCGCCACGCGCGGTCCGTCGAATCCAGCCACCTCACGTAGCAACTTTGCCCGAATTGACTGCGCGAAGGCACGGCGGCCGTCGGCGACCATGACGAAGGCGCCGGGGCCGCCGATCACGTCGCGCTCGTAGTGCCCGACGAGCCCCTGGCCGCGCGGGCCGCTCATGCTTTCGTCGACGATCACGAGCGCGTTGATGGTGATGGCGCCGGCGACCGCGGCGTCGCGCGCCTCATGCGCCGGGCGGCGGCCACGTATATCGGGGCCATCGCCTGATACGTCGATCACGCGACGCGTCGCCTGGTGTGGCGCCGCCGCGATCAGCCGGATCGAATGCTCGATGGCGTCGCCGATGGCGTTGTAGGTCTGGTGCGAGCGCGGCGCGTCGATCAGCGCTTTGGCAAGTGCCTCGGCCGAGGCGCGGTCGCGCACCAGCATCCAGGGCACCACAGTGGCAGCGCCCATCGGCGAACCCCACTCGACCACGGCGATGGCGGTCGCGCGATGCTCGCCATCGGTCATGGCGTCGATGATACGGGGGTCGCTGATGGCTTCAGCATAGCCGCGCCGCTGCAGCTCGAACTCGCCTTGATCGATGCTGCCCGAGGCGTCCATGCACAGCACCAACAGCAGATCGACTGTGGCGGCCTGTGCCGCCCGCGGCACCAGCAGCGCCAGCGGCAGTGCCGCGAGTGCGCGGCGCCTCACCACGGCCGTTCGCTCACGACGGAGACATGGGCGGCGACCACCTTCCAGCCGACATCAGGAAAGCGCACCCAGGTCTGGCTTTGCCGGCCGATCTGCTCCTTACCGCGCACTTTGAACTCGAGGTTCACCGTCGCGATGTCGCGGCCCAAAGTGAGTATCTCCAGCCGGATGCGCTTTTCCTTGAAGCCCGGTCCCGGCGGCCGCGCGACGCGATGGGCGTGGATCTCGTCGAAGCCGTAGCCGTTCTCGTGCAGCGCGTAGCGGATGGTGCGCGGGCTGTTCCAGAACGTCGCGTCGAGTACGTCGACGTTCTTGTCGATCAGCGCCTGCTCGTAGCGTTCGAACAGCGCGCTGACCTCGGCTACGACCTCGGGGATGTTCTCTTTCATGCCGCTTGCTCCATCGCGCGCGCCACGGCGATCAGCATCGCGTCGCTGCCGCGCGCGCCGAGGATCGACAGGCCGATCGGCGCGCCATCGACCGTCGCGCCGGGGATGCTGACCTGGGGATGGCCGGCGAGCCCGCCATGCGCGCACAGGCAGGTGATGCGATCGCGCAGCGGATCGAGCATCGCCAGCGGCAGGCCGCGCTTGGGCGCGGGGAAGGGCGTGGTCGGCATGCAGAGGATGGTATCTGGTGGCAGCAGATGGCGCAGCCTTCCCCGCACCTCCTGGCGCATCAGATTGGCCCAGCCGCGCTCGCTCTCCGGGGTCATCGAGCCCAGCACCAGCCCCCGCGCGACGTTGAAGGCGAAGCGCGGGTTGTCGCGATCGACCCAGGTCTTGAAGGTCTGCCACGCTTCGACCGGCTGCAGCGTGCGTTGCGCACGCGCCCAGACTGACAGTCCCTGCGGCGCCAGCAGCTCCTCACGCAGCGCGCCGATGACCTGCGCCAGACGGCGCACCATCGGCCGCAGCGCCTCGGCCGCATCGGAATCGGCGAAACCGAACGCGTCGGTGGCGATCAGCAGCTTCGAGGGCAGCGCGCTGGGGATCGCCTCGCCCAGCATCACGGCGGAGACGCGGGCGAAGGTCGCGGCATCGCGCGCGAACCAGCCGGTCGTGTCGGAGGTCGGCGCCTGCGGCAGCATGCCGGTGAGGTTGAGCCGGCCATGCGTCGGGCGGATGCCGTAGAGGCCGCAGAAGCTCGCGGGCACGCGTACCGAGCCGCCGGTGTCGGTGCCCAGCGCCGTGTCGCACAGGCCGGCGGCGACGGCGGCGGCCGAGCCCGAGGACGAGCCGCCGGGCACGCGGTCGGGCGCGGCGCTGTTGATCGGCGTGCCGTCGAACTCGTTCTCGCCCAGGATACCGAGCGACACCTCGTCGGTGATCGTCTTGCCGATCAGCTCGGCACCGGCGTCGAGCAGGGTCTGCACCGCCCAGGCGTGGCGCGTCGGCAGCGGGTTGAACGCCGCCCAGTCCGGATTGCCGCCGCCTGTGGCATGGCCGGCGATATCGAACAGATCCTTGGCCGCAAAGCTTAGCCCTGACAGCGGTCCACCAGGCTTGCCGGCGATCCGCACGGATGTGCCTGAGACGAAGGCGTTGACGGTATCGTGCACCAGAATTCTCCTCTGCGGCTCGACCAACGGCCGCGCCGACCCTGCCATTCGAGATAGGCCATGGTGCGTCGCATCCGCCGGGTCGACAACTGTTGCGATCTCTCGCAAGGAGGATGCCGTGCGTCGTCGGGCGTTCGTTGCTGGATTGGGATTGACCGCGTTGGCGTCGTCGGTGCGCGCCGATGCCTGGCCGTCGAAGCCGGTGCGAATCGTCGTACCGTTCGCGCCTGGCGGCTCCGGCGACATCACGGCACGGCTGATCGGCCGGTACATGGAGGAGCAGACTGGTCAGTCCTTCATCGTCGACAACCGCCCCGGCGCCAACGGTATCATCGGTACCATGAACGTGCGGCAGGCGCCGGCCGACGGCTACACCCTGCTGCTGGCGACGACAACGGTGCTCGGCGCGAATCTCGCGCTCTACAAGAGCCTGCCCTATGACCCACGCACCGACTTCCAGCTTGTCGGCACCTTCGGCTCGGGCGGCACGCTGCTGGTGGTGCCGCAGGACTCGCCGTTCAAGACGCTGCAGGACCTCCTGGCCTACGCTAAAGCCAACCCGGGCAAGCTGTTCTACGGCCACTTCAACTCATCGTCGCTGGTGCCGGCCGAGCTGATGGCGGATTGCACCAAGCTGTCTTGGACCGGCGTCGCCTACAAGCAGGTCGGCAACGCCACGTCGGACCTGTTGGGCGGGCAGATCCAGTTCATCTTCATCGACAACACGGCCGCCCATGCGCTGCTCAGCGCCGGCAAGCTGCGCGTGCTGGCGGTGACGCGCCCGCAACGCGATGCGACGCGACCTGATGTGCCGGCGATGTCGGAAATGTGCGACGGCTTCGAGGTCACCGGCTATCTCGGCATCGCCGTCCGCACGGGCACGCCTCAGGAGATCGCGCGGCGGCTGAACCAGCTGGTCAACGACGGCATCTTCTCGCCTGAGATGAACAAGCGGCTCGCCGAGTTCGGCACCGTACCCGAACGCCTGACCCTGGAGCAGGCCGCCGCCGTGCAGAAGATCCAGGCGGAGAAGTGGATCGCGTACGTGAAGATCGCGAAGATCGAGCCGCAGTGAATTCCCTTCCCCAGGAGGGGGAAGGTGGCGCGCAGCGACGGAAGGGGGATGTCGAAGACGGACTCCTGTGTTCGTCTTCGACATCCCCCATCCGCCCTTCGGGCACCTTCCCCCTCCGGGGGAAGGGAAGGATCACTCCGCAGCCACCTTCGGCGTGCGCGGGGCGAAGCGCGGCAGGTCGTGGGCGGTGACCGCGGGGGCTTCGCCGTCGTAGCGCTCGACCTCGACTAGGCAGGTCTGCGCCGTGCAGCCCTGCGAGAGCTTGGACGCGCCGACGTCGCGCGTCAGCGCGTTGGGATTGCCGTGCTTCTCCAGCGGTCGGTTAGCGCCGCCGCCGGCCGGATCGAACCAGGCGCCGGTCGACAGCCGCACCACGCCCGGGCGGATGCGCTCGCTGACCTTCGCCGCGGCAAGGCAGGCGCCGCGCTCGTTGAACACGCGCACCAGGTCGCCGTCGGCGATGCCGCGCTTCTTCGCGTCGGCGGCGCTGATGGTGATCGGCTGGCGGCCCTTGATCTTGGTCGCCGCACTATGCGGGCTGTGGTCGAGCTGGCTGTGCAGCTTGTCGGTCGGCTGGTCCGACAGCATGTGCAGCGGATAGCGGCCGGCCTGCGCGCCGCCCAGCCACTCCGCCGGCTCCATCCACACCGGATGGCCGGGGCAATCCTCGTAGCCGAACGAGGCGATGCGCTCGGAGAAGATCTCGATCTTGCCCGAGGGCGTCTTCAGCGGATGCTTGGCCGGATCCTCGCGGAACTTCGCCAGCATGATCGGCCGTTCGCCGGTATTCGGCACGGTCGCGAGGCCGGCCTGCCAGAAATCGTCGAACGCTGGCAACTCGATGCCGATCTTCGCCGACCGTTCGCGGCTCTCGCCGTAGAGTCGGCGCAGCCAACCCATGGTGTCGAGTCCCTCGGTGTAGCGCTCCTTCGCGCCGAGTCGCTCGGCGATGGCGCCGTAGATCGCGAAGTCGTCGCGCGCTTCGCCTTCCGGCGGCTTCACCGCCTTCATGGCGATGACGTGCTTCTCGCGCGTCGCCGAGCCGATGTCGTCGCGCTCCAGCGAGGTTGTCGCCGGCAGCACGATGTCGGCCATCTTCGCCGCCGCCGTCCAGAACTGCTCGTTGACGACGATGGTCTGCGGCTTGCGCCAGGCCAGCTTCAGGCGGTTGAGATCCTGGTGATGATGGAACGGGTTGCCGCCGGCCCACATCACCAACTTGATGTCGGGATAGGTGTGCGTGCCGCCGTTGTATTCGAACGTCGCGCCGGGATTGAGCAGCATGTCGGTGATGCGCGCGACGGGGATGAACGCCTTCACCGCGTTGTCGCCCTGCGGCAGCGTGGCACCGGGAATACGGGCGTGCGGGCTGCCCATCAGGTTCACCGCGCCATAGCCGGTGCCGAAGCCACCGCCGGGCAGGCCGATCTGGCCCAGCATGCAGGCCAGCGCGATCAACGCCCAGAAGGGCTGCTCGCCGTGATGCGAACGCTGCAGCGACCAGGCGATGTTGAGCATCGAGCGGTTGGCCGCCAGCTCGCGCGCCAGCGCGGCGATGCGCTCTTCAGGCACGCTGGTGATCGCCGCCGCCCACGCCGGCGTCTTGGCGATGCCGTCGACCGCGCCGGTGAGATAGGGCGCGAAGCGCTCGAAGCCGACGCAGCAGCGCGCCAGGAACGCGCTGTCGTGCAGGTTCTCGGTGTAGACCACGTACGCCATCGCCAGCAGCATGGCGGTGTCGGTGTTGGGGCGGATGGCGATCCACTCGTCCTCGCCGCCAGTGTCGAGATCGTCGGCGGTCGGCGTGATGTTGACGAAGCGGGTGCCTGATGCGCGCATGCGGCGTAGGCCGTCGCGGATGCGATGTTCGCTGGGGCCGCCGGCGTTGACCTGCGCGTTCTTGTGCGGCACGCCACCGAAGGTCACGAACAGCTTGGTGTGCTCGGCCATCACGTCCCAGCTGGTGTGGGCCGCGAACAGCTCGTCCATCGACATCACGATATGCGGCAGCAGCACGCGCGCCGCGCCGAGGCTGTAGGAGTCGACATGGCGGACATAGCCGCCGACGCTGTTCAGGAAACGATGGATATGGCTCTGCGCGTGGTGGAAGCGGCCGGCGCTCGACCAGCCATAGGAGCCGCCGAACACCGCTGTGTTGCCGTGCGCCGTGGTCACACGCTCGATCTCACGGGCGACGAGATCGGCGGCCTCGTCCCAGCTCACCTCGACGAACGGCTCCTCGCCGCGCAGCTCGCTGCGATGGCCGGGACCGCCCTCGAGCCAGCTCTTGCGCACCGCAGGACGGCGTACGCGCAGGCGCGCGACCTCGGGCGACAGCATGTGCAGGCCGATCGGCGACGGATCCGGATCCTCGCGGAACGGCTTGAGCGCCGTGGCGCGGCCGTTCTCCATCTCGACTTCGTAGACGCCCCAATGGGTCGAGGTCAGGACTGGCACGGATTACTCCCGCACCAGATTCAGCAGCGCGCCGCCGTCGACCGGCAAGGTCACGCCGGTGACGAAATTCGCCTCGTCGGATGCGAGGAACAACGCGGCGTTGGCGACGTCCCAGCCGGTGCCCATCTTGGCGCGCAGCGGCACGCGCGAATCGCGCTCGGCGGCGATCTCGGCGCGGCTTCGATTGGTCTTGCGCGCCCGCGTGTCGACGGCCATTGGCGTGTCCATCAGGCCGGGCAGGATGCAGTTGGCGCGTATGCCGAAGGGCGCGTTCTGGATCGCCAGCTGCTCGGTGAAAGCGATCATCGCCGCCTTCGAGGTCTTGTAGGCGACATAGGGATAGTTCGAGCCCGAGGCCACCGAGGAGATCTGGATGATCACGCCGGATTTCTGCTCGCGCATGATCGGCAGCACGTGCTTGCAGGCCATGACGGCGCCGCGCAGGTTGATGGCGGTGACGCGGTCGAAGGCCTCCTCGGTGATCTCCGTCGGCGGCGCGTCGCCGCCGGCGATCGAGACGCCGACATTGTAGTGCAGGATGTCGATGCGGCCCCAACGGCGCATGGCGTCCGTGACCATCGCCTGCAGCGTGGCTTCCTTCAGCACGTCGGCCTCGAAGGCCGCGGCATGGCCGCTCTGCTTCTCGATCAGGTCCACCGTCTCCTGCGCCGAAGCGAGGTCGCGATCGACGCACAGCACGCGCGCACCTTCCTGGGCGAAGCGGATGGCGGTGGCGCGACCATTGCCGATGCCCTCGCCGGGGCTCTGGCCGGCGCCGATGACGATGGCGATCTTGCCGTTCAGACGCATGATGCTCTCTCCTAATTCTTACCTTCCCCCGGAGGGGGAAGGTGGCGCGAAGCGACGGATGGGGGATGCTTCAACACACGCGGTGTCCGTCTTCGACATCCCCCTTCCGCCCTTCGGGCACCTTCCCCCTCCGGGGGAAGGGCCTCACGACGTGGGCAGCGGGAATTCGTCGAGGTACTTCTGGTACTCGGGCTCGACGTCGATCTTCATCGCGCCGAGGAAGCGCACCACGCCGTTGTAGAAGGCGATGGTGATCATCAGGTCGACGATGTGCTCCTCGCTCAGCGCCGCCTTGAGCTCGGCGAAAGTCGCGTCGCTGACTTCCATCTGCGTGCTCATCTCGCGCGCGGCGCGCAGCACGGTCTTGGCCATCGGCTCGAGGCTGTTTGGCTTGCCCTCGGTGTCGGCGATCAGCGCCCGGATGTCGTCCTTGGTGACGCCGAAATCGTAGCCGATCTTGATGTGGTGCGAGTACTCATAGGGCGCGCGCGCGAGGTAGCCGACCTGCAGGATGGCGAGCTCGCGCAAGCGACCATCGAGCTTGCTGCCGAAGCGGATGTAGCGGCCCAAGGTGCCGAAAGCGCGCGCGCCATCGGGGCTGTAGCTCAGGATGCGATAGAGCGCGATGTCGCGTTTCAGCAGGTCCTTGTCGGCCGGCTTGAGGTCATCGACGGTGAGATAGGGCAGGCGGGCCATCGTGTTCGTTCCCCTCAGTGATCTTCGGACTCGCGCTCCGGCGCCACCAAGGTGACGCCGCCATCGACCACCAGGGTCTGGCCGGTGATGTAACGCGCCTGGTCGGAGAGCAGGAAGCGTACGGCGTGGCCGATGTCCCAGCCAGTGCCTTCGATCTTCAGCACCGAGGCGTTCTTGCGCTGCTCGCGCTGCTTGGGCGCCATGCCGTTGCGGATCACCATAGGCGTGTAGACCGGGCCGGGCGCCACGCAGTTGACGCGGATGTTGTCGCGGCCGTGGTCGACCGCCATCGCCTTGGTCAGCGCGATCACCGCGCCCTTGGACACGGAGTAGGCGGTGAGACCGCGTGGCCGCAGCGCCGAGATCGACGAGACGTTGACGATGGCGCCGCCGCCGGCGGTCTTGATCATCGCCGGAATGGCGTATTTCGAGACCAGGAACATGGTCTCGACGTTGACCGCCATCAGATTGCGCCAGCTCTCCTGCGTCTCCTGCACGACGCTGCCGCGGCTGCCGATGCCGACATTGTTGTCGAGCAGGTCGAGGCGGCCGAAGCGCGCCACCGTGGCCTCGATCAGCGCCTGGCACTCGGCCTCCGAGGTGACGTCGGCGGCACGCGCGTCGGCGCTGCCGCCCTCGTCGGCGATCATCCTGGCGGTGCGCTGGGCGAGCGCGATGTCGCGGTCGACGACCATGACATGCGCGCCGGCGCGCCCCAGCAGGATCGAGGCGGCACGGCCGTTGCCGATGCCGTCGCCCGCCGCGCCGCCGCCGGAGACGATCGCGACCTTACCCTTCAGTCCCATGTCATTTGGGCCCATATCGTCGCTCATCGCGTTTTCTCCCTACGGCAGGCCGGCGCCCGGCACGTCGACGCGCATCGCCTCGATGCGGCCGGCTCGCGCGGCGGCGGCATTGGGGCCGCTGGCGCTGTTGGTGACGACGTAGAGCGTGCGCCGGTCGTCGCCGCCCAGCATGCAGGCATAGGCGCCGCGATCGACCAGCGCGATCGTGCGCTCGACGCGCCCACCCTCGAACACACGCACGACGCGCCGGCCGCGCGGATCGGCGACCCAGATCGCGCCCTCGGCGTCGAGGCAGATGCCGTCGGGGAACACATCGGCGAATTGTGCCCAAGTGCGGCGGTTCGACAGCGTGCCGTCGGCTGCGATGTCGAACGCCGTCAGCCGATTGCCGCGCGTCTCGCCGATCACCAGGGTGCGTCCATCCGGCGTGACGATGGCGCCGTTGGGGAAGGCGAGATCGTCGGCGGCGCGCGTGACCGTGCCGTCGGGATCGACGCGCACGATGCAGGTCGTCTTCGCGGCCTCGCCGCCGAACAGGTCGAAGCCGAAATTTCCGACCCAGGCGCGGCCTTTGGCGTCGACGACCATGTCGTTGCAGGGACCGACCGCGTGAACCGACAGATCGGCGTGCTGCACCAGTCTGCCGCCGACAAGCTTCATCAGCTTCTGGTCGAGCATCGAGACGATCAGCAACGTGCCATCGGGCAACCAGCCCAGGCCGGAGGGCTGCTGGGGCACCGTCACCATGGTCTCCGTGCGGCCCGCCGGATCCATGGCGATCACGCTGTGGGTATAGAAGTCGGAGAACCATAGCCGGCCGTCATGCCAGCGCGGGCCTTCGCCGAAGGTCAGGCCATCGAGTATTGTTTCCAGCGTCCCGGCGCCGACCATGCGCTTCCTCCTGCGCCGCGAGCCGGCGTCGTGTCGCGGCGGAGGTTAGGGGGCCGGCGGCTTCATCGGCAAGCGGGCGCGGCGCAAGGGTGGCGTGCGCTTCAGACGCAAACGGCGCCGACCTGGCCACCTTGATGGCCCTGTCGACGCCGTTGTGATGCCAGAACCGGCCGCGGAAGCGGCGCGGTCCAGAGGATCAGATGGCTTCCTTGAGATCCTTGGCGACGCGGAAGGCGACCTTCTTCGACGCCTTGATCTTGATCGCTTCGCCAGTCGCCGGGTTGCGGCCCATGCGGGCGGCACGCTTGCGGACCTGCAGGATGCCCAGGCCGGTGACGCGCACCTTGTTGCCCTTCTTGAGGTGCTTGACCGTGAGCTGCACGAACTCGTCGAACAGGCCGGCGACGGCCTTCTTCGGCATATCGGTCTTTTCGGCCAGCTCGGCGATCATCTTCGACAGCGGGATGGTCGGGGCGGTCGGAGCCTTGGCGGGAGCCTTGTCGCTCATGTTGAAACCTCGGTTGTTTGTTGTGCACCCGTGTCCGGAGGGGGCAGCGGGACGCGCAAATTACACCGTTTTTCCGCGCTCGCCCACGCCGAACATGGGTTTTTTCGCGGTTTTCCTAGGCTTTTTCACAGGGCAATGCGTTTTAGGCCCGCAAATCGGGGCTTTTTCCACTGTCGCGCTCAGCCGGTCGCGATCGGATAGGCGATGCTGAGCACCTCGATCTGCTCGACGCCATGCGGCGTGCGCACCGGCACAGTGTCGCCGATCCGTGCTTTCAGAAGCGCGCGCGCCACCGGCGAGACCCAGCTTACGCGGCCTTTGCTCGAGTCGACCTCGTCGACACCGACGATGGTGATGGTGTGTTCCTCGTCGCGCATGTTGGCGTAGCCGACCGTGGCACCGAAGAACACTTGGTCGCGTCGCACCTGTCGCGCCGGATCGACGACCTCGGCGCTCTCAAGGCGCTTGCCGAGGAAGCGCAGGCGGCGGTCGATCTCGCGCAGCCGGCGCTTGCCATAGAGATAGTCGCCGTTCTCCGAGCGATCGCCGTTGGCGGCGGCCCACGACACCACCTTCACCACCTCCGGCCGCTCGACGCGCACCAGCCGCTCGCGCTCTTCGCGCAGGGCGGCGAAGCCTTGGGGCGTGATGTAGTTCTTGGTGCCCGCCGGCAACGCCGGCGCGACGTCGTCGCTGGCGCCGTCGTCGTCGACCCCACCGTCCTCTTCCTTCATGAACGCCTTGCTCATGGCCTGCCTCCGCAACCCGGCCTCACAACGCACGACGCGGCCCGGAGGGCCGCGTCGCCGAAGAAAGCTGGACGGTCTTGGATCAGCGGAAGATGCGAATCATGTCACGCACCGTGCCGGCTCCGTCGATCACGTCGCGCGCCGTCGGGCCACGCGACGGCGCGGGCTGAGCGGTCGGTACCGGCTGGGCGGTCGGCTGCGGCTGATACGTCGGCGCGGGCGCCGGCGGCGGGGCGGCGGCGGCGCGGGCACGCTCGCTCGCCAGCCAGTTGGCGTAGGCCGTCTCGGTCTGGCCGATCAGCGCGCCGTACTGGTCGCGATTGAGGAAGCCCGTGGGCTGGAAGCCGCGCGAGGTCTGCCAGGCCGTGACCGCGCGGCGCGTGCCGGGGCCGAACGATCCATCGACACCGTTCGGATTGAAGCCGGCGAGCAGCAGACGGCGCTGGATGCCGACGCGGTCGTTGGCGGTCAGGCCGATCGCCAGCTCCGAGGCTTCGTCGGCGTTCTTCGAGGCGGCGCCGGCGTCGACCGAACGGCCCTGGCCGGGGTCGGCGGCGGCGGTGCGCGGCGCGTCGGGCTTGTTCTTCAGCGCCTCGAGCCGGTTCTTCGCCATGCCGGCGAACTGGCCACGCGGGTAGCGCTTCAGATACTCCTCATAGTCCGCCGCCGTGCCGCTCTTGTCGGCCGACTGCCAGAACGCGAGCTCCATCTGCCGCTCGTCGAAGTTGGTGGCGGCCGGCGGGGCGGCGCCCGCTGCCGGCGCCGGTGCAGGCGTCGCACTGGGCTCGCCGGGCTTCATGTAGAACTCGCCGGTCAGCGAGGCGTTGGTCCACGGACGCTGCTTCTCGCGGGTCTGCTCGAAGACGTCCTTGGTGACGCGGCGCATCATCAGGCCGATCTCGACGCCAGGCGTCTCGATGTGGCGCAGCAGCGCTTCGGTAAACGGGCTGTGCTTGCCGTCGCCGTCGAGCGCCACGTCGCCCGGATCGGTGGCGAAGGCGATGATCGAGCCGCCGGCGGTGTTGATCTCGGCCAGGCCCTTCTTGAGCGCCGCCGAGCGGGTCTTGCCCATGCTGCGCGACAGCTGCTTCTCGAACGGGTTGTCGCGGCAGGCGTCGAGCATGACGATCTTGATCTTGCTCTCGCGATCCATCTGGCGCGACACCAGGTCCATCTTCACCGCGTTGAAGTCGAGGTCGGCCTCGGTCTGGATCGCGGCGTCGACCGGGATCAAGTAGTTCTCGCCCGAGACCTGCAGGCCGTGGCCGGCATAGAAGAACAGCGCCACGTCGGCGCCGTTCAGCTTGTCGGCGAAGCTGCGCACGGTCTTGCGCAGATCGGCGTTGCTGAGGTCGAAGCCCGAGACCACCTCGAAGCCCAGCCGCTCAAGCGCGGCGGTGACAGCCTTGGCATCGTTGGCCGGGTTGGCCAGAGCCGGGGCGTGCTTGTAGGCGGCGTTGCCGATAACCAGGGCGACGCGGCGCTCGGCCGAAGCCGCCGATGCCAAAGCCACGAGGCCGATCGCGAGGGCGAACAGCGCCACTATCCGACGCATAGATGCCTCCTATAGGCAGGTACGCTTACGTGAATGCTCTACTATCAGAAATGAGTGACCGCTCGTCAATGGCAAAGTGCGGTCAAATCAGCACTTTTCACGTTTGAGCCAGAGTTATCCCAGCCAGCCCAGAATCGCCGCGGCGACCGCGTCTGGCCGATCCAGGTCAGCCAGATGCCCTGCCCCCGGAATCCTGTGGACGGTGGTCTTGCCTTTGATTCCGTTGGCGAATGTCTTGGCGTAGGACACTGGCTGGACGCGGTCCTGATCGCCCCAGACGATCAAGGTTGGCGCCTCGATCAGCGCCAGCCGCTTGGCCAGCTGGGTATTGCCCAACGGCCAGAAGGCGCGGGCGGCGGCTTCGGCGGCCCGCGTCATCTCGATCGGCCACTCCACGGAGTTGGCGCCCTCGGGCGGCGCCACGAGCTTCTTCCAGTTCTCGGGATCGGCGCACATCAGCGCGGCGACGGCGTCGCTGCGCTGCGCCCAGGGATCGGTCGCCGGCTCCTTGTCGTCGAACACGCCGAACGGCGCCAGCAATACCAGCCGCTTCACCGAGGCGGGGAAGATCGCCGCCATCTCGGCCGCGAAGCTGCCGCCGACCGAGGCGCCGCCGAGATCGGCGCCGTCGAGCCCGGCCTTCACCAGCAGCTGGCGCACGGCGACGAGCCAGTCCAGGTGGTTGTCGAGAATGGTGTGGCCGGTGGCGCCGGGGAAGCCAGGCAGCGACGGCACGATCACCGTGCGCTTCTCCGCCAGCCTGTCGAGGAAGGGCGTCCAGCGCGGCAGGCCGCCGAAGCCGGCGAGCCAGCCCAGCACCGGCCCGGTACCCTTGCGCCACACGCGGCAGGGGAAGCCGTTGACGTCGACCGTCAGCGTCTGCGGTTCGTTCACGATCAGCTCCGATTACCCTAAGGCCTCACCCTTAGGAGCGCCCAAGGGGCGCGTCTCGCAGGGTGGGCAATCGCACGGTGTCTGTAGCCCATGCTTCGAGACGGCCGCTGCGTGGCCTCCTCAGCATGAGGTCGCATCTGTTACTCGGCGGCGAGGCGCGGCTGGAAGGCGGGGACCGATGCGCGCTCCTCGCGCTTCATCGGCTTGGGCCACCACTTGTCTTCCCAGTCGGAGAACAGGTCCTTGACCTTGGGCATGACCTTCTCGGCGAAGAGGCGCGTGTTGTACTGCGTGGTCGCCTTGCTCATGTTGCCATACTGCAGCAGCAGCATCAGATGGCCCACGTTCAGGCTCGTCGCGACGTGGCGGATCTGCTCGACCACCTCGTCGGGCGAACCGATGATGACATAGCCGCCATCGACGATGTCCTTCATGTTGGTCGCCTTCATGCTGAGCTTGGACTGGTAGCTCGCCGTGTTGGCGGCGCGCGAGACCATGCTCTGAATGCCGGCGCGTTGCGTCGCTTCGGTGGTGTAGCCCGGTGGCGTCGCATAGCGCGCGTCGACGTGCAGGCAGCGGCCGTAGAAATACTCCGCCGGCTCGGTATAGAGCTCGAGCGCCTGCTCGCGGCTCTCGGCGACGCCGACGAACTGGAGGAAGCCGGCGCGGTAAGGATTGCGGTCCTTGCCGAGCTTCTCCATCTCGTTCCAGAAGCCCTGCATGGTCGTGAGGCCGGCTTTGTAGCCGTAGTAGGACAGGTAGCAGTAGACGTAGTCCATCTCTGCGCACCAGCGCCACGTCTCGATCGAGCCGCCGCCGGGAATCCAGATCGGCGGATGCGGATCGTTCTGGATCGGCCGCGGCCAGATGTTGACGTAACGCTGCTGGTTGAAGCGACCGTTGAAGGCGAAGGTCTCCTTCTCGGTCCACGCCTTCTTCACCAGGTCGTGCGCCTCGTAGTAGCGGTCGCGCAGCATCGAGGGGTTCTGGCCGTAGGCGTAGCAGGTGTCCATCGGCGAGCCGACCGGGAAGCCGGCGATCAGCCGTCCGCCCGAGATGCAGTCGATCATCGCGAATTCTTCGGCCACGCGCGTCGGCGGGTTGTAGAGCGCGAGGCTGTTGCCCATGACGCACAGCGCCGTATCGGTCGTGCGCCGCGCCAGCGAGGAGGCGATCAGATTGGGCGACGGCATCAGCCCGTAGCCGTTGGAGTGATGCTCGTTGACGCAGACGGCGTCGTAGCCGCACTCGGCGGCGAACTCCAGCTCGTCCATGAAGTCGTTGTACATGTGATGCGCGCGCTTCGGGTCGAAGAGCGAGGAATGGATGTCGACCCACACGCTGGGATGCTTCTGGTTGAAGTCGTCCGGCAGCTCCGTGTAGGGCATCAGGTGGAACCACATGAGCTTCATGGCGGTGTCCTTCAGGCCATATGAACGGGCGTTTATCTGGGGCCGATAAGACTTGGCCCGCGGCCTCCGTGTCAATCGGCAAGGACCGCAGTGCAGACGGTCTTCTGGGAGGGTCAGTCGTCTCTGTCATCCCGAGCGCAGCGAGGGATCTAGGCGGTTCGAGATCCCTCGCTGCGCTCGGGATGACAGGAGATGCCAATCACTTACGAGCGCGGCCCAGCGCGACGTGCTTCCAGGGATCCGGCATCTGGCCGACCGGCACCTCGATCAGCACCGGCGCTTTGCGCGCGAAGGCTTTCTCGATCGTGGTCTTGAGCTCGGCGGGCGACTGCGCGCGCATGCCCTCGACGCCGAAGCTCTCGGCCATCTTCACGAAGTTCGGGTTCTTCAGATCGGTGGCGATGGTGCGGTTGCTGAACTGATCCTGCTGGATACGCTTGACGTTGCCGAAGGCGCCGTCGGCGAACACCACGGCGACCAGCGGGATGTTGTGCTGCGCGGCGGTGGCCATCTCGTTGGCGGTGAACAGGAAGCCGCCATCGCCGTTGATCGACAGCACCGGCGTGTCGGGCATGGCGATCTTCACGCCGAGGCCCGTGGCATAGCCCCAGCCCAATGTCCCTTGGTAGCCCGTGGTGATGAAGGTGCGCGGGCGATAGGTCTTGTAGGCGAGGCGCGCGACGTAGCCGACCTGCGTGAGCTCGTCGACGAAGATACCGTCCTCCGGCAGCGCCGCGCGGATCGCCTCGAGATAGTCGAGCTGCGGCCGCAGCCCGTCGATACCCGCCATGACCTTGGCTTTCACCTCGCGCACCTCCTCGGTGCGATCGGCGCGCTTGGCGTTGTGCTTGCCCAGCCTCTCGGCCAGCGCCTTGAGCACCAGCGCCGAGTCCCCGACGATGCCGATGTCGGGTGCGCGCTGACGCACGATCTCCTCGGGATCGGCGTCGATCCGGATGATCTTCAGATCGGAGTCGACGCCCCACTGCGCGAGCGGGTTCAACAGGCGCGTGCCGACCGCGAGCACGACGTCGGCGCTGGCCCAGAACTTGTGGCCGGCGAGGCTGTTGATCGACAGCGGATGACGGCAGTCGATCGCGCCATGGCCCATGCGGGCTGCCATGACCGGCGCCTGCAGCGCTTCGGCCACCGCGCGCAACGCTTCGCCGGCGTGCAGCGCGCCACCGCCGACACAGATCAGCGGCCGCTTGGCATTGCCCAGCAGCTTGGCCGCCGCTTCGACGGCGTCCTCGTCGACCGGAACGATGTCGGGCGTGGCACCTTCCTGCGGCATCACCACCGTCGCCTTGCGTGCCCAGGTGTCCATCGAGCATTCGAGACCAACAGGTCGCGGCCGGCCCGACCGCATGACACGAAACGCATCGTTGACGAGGCCCGGCGCCTCGGCCGCGCCCTTGATCCGCGCCGACCATTTGGTCAGGCCGCGCATGATCGAAAGCTGATCGGGCAACTCATGGAGCTGGCCGAGATTGCGGCCCACCAGGCCCAGCGGGATCTGACCCGACAGCGCCATCACAGGCGCGTTGCAGGCATAAGCCGTCGACAGCGCCGCCGTGGTGTTGAGGAAACCGGGGCCGGGTACCACGGCGTAGACCTGCGGCTTGCCCGTCGCCATCGCCGCGCCGAGCGCCATGTAGGCGCAGCCCTGCTCGTGGCGCGCGTGGATCGGGCGGATGGCGTTGGTGTTATCGTATAGCGCGTCGAAGAACGGATCGTTCTGCACGCCGGGCAGGCAATAGATCGTGTCGATGCCGTTGCGCCGCAACGTGCCGACAACGGCCTGCGCGGTGGTCATGCGTTCCATGGGTTCCTCCGTCGACGACGACGACTCGATACCAAACTACCTTCCCCCGGAGGGGGAAGGTGCCCGAAGGGCGGATGGGGGATGTCGAAGCCGGACACCGTGTGCGTTGAAGCATCCCCCATCCGTCGCTCCGCGCCACCTTCCCCCTCCGGGGGAAGGTAAACGGCGGTCACGCGCTCGAATAGCGCTTCGCCGCCTCGGCGTAGCCGATGCGCTTCTCCGGCGGCAGCTCGGGATAGCGCGTGCGCAGATGCGCCAGGATCAGGCGCACGTCGCCCGGGCTGTCGGCGCGCATCGCCGAGTCGACGAACAGCTGCTTCAGCACGTCCTGCTGCGCGTGGCTGCCGCCCAGGCGGTACATCTCCGACAGCACCGGGCGCATCGTATCAAGAGCGGCGCGGTGCTCGCCCTTGCGATGGGCGATCACCGCTTCGCAAATCGGCACCGCGACGCGGCCGACGATCGGCGCCATGGTGCCCTTGCCGCGGCCGAACTCGCGCATCTCCCGCAGCATGGCGTCGGCGGCGGCATAGCGGCCGGTGGCGGTCAGCGCCATCATCCAGTGCGGCAGGGTGAAGCTCGACAGGCAGTCGCCGATGCGCTCCTCGGCCTTGTCGGCGATCTCGACCCAGCGATTGCCGACGTTCACGCCATGACGCTCCAGCCGGAACAGCATCGAGGCGGCGTTCTGCACGTCGATGTAGACGTCGGGCTGCGCCTTGGTCAGGGCTGAGTCGAAGTTGCGGAAGCCGCGGTCGTAGAGCTCCAGCACCTTGTCGATCTCGCGCCGTTCCAGGTGGAACATCGCGCGATGCCACCACAGGTGATGCTTGAGGTTGTTGCCGCCCTCCCAATGCTTCTCCAGACCGTCGAGCCAGGCGATGCCGTCCGCGTGACGGCCCTGCATCTCCATGACGTGCGCGACGGCGTGCGTGCCCCACAGATCGCCGGGATCGATGTCGATGGCAGCGCGTCCCGCCGGCTCGGCCTCGTCGTAGTTGCTGGTCTCCTCGTGCGCGAAGCACAGGCACGACAGCAAGGTGGCGTAACCCGGCAGCTCGCGGCCCCAATGATCGGCGATGCGCGCGACCGAGTCGCGCATGGTGCGCGCGCGGCCGAGCCAGAAATAGTTGAAGTGCGACAGCCTGAGCGCCAGCACGTCGGTGGGGCTCTCGGCGAGGATCATCTCCCACGTCGCCAGCGCGCCATCGAGGTCGCCGGCGATCCACTGGTCGAGCGCGTCGATGTGCTGGGTCTCGCGCCGGCTCGCGCGCCTGGCGCCGGCGCGCGCCGCCTGCGCCGCCTCGCGCGCCACAGCCACGTTCGCCTGCTTGTAGGAGAGCATGGCGAAGTAGCCCTTGAGGCACTGCGCCAGCGCGAACTGTGGATCGGCGGTAAGCGCCGCCGCGAGGTGCTGCGGCGTGTCCAGGCGGTACTTGATGTAGCCCAGCGTGGCGCGGTTGAAGGCGTCGGCGGCCTCGGCCGACGCGCAGCTGAGCGTCAGGCCGTGCAGGTCTTGTGGCATGGTGGTGTCGTTCGATGTCCCTTTGTCGCGACCCTCCCGCGCGCGCCGCATGAAGTCAAACGGATGATTATGCTAGGCTCGCGGCCACCATGAAACGACGGACCCTGATCGCGACGACGCTGGCCGCGTTGGCGCCTATCGGCGCACGCGCCACCAACGACATCCAACTTATCTATATCGGCGCGCGCGAGTGTCCGTGGTGCACGCTGTGGATGCGCGAGGAGAAGCCGCGGCTGGCGGCCTCACCCGTGTTCCGGCGCCTGACCTATGTCGAGATCGAGCCGCGTCGGATCCGCGACGCCTATGATCCGCGCTACTGGCCGGCGCCGCTTGTGCCCACCTTGCAGGCCCTGCCGCTCAAGGATGGCGCGCCGCGTTTCCTGATCCTCAGGGGCGGCGCGCTTGTCGCCGACCATCTCGGCGGCTGGGAGGACGTCATGCCCCAGCTGCGTCGCCTGACAGGAAGCGCCTGATGCCGATCCGATTGATGCACGATGTCCTGAAGCTCGCCGGACGCATGCCGCGCGCCGACGACGATGTGCGCTTCACGTCAGGCGATCCGGTGTTCCCGACGCCCTTCGCGATCGGTTCCGCCGGCGCCGCCGCGCTGGGCGCGATCGGCGTGGCGGCGAGCGACCTGTGGCGGCTGCGCACCGGGCGTGGCCAGTCGGTGGCCGTCGACCTGCGGGCCGCCGCCGCGTCGTTGCGCTCCAACACCTATGTGCTGCGCGACGGCCAGAAGCCGGTGAGCTGGGATCCGCTGGCCGGCCACTACACGACTTCGGATGGCCGGCGCATGTTCCTTCACACCAACCATCCGCACCACCGCGCCGGCGCGCTGCGGGTCGCCGGTGCGAAGACCGAGGACCGCGCCGGTCTCGCCGCGGCGGTCGCGAAATGGACCGGCCAGGACATCGAGGACGCCATCGCCGCATCAGGCATGGTCGGCGGCCTCACGCGCACTGAGGCCGAGTGGGCGGCGCATCCGCATGGTCAGGCGGTGTCGAAGTTGCCGCTGTTCGAGATCGTGAAGATCGGCGAGGCACCGCCCGAGGAGCCGCCGGTGGGCGATCGGCCGCTCTCCGGTGTGCGCGTGCTCGATCTGACCCGTGTGCTCGCCGGCCCGACCTGCGGGCGCGTGCTGGCGGAGAACGGCGCCGATGTCCTGCATATCGCCGCCGAGCATCTGCCGTATCAGACCGACCTGCTGATGGACACCGGCCACGGCAAGCGCGGCGCCTATCTCGATCTGCGTGACGCGGCGAATGTCGAGAGGCTCAAGGCGCTGGTAAAGGGCGCGCATGTCTTCAGCCAGGGCTATCGGCCGGGCACGCTCGCCGCGCGCGGCTTCTCGCCCGAAGCGCTGGCGGCGTTGCGGCCGGGCATCGTGTGCCTCAGCTTGTGCGCCTATTCGCACACAGGGCCGTGGGCTGATCGGCGCGGCTTCGACTCCATCGTGCAGAATGTCACGGGGATGGCGGTCGCCGGCAGCTCGCTGGACAGACCGCGCAACATGCCGGTGCAGGCCAACGACTACATCGCGGGCTATATCGGCGCGCTGGGCGTGATGCTGGCGCTGCACAAGCGGGCGATCGAAGGCGGCTCGTGGCTGGTGCGCCTGTCCTTGGTGCAGGTGGCGCACTGGATCGGCGGGCTGGGCACGGTCGACGCGTCGAGCGCCAAGGCCGAACTCGCCGACGAGGAAATAGCGGCGATCACCATGGAAACCGACGGCCCGTTCGGCCGCCTGCGTCACCTGCGGCCGGTCGTGCAGCTGTCCGAGACGCCGGGCTTCTACGCACGGCCGGCCGAGCCGTTGGGCAGCTCCAAACCGGAATGGCTTTGATTAAGTGTTGACTTAATTAAGTGTAGGATTATATGTTGGTTCATGGAGAGCCTGACCGCGCTTGCGGATCCGACGCGCCGCAAGATCGTTGAAATGCTGGGCCGCGGCGAACGCGCGGCCGGCGACATCGCTGTGCATTTCGACGTCAGTGGACCGGCGATCTCCCAGCATCTGAAGGTTTTGCGCGACGCGAAGCTGGTCGCGGTGCGTGTCGATGGACAGCGACGCATCTATAGCCTCGACCCGGCCGGGCTCGACGAGATCCAGGACTGGCTGGTGGACGTGCGGCGCTTCTGGACGGGGCGGCTGGATGCCCTGGAGCAGGCGCTGCGCGAGACGCCGGCCAAGCGACGGAGAAAGTCATGAGTGAGTACGGCATGGTGCTTGATGCCAGCACGGTCCGCTTCGAACGCGTGTTGCCCGGCCCGATCGAGCGTGTATGGGAGTTCCTTACCGACCCGGTCCAGCGCAGCAAATGGTTCGCCGGCGGGCCGATGGAGCCGCGCGCCGGCGGCAAGCTTGAGCTGCGGTTCAAGCACCGCAACCTGATGGTCTCGGACGAGCCGGTGCCGGAGAAGTACAAGGACGTCACCGACAAGGGCTTCACGTTTCACAGTGAGGTTACGCGCTGGGAGCCGCCGCGTGTGCTGGGCTTTACCTTCAGCGAACCGAAGGAGGGTATTCCGCCGTCAGAGGTGACGTTCGAGCTCATGCCCGAGGGCAAGAATGTGCGTCTGGTGCTGACGCATCGCCGTCTGTCGAGCCGTGGCGAGATGATCGATGTGTCGGGCGGCTGGCACGTGCATTTGGACATCCTCGCCGCCCGGCTCGAAGGCCGTATGCCGCCGCCGATTTGGACAACGGTCGCTATGCTGGACAAGGCCTACGAGGAGCGCGTCCCCAAGTAGTTGGGACCGCCCGCGCCCCACCAGCCTCTTCGTCTTAGCGAGAGCCATGAGCCGGCGAGACGCCGGGGGCCCCAGAGGCTCGCCACTGATCGATGGCGCGGTCGAGGAAGTCGAGTCGGTCCTGGCCCCAGAAGCACTCGCCTTCGAAGATGAAGGTGGGTGTGCCGAAGACGCCTGATGCGATCGCCTGGCGCTCGTGCGACTTCCACTCGGCGAAGACCTCGGCGCCGTCGGCGGCGGCGAGCAGGGCCTTGCCGTCGAGGCCGTGGCGATCAGCGAGATCGACGCGCACGGCGGGATCGAGGATGTCGCGCTCGTCGGCCCAGATCGCCGCCAGCACGCTCTGCGAGAAGTCGAGCAGCGTGTCGACGCCGGCGCCCGCCTGCATGCCGGCGACCACCATGCGTGCGGCCGGCCGTGGATCGGTGGGATAGTGCCTGGGTCGCAGGTTCAGCTTCAGCCCGAGGTACTGCCGCCAGCGATCGAGCTCGGTCTCGTGATAGTCCTGCCGTGGCTGCGGACGCGAGCGCAGCGGGATGCCGCCGTTCTCCTGCACCACGACGATGGGATGCAGCGCGACGCGCGCGCGGTGGCGCGCGACGATGGCGCGGAACTTGGTCAGCCCGAGATGCGCCCAGGGCGAGGACAGCGAATAGAAGAGGTCGACAACCGGCGTGGTCATTGCGCGGCGGCACCCTCGGCGTCGCGCGCGCCGATGCGCTCGAGCGCGCGGTCGAGGAAGTCGAGTCGGTCCTGGCCCCAGAAGCGCTCGCCCTCGAGAACGAAGGTCGGCGCGCCGAACACGCCGAGTCTCTCGGCCTCCGCGCTGTACTGGCGATAGAGCGCCTGCACGGGCTCGCTGGTCTCGGCCGCCACCAGCTCGGCGCCGGGCAGGCCGTTCTCGTCGGCGATGGAGCGGCGCACATCGGCTTGCGCGGTGTCGCGCTCCTCCGCCCACAACGCACGCAGCAGCGCGTGGCTCAGGCGCAAGGCATCGAGGCCACGCATCTGGGCGGCGATCACCGTCCAGCCCGGCCGCTTGTTCCAGTCCGGGTCGGTGACGACCTCCGGGTAGTATTTCGGCTTCAGCACCATCGGCATGCCGAGATGCCGTCGCCAGCGGTCGAGCTCGAGGTCGTGATAGCTGCGGCGTGGTTGCGGGCGCGTACGCAGCGGTACGCCGCCCGTCTTCGGCACGACAACCTGGAAGTCGTAGGGCTTGAGCACGAGGCGCACGCGATGGCGGCGCACGATGTCCTGCAACCTGGGGCCCATGAAATACGCCCAGGGCGAGGACAGGCTGTAGAAGCAAGGCAGCTCGATCATGCGACGCGGCCGATCTTCTCGCGGCGGATGCGGATGCCGGCGGCCTCGCGGTCCCAGGTATCCGCTGTGATGCCGTCGCTGCGCAGCAGATGCTTCTGCACCTTCTGCGTCGGCGTCTTGGGCAGCTCAGGCACGATGCGCACGTAACGCGGCACCATGAAGTGCGCCATGCGCGGCACGAGAAAGTGGATCAGCTCGGCGGGATCGAGGCTGGCGCCGTCGGCCAGCGACACCGCGATCAGTACCTCGTCCTCGGCGTGCTCGCTGGCGACGGCCACGGCGGCGGCTTCCTTCACCGCGGGATGGGCGCAGACCTCGGTCTCGACCTCAAACGAGGAGATGTTCTCGCCGCGCCGGCGGATCGCGTCCTTCATGCGGTCGACGAAGAAGTAGTTGCCCTCGGCGTCGGCGCGGAACGCGTCGCCGGTGTGGAACCAGCCGTTGCGCCAGGCGCGCGCGGTGGCCTCGGGGTTCTTGTAATAGCCGTGGTTCATCGCCCAGGGCCGGTCGGTGCGCACGATCAGCTCGCCGGCCTCGCCCGGCGCCACCTCGCAATCGTTCTCATCGACGATGCGCACCTCGACGCCGGCGCGCGGCTTGCCGGCGGTGGTCAGCGGACCGGGATTGCGCCCCGAGACGATCGGCGAGGACACCTCGGTCATGTTGAACACGGTGTAGATGTCGCAGCCGAAGCGCTGGGAGAAGACCTCCGAGTCCTCGCACAGCGGGACCATGATCGCCGAGCGCAAGGTGTGCGCGCGATCTTCGGGGCCGGGCGCGCGCTTGACCAGGAAGGTCGCCATGACGCCCAGCAGCACCGTGCTGGTCGCCTCGGTTTTCGTGACGACCTGCCAGAACGAGGCGGTGTCGAACGCATCGACGACGCTGATCGAACCGCCCAGCAGCAGCATGCCGTAGGCCGGCGCGGCGCCGCCGACATGGAACATCGGCAGGTTCAACATGAAGCGGTCGTCGGCGCCGAGGAAGAAGAACGACTCGGTCGACGCGGTGTAGAGGTGGACGTACGACGTCAGCACGCCCTTGGACGGACCGGTCGTCCCCGATGTGTAGATGATGGTCTGCGTATGCCAGGGCAGGATGTCGCGCTCGAGCGGCGCGGGCTCGCCGGATGGCGACAGGGCTTCGGCGCCGTGTGTGGTCATGCCGGGAATCGCGGCGGCAGCAGCGCCGATCACGACCGACTGTTTCAGCCTGGCGCGGTCGATATCGGCGAGGCGACCGTGGAGATCGGCGTGGGCGACGATCAGGGCGGCGTCGGAATTGTCGAGGACGTGCTCGAGGATGCGGCCACGATAGGCGAGGTTCACTGGCACGTAGACCGCGCCAATATAGTTCAGCCCAAACCAGACACGGAGCGCATCAGGCCCGTTGGGCAGCCACGACAGCACGTGCTCGCCCTGCCGCACGCCTAGCCGCTGAAAGCCCAGCGCCGCCTGGCGCGTGATCTGCAATGTCTGGCGATAGGTCCAGCGTGTGCCGTCGGCGAAGATCGCGAAGACCTTGTCTGGCGTCTCGGCCGCGCGCCGCTCCAGCACTAGCCGTAGAACACACGCCTCGGGCGCCGGGATCCTGGTGTCGTGCCAAGTGCGCGTCATGCTGTCTCCTCAGAGCGGCTCGATCAGGCGCTTGCGGGTCGTGCGCGGCGGCGGCGTGGGGAACGTCGCCAGCGTGTTGAGCAGGATGGCGCGCGTATCGGCCGGATCGATCACGTCGTCGTAGAGGAAGCGGGCGGCGACCTCGGTCGCGGTGTTGGACTTCTTGAGCTGCGCGGTGAGCTGACGATGTGTCTCGGCGCGCTGCTCGGGATCGGCGATGGCGTCGAGCTCCTGGCGGTAGATGATGTTCACCGCGCCTTCCAGCCCCATGCCGCCATACTCGGCGGTCGGCCAGGCGAGCAGGATCGAGGGATTGAGCGGCTGCGAGCCCATGATGTAGTAGCCCAGCCCATAGGCCTTGCGCAGCACCACGGTCATCACGGGGATGGTGGCGTTGGCCAGCGCCGTGAGCACGCGCGCGCTGTGGCGCACCAGCCCGGTCTTCTCGACATCCGGTCCGACCATCAGCCCGGGTGTGTCACACAGCAGCAGCACGGGGATGTCGAAGGCGTCGCAGAGCTGGATGAAATGCGCGGTCTTGATCGAGGCCGGGCTGTCGATGGCGCCAGCGAGAAACATCGGCTGGTTGGCGATGACGCCAACAGGATGGCCGCCGATGCGGACCAGCGAGGTGACGACCGCACGGCCGTAGCCCGCCTTGAGTTCCATGATGCTGCCGATATCGGCGATGCCCTCTATCGCCTTGCGCACGTTGTAGGCGCGGCGCGGGTTCTCCGGCACGAGATCGCGCAGCGCGCGCGTGTCGGGTGCGGGTCCGGCGGCGGTGGGACGGCCGGAGAAATAGGCGAGATACTTCTTGGCCGCGGCGATCGCCTGCGCCTCGTCGTCGACCAGGATGTCGATCACACCGGATGCGAAGTGGACGTCGGCTGGTCCGATCTCCTCCGGCGTCAGCTTGACGCCCAGCGCCGCCTCGACCAGCGGCGGGCCGGCCATGCCCATCGAGGAATCGCGGGTGGCGATCAGCACGTCGCACATGCCCGCGAGGTTGGCGTGTCCGGCGAAGGCGCGGCCGGGCAGGATACCGATGGTCGGCACCAGTCCCGACAGGCGCGCGAAGACGACGAAGGTCGGCGTCGAGCCGCGCGCCTCGACCTTCATGTCGTGCGGCCGCGCGCCGCCGCCGTCGAGCCAGCAGATCACCGGCAGCCTGAGCTTCTCCGCATGCTCGAACATGCGGCTGCTCTTCACGTGGTTGATGGCGCTCTGCGTGCCGGCGTAAACAGTGTAGTCGTAGAACAGCAGGTCGACCGGCCGGCCCTCGACGCGCGCCGTGCCCATGACGATGCCGTCGGCCGCGCCGGTCATGTCGGGGACGGCCGGTCGCGCCAGCCCGCCATACTCGACGAAGCTGCCGTCGTCGCTGAGCGCCGCGATCGCCTCGCGCGCCGTCCAGCGGCCGCGCTTGCGCTGCTGCGCCACCGCCTTGGGCCGCGCCGCGTCGAGCGTCGCGGCGTGGGCCTCGAGGAGCGCCCGCAGATCGGGCCTGAGCGGCGGCGCGCTGTCGTTCATGTCGGCGTCAGTCGATCGAGGCGCCGACCTGCTTGACGACCTCCGCCCACTTGGCGCGGTTGGCCTTCACGGTCTGGCGGAACTGCGCCACCGGCTCCCAATGCGGCGTGTTACCGAGCTCGGCCAGGCGCTTCTGCAGCGCCGGATCGTCGAGCGCCTTCTTCACCGCCGCGTTGATCTTCTCGACGATCGCCGGATCGAGGTTCTTCGGCCCGAACAGCGCGAACCAGGTGAAGCTCTCGTAGCCCGGCACGCCGGCCTCGTCGATCGTCGGGATCTCCGGGATCGCCGCGACGCGCGTCTTGGTCGTCACGCCCAGCAGCCGCACCTTGCCGGCGCGCCATTGCGTCAGCACGGTCTGCACCTGGTTGAAGATGCAGCAGGTCTGGCCGGCGATCACCGACTGCAGCGCCTCGGGCCCGCCCTTGTAGGGCACGTGCACCATGTCGAGGCCGGCTTTGGCGTTGAACTCGGCGAAAGCGAGATGCGTGCCGGTGCCGTTGCCGGTCGAGGCGTAGTTGTACTTGCCGGGCGCCGCCTTCACCTTGGCGATGAACTCCCGCACCGTCTTGGCGTCGATCACATCAGGGTTGGTGGTCAGCACGTTCGACACGTCGATCAGCGGCGTGATCGGCGTGAAGTCGGCCTCGACGTCGAAGGGCAGGCGCTTGTAGAGCGCCGGATTGACGCCATGCGTCGCCGAGGTGCCGAACAGGATCGTGTAGCCATCGGGCTTGGCGTTGGCGACCAGCTCCGAGGCGATGTTGCCGCCGGCCCCGGTCTTGTAGTCGAGCACGATCTTGGCGTTCAGCGACTGCTCGAGCGGCTGCTGCAGCATGCGCGCCACGACGTCGACGCCGGAGCCCGGCGGGAAGCCCATGTAGATTGTGATCGGCTTGGCCGTCGGCCAGTCCTGCGCGGCGGCGGGCGCGGCGAGGCCGAGCGCCGCGAGCGCGGCGGCGATGCGGACAAGTTTTCTCATGGCGCAAAGTCCTCGACCGAAATTCTGTGACCGCATCGTGGGGCAATCGTCCCGCGCTGCAAAGCGAATCCGCCTTATGCGGCCAGGCGCAAAATCTTGGTTGCCAGGCGTTCGCGGTCCTCTGATGTGAAGGGCGCGATCTTGCGGGCGCGCTGGTCGAACAGCACGCCCACGCCATCGGCCACGGCGGCCAACTCGCCACTGTCGGCATCGAACAGGAAGTGGGCGATGTGCATGGTCTTGTCGGTCGCCGCCAGAATGCCGCTCATCACCACCGTCAGCGCGCCGGCCGGCAGCGGCCGACGGATCTCGTTGCGCAATTCCAGCACGACGGTGCCCTGCTCGCGCTCGCGCATGCGCAGGCGGTCGAAGCCCATGGCCTGCCAGAAACCCGGCGCGCCGTCGGAGTAGCGGCCGAAATGGAAACGCGGCAGCAGCGCGCCGTCGGCGTCACATTCCTCCGGCTGCACCACACCCTGGGTGATCGTCACGAGCCCCGACGGTGCCGCGCGGTCGAGCGTCAGGTCGGGCAGGGATCCGCGCGAGCCCGCGGTGCGCGGCTGCGCGAAGGGCGGCAGCTTCACGCGTCTGGACTCGGCACGCGCGCGAAAATCAGACGGCCACGCCGCGGCCTTGCCGCTGGCGTCGACGCAGCGTGTCACCTGCCGCACCGTGCCGGCGACGCCGCCATCGAGCAGGTTACGGATCTCGTGATAGGCGACCAGCGTCGACTCGCCGATCTCGACCGGGCCGGAGGCGACCTCCCAGGCGTCGGCGGCGAAGAGTTCGCGATGATAGCGGATATGGTCCTCGACCGTGCGCACCTTCAGCCCGGCGGCGGCGAGCGCGCGCGGTCCGAGACCGAGCGCCGCCTGCAAGTGGCGCGCGCTGTCCCAGGCGAAGGCCGGGAAGTACTGGACGTTGAGGTGGTTGTTCTCGTCGCACTGCCAGGTGTTGACGCAGCCGCGCGCGGTGGAGATCAGGTCGGTCATGGCCGGCGCCTGTAGCATCGCCTCGACCGCGACGCCATCGCGGCGCTAGGATCGCGCCGCCATGCGAACGGGGAGATGACGATGATCTACGAACTGCGCACCTACAACGTGAAGCCAGAGCACGCCGGCGAGGTCGTCGCGGTCTACGAGCAGTACGGTTGGCCGCAGCTCAAGAAGTGGCGCAAGAACCTGGTCGGCTACTTCATCAGCGATATCGGCCCGCTGCACCAGATCGTCCATCTCTGGAAGTTTCCCAACCACGACGCGCGCGACCACCAGTGGACCTCGTTGCGCGCCAATCCCAAGTTCGTCGATTTCGGCCGCCGCATCCGCCCGATGCTGGCCTCGCAGGAGAACAAGATCCTGAAGGCCGCGCCGTGGAGTCCGAAGGTCTGACGCTCCTTCTCCTTCCCCCGGAGGGGGAAGGTGCCCGAAGGGCGGAAGGGGGATTTTGAAGACGGACACCGAGGGTGTTGAAACATCCCCCATCCGTCGCGCTTCGCGCGCCACCTTCCCCCTCCGGGGGAAGGTAGACGGAATTCCATATGCGATCGCCCTGCGCCTCCGGGGGAAGGGAAAGATCCTTCGCTTCGCTCAGGATGACGGGGTGTCGCGCTACGAGCGCGCCTTCTGAATCGCCTGCCACACCCGCAGCGGCGTGGCGGGCATGTCGATGTGGGTGACGCCCAGCGGCAGCAGGGCGTCGACCAGCGCGTTCATGACGGAGGGCAATGAGCCGGCGCAGCCGGCCTCGCCGCAGCCTTTGGCGCCCAGCACGTTGGTCGTCGCCGGCACGGGATGGAATTCGCCCTCGAAGAACGGCGCGTCCGACGCGCGCGGCAGGGCGTAGTCGGTGTACGAGCCGGTGAGGAACTGGCCGTCCTCGCTGTAGACCGTGCGCTCGAACAACGCCTGGCCGATGCCCTGCACGATGCCGCCGTGCGCCTGGCCGGCCACCAGCATCGGGTTGATGACGGTGCCGAAGTCGTTGACCATCGCGTACTTCACCACCTCGACCACGCCGGTCTCGGGATCGACCTCGACCTCGCAGACATGGCAGCCATTGGGATAGGCCGAAGGCGCCGCCTCGTGCACGTGCTTCACATCGAGTGACGCCGGCGTGCCTTCCGGCAGTTTCAGTCCGCCGCGCAGCCGTTCGGCGAGCTCCATGATGCCGATGCCGCGATCGGTGCCGACGATGGCGAAGCGGCCGCGCTGGAACTCGATGTCGGCCACCGCCGCCTCGAGCACGACCGAGGCGATCTTCTTGCCGTTGTCGACGACCTTCTCGCTGGCTTCGACGATGGCCGCACCGCTGGCCATCATCGACTTCGAGCCGCCGGTGCCGCCGCCGGCGATCAGCTCGTCGCTGTCGCCCTGCAGCAGGCGAATCTTCTCGAACGGAATGCCGAGGCGATCACTCAGCACCTGGGCGAAGGGCGTGGCATGGCCCTGGCCGTAGTCGAGCGTGCCGGTGATGATGGTGACGTCGCCATTGGCCTCGAAGCGGATGCCGCCCATCTCCTTGGTCGGCGGCGCCGTGACTTCGAGATAGTCGCCGATGCCGATGCCGCGCAGCTTGCCCTTCTTCGCGCTCGCCGCCTTGCGTGCGGCGAAGCCATCCCAGTCGGCGAACTTCAGCGCTTTGTCCATCAACGCCGTGAACTCGCCGCTGTCGTAGGTCGTGTTCGACGCCGTCTTGTAGGGCATCTCCTCGGGGCGGATGTGGTTGCGCCGGCGCATCTCGACCTGGTCGATGCCCATCTCGCGCGCCGCCGTGGTGATCAGCCGCTCCATGAAGTAGTTGGCCTCGGGCCGCCCGGCGCCGCGATAGGCGCCCACCGGCGAGGTGTTGGTGAAGGCGACCTTGGTCGAGACCTCGATCAGCGGCGTGCGATAGACCGCGGCGAGGTTGCGCGTCACGCCCATCGAGCCCATCAGCGGCCCGACATTGGCAAGATAGCCGCCGACATTGGCGTAGCCGGTCAGGCGCACGGCGAGAAAGCGACCATCCTTGTCGAGCGCCAGCTCGCCCACGAAGTCGTGGTCGCGGCCGTGCTGATCGGAGACGAAGCTGCCGGAGCGCTCGTCGGTCCACTTCACCGGCCGATCGAGCAGCTTCGAGGCGTGGAACAGACCGGCGTATTCGGGAAAGGGCGAGCCTTTCATGCCGAAGGAACCGCCTACATTGCCGGTCAGCACGCGCACCTGGTCAGGCTTCACGTTGAGCAGCTGCGCCATCTGGTGCTTCATCCCGAACGCGCCCTGGTTGCCGGCATAGAACGTGTAGCGATCGGTCGCGGGATCGTAGTGGCCGATCGCCGAGCGCGGCTCCATGGCGCTGACGACGATGCGGTTGCTGATCAGTGACAACCGGGTGACATGCGCCGCCTTCGCGAAGGCCTCCGCGACCTTGGCCGCGTCGCCGGCGTGGAAATCGAGGCAGATGTTGCCCGGCACGTCATCGAAGATCTGCGGCGCGCCAGGCTGGGTCGCGGCGCGCGCCTCGGTCACCGCCGGCAGCGCGTCGATGTCGACCTCGACCGCCTCCGCCGCGTCCTTGGCCTGCGCCACAGTTTCGGCGACCACGAAGGCCACCGGATCGCCGACAAAGCGCACCTTGTCCGTCGCCAGCGAGTGGCGCGTCGGCGTCTTCATCGGCGTGCCGTCGCGGTTGGGCACGATGATCATGGTCTTCAGCGCGCCATAGCCGGCGGCGTCGAGGTCGGCGCCGGTCCACACACCCAGCACGCCCGGCATCGCCTTCGCCGCCGAGGTGTCGATGTTCTTGATGATCCCGTGCGCATACTGGCTGCGCACCATCACGCAATAGGCCTGGTTCGGCAGGTTGATGTCGTCGGTGTAGCGGCCCTGGCCGCGCAGCAGGGTGGGGTCCTCCTTGCGCGTCACCGGCTGGCCGATGGCGAACTTCATATTGGCAAGCTGGTTCGCGTCCGCGTGCATGTTCATGGGTCGGTCCGGGGTTCGATGGTGCGTGAGGAGATGCACGGATCATACCGCAGGCGGCGCGCATCGGAACCTGCGGCATGTCCGCATTGCGTCAACTGGGACAGCCAGCGTTCCGCCGGTATCATGAGGCCAACCACAGAGGCACAGAGGCACAGAGGAAGACAAAGAAGAGAAGATTAAGGCTGCGCGCTTCGCGCGCGTCTTGCCGTTCTCTGTGCCTCTGTGCCTCTGTGGTTCGTCTTCTTCAAGATGCCTGCAGGGCGCCGGCGCTCCCATCCGTGCAACGCAGACCTTCCGCAGCGCGGACCCCGGCGGCTCGACCCCGCGCGGGAAATCCACCAACATGCGCGCCGCTTGCATCGAGACGAGGGAGAGCCGGCCGCATGAGCATCAAGGGCAAGGCCTATATCGGCGGGATTTACGAGCATCCCACGCGACTGGCCACCGACAAGTCGCTGGCGATGATCCACGCCGAGGTCGCCAAGGGCTGCCTCGAGGATGCCGGCCTGAGCAAGGACGACGTCGATGCCTATTTCTGCGCCGGCGACGCGCCCGGCCTGGGGCCGATGTCGATGGCCGACTACATGGGCCTGACCAAGCTCAAGCACTTCGACTCCACCGATGTCGGCGGCTCGTCCTACGTGGTCCATGTCGGCCATGCCGCCGAGGCGATCGCGCTGGGCAAGTGCAAGGTGGCGCTGATCACGCTCGCCGGCCGTCCCCGCGCCGAGGGCATGGCCACCGGCACCGTGCCACGCAGCCGCGGCGGCTCGCCGACGCCGGACGAGCCCTTCGAGTTCCCCTACGGCCCGACCGTGGTGAACATGTACGGCATGGCCGCGATGCGGCACATGCACGAGTTCGGCACGACCAGCGAGCAGCTCGCCTGGATCAAGGTCGCCGCCTCGCACCACGCGCAATACAACGAGCACGCGCTGCTGCGCGACGTCGTGACGGTGCAGGATGTGGTCAACTCGCCGATCATCTCCGACCCGCTGCATCGCCTGGATTGCTGCGTGATCACCGATGGCGGCGGCGCGATCCTCGTCGTGGCGCCGGAGATCGCCAAAAGCCTGAAGCGGCCCAAGGTGAAGATCATCGGCGCCGCCGAAACGACCAAGAACCAGATGGGCGGCGCGGTCGACCTGACCTATACCGGCGCGCGCTACACCGGCCCGGCCTCCTTCGCCGAGGCCGGCGTGAAGCCTGCGGATATCAAGTACGCCTCGATCTACGACAGCTTCACCATCACCGTGCTGATGCAGCTCGAGGATCTCGGCTTCTGCGAGAAGGGCAAGGGCGGCGCCTTCGTGTCCGATGGCAATCTGATCGCGGGCACCGGCAAGCTGCCGTTCAACACCGATGGCGGCGGCCTGTGCAGCAACCACCCCGGCAATCGCGGCGGCCTGACCAAGGTGCTCGAAGCGGTGCGCCAGGTGCGCGGCGAGGCGCACCCCAAGGTGCAGGTGAAGAACTGCGATCTCGCGCTCGCGCACGGCACCGGCGGCTCGCTGGGCAGCCGGCACGGCAGCGGTACCGTCATTCTGGAGAGGGAGTAAGCGATCATGGCCGAGAAGGAACGCAAGCTCCCCGCGTCGGTGACCAGCCCCGAGACCGAGGAATACTGGGCGGCCGCCAAGGAAGGCAAGCTGCTGGTCAAGAAGTGCAAGGCCTGCGGCCGGACGCATCACTATCCCCGTAGCCTTTGCCCCTACTGCTTCAGCGACAAGACGGAGTGGACGACGGCGTCGGGCAAGGGCGTGCTGTACTCCTACAGCGTCATGCGCCGCGCGCCGGTGCCCTACGCGCTGGCCTATGTCACCTTGGCCGAAGGCACGACCATGATGACCAACATGGTCGATTGCGACTTCGACAAGCTGAAGTGCGGCCAGGCGGTGAAGGTGGTGTTCAAGCCCACCGAAGGCGGCGGCGCACTGCCCTGCTTCACGCCGGCTTAACTTTACCTTCCCCCGGAGGGGGAAGGTGGCGCGGAGCGACGGATGGGGGATGTCTCAACGCATTCGGTGTGCGTCTTCGACATCCCCCATCCGCCCTTCGGGCACCTTCCCCCTCCGGGGGAAGGTATTAGGTCTCGCATTCGATCTCCGTGGAGTCTCGCGTCATGGCGCACAAGGGTTTGATCTTCGGCATCTTCCTGGCGCCGTTCCATCGCGTCGGCGACAACCCGACGCTCGCCATCGCGCGCGATATGGAGCTGATCCAGTGGCTCGACCACCTGGGCTACGACGAGGCCTGGATCGGCGAGCATCATTCCGCCGGCTGGGAGCTGATCGCCTCGCCCGAGCTGATCATCGCCGCAGCGGCGGAGCGCACGCGCAACATCCGCCTCGGCTCCGGTGTTACCAGCCTGCCCTATCACCACCCGCTGATGGTGGCGAACCGCTTCGTGCAGCTCGACCACATGACACGCGGACGCGCCATGCTCGGCGTCGGCCCCGGCGCGCTGGTGTCGGACGCCTATATGCTGGGCATCGCCCCCGACACGCAGCGCCGCCGTATGGATGAGTCGCTCGACGCGATCACGCGGCTGCTCGCCTGCGAGGAGCCGGTGACGATGAAGACCGACTGGTTCGAGATGAACCAGGCGCGCCTGCATCTCGCGCCCTACACCCATCCGCGCTTCCCGATCGCTGTCGCCAGCACGCTCACGCCGGCCGGCATGCAGGCCGCCGGCAGGTACGGGTTGGGCGTGCTGTCGCTGGGCGCCGGTATCCCTGGCGGCCCGGATGCGCTAGCCAACCAGTGGAAGATCGCCGAGGACGAGGCGGCCAAGGCCGGCCGCACCATGGACCGCAAGGACTGGCGCCTGGTGATCAACATGCACACCGCCGAGGATGACGAGCTGGCGATCGAGCAGGTCAAGGTCGGCGAGCGCATCGAGACCGTGACCTATTTCGAGGACACGCTGGGCCGTCCGCCTGGCCGCGCCGACGATCCGCTGCGCGAGGGCGTGAAGATGGGCACCACCCTTGTCGGCTCGCCCGATACGGTGAGCCGCGGCATCGAGAAGCTGATCGAGAACAGCAAGGGCGGCATTGGCGGCGTGATGTTCCGCGCCCACGAATGGGCCGATCGCGAGAAGACGATGAAGAGCTTCGAGCTCTTCGCGCGCTGGGTGATGCCGCGCTTCCAGGGCTCGCTCGACACCGTCGTCGCCTCGCGCGAATGGACCAAGTCCAACCGCCGCACGATCTTCAGCCCCAACGTGGCGGCGATCGCCAAGGCCTACACCGACGCCGGCAAGCCGATCCCGGAGGAATACAAGACCCGCTTGGCTGGCGCGCGCGATTAGGATTGAAGGGGCGGAGCGTAGTCTCCGCCGTTCCGGCGCGAACTCAAGCTGTCGCGACAAGCCGGCGATAGCTGCACGTCATGGCGGTTTCCGAGAACCTTAATCCCGTCCAGGCATTGGGAGTAATGCGCAGGAGGCTCCGATGATGCAACTCGGTGATGCTTGCGAGATCATGAAGAACGTTCGGAAGTACTTCGCGACCGGGGAGAAATCCTGCAACAAAGCGTACAGAGTGCTGGGCCGTCATGGCAAGGAAGAGGACCTGTCCGCGATCATTGCCGGCTTGTCAGCGGTCGGCCTGCCTCTGAGACCGAAGCGCGGCCTGTCTGGCACCGACCGTCGCAATGGCAACGTCGCACTTGCCATCCCCCGCATCTACGCGCTCCGTGACGCCTGGAACGGTGGTACCGCAGTCGAGTACGGAGACCATATTCATACCAAGGCCATACGCTATGGCAATTGCACGGAGATGGCCTGCGTTGCCGCGCATTTCGTCGCTGAGGAAGATCCAAGCGAAGAAACCCCAATCTCGATTGTCACAACCGATGGTCCGGGCGATCACGTTTTCTGCGCGCTCGGGCCGGTGTTCAAATGGCAGAAGATCGACGACCCGCCGCAAAGCGCTCGACGGGCCATCGTGATCGACCCGTGGGCGAACATCTGCTGCCTGGCGCCGCAGTACTTCGAGCAATTCACGGAACGGATGAACCTGTGGCTTACCGATGGCAAGCGGATCGCCGCTTCGCGCAATCGATGGATCTCCCCGGATCGCAGCTACTTGTCCGCCCTGGAGAAAAGCAAGCTGGACATCAGAAATGCTCGCAATAGTCCGCCATTTACCAAGTAGACGTGCGCGCGCTTAGCCCTCCGCGGTCCCCTCCAGCAGCTTGACCTTGAAGCGCTGCGACAGCGCGTCGACCAGCTCGCGCACATGCGCCGCGTCGCGCGTCTCGACCAGCAGCTCGAGCGTCGCGCTCTTGGCGGCGACGCCGCCGAACAGGCGCTGGTGCCGCACCTCCAGGATGTTGCCGCCGGCTTCGCCGACGATGCCGGCGACGCGTGCGAGCTGGCCGGGCGCGTCGCTGATCTTCACCCGCAGGCGCACCACGCGACCATCGCGCACTAGGCCGCGCATCAGGATCGAGGCGAGCAGGCGGGTGTCGATATTGCCGCCGCACAGCACCAGCCCGACCGTACGCCCGGCGAAGCTTTCGCGATGGGCGAGGATCGCGGCCAGGCCGGCGGCGCCGGCGCCCTCGGCCACGGTCTTCTCGACCTCGAGGAAGAGCACGATGGCGCGCTCGATGTCGGTCTCGTCGACCAGCTTCACCTCGGAGACCAGCGCGCGGCAGACCGCCAGCGGCAGCGCGCCGGTGTCGCGCACGGCGATGCCCTCGGCGATGGTCTCGCCGCCCACCGACACGGGCTCGCCATGCAGGATCTGGTACAGCGCGGGATAACCCGTGGTCTCGACGCCGATGACGCGGATGTCGGGCTTCAGCGCCTTCGCCGCGATGGCGCAGCCCGAGATCAGCCCGCCGCCGCCCACCGGCACGACCAAGGTGTCGAGATGCGGCGCGTCCCGCAGCATCTCCAGCCCCACCGTGCCCTGGCCGGCGACGATCGCGGGATCGTCGTAGGGATGCACGAAGGTGAGGCCCTCGGCCTCGGCGATGCGCCGCGCCTCGGCGCCGGCTTCCGACAGCGTGTCGCCGTGCAGCACGACGCGCGCGCCGTGATCGCGGGTGTGCTTGACCTTCACGAAGGGCGTGAAGGCCGGCATGACGATGGTGGCGGGAATGTCGAGGCGGCCGGCGTGGTAGGCGACGCCCTGCGCGTGGTTGCCCGCCGACATGGCGATCACGCCGCGGCCGCGTTGCTCGGGCGAGAGCGTCGAGAGCTTGGTCAGCGCGCCGCGCTCCTTGAACGAGGCGGTGAACTGCAGGTTCTCGAACTTCACCCAGACCTCGCAGCCGCAGACGCGCGACAGCGTGCGGGAGTGCAGCATCGGCGTGCGCGCGACCTGGCCTTGCAGCAGCGTGGCGGCGGCCTCGATGTCGGCGAGGGTGACGGGCAGGGTGGAAGCGGGCGCGTTCATCGGGCTCTTTTAGCATGCCCTCGCCCCGCTTGCGGGGAGAGGGAGGGGCCCGTCGCGCGTAGCGCGATGGGAGGGTGAGGGGCCGGTGCGACGACCGCGGCCGTGGCCAATGATCGAAAGCCCCTCACCCCGACCCTCTCCCCGCAGGCGGGGCGAGGGAGGAACGGCGGTTCTCGTAGCGCGCGATCCACACCGTGGCACCGCAGATCACCGCGCCGCCGGCCAATGTCCAGACGGTGGGGATATGGCTGAACACCAGGAAACCGGCGAGCGAGGCGTAGACCAGGTCGACGAAGCGCACCGACTGCACGGCGCCGACATCGGCGATGCGGAAGGCGCGCGTCATGCAGTAATGCGCCGCCGAGCCGATGAGGCCGCACGAGGTCAGCAGCACCCACTCCAGCGATGTCGGCCAGCGCCAGTCGATCAGGGCGACGGGCAGGCTCAGCACCGTCATGAAGAGTCCCAGCCAGAAGACGATGGCGTCCGGCCGCTCGACGCGCGTCTGCACCTTGGACATCAGGAAGGAGATCGAGGTGATCGGCGAGCACAGCACCAGCAGCAGCAAGGCCCAGGCCGGGCTGGCGCCGGCCGCGAACAGGCCCGGCGCCAGCACGATCAGCACGCCGGCGAAGGCGACGACGACGGCGATCCAGCGCGCCGCGTACATGCGCTCGCCCAGGAACAGCGAGGCGCCGAGCATCATGTAGATCGGGCCGGTGAAGCCGATCGCCGAGGTCTCGGCGAGGCCGACGAAGGGCAGGGCGATGAACCACAGCATCGAGCCCGCCGCGTGGAAGACGCTGCGCACCGCCATGAAGCCAAGGCGGCGCGGCCGGTAGGCCTCCCAGCCGGCGTGGATCGCGAGCGGCAGCAGGATCAGCGAGCCGGTGAGGTAGCGAAGGCAGACGACCTGCGGCGGATACATGCCGTGCGTCAGGACCTTCTGCTGCGCGTTGAGGGCTGCGAACAGCAGGCCGGCCGCGAGCATCCACAGGATGCCACGCACCGACGGCGTCAGCCGTGCCCATGCCGCGGGTCCGGTGGACGATGCGGGAGGGCCGCTCATGCTGATGGGTCGTCTTCCCGTCTCCCCGCGAAGGCGGGGAGAAGGTGCCCGAAGGGCGGATGAGGGGCTTCGCGGCGGCTCAACAACGACAGTGTTTGTCGTTGCGCGAGGAAGCCCCTCATCCGCCTCGCTGACGCTCGGCACCTTCTCCCCGCCTTCGCGGGGAGAAGGAAAGAAAGCGGGATCAGCGCAGCACCGTCACAGTCTTGCGCTTGATCAGCTCGAAGTCGATCGGCGCGCCGATGCCGGGGCCGGTCGGCGCGTGCACGAAGCCGTCCTTGTCGGGATCGATGTCGGGGTTCAGGCCGTATTTCTGCGCGCCCGACGGTAGCAGCACCTCGAAGAACTCGGTGTTGCGGATCGCCATGGCGACGTGCAGTTGGGCGAAATTGTTGTGCGAGTTGCCGCCGTGGTGAATCTCGTAGGTCATGCGAAAGGCTTCGGCGAGATGCGCCGTCTTCATCAGGGTGGTGATGCCGCCCTTCACCGCGATGTCGCCGCGCAGATAGTCGGTGGCGCGCTCGATGATCCAGGGCGCGTAGCTCTCCAGCCCCGATATCGGATACTCGGTGGCGAGGATCGGGATCTTCAGCAGCTGCTTGAGCTTGACGTAGCCATAGAGGTCCTGGTCGTGCAGCGGGTCCTCGTACCAGTGGAAGCCCAGCTCCTCGACCGCCCTGCCGACGCGTAGCGCCTCGGGGAAGGCGTAGCTCCAGGTCGAATCGAGCATGATGGTGTAGTCGTCGCCGACCGCGCGGCGCACCGCCTCGCAGACCTTGATGTCCTCGCGCCAGCGGGTCGGCGGGTGGATCTTGTAGGCCGCCCAGCCGCCCGCCTTGTATTGCTGCGCCTCGGCGGCGTAGGCCTCGGGCGAGGCGAGCACGGCGGAGCTGGCGTAAGCGGGGATCTTGTCGCGATACGTGCCGAGCAGGCGGTGGACCGGCTGGTTCGCCGCCTTGCCGGCGATGTCCCACAGCGCCACGTCGCAGGCGCCGATGCAGCGCACGGTCGAGGCGCGCATGCGCCGCCACAGATCCTGGTTCAGCCGCTCGCGGTCGAGCGGGTCCTGGCCCATCAGCATCGGCTTGAGGTGTCGGATCAGGCCCGGCCCGTCGGTCGAGGCCGGGTTCATCGCCGAGCCGAGGAAGGCGTGGCCTGTGATGCCCTGGTCGGTGATCACGCTGAGCAGGCCGAGATCGCTGCTGCCCGCCGAGCGGGCCGAATGGCCGCCGTAGGTCGTGGCCGGGATGTCGTCCCAGGCGAACAGCGTCAAGGTGACGTCGATGATCTTCATGGTGCCCTCCCGCGATGGTCCCCTCTCGCGATCCGGGCAGCCTAGCCGTCCGCGGCCGCCCGCGGAACGGCTGCCCGCGCGGGGCCGCCATTCGCCAGACGGCGGCGCTCGTGATCGGCCGACGCTGTCACGCGGCGGCCCGGGGCCGGCGAAGCGGCGAAAACAACGCAACAACGCAAGCCTGACACCGCACCTCGGTGTCTCCGGTGTCAGGCTTGCGTTTTTGCGTTGTTTGCCGGAGAATGGCGGCCCTCGGAGGGTCCGCCATGCCCCGCAAGCCGCGCCTGCACGTCGACGGCGCCGTCTACCACGTGATGCTGCGCGGCAACGCCGGCCAGGCGATCTTCGCCGACGACGCCGACCGGCTGCGCTGGGAGACGCTGCTCGCCGAGGGCGTGGCGCGCTACGGCCACCAGGTGCTGGCCTATTGCTGGATGGGCAACCACGCGCATCTCTGCCTGCGGGTCGCCGAAGCGCCGCTGTCGCGCATCATGCAGCAGCTCACCTTCCGCTACGCCCGCGCCTTCAACCGCCGGCGCCGCCGCGTCGGGCACGTCTTCCAGGGACGCTTCCGCGCGCTGCTGGTCGGCGACGACGCCTATCGCCTCGCGCTGCTTCGCTACATCCATCGCAATCCCGTGGCGGCAGGACTCGAGCGTGACCCGCGGCGTTATCGCTGGTCGAGCCATGGCGCGCTCAGTGGCACGCGGCGGCCGCCGGATTGGCTGGACTGCGCCGACACGCTGGCGCTGTTCGCGCGCGATGCGAAGCGAGCGCAGCGGCGGTTGCACGCCTTCGTGATGGAGGCGGGTGAGAAGGCGGAGGCGACCGATGAGTCCGGATTGTGGGCCGAGATCGAGGCGGCGATCGTGTCGCCCTCGATCGAGGCGCTCGGGCCGCTGCCGCGCGCCGCGCGGCGCGCACAACGGCGACCGGCGCGAACGCCCACGCTGTCGGCGGTGATCGAC
>JALHMM010000029.1 GCA_022844045.1 Reyranellaceae bacterium | reverse complement strand
CCGCCGCCGGCGCCGCCGCCGGCGCCGCCGGCGCCACCGTTGATCTGCGCCGTGGCCGACGACGGGCTAACGCCAAGCAAGGCCGTCGCGAGCGACACGACCGCGACAGCGCGCACGAGGGCAGCGTCCATGATCCCGTGAACTCCCCCGGCTCCCGCCATGTTGGCAGCGCGCTGCTTCGCCACGCCAGCGAACAGGAAAGCAGATGGAGTCGGCAGCCGCAAGAATCCCGCAAGCGGGACGAGGGGCCATAGGCGATCACGTCATGGCCGATCGCCCCAACGCGCGCGGGTTTCCCTATCGAGCGGCGTGAGGCGCCGTTGTCATCCCTCGCCGCGTTCGCAGGGCGATCACGATCTCCCTTCCCCCGGAGGGCAGGGCCATCGCATATGGCGTTTTCCTCCCCGTTCGTTGGGAGAGGGAGCCAGGTACGATAGCCCTACCCCGGAGGGGGAAGGTAAAGCTGGTAATGAGGAGTCCATTCCATGAAGGCCGAACGCGACCTGCCGGTCTGGCGCTCGCTGCTCTACGTGCCAGTCAATGTCGAGAAGTTCGTCGACAAGGCGCACACCAGGGGCGCCGACGCGGTGCAGCTCGACCTCGAGGACAGCGTTCCGCCGGCCGAGAAGGCGCATGCCCGCACCCTGGTCGAGGCGGCCGCCAAGCGTGTGAGCCAGGCCGGCGCCGACGTGGTGGTGCGCATCAACCGGCCGCTCGACCTCGCGGTGCGCGACATCGAGGCCTGCGTGCTGCCCGGCGTGCAGGGCCTGGCGATCACCAAGGTCGAAGGTCCGGACCATCTGCGCCTGCTCGACGAACTGGTCTCGGAGCTGGAGCAGAAGCGCGGCCTGGCGCATGGCCACATCAAGTTCCTCGCCATGGTCGAGACACCGCGCGCCTACTTCGACATGCCGGCGATCGCCATGGCGGTCGAGCGCACCGTGTCGCTGAGCATCGGCGGCGAGGACTTCGCTTCGGAGGTCGGCATGGAGCCGACCGAGGAGACCTTGCAGCTACCCAAGCAGACCATGATCTACGCCGCCAAGTCGGCCGGGCTGATGCCCTTCGGCTATATCGCCAGCGTGGCGGGGTTCGGCGACTGGGAGGGCTTCCGCCGGATGGTACGCCGCTCGCGCCAGTTCGGCTTCATGGGCGCCAGCTGCATCCATCCCGGCCAGGTGCCGATCGTCACCGAGGAGTACACGCCCTCGGCCGAGGAGGTCGCCTACGCGAAGCGCCTGATCGAGGCCGACCGAGAGGCCGCCGCCGCCGGCCGCGGCTCGTTCGCCATCGACGGCAAGATGATCGACATCCCCGTCATCCGCCGCGCCGAGACGCTGCTCAAGCGCTACGCCGCCATCCAGGCGCGTGAGGCGAAGAGGAAAGCCGCGTAGCTGGGACCGCCGGCGGTCCCAAAGACTAGAGCATCGAGCGGCTATTCAGACGCATCTGTCATCCCGAGCGCAGCGAGGGATCTAGGCATGCCACTAGATCCCTCGCTGCGCTCGGGATGACAGGGTGGTGCCGATTTCGGGCTCGTCGCTCTAGGCGAACGGATCAGCCACCTTCGGCCAGAACGGCGTCTTGCGCTTGGTGTAGGGCAGGTTGACGTAGTCGGGGTTGGCCGCGCCCGGCGTGGCGACGTAGAGCACCTCGGCGGCGATCGGCGCGAAGCCGTTGTAGAAGTGCTGGGCACTCTTGACGATGACGATGCGATAGCTCGTCGGATCGATCCCCAGCGCCTCGAAGGCGTCGGGGTGGAAGAGTTGGGTGCGCAGCGTATTGACGACGACGTCGACATCGCCAGCCGACAGCCAGACCATGTCGCCCAGTGGCGACTTCACCGGTCCGTAGGTTTGGTGCGCGCCGCGCACGATGTTCTTCACCGTGACGCGCAGATCGACGGGATCGCCGCTGGTCTTGCCGCACTTGCCGCCGATGCGCAGATCGAGCGTGGCGTCGACGCCCGCTTCCTCGGCGATCTGGAAGCACAGCGGATCCCAGACGATGCCGAACAGCGCCGGGCCGATGCCGCGATCCAGCAGCGCCCGCAGCACGAAGGTCGAGTCGCCCGGCGCGCCGCTGCCGGCATTGTCGGCGCGGTCGGCGATGATCACGGGGCCCTTGTTGTGCGAGGCGACGCGGTCGAAGGCTTCGGCCGGCGTCAGGAACTTGGAGACCGCGATGTCGCGCATGGCGAAGAGCTCGCGGCCCAGTTTCTCGGCCAGGGCCGCGGCCTTGGCCTTGTCGCCATCGGCGACCACCAGCATGCGCGTGCCGACATCCTCGACATCGGCGAAGGAGAAGCCGTGGCCGAAGGACACCGAGAGGATGCCGTCCTTGCCCTCCAGCGCGCGCAGGCGGTCGACGAAGCTCTTGATCGGCTCGACCGGCGGACGGTAGTGGCCGATCATGCGGCAGTCGAAGCGCGCCATGACCGGCTTGACCTTGCCTTCGGCGGCGTCGGCGCAGATCGCGAAGACCTCCTCGGCACGCTCCATCGGGTCGGTGTGCGGGTATTCCTTGTAGGTGACCAGCACGTTGGCCGACTCGATCATCTGCTGGCTGATGTGGCAGTGCAGGTCGAGCTCGCCGCCGATGATGGTCTTCGGCCCGACGATGGCGCGCACGCGGGCCAGCAGGTCGCCTTCGCAGTCGTCATAGCCCTCGGCGACCATGGCGCCGTGCATGTTCAGCAGCACCATGTCGAGCGGCAGCGCGGCGCGCACGCCGTCGAGGATCTCGTCGCGGTAGCCTTCGTAGACCGAGCGCACGGTGGTGCCCGACGGGGCGGCGAAAGTCAGCAGGCCTTCGATCACCTGGTGGCCGCGTTCCTCGGCCCGGCGGCGCCAGACATGCAAGGGGCCGGTGAAGGAGCGGGGCGGGTGGCTGGTGGCGTCGCCGCGAAAGACGCCGAACTCCTCGTAGCCCCGCCGGCCGGTCGGGAAGGGCACGAACATGTTGGTCTCTGTCCCCAATCCCGCGATAAAAACACGCATACCCATGGCTCCCCTGTGGACCGGTCGACCCTAGCCGGTGGCGGGGCGGGCCGCTACAAGAGCGCCACCATGCCTTCCTTCGACATCGTTTCGAAAACCGAGATCGCCGAGATCGACAACGCCCTCGACGGCGTGCGTCGCGAGATCTCGACGCGCTTCGACTTCAAGGGCGCCCATTGCACCCTGGAACGCGCGGAGCAGGCGATCACCCTGCTGGCCGACGACGACATGAAGATGCGCCAGATGCACGAGCTGCTGAAAGCCTACGTGACGCGGCGCAAGCTCGACGCGCGGGCGCTCGAGTTCAAGGATCCGGAGCGCGCCAGCGGTAATACCATCCGCCAGATCGTCGTCGTCAAGCAGGGCATCGACCGCGAGCTGGCCAAGACCCTGGTGACGGCGATCAAGGAGTCGAAGCTCAAGGTGCAGGCGGCGATCCAGGGCGACGAGCTGCGCGTCACCGGCAAGAAGCGCGACGACCTGCAGGCGGCGATGGCGGTGGTCCGCAAGCTCAAGCTCGACCAGCCGGTGCAGTTTGTCAACTTCCGCGACTGATCGCCTGCCGTTCATCGCCCGGCTGCTGCTGGTGCTGCGCAACCTCGCGATGCGCTTTCGCCTGCCACTGCTGCTGAGCTGGGCCGTCTGCTTCCCGTTGCTCGTCTGGCTCTACTGGTCGCCCACGGCCACGCCGCCGACCGCGATCGGCGATTGGGAGGTCGGCCTCGACAAGCCGATCCATAGCGTGACCCATGGCTTCATGGTGGTGGTCCCGACGCTGCTGGCGCTGGGCCGCTGGCGAGCTTTCGCCATCGGCGCCGGCCTCGCCACGGCGATCGTCCTCGAGGTGGGCCAGCTTTACGCGCCGGGCCGGTCCTTCGAATGGCTCGACCTCGCCGCCAACACGATCGGCGCGCTGCTCGGCTGGTGGATCGGGGTGCGATTGCGCCAGTTACCGTCATCCTGAGCGCAGCGAAGGATCCCGCGGTATCGCGGCCACATCCAGACGGTGTGACTGACCGCTCGACCGCTAGGTCCTTCGCTGCGCTCAGGACGACACCGAGGCCTATCCCCGCTTGGCGCGATCGGCCGCGTTGGTCGCCTGGATCGCCTCGCGCATCTGCCGCCACTCGTCCTCGGTGCGCGACAGCATGCTCGAGAAGGTGCCGTGGCCCATGATGCCCATGGCGCCGTCGATCGCCACGACCTCGCCGTTGATGTACTCGACCTCCTCGCACATCAGGAACGCCGCCATGTTGGCGAGCTCGCTCATCCGGCCGACGCGGCCCATCGGGTTGCGCAAGCGGTAGCGCTCGTCGCTGTCGCCCTTGGGGTTGAGCCGCGCCCAGGCGCCTTCGGTGGGGAAGGGGCCCGGCGCGATGGCGTTGAGACGGATGCCGTAGCGGCCCCATTCGACCGCCAGGCTCTGGGTCATGACAGCGACGCCGGCCTTGGACATCGCCGAGGGCACGACGAAGGGGCTGCCCGTCCACACCCATGTCGTGAGGATGCTGAGAACGCTGGCCTTGCGGCCCTCGGCGATCCAGCGCTTGCCGCAGGCGTTGGTCATGTAGAACGTGCCGTGCAGCACGATGTTGGCGATGGCGTCGAAGGCGCGCGGGCTGAGGTCCTTGGTCTGCGAGACGAAGTTGCCGGCGGCGTTGTTGATCAGGCCATCGAGCGGGCCGCTCCGCCAGATCGCCTCGATCATCTCCTCGACCGCCGTGGCGACGCGGATATCCACCGTGAAGGTATCGACGCGACGTCCGGGATACTTGGCCATCACCGCGCGCGCGGTCTCCTCGAGCACGCCGCCGCGACGCCCGCAGATCACGCAATCGGCGCCCAGCTCGACGAACTTCTCCATCATCACACGGCCCAAACCCGAGCCGCCGCCCGTGATGAGGAAGCGCTTGCCCTTGTACAGATCGTTGCGGAACATCGTCGACCTCCCGGTGTCGCGGCTGGTTTAGGCAAGCGCTGCTCGTCGCGCAACGCTTCGCTCGCGGTCATCTCGCGGTCAGGAAGACTGACGCAATCAGTCGACAGGGGCTGTTCCCGACCGCCGCAAAGGGTGTTAGGCTTCACATAACAGGGAGCGAAAAAAAACAAAGCGGGCGGCGTATGACGACCCTAACAGGCGTAGAAGTCGGGGACAGCGCGGATCTGGTTGAGTTCCGGGGCCGCGTGAAGTGGTTCAACGTCACCAAAGGCTATGGTTTCGTCTCGCCTGATTCTGGTGAAGGCGACGCGTTCCTCCACGTCACCGTGTTGCGGCAGGCCGGGCATGACGATGTCGCGCCCGGCGTGACGCTGACCGGGCAGGCCGCGCGCGGTCCCAAGGGCATGCAGGTGATGCGGATCATCAACGTCGACCTGTCGACGGCCGGTCCGATGCCGCGCGCCGAAGGGGCGAGCGAGCCCCCATCCGAGGCGGCATCGGCGGACGGCGAGTACGTCGTCGGTCAGGTCAAGTGGTACAACGCCGAACGCGGCTACGGCTTCGTCTGCCCGCAAGCCACCGGCAAGGACGTCTTCGTGCACGCCGCCACCTTGCGCCGCCACGGTATCGAAAGCCTGATGCCGGGCCAGATGGTCAAGGTGCGCATCGTCGAAGGCCCCAAGGGCCTGCAGGTCGCCGACATCCGGCCCGAATAGCCTGGTCGCATAGCTTTCGCCCTCGTCCTCGCCGTCAGGTCCGCCACCGGCCTCATGCTGAGGAGGCCGCCTTGCGGCCGTCTCGAAGCATGGGCGACACGCCGGTTGTTGCCCACCCTTCGAGACGCCCCACTTCGTGTCGCTCCTCAGGGTGAGGCGCGCCCGGGACATCGATCCGACCTTCCGCATGGCTATCGCCGGGCTGAAAAAGGCCTGCTAGAAGCTAGGCCATGCGAGCGTTCGTCGCCTGTGCCGCCTTCCTCCTCGTCGGCGCGCTGAACTTCCTGTGGTGGTGGTACCCCAACCGGCCGGTCGAGATCCCGGCCTGGAAGGAGGGACCCTTGCAGAGCGTGTCCTTCGCGCCGTATCGGCCGGGACAGAGCCCGCACACGCGCACCTTCGCCACCGCCCAGCAGATCGAGGCCGATCTCAAGCTGATGCAGGGCAAGACCGTCGCGCTGCGCACCTACAGCAGCCTCGAGGGGCTGGAGACGGTGCCGCGCCTGGCGGACAAGTACGGTCTGAAGGTCTGGCACGGCGCCTGGATCAACAGCGTCGAGCGCGAGAACCTCGAGCAGATCGCCGCCCTGATCGATCACGCCAACCGCTATCCAAAGTCGGTCGACCGGGTGATCGTCGGCAACGAGGTGCTGCTGCGCAAGGATCTCGATGCCCAGCAGCTCATGCGCTACATCCGCATGGTCAAGCAGGCGGTCAAGCAACCGGTGACCTATGCCGATGTCTGGGAGTTCTGGCTGCGCAACCCCGAGATCGCCGACGAGGTCGACATCGTCACGGTGCATCTGCTGCCCTACTGGGAGGACGTGCCGATCGGCCTGTCCCAGCGCAACGCCGACGGCACGCTTCGCATCGAGAAGCACATCGTCGACATCTACCAGAAGGTCCGCCGCGCCTTTCCCAACAAGCGCATCGTCATCGGCGAGACGGGCTGGCCCAGCACCGGCCGCATGCGCGCCGACGCACGGCCGGGCCGTGTCGAGCAGGTCACCTATTTCTCGATCTTCAAGCGTCTCGCCGAGCAGCATGGCTTCGAATACAACGTCATCGAAGCCTTCGATCAGGAATGGAAAAGCGCACAGGAGGGCAGCGTCGGCGCCGCCTGGGGCATCTTCACCGCCGATCGCGTCGAGAAGTTCAAGGCCGGCAAGCCTGTCTCGCCCGAGCCGCAATGGGCGTCGCTGTTCGCGATGTCGACCATCGCCGCCGGCCTGATGATCCTGGGCTTCGCCAGCCTGCGGCGAAGACCCGGCACGCTGGCGATCGTGGTGTTCTCGGTCTTCGCCTACGTCGTCGCCGCGGTCGTCGTGCAGGCGACATGGCATAACTACACGCATTCCTTCTATACGAGCCGCTTGCTGGGCACGGTGTTCTACTTCGTCCTGGCCGTGGCCTTCGGCTATGCGCTGATGCGGGGCATCGCCGACAGCCTGACCGGGCGCATGGCCGATCCTTCGCTTTACGGCGCGCGGGTGCGCGAGGCGTGGACGGCGTTCCGCGCGCTGCCGCGGCTGACGGCGCCGCTGCGCATCGACCTGCTGGCCCAGATGCTGTTCCTGGTCTTCACCGGGCTCTGCATCTACCACCTGATCTTCCTCGGCATCGACGCGCATTTCTTCGTCATCGGCTCGGGCGAGAACACCATCGTGTTCAACATCGACGGCCGCTACCGCGACTTCCCGATATGGGATTTCATGCTGCCGAGCTTCGTGCTGGTGGCCTGGAAGCTGTTCACCATCTTCCGCACCGGCGACGTGCCGCGCACCCATCGACTGGCCAAGACGCTGTCCTTCGGCCGTCTGCTGGGCTTCGACGGCAGCCGTGGCTATGTGCGGCTCGACCCTGCGTTCAGCCGCATCTCGCCGGTGCTGCCGGAGCTGCTGTTCTCGACGCTGCTGATCGCGGGCGCGCTGCTGGTCGTGGTGACCGAGGGCGCGATCAAGCTGCACGATGGCGCCAGCGGTGGGTGGCTGGCGCGCGATGGCGGGCGATGGGTGATCGGCACGCTGTTCTGGAATACCCAGGCCAACTGGCTCGCCGCCCAGGCGCTGCTGCTGGCGTTGCCCTATCTCGCCACCATATACGTCTCGCTGCGCACCCCGCTCGCCGAGCCGCCGCCCGAGTCGTATACCTCGAAGTGGTAGTCGGCCGCGTCTGAAAGGAAACCGCCATGGAATTCTCGGGCGAGTATCGGATTCCCGCGCCCCGGCAGAAGGTCTGGGAGGCGCTCAACGACCCGGCGATCCTGCAGCAGGCGATCCCCGGCTGCGAATCGCTGGAGAAGACCTCCGACACGGAACTGAAGGCCACGGTGCGCATGCGCGTCGGCCCGGTCAGCGCCAAGTTCGGCGGCAAGGTGACGCTGTCGGATTTCGATCCGCCCAACTCCTATCGCATCTCGGGCGAAGGGCAGGGCGGCGCCGCCGGCTTCGCCAAGGGCGGCGCGGTGGTGAATCTCGCCGACGATGGCGACGGCACGGTGCTGACCTACACCGCCGACGCGCAGGTCGGCGGCAAGATCGCCCAGGTCGGCGCGCGCCTGATCGAGGGTACGGCGAAGAAGCTCGCCGACGAGTTCTTCAGCAAGTTCGCCGAGCTGGTCGGTGGATCGGCCGAGCCGCAGCCTCAGTCGGCTGGCGCAGACGCCGCGCCGGTGACTCCGTCACAGCCAGCGGCCGCACCACCACCGGCGTCGGCGGCGCGGGGTCTGAACCACTGGCTGATCATCGGCGCGGGCGCCGTGGTGCTCGTGATCGCCTGGCTGGCGATGCGTTGATTCCTGTCATTCCGAGCGTAGCGAGGAATCCAGGGTGTCATCCTGGGACAGCCGGCGGTCCCATTGAGATCCCTCGCTTCGCTCGGGATGACAGCGAGCGTCGTCGCGCGGTATCGCCGACGAAATCGTGTCGGCCATTTCCCTTGACCCGCAATGCGCGTCCCCGCCATGTTATGCGCGCGAAATCGCGAAGGGCGTCCGTGAAGCGGCCTCGCGCTAGTCGGTAGGGAGATGACAGCATGACGATGTCCGTTGCCATGACCGTGAACGGCAAGCCCGTTTCCGGCACCGTCGAGGCGCGCACGCTGCTGGTGCAGTTCCTGCGCGAGACGCTGGGCATGACCGGCACCCACGTGGGCTGCGACACCAGCCAGTGCGGCGCCTGTGTCGTGCATGTCGACGGCGTGTCGGTGAAATCCTGCACCATGCTCGCGGTCCAGGCCGAGGGTTCCAAGGTCACGACCATCGAGGGTCTCGCCGAGAATCCCGAGAAACTGCATCCGATGCAGGAAGCGTTCCGCGAGAATCACGGTCTGCAGTGCGGCTTCTGCACCCCCGGCATGGTGATGAGCGCCATCGACCTGGTGAAGCGGCACAACTACGCCGTCACCGAGGACATCGTGCGGCACGGGCTGGAGGGCAATCTCTGCCGCTGCACCGGCTACCACAACATCGTGAAGTCGATCCTCGCGGGTGCGCAGGCCATGAAGGCCGCGGGCGTCTAAGCCCCCGCGTCCGAACCAACGATAACAACAAGCGTCCCTGCAACAGGGCCCAGAGGGAGGAACCTATGGGAAACGTCAAGATCGGTGACCGCGTTCAGCGCAAGGAAGATCGCCGCTTCCTGACCGGCTCCGGCCGCTACGTCGACGATTTGCAGCTCGCGCGCGTCACCTATGCCTACTTCCTGCGCTCGCCGCATGCGCACGCCAAGATCCGCAAGATCGACACGTCGAAGGCTTCGGCTTCCGTGGGCGTCGTGCAGATCTTCACCGGCAAGGATGTCGCCGAGGCCAAGGTCGGCGGGCTGATCTGCGGCTGGACGGTCAAGGACAAGCATGGCAATCCGCACAAGGCGCCGGCGCATCCCGCCATCGCGCTCGATACCGTGCGCCATGTCGGCGACACGGTGGCGATGGTGATCGCCGATACGGCGGACCATGCGAAGGACGCCGCCGAGAAGATCGAGGTCGACTACGAGGTGCTGCCGGCGCAGATCAACCTCGCCGGCGCGCTCGATCCCAAGGCGCCGCAGGTGCACGCCGACGCGCCGGGCAACCTCTGCTACGACTGGGAGCTGGGCGACAAGGCCGCGGTCGACGCCGCCTTCGCCAAGGCGGCCCACGTCACCAAGCTCGACCTGGTGAACAACCGGCTCGTGCCCAACGCCATGGAGCCGCGCGCCGCCGCCGCCGAATACGATCGCGGCACCGGCAACTACACGCTCTACACCACCAGCCAGAACCCGCATGTCGCGCGGCTGGTGCTGTCGGCCTTCGTGCTCGGTATTCCCGAGCACAAATTGCGCGTCATCGCCCCCGATGTCGGCGGCGGCTTCGGCTCGAAGATCTTCATCTATCCCGAAGAGACGATGCTGACCTGGGCGGCGGGCAAGGTCGGCCGCACGATCAAGTGGACGGCGGAGCGCAGTGAGTCTTTCATGACCGACGCGCATGGCCGCGACCACGTCACCCATGCCGAGCTGGCGCTCGACAAGGACGGCAAGATCCTCGCCTTCAAGGTCGACACCATCGCCAATCTCGGCGCTTATCTCTCGACCTTCGCCACGGCGGTGCCGACCTATCTCTACGCCACGCTGTTGGCCGGCCAGTACACGACGCCGGCGATCCACTGCAACGTGCGCGGGACGTTCACGCACACCACGCCGGTCGACGCCTATCGCGGCGCCGGCAGGCCGGAAGCCACCTATGTCGTCGAGACCATCGTCAGCAAGGCGGCGCGCGAGATGGGCATCGACTCCGCCGAACTGCGTCGGCGCAACTACATCGCCAAGGACGCCTTCCCGTATCAGACGCCGGTGGCGCTGACCTACGACTCCGGCAACTACGCGCCGATCCTCGATCAGGCGATGAAGCTCGCGGACTACGGTGGCATCGCCGCCCGCAAGGCGGCGTCGAAGGCCAAGGGCAAGCTGCGCGGCGTCGGCGTGTGCTCCTACATCGAGGCCTGCGGCATCGCGCCGTCGGCGGTGGTGGGATCGCTGGGCGCCGGCGTCGGCCTGTGGGAGAGCGCCGAGCTGCGCTTCAATCCCACTGGCAACCTGCAGATCCTCACCGGCTCGCACAGCCACGGCCAGGGCCACGAGACGACCTTCGCGCAGATCGTCTCCGACAAGCTCGGCATCCCGATGGATCAGATCGAGGTCGTGCATGGCGACACCGACAAGGTGCCGTTCGGCATGGGCACCTACGGCTCGCGCTCGCTGCCGGTGGGCGGCTCGGCGATCATGAAGGCCGCCGACAAGATCATCGCCAAGGGCAAGAAGGTCGCCGCTCATCTGATGGAGGCGGCCGAGGCCGACATCGTCTTCGAGAACGGCACCTTCAAGGTCACCGGCACCGACAAGGCCGTGCCGCTGGGCCAGGCGGTCTTCGCCGCCTACGTGCCGCACAACTATCCGGCCGACCTCGAGCCGGGCATGGACGAGAACGCCTTCTACGACCCGTCGAACTTCACCTATCCGTCGGGCACGCAGATCTGCGAGGTCGAGATCGACCCCGACACCGGCGTCGTCGAGATCGCCAACTTCGTCGCCGTCGACGATTTCGGCAACATCGTCAACCCGATGGTCGTCGAGGGCCAGGTGCATGGCGGCATCGTCCAGGGCGTCGGCCAGGCGCTCTTGGAGAACGCCGCTTACGACGAGCAGACCGGCCAGCTCATCTCCGGCTCGTACATGGACTACACCATGCCGCGCGCCGACGACGTGCCGTCGTTCAAGCTCGGCTACGAAGTGACGCCGTGCCCGCACAACCCGCTGGGTGTGAAGGGCTGCGGCGAGGCCGGCGCGATCGCCGCACCCGCGGCCGTCATGAACGCGGTGCGCGACGCGCTCGCAGCCGTCGGCGCCCAGGACCGCATTGAAATGCCCGCGACCCCGCAGCGCGTGTGGGCCGCGATCAACGCGCACTGAGACGAGCGAGATCAGGAGGATCCCCCATGTACGATTTCGCGTACCACAAGCCGAAGTCCGTCGCCGACGCGGCCGCCGCGGTGAAGAAGGCCTCGGAAGGCAAGCTCATGGCCGGCGGCATGACCTTGATCCCGACGATCAAGCAGCGCCTGGCGCGTCCCTCCGACGTCGTCGATCTCGGCGCCATCGGCGATCTGAAGGGCATCAAGGTCGATGCCTCCGGCGTCACCATCGGCGCCATGACCAAGCACGCCGAGGTCGCGGCCTCGGCCGAGGTCGCCAAGGCGATCCCGGCGTTGGCCAAGCTGGCGGCCAATATCGGTGACGCCCAGGTGCGCAACCGCGGCACGATCGGCGGCTCGGTGGCCAATAACGATCCGGCGGCCGACTACCCGGCCGCCCTGGTCGCGCTCGGCGCCACGGTGCATACCAACGAGCGCAAGATCGCCGCCGACGACTTCTTCAAGGGCATGTTCGAGACCGCTCTGAAGGACGGCGAGATCATCACCGCGGTGAGCTTCCCGCTGGCGAAGAAAGCCGCCTACATGAAGTTCCCCAACCCGGCCTCGCGCTACGCCATGGTCGGCGTGTTCGTCGCCGACACCGCTGGCGGCGCGCGCGTCGCCGTCACCGGCGCCGGCCCGGGCGTGTTCCGGGTCAAGGACATGGAAGCCGCGCTGGGCAAGGGCTGGTCGGCCGACGCCGTCGCCGGAATCAAGGTGCCGGCCGGCGGGCTGAACAACGACATCCACGCCAGCCGCGAGTATCGGGCGCATCTGGTGACGGTGATGGCCAAGCGGGCCGTGGCCGCGGCGGGCTGATCAGACAGCCTTCTGGATTGTTGAAGGGCCGGCATCTCGCCGGCCCTTTGCTTTTTGGGTGCCTGGCTCGTGCGGCTCTATCGCGATCGTGCCGGCCACGGTCATCTCGACTCTAAAGTAGAGGCGGCCCCATCGCCGGCACTCTGCCGAGAAGCTTCCGGAATGTTGATTTCCGCGCCTACCAACGGCACAGCCATACACTTGTGGCGCTATCCGGCACCTTCCATACTTTGCGGCCGCGGTGGGGGAGTCGAGAATGTCGGAAGCCTGTGCTCCGCTGGCGCGGCCATGCAAGGTATGCGGCAATCCGGCTGATCTGTTCGACGTCGTCGACTTCCACAAGAATTGCCAGGGTCCCGACGTCTTCCCGCTGTCTGGCGTACCTGTCTATTACCGGCGCTGCGGGACGTGCGGGTTCATTTTCACCGAGCATTTCGACGATTGGTCCGAGGCCGATTTCAAGTCGCGCATCTACAACGAGGACTACATCAAGGTCGACGCCGACTATGAGGAGAAGCGGCCGGCCGCCAATACCAGCCTGATCGAGCAGGTGTTCGGGGCGGACAAGCACAGGATCGGCGTGCTCGACTATGGCGGCGGCAACGGCGGCCTGGCCGCCGGTTTGCGCGCGGCGGGCTTCGAGGACGTGACGACATACGATCCGTTCTCGCCGGATTTCTCGACGCGACCGGATCGCCAGTTCGATCTGATCACGAGCTTCGAAACGCTCGAGCACGTTCCGAATCCCGTCCACTTTGCCACCGAGATCAGCGGACTGCTCGCCGATGGTGGGCTGGTCCTGTTCTCGACCTTGCTGCAACCGGCCAACATCGCCGAGATCCGCCTGAGCTGGTGGTATGCGGGCCCTCGCAACGGCCATGTCTCGCTGTTCACGGCCGAAGCGCTGGGCGCGCTGTGGCACCCCAGGGGCTACAATGTCGGCTCCCTCAACAACGGCCTGCACGCGGCGTTTCGACGTCAGCCGAGCTTCGGCCGAATCAAGTTCGGCGCGCAAGCGGCCGGATGACGCCCGCGCGGCGCGGCGATGGGCGCCGACCCGAGCGTGTTCCGCGTCAAGGATACGGACGCGACGCTGGGCAAGAGGAAGCAACACGCACCCGTGACCAGCTTTGACCTGTCGGTCGCACGCGTCTCGTGCACACTGTCCGGATCGCAAATACTTGGCTATCCGCCGACACTGGGGACCCCGCCATGACCGACCGCTGCCGCGCGCGACCGCTTGCCATTACCCTTCTCTCGACCCTGGTGCTTGCCGCCAGCCCGGCGACTGCCCAGACCGACACGACTGAAGCCATTGTCGAGACGATGCGCACGCTCGCAGGCAAGCAGAAGGCGCGCCCAAGCGGCGCCAAGGGGCAGTGTGTCGTCGGCACCTTCACGCCGACCGCAGACGCCAAGGCTCTGTCCAAGTCGATCGTTTTCGACAAGCCGTCCAGGGTCGTCGCCCGATTCTCGGTCGGTGGCGGCAATCCGAAGGTCGCGGACGCGACCAAGACGGTGAACCGAGGCTTCTCTTTCCGCATCGACGGCGGCGGTAAGGGACAGACCGAGTTCGTCATGATCAACGCGCCGATCAACTTCGTGAAATCCCCCGAGCAGATGCTCGCGTTCTTGCAGGCGCGTCTGCCCGGCGCCGACGGCAAGCCGGATCCTGAAAAGATCAAGGCGTTCGCCGACGCCAATCCCGAGACGACCCTGCAGGGCAAGTATCTGGCCAGCAAGCCGGTACCCGCATCGTGGGCCGGGCTCTCCTATTGGGGCATTCACGGCTACACGGTCGCCAACGCCGCGGGCGCCACGCAGCTTGTGAAGTTCAGGATGGTACCGGTCGGCGGCGAGACGGGGCTTACGGACGACGAGGCGAAGGCGAAGCCTGCCGACTTCCTGGTTGACGAGTTGAAGAGCCGTATCGAGGCCAAGACCGCCGCTTTCGATATGGTCGCCATCATGGGGCGCGCCGGCGACGAGAAGACCAACGCGACACAGCAATGGGTCGACGAGGACAAGCGCCCGACCGTAAAGCTCGGCACGCTCGCGATCACCGCGCTCGAGAAGAACGAGACCTGCGACGGCGCGATCTTCGATCCGCTGACGCTCGCCGACGGCATCGCGGGTCCGGACGATCCGCTCTTCACCGCGCGTCTGCCGGCCTACGCGATTTCGATCGGGCAGCGGAACTGAGGACGGTCAACGAGGGTCCAATACCGAGCCGCGGCGCGGTGTCGACCAATACGCTGATTTCCGCGCCGTCGAGCCAGAGCCTCGAGCGGTCAATCAGACGCTCCTGTCATCCCGAGCGAAGCGAGGGTCCTAGGTAGACTACCTAGTTCCCTCGCTTTGCTTGGGATGACAGGGTGGCGCCGATCTCAAGCGCGCCGCTCTAGCCCGTGAAGATGATCCCGTCGTCGGGAATCGGCGCTGGGAGATTCGCGGGACGAGGGCGGTATCTCCGCTGCTCCAGCTCAATCCCAATCTGGCGGCCGGATAGACTTGAGTGGTTGGCTGCGGATTCTTCTCGGCCACGCACAGTTCGCTGGCGAGCACCTGATGCGCGCGATGAGCCTGAGCCCGTACCACCCGCTCGCTTTCAAGATGTAGGCAGTACTGGCATACGCTCGGTTTGTTGCCCGACGCCGCGATGAAGCGGCCGAAGCGGCCGAGAATGTGTTGTGCGCCCGACCGGACTACCTGGCGGCGGTGCGTGTGGCCGCGGTCAGCGACGCGCTCCGAGGGCGGGTCGACAAGGCACAGCCGTGTTCGAAGGGGCAGCTCGCCTCGTCGTAGTTGAGAAGCTGTCTGGCCGTCAGGCTACCAGTCGCTTCTCGTAGTCTTGCGCCACACTCTTCAGCTGGCCCGAGCAGTCGCCGCGAATCGACGGCCCATGCATGATCGCCAAAGTCTCAGACGTCAGGACACCGAGCCGTCGCGACGTCGGCGCCGAGTTCAAGCCGGCATTGACGGAGCCGCGGTCGCACCTCAGCATCGCGGGCGCGGCGGACCCGAGCATAGACGATCACACGCGGAGCGCACTGGTGGCCTGCGGTGATTCCCAGGGCTGATGCCACCCTGACGCGTTCGATGCGCAGGTAGGAGGTAGAGATGGCGGCCGAATTCACAAAACTCAAGGTCTTGAGTTACCGGCAACAGCTTTCGGTGTTCCCAAGCGTTTATGAGACGATGGCTGTCGAGCCGGGCAGCATGGCGCCGTTCTTGTTCAGCCCTCTCCGCCGGGACGCGAAACTCATCGGAGCAAAAATCAAAGTACCGATGATAAAGCTTCGATTGGAAATCCTGAAGGACGGGGAAACATTCTGGGTTGGCGTCGCCGTGCCGGTGGGGACCTCTGATTTTTCTCGATGCTATATCTACTTCTACCCCGATACGCTTGAGAACGACGACGGTTACAAGACCTTTAAGGGATGGGGCGGGCTCGAGCAAAATTATCTTGAGAAAATCGGCGTGCAAATGACGGCCGCGAAGAACATGGCCCTGATCTTGCCGTACACGACCAACGCGTCACGCAGCAACGACGCGAAACACAATCTGTTTGCCAGTCACGGCGTCGAAACACTCAACGACATCATGACCGCGATCCAAATGGAAATCAGTCATGACCCCATCGCGATGGCCGCGGGGCAGGCAGTGAAAGTGCAGCCGGGATCGCTGAAGGCAATTGGCGTCGCCAGCTTCTCTTCCGGCGTGAATCACGTCAACCGGTTCGTCAATAAGGTCGGCGGCAGCGGGCTCATTCGCGAGATAATAGATTTCGATGGCCAGCACATAAAACCAGGAGCCCGCCCTATAAAGCAGGGTGCGCCGGTGCTCAGCGGCGCGGTGAACTGGTGGGTAACCCAGAACTCACATCCAGATGTGACGATCATGGGCAGCGTGCAGTTGAGCGGCACGGCGACGGCACGGAAGCAACTGACGAAGCCGCGGGGATGGATTCACATCCCTCCGGAGGCTTTGAGGGACGTGCCGCTCGACAGGGTCGTGGGCAATGATGCGCATGACAAGATCGGACGCATGATGTTTGCGGCCATGATGTCGATCAGCACACTACCCTGAACGCCTTCGGGAGGGTCGCGACACACCTCGTCCAGGATGGGCGTGGTCGCTCGCCTTCTCGCGTCAGCATCGATGACTGAAATGTCGTCCTTGGGATCAAAAGGAAGGCGTGGATGGATGGGGGGCCGGCGAGCGGCTGCTGGCAACTTGCGGGCCACGCCGATCGCAACCTCGCCGTCTTACAAGCGAGTGTATGAGAAGCGGCGCTGCCGGATCTCGAAAAACGGTTTCTCTGAGTGGCGCACGATCGGCAAAGTCCAGGAGGGCTATGCCATCGGTATGATCGACGGCGCGCCAGAGGGTACACATAGGCTCTCTCAATAGCGGCTTGCACGCGGCGTTCCGGCGGTCGCCCAGCCTCAGCTGTATCAAGTTCTATCCTCGTGGCCACAGTCAGGCGCCCTTCAGGCAGCCAGCCTCTTCTCATAATCCTGGGCCAAGCTTTCAAGCTGGCCTGCGCAAGCACCGCGGAACGACGGGCCGTGCATGATCGCCAGCGTCTTGGGCTTCAGCGCCCCAAGCCGTCACGACGTCGGCGCCGAGTTCGGGCCGACATTGACGAAACCCATGGTGCGCTCGACCTGGATCGCCAGCACGCGCAGGACAAACTGGTTCAGGGTCTACGGCTTCGGAAGAACCACCAGCGCTGGAGGCGCTCGTAGGCGACAGCTCCAACGACCAGAACAATGATGAAGCAGCCGGCGATGGGAAGCTCCTCGTCCACGTTCCAGCGATTCCCGAGATAAGTCCCGACCGGATGGGCGATAAGTCCGGCCATGATCATGGCAAGCATGAGCATTGCCCAGAACTTGAATTTCTCCAGGTATGCCCGCAGTAGCCACATGCCGCGACGGTAGCATGGTGAGCGGACCGACACACCGTCGGCTCGTGGCGAAGCGCGATTCGTCGTTGGACTCGATCAACCCGTGCTCAGTGCCGGCCACCAGTCAGGCGGCCAGCCTTTTCTCGTAGTCCTGCGCCAGACTCTCGAGCTGCCCCGCGCAATCACCGCGGAACGACGGTCCGTGCATGATCGCCAACGTCCTGGGCTTCAGCGCGCCCAGCCGTCGCAGCGTCGGCGCCGAGTTCGGGCCGACATTGACGAAGCCCATGGCGCGCTCGACCTGGATCGCCGGCGACACGACCTCGCTCTCGGTCAGCGCCGGCGCGGCGCCGACCTGGGTGAAGATGTCGCTGCTGAAGAGGGTACCGGTGGTCTCCTCGTACATCATGCCGGCTTCCCAGTTGTGCGGCACGTGCGGCGTGTCGAGACGGCGCAGGCGCTTGCCGCCGATGTCCAGGACCTCGTCGTTGGCCAGCACGCGCGACTCGCGATCGCAGACGTCGCCCAGCCAGAGGCTCACGCCCATGCGGCCGACCGCCGGCTGCGCCTTGGGCGCGGCGGCGAGGAACTGCTCGAGCGCGCCGCATTCGTCGGCCTCGACATGGCTGAAGCCGATCCAGCGGATCTTGCCGATGTCCGTCACCTTGCCGATCGCCGCCGATACGGCGGGGAACAGCGCGCGCTGACCGCAATGGAACAGGAACGGCTCGTCGCCCATGACTAGGAACTGGTTGAAGGTGAAACCTGACGGGCCGATCTTCGGCAGATAGGTCGAGAGGCGGTAGATGCCGCTTTCGATCTCGTCGATGGTGGTTTGCATGGGAGCGCTCCGCGATACTGGCTGGTTCACATACCGTCGGTATGTTAGAGACAGATGGTATGGTGGTTGTCAATGACCAAGACCCGGCGTGAGGAATATTCGGAGTCGACGCGACGTGCGCTGCTGGCGGCGGCGCGCGCGTTGTTCGCGAATCAGGGGTACCAGGCTACCGGCATCGAGGCAGTGGTGCGGGCGGCGCGGCTGACGCGCGGCGCGCTCTATCACCATTTCGAGGACAAGCGCGCGCTGCTCGACGCGCTGGTGGTCGAGCTGCAGGGCGAGGCCAGCGCGAAGGTACGGGAACGCGCGCTCAGCAAGCGCTCCAGGTGGGAGAGCCTGGAGGCGGGGATCGAGGCCTATCTCGAGGCCTGCCTGGAACCGGCGTTCCGTCGAATCGTGCTGCAGGACGCGCCGTCGGCGCTGGGCATCGCGCGCTGTCGCGAGATCGACTACGCCGAGGCGCTGGGCCCGATGGGCGCGGCGCTGGCGCGGCTGAAGCGCGATGGAGAGCTGAAGGTCGAGGACACCGAGCTGCTGGCGCGCATGCTGGCGTCGATGACCTGGGAGGTCGCGCTGCTGCTGGGTGATGCGGAGGATCCGCAGACCCTGCGCCGCCACGCCCAGCGCATCATCAAGCGTGTGCTGGGGGCGTTTCGCGTTCCTGGGACCGCCGGCGTCCCGCCGGCATCATGAGGTTCACCACAGAGGCACAGAGACACAGAGGAAGACGAAGGCAGGGAAGAAATTCTGTCTTTCTCATTCTCTGTGTCTCTGTGCCTCTGTGGTTGATCTTCTTTTCTGATGCCGGCGGGACGCTTGCGGTCCTAAAGAGTTACTCCGCCGCCAGTGCGGGGACGGCTGCGACAGTGGGGGTAGGAGCGGACTCCACCTGCGCCGGCTGTTGCTTGCGCACGCGGAACCAAGCGGCGTAGAGGGCAGGCAGGAAGATCAGCGTCAGCGCGGTCGCGACGAGTAATCCGCCCATCAGCGCGATCGCCATCGGGCCCCAGAACACCGAGCGCGACAGCGGCACCATGGCGAAGATCGCCGCCGCCGCCGTGAGCAGGATCGGGCGCGAGCGGCGCACGGTGGCCTCGACGATGGCGTCGTAGGCCGAGCGGCCGTCGCGCATGTCCTGGTCGATCTGGTCGACCAGGATCACCGAGTTGCGCATGATCATGCCCGAGAGCGCGATCACGCCCAGCAGCGAGACGAAGCCGAAGGCGGAGTTGAACGCCAGTAGCGCCAGCGACACGCCGATCAGCCCGAGCGGCGCGGTCAGGAACACCAGGGCCAGCTTGGAGAAGCTCTGCAGCTGCAGCATGAGGAAGCCCAGCATCAGGAACAGCATCAGCGGCATCAGCACGAAGATCGAGCCCTGGCTCTTGGCGCTCTCCTCGCTATCGCCGCCGACCTCGATGCGATAGCCCGGCGGCAGTGACGCGCGCAGCGACGCCAGCGCCTTGTCGATGCGCGCGGTGACGTCGGGACCCTGCACGCCGTCGGCCACCATGGCGCGCACGGTCATCAGGGTCTCCTTGTTGCGCCGCCACAGGATCGGCTCTTCCAGCTCGTACTTCAGCCGGGCGATCTGGCCCAACGGCACCGGGCCGTTGGCGCCACGCACGGTGATGCCGTCGAGATTGTCGAGGCCGACACGCTCCGGGGCGATGGCGCGCGCCACGACGTCGATCAGCTCGTCGCCCTCGCGGAACTGCGTCACCGTCGTGCCCGACAGCAGCGTGTGCAGCGCCTGGCCGAGATCCTGCGCGTTGACGCCCAGCGCGCGCGCCTTGGCGTGGTCGATGTCGAGGCGCACGCTCTTGGCCAGCTCGAACCAGTCGAAGTTGATGTCGCGCGTGTCGGGGTCGGCCTGGAACACGGCGCGCACCTTCTCGGCCATGACGCGGATCTCCTGCGGATCCTGGCCCAGCACGCGGAACATCACGGGGTACTGCACCGGCGGGCCGTTCTGCAGCCGCTGCACGCGCGCGCGCACGGCGGCGAAGTCGGTGTTGAACAGGGCTTCGAGCTCGGCGACCAGTTTTTCGCGCTCGTCGACGCCCTTGGTCATCACCACGAGCTGGCTGAAAGCGGGGTTCTTCAGCTCCGGCAGGGTCGGCAGGTAGAAGCGCGGCGAGCCGCCGCCGACATAGGCGACGTAGTTCACCACGTTCTCGTTGCGCGCCAGCCACGCCTCGAGCCGCTTCACCTCGGCCTCGGTCGCGGCGTAGGACGATTGCTCGGCCAGGCGCAGGTCGATGATCAGCTCGGGCCGGTTGGCGGTGGGGAAGAATTGCTTCTGCACGAACTGGAAGGCGAACAGCGAGCCCATGAAGGTCGCCACCGTGACGCCGATCACCAGCCAGCGATGGTCGAGGCACCAGATCACGACGCGGCGGAAGGCGCGGTAGAGCGGGCGATCGTAGGGATCGTGAGGCTTGCCGTCGGCATGCGGCTTGGGCGTCGGCAGCAGCCGGTAGCCGATGAAGGGCGTGAAGATCACCGCGACGAACCACGACACCACCAGCGCGATCGCCGTGACCCAGAAGATGGCGTTGGTGTACTCGCCGGCGCTGGAGCGCGCGAAGCCCACGGGCACGAAGCCGGCGGCTGTGATCAAGGTGCCGGTCAGCATCGGGAAGGCGGTGGAGGAGTAGGCGTAGCTCGCCGCCCCCATGCGGGTGTGACCCTGCTCGAGCTTCACCATCATCATCTCGACGGCGATGATCGCGTCGTCGACCAGCAGGCCGAGCGCGATGATCAGCGCGCCCAGCGAGATCCGGTGGAAGTTGATGCCCATCACCTCCATCGCGGTGAAGGTGATCGCCAGTACCAAGGGCACGCAGAGCGCCACGACGATGCCGCTGCGCAGGCCGAGGCTGACGAAGCTCACCGCCAGCACGATGGCCAGCGCCTCGATCAGCGAGTGGATGAACTCGGAAAAGGAGCGGTCGACCACGTCGGGCTGGAAGGCCACCTTGTGGACGGTGATGCCCACCGGCAGCTCGTCCTGAATGACGGCCATCTCCTTGTCGAGCAGCTTGCCGAGCGCCTGCATGTTGCCGCCGGCCGACATCACGAGGCCCAGGCCGAGCGCCGGCTTGCCCATGAAGCGCATGCTGAAAGTCGCGGGGTCCTGATAGCCCCGCTTCACTTCGGCGACATCGGCGATGCGCAAGGTGCGGCCGCCGGCGTTGATTGGGATTTCGCCGATCGCCGCCGCCGTGGCCGGCGCCGCGTCGATGCGCAGCGCCACGCGCGAGGAGGGCGTCTCGACCACGCCGGCCGAGGTCATCGCGTTCTGCTTCTGCAGCGCCTCGAAGAGCTGCGCCACGCTGATGCCGAGCGTCGCCAGGCGCACATGCGAGAACTCGAGATACACGCGCTCGTCCTGGGCGCCGAAGATGTCGGCCTTGGCGACATCAGGCACGCGCAGCATGCGCAGGCGGACCTTCTTGATCAGCTCCTTCATCTCGGCCGGCGAGTAGCCGTCGCCCTCGAAGGCCCAGATCATCGCGTAGGTGTCGCCGAACTCGTCGTTGAAGAACGGCCCCAGCACGCCCTGCGGCAGGGTGTTGCGGATGTCGCCGATCTTCTTGCGTACCTGGTACCACAGGCCGGCGACTTCTTTCGGCGGCACGCTGTCCTGCAGGTTGACGAAGATCACAGCCTCGCCCGGCCGGGAGTAGGAGGTGACGTTGTAGAGATAGGGCAGCTCCTGCAGCTTGGTCTCGATCTTGTCGGTGACCTGCTGCTCCATCTCGCGCGCCGTTCCGCCGGGCCACGCGACGGAGATCACCATCTGCTTGATGGTGAAGGGCGGATCCTCGGCGCGGCCGAGATTGAGGAAGGACAGCGTGCCGGCGATCGTCAGCACGATCAGCATGAACAGCGTGAGCGTGCGGTGTTCGAGCGCCCAGGTGCTGAGATTGAAGCGGTGCGACATGGTGGGGCTGTCCGAAGTTGTCATCCTAAGCGAAGCGAAGGATCTAGGGCTGTGTGGCCGCGATATCCCTGGATCCTTCGCTTCGCTACAGGGGCCGCGGACGGCCCCGGGGATGACAGCGAGGTCACTGGCTGGGGCTCTGTGCCACGGCGGCGTCTGAGGTGGCGCGGGTCTGCGGCTTGACGCGCTGGCCGACCTCGAGCTTGTGCACGCCGACCGTCACGATCAGTTCGCCGCTGGCGAGGCCGGCGGAGACCAGCGCGCTGTCGTCGCGCCAGCGCGCCACGGTCACCGCCCGCAGCGAGAGCGCGCCGCTCTGGCGGTCGACGATCCACACGGCGGGCCCGGTGCCGCGCTGGAAGATCGCGGTCATCGGCACCTCGGCGACCTGTTCTTGCGTGCCGCGCTCCAGCGCCAAGGTCGCGGTCATGCCCATGGCGATCAGCGCCGGGCGCTCGGTGATGGAGAAGCGCGCGGCGTAGGTGCGGGTCATCGTGTCGGCCATCGGCGCCAGCTCGCGCAAAGTGGCGCCGCGCACGACACCGGCCTCGGACCACAATTCGTAGGTGACGCGCTCGGCGCCGTTCAGCATCGCCAAGCGCTGCTCCGGCACGTCGACGCGGATCTCCAGCTCGTCGAGGCGGGCGATCTTCGCCACCTGCTGGCCGGCCGAGACCACCTGGCCGACCTCGATCATCAGCGCCGTGACGACGCCGTCGCTGTCGGCGTTCAACGTCGTATAGGCGAGATTGTTGGCGGCGGTGTCGAGCTGCGCCTTGGCCTGCTCCAGCCGCGCCTGCGCGGCGTTGGCCAGTGACTGACGCTGATCGAGCATCTGCGGCACAAAGGCCGATGTGCCCTTCAAGCCGACATAGCGCTCGAGATCGGCGCGGGCGCGCACCGCCTCAGCATCAGCCGCGGCCAGCGCGGCGCGCGCATTGTCGTGCGCCAGCCGCAGATCGGCCGGGTCGAGGCGCGCGATCGGCTGCCCCGCTGTGACGCGGCCGCCGACCTCGACCAGGCGCTCGACGATCTTGCCGGGAACGCGGAAGCCGACCGTGGTTTCGTAGCGGGGCACGACGGTGCCGGCCAGCGTGAGGCGCTGGGTCTGGCTGCGCAGGGTGATTTCCTGCACCCGGGCGGGACGAACGGCGGCGGCCTTTGCCGGGGCAACCGAAGCGGGCGTCGGTTGTTTGCTGGGGTAGGCGACCAGGACGAAGCTGATGCCGCCGGCGATACTGACCGCGAGAACCGCGCCGATCACCGCAACGAGCCGCTTACGCATGACTGCACTCCCGGGTAAACTAACGTTCAGTCATTGCTAACTGAACTGAATACTGTTAACTTACCAACGTTAACTGATCAAGCCCGGGTTCGCCCGCAAGAGGAACAAAATGGCGAATGTGGCAGCGCACACTGTCGCACCCCTGGGCCGCAAGCGCCGGGGCGAGGGACATACGCGTCGTGAGGAAATCCTGGCCGCCGCCAAGGCGCTCTTCCTCGAAGAGGGCTATGGGGCAACGACGATCCGAAAAATCGCTGAGCGTGTAGGGGTTTCAGCGCCAGCCTTGTACCTTTACTTCAAGGACAAGGACGAGATCATGCTGGCGCTTTGCGACCAGACCTTCGGAAAGTTGATCGAACTCTTCCAAAGCATTGAATGCCTTGAGTGTTCTCCCCAAGACCGGTTGCGTCAGATGGGCGAGGCGTACATCCGCTTCGGTCTCGCGCATGTCGGCGAATACCGGCTGATCTTCATGGAGGAACAGGCGCCGGAGCCGGTGCGCCATACCGGCCATCGCGGCGACATCAGCGATCCGGAGCGGCCCGGCGTCAAGGGCGCCATCGCCTTTGCCATGCTCGAGCGGCAGTTCATCGAGCTGGAGCAGGGCGGCGCCAAACTGCCCCATCCGCCGGTGACCTGCGCCGAACTGTGCTGGATGGCCTGCCACGGCTTGGTGTCGGCCTTCATCAACGAGCCTGATTTCCCCTGGTCGGACCGGCAGGCGCTCATCCAGGGCATGGTCGACCTGACCGTGCGGGGCTTGGCACCGCCTCAATAGGTCGCGCGGCCGCCCGAAAGATCGAACACCGAACCGGTGTTGAAGCTGCATAGCGGCGAGGCCAGCCAGGTCACCAGAGTGGCGGCCTCTTCGACCGTGGCGAAGCGGCCCATCGGGATCTTCGACAACATGAAGTCGATGTGCTGCTGGGTCATCTGCTTGAAGATGTCGGTCTTGATCGCCGCCGGGCAGACGCAGTTCGCTAGCACGCCGGTAGTCGCCAGCTCCTTGCCCAGCGACTTGGTCAGCCCGATCACGCCGGCCTTGGAGGCGGAATAGGCCGAGGCGTTGGGGTTGCCTTCCTTGCCGGCGATCGAGGCGATGTTGACGATGCGGCCCCATTTGCGGCCGACCATGCCCGGCACGACGGCGCGGTTGGTGAGGAAGACGCCGGTGAGGTTGATGTCGATCACCTGCCGCCAGGCCTGCACGTCGTAGTCGGCCACCGTGGCGTTGGGGCCGGTGATGCCGGCGCTGGCGACCAGGATATCGACGCCGCCCAGCCGCTTCTCGGTATCGGCCAGCGCCGCCGCGACCGAGCGGTCGTCGGCGACGTCGACGGACACGGCGATGGCGCCCGCAAGCGTCGCGGCCGATTCCTTCGCGACGCCTTCGTCACGGTCCCACAGCGCGATGCGTGCGCCCGAGGCCTGCAGGGCCTGGGCGCACGCGAAGCCGATGCCGCGCGCACCCCCGGTGACGACCGCGATCTTTCCCTTCAGGACGTCACCGTACATGCTCACTCCTACCGTGTACGTCCGTGCTACCGCTTGCCCGGCGCTTGGCTGCTTGCCGGGCCCTTGGGACTGGGGATCCCCGTGGCACTCATGCCAGTATGCTCTTCGACGATCTTCTGCGAACTGCGACCGCCACCCTTGTCATCAGCCTTGGGCCCACCTTTGACGGTGGCGCCTTGTGCCTTTTCGGGTCGGTCATTCTTCCCCTGACCCTTCTGCTCGGCAAACGCCGATCCCATCGCCATAGCGACGGCGAGAACCAGGACAACCGGTATGATCTTGCGCATCTGGAGGTTCCCCCCTAACTGATATGAACACTCACCATACGAGCGTAGTAGCGAGGGTATCCCCGGCCCCGCTAGTATCGCGCTGCTGCTTCTTCTCCCCAACCCGACGGGCTCGATGTCCACTCCAGTACCCGAGTCGATCGACGGCATGGTCGATCTCCTGCGCCGTGGCGACTATATCGCCGACCGCAGCCTGGCCACAGTCCTCTTCCTCGCGCTGAAGCGCGGCCGACCGCTGTTCTGCGAGGGCGAGGCGGGTGTCGGCAAGACCGAGATCGCCAAGGTCCTGGCCCAGACGCTCGGCCGCAAGCTGATCCGCCTGCAATGCTACGAGGGCCTCGACGCGGCCTCCGCCGTCTATGAGTGGAACTACGCCCGGCAGATGATCGAGATCCGCCTCGCCGAAGCGCAGGGCGCGGTCGATCGCGACCAGCTCGGCAGCGACGTCTTCAACGAGAAGTTCCTGATCCGCCGGCCGTTGCTCGAAGCGCTGCAGCCCGACCCCAGTGGCCCGCCGGTGCTGCTGATCGACGAGCTGGATCGTACCGACGAGCCGTTCGAGGCCTATCTGCTGGAGGTGCTCTCCGACTTCCAGGTGACGATCCCCGAGCTGGGCACGGTGAAGGCGCCGGAGCCGCCGATCGTGATCATCACCTCGAACCGCACGCGCGAGATCCACGACGCGCTCAAGCGCCGCTGCTTCTATCATTGGGTCGACTACCCTGATGCGGCGCGCGAGCGGCAGATCCTCGCCACCAAGGCGCCCGAGGCGCCGGCGGCGCTGGCGCGCCAAGTCGTCGGCGTCGTCCAGGAATTGCGCAAGATGGACCTGTTCAAGTCGCCAGGTGTCGCCGAGTCGATCGACTGGGCGCAGGCGCTGACGGAGCTCAACGTGCTCGACCTCGATCCCGCCGTGATCGACAGCACGCTGGGTATCCTCTTGAAGTACCAGGACGACATCCAGCGCATCCAGGGCAGCGAGGCCGCCGCCATCATCGGTCGCGTGAAGAGCGAGATCGCGGCCCTGCCGGCCGCCTGATTCCGCGATGTCCGAGGTTCTGCGCTCCGCACCGAAAGCTCCGGCCGAGCCCAAGCTCGCCGTCAACATCATGAACTTCGCGCGCACCCTGCGCGCCGCGGGCTTGCCGATCGGGCCGGGCCGCGTGCTCGAAGCGGTGAAGGCGGTCGAGGCGGCGGGGCTCGACCGGCGCGAGGATTTCTACTGGACCCTGCACAGCGTCTTCGTGAACCGCCGGGACCAGCGAGAGATCTTCGATCAGGCCTTCCACGTCTTCTGGCGCAATCCCAAGCTGCTCGAGAAGATGATGGGCATGATGCTGCCGCAGATCGATGGCGGCTTCGAGGAGGACGAGAAGAAGAAGCTCAACCGACGCCTTCAGGAAGCTTTGCAGGCCGGTCGCGGCCAGGCGCCGGAGGAGGAGTCCGAAGAGCCGCCCAAGATGGAGCTCGAGGCGACGCTGACCTTCTCCGATCGCGAGCTGCTGCAGAAGCGCGACTTCGAGCAGATGTCGGCGGCCGAGGTCGCCCAGGCGCTGCGCGCGATCAAACGCCTGCGTCTGCCGATCCCCGATCGGCGGATCCGCCGCACGCGTCCGTCGGCGCATGGCAGCCGCATCGACATGCGGGCCACGATGCGCGCCTCGCTCAAGCCGCATGGCGTGATCGAGCTGCATCGCAAGGAACCGCGCCGCCGGCCGCCGCCTTTGGTGATCCTCTGCGACATCTCGGGCTCGATGAGCAAGTACAGCCGCATGTTCCTGCATTTCATGCATGCGCTGGCGAGCGATCGCGACCGGGTGTTCAGCTTCACCTTCGGCACGCGGCTCAACAACGTGACCCGCGCGCTGCGGGACAAGGATGTCGATATCGCCCTTGCCAAGGCCAGCGCGCAGGTCGAGGACTGGTCGGGTGGCACGCGCATCGGCGCCACCTTGCACGAGTTCAACCGGATGTGGTCGCGCCGGGTGCTGGGGCAGGGCGCCGTGGTGCTGCTGATCACCGACGGGCTCGACCGCGAGGGCGCCGCCGGCCTGCCGGAAGAGATGGAGCGGCTGCACAAGTCGTGTTCCCGGCTGATCTGGCTCAACCCGCTCTTGCGCTACGAGGGCTACGAACCAAAGTCTCTGGGCAATCGGGCGATGCTGCCGCATGTCGACGACTTCCGGCCGGTGCACAATCTCGACAGCCTCGCCGAGCTGGTGGCGGCGCTGAGCGAGCCGGGGCATCGCGGTGGTGCGAAGATGGCGGACTGGCGCGACCGCGCGCGGGCTGCGTGAGAATTCAGCGCTCTGTCATCCCGAGCGAAGCGAGGGATCCAGGGCGGAACTAGATCCCTCGCTGCGCTCGGGATGACAGCGAGGGTGAGGTAAAATCGGAGGGTACGATGAACCCGGCACAGGAAGACATCCTCGGCGCGGTGCGCCAGTGGAAGGACGCGGGCAAGGACGTGGCGCTGGCCACCGTGACCTTGACCTGGGGCTCCTCGCCGCGCCCGGTGGGCAGCCAGCTCGCCATCGACGGCGCCGGCAACATGGTGGGCTCGGTCTCCGGCGGCTGCATCGAGGGCGCCGTGGTCAAGGAAGCGCTCGACGCGATCAAGGACGGCAAGCCGCGCCTGCTCGATTTCGGCGTCACCGACGAGCAGGCCTGGGATGTCGGCCTGGCCTGCGGCGGCAAGGTGCAGGTCTTCGTCGAGAAGGTGGGATGATGTTTTCCTTCTCCCCGCGCAGGCGGGGAGAAGGTGCCGAGCGCAGCGAGGCGGATGAGGGGCTTCTCGCGCAACGTCATCGGCTGGAGTCGTTGAGGCACCGCGAAGCCCCTCATCCGCCCTTCGGGCACCTTCTCCCCCGCCTTCGCGGGGAGAAGGAGAAAGAAAAAGGGACGTGCGATGAAACTGTCGACCCTCGACGCCTTGCAGGCCGCGCGCGCCGCGCGTCGGCCGGTGGTGATGGTGAAGCGCATCGCCGATGGCGAGGAAGCGCTGATCTTCAATGACCGCGCCGAGGGCGCGCTGGCCAGCGACGCCGCGGCGTTGTCGGCCGGTCGGGCCGCGCTGGCGTCCGGCCGCAGCGAGACGGTCGAGACCGCGTCGGGCAAGCTCTTCGTGCAGGCCTTCATCCCGCCGCAGCGTATGGTCGTGGTCGGCGCCGTGCACATCGCCCAGGCTCTCGTGCCGATGGCGGCGATGAGCGGCTTCGACGTCACGGTGATTGATCCGCGCCGCGCCTTCGCCAGCGACAGCCGCTTTCCCGGCGTCACCGTGCTGACCGACTGGCCGGACGAGGCGATGGAGCGGCTGAAGCTCGATGCGGCGACCGCCGTGGTGACCTTGACCCACGATCCCAAGCTCGACGATCCGGCGCTGATCGTGGCGTTGAACTCCGAGGCCTTCTATGTCGGCTCGCTGGGCAGCCGCAACACGCACGCCAAGCGCAAGGCGCGCCTGAACGAGGCCGGCATCAGCGACGCGCAGTTCGCGCGCATCCACGGGCCGGTCGGCCTGAACCTCGGCGGTCGCTCGCCGGCGGAGATCGCGATCTCGATCCTGGCGCAGATCATCCAGGTGCGCTCGGCGCAGAATGCCGAGCGCGAGCCGCGCGAGCGCGCGGCCTGATCTCATGCGGTTCGGCGAAATCCCCATCGACGAGGCGGCCGGCGCGATCCTCGCGCACGCGCATCGCGACGGTCGTATCAACTTCGCCAAGGGCCGGCGGCTGTCAGAACTCGATGTCGCGGCGCTGAAAACCGCCGGCGTCAAAACCGTGATCGCCGCCAGGCTGGCGCCCGACGACGTGCACGAAGACGAGGCGGCGCGCACGATCGCCGAGGCCGTGATGGGTGACGGTCTCACGGCGACCGCGCCATTCACCGGCCGGGCCAATCTCTTCGCGGCGGCGCCCGGCGTCGTGGTCGCCGACCAGGCGCGGCTCGACGCGCTCAACGACATCGACGAGTCGATCACCATCGCCACTCTGCCGGGCTACAGCGCGGCCTCGGCCAAGCAGATGGTCGCTACCATCAAGATCATTCCCTTCGCCGTGCCGCGCGCCGCGCTCGACCGCGCCTTGGCGGTGGTGCGGGCCGGTGGGCCGATGGTCTCAGTCGCGCCGTTCAAGGCGATGAAGGCCGGGCTGGTGCAGACCAGCCTGCCGGGCACGCGCACCAAGGTTCTCGACAAGGCGACCGAGACGACGCGCACGCGCATGGCCGGGCTGGGCGGTACGCTCGCTGGCGAGCGCCGCGTGCGCCATGACGAGAGCGAGATCGCCACGGCGCTGATGGAACTCGTGGCCGAGGGCTGCGATCTGTTGCTGATCGCCGGCGCCTCGGCGATCGTCGATCGCCGCGACACGGTGCCGGCGGGCATCGAGAAGGCGGGCGGGCACATCACGCATTTCGGCATGCCCGTCGATCCCGGCAATCTGCTGCTGATGGGCGAACTCGACGGCAGACCGGCGATCGGCCTGCCGGGCTGCGCCAAGTCGCCGAAGTTCAACGGCTTCGACATGGTGCTGCAGCGCCTGGCCGCCGGGCTGCCGGTACGCCGCGGCGAGATCGTGCGCATGGGCGCGGGCGGGCTGCTCGAGGAAACCACGATGCGCGGCGTGTTGCGCAGCGGCGACGATGGCGCGGCCCAAAGCGAGGCGCAGCGTGCGCCGCGCATCGCCGCGTTGATCCTCGCCGCCGGTCGCTCCAGTCGCATGGGCCCGTCGAACAAGCTGCTGGCGGAAATCGACGGCGCGCCGATGGTGGCGCGCGTGGTGCGCGCCGCGATGATGTCGCAGGCGGTGTCGGCCACCGTGGTGCTGGGCCACATGGCCGAGGATGTGCGCCGCGCCGTGGCCAGCCTGGGCGATGTCGCGCGCAATGTGGTCTTCGTCGAGAATCCCGACTACGCGCAGGGCTTGAGCACCTCGCTGAAAGTCGGCGTCGCGACCTTGCCCGCCGATATCGACGGCGCGCTCGTGCTGCTGGGCGACATGCCCGATGTGACGCCGGCGCAGCTCAACAAACTGATCGCCGCCTTCAATCCGGTCGAAGGCCGCTCGATCTGCGTGCCCACGGTCGGCGGCAAGCGCGGCAATCCGGTGCTGTGGGCGAAGCGCTTCTTCCAGGAGATGGGCAATGTGTCGGGCGACACCGGCGCGCGTCACCTGATCGGCGAGCACGCCGATCAGGTCTGCGAGGTGGCGATGGATGGCGAGGTGTCGTCGGACGGCGTGCTGGTCGACCTCGATACGCCGGAAGCTTTGGCGGCCTACCGTGCACGGCGCGCTTGACGGATGGGGATGATTTAGTTAATAATTGAGCGATCACTTAGTTATGTCGACTGAGTCCATCCATAGAGGAGCAGGACGTCGTCATGGCCTATGTCGTCGCCCAGGAATACATCCGCCGCAACGATTCGGACGGTGTCACCCACTACATCGACCGGCAGAACGAGCCGATGTCATGCGCGCTCGCCAGCATCGGCATGATGTGGGACCAGTCCCGCCAGCAATGCAGCGTCAACGGCGAGAGCGGCTACAAAGCGATTTCCGGCAACTTCTCGGGATCGCTGCTTCAGAGCCAGCTCAGTGGTGCGAACAGAGGGCTGGGTACCGGCACCGACGAGAACAACATAACGCCCACGCTTCGAGCCTGCGGAATCCGCGTGAGCGTCGACACCGGGGCCCTGTATCCCGGTACCTCGTCCTACGGCTTCGCATGGCAGAAGGATCGCATCCGGACGCGTTTCCCGGCGTTGATGCTCATCGGCTGGTATCGCGGCGCCGGCGCGACGATGACGCGCAGCGGCGGCCATTTTATCCTCGCGGCGCGCTGCACCAGCCGCACGTGGGTCGTCGTTCTCGATCCCTTGCGCGGCTCGCTGCATGAACTGCACGGCGGCGCCGGCAGGTACAATAATCATGGGGGGCACGGTTGGATCGAGCATATATGGTACATGGGCTGAGGCCGGCGTTGGTGTAGTGTCCGCCGCCGTGCGCAGCGCGGCGGATGGGACGACATGACGAGCAAGACTTTCGACGTCGGCGAGATAAGGCGGCAGTTTCCGATCCTGTCGCGGCGGATCAACGGCAAGACGCTGCACTATCTCGACAACGGCGCCTCGGCACAGACGCCGCTGGCGGTGATCAACGCCGTCGTCGACTACGAGACGAAGTCGCGCGCCAATGTGCTGCGCGGCGTGCACGCGCTGGCCGAAGCCGCCACCGAACTCTACGAGAATGCGCGCGCCGACGTGGCCCTTTTCCTCGGCGCGGCGTCGCCGGAGGAGGTGATCTTCACCGGCGGCTGTACCGCGGCGATCAACCTCGTGGCCCATAGCTACGGCCAGCGCCTGAAGGCCGGCGACGAGATCGTGGTGTCGGAACTCGAGCACCACTCCAACATCGTACCCTGGTACCAGCTCGCCCAGCGCGTCGGCGCGAAGCTGGTTGGCCTGCCGGTCACGCCAGACGGGCGCATCGATGTCAGTGCGCTGTCGAAGACAGTGACGGCGCGCACGCGCATCATCGCCTTGGCGCATGTCTCGAACGTCACCGGCGCGCTGCTTGACGTCGCCGCCGTGGTCGCCGCGGCGAAATCGGTGGGCGCGGTGGTACTGCTCGACGGCGCCCAGCGCGCGCCGCACGGGCCGGTCGATCTGCCGGCCCTGGGCGTCGATTTCTATGCCTTCGCCGGCCACAAGGCCTATGGGCCCAACGGTATCGGCGTGTTGTGGGGCCGTCGCGCATTGCTCGAGGACATGCCGCCGTTCATGGGTGGTGGCTCGATGATCGGCCGCGTGTCGCTCGAGGAGATCACCTGGGCGCCGTCGCCACGCCGCTTCGAGGCCGGCACGCCGCCGATCGGCCCGGCGATCGGCCTGGGCGCCGCCTGCCGCTGGATGATGGCGCTCGACTGGAGCGCGGTGGGCGCGCACGAGATGGGCCTGACCCAGCGCATGATGGATGGCCTCGCCAGCATCAAGGGCACGCGGCTGATCGGCCCGGCCGGACTGCAGGGCCGCTACCCGGTGATCTCCTTCACCCTGGAGGGTGTGCATCCGCACGACACGGCGCAGATCCTCGACTCCTACGGCGTCGCCGTGCGCGCCGGCCATCACTGCGCCCAGCCGCTGATGGACAGGCTGGATCTCACGGGCACCACGCGCGCCAGCATCGCGCCCTACAACGACGCCGGCGATGTCGACGCGCTGCTCGAGGGCGTCGGCGAGGCGCTGCGGCGGTTCGCATGAGCCAGGCGCTGTACCAGGACCGCATCGTCGCGCTGGCCAAGTCGAAGACCGGCGCGGGAACGCTCGCCGCGCCGACCGCCAAGGCGATGCGCGACAATCCACTGTGCGGCGATCGCGTGTCCATCGAGATCCGCCTCGACGATCAGGGCCGCATCGCCGAACTGGCGCACAAGGTCAGGGGTTGCGCGCTGTGCGAGGCCTCCGCCGCGGCGCTCACGCCACGCGCCATCGGCCACACCGCGACGGAGGTCGCCGAGCTGCGGCGCGAGATCGACTCGGTGCTCAGTGGCGAGTCTCCCGGCACCGGCGACTTCGCCGCCTTCTCGCCCGTCGCCCAGCATCGCAGCCGCCGCGACTGTGTGACCCTGCCGTTCGAGGCACTCCGCGCGGCACTCGCCGGCTGACCGACCGACGCGCTACAGCTCTTCGTCAGTCAGTGCGAAGGCAGTCTCTAGAAGCCCTTTTTCTTGCGTGAGCTACTTGCCAATTTCTTAACCAGTTCATCGGTGATAGGTCTGCTCACCGAGAACGTAACGCCGGTCTTGGTTGCCTTCAGTTTCAAAGAAGTGATCTCGTCGGCATGGGCAGCAATCGCACCCGGGTCAACGTATAGACCGCATTGTTTACTGAAGGCAGCATAGCCCGCGATGATCGTGTCTTCGATCTGAAATCCGGGCATGTCGTACTTGATGACTTCTTTGGCGTCCGGTAATGCCCGCGATAGCTGTGCACGCAGTTGACCCAACATGGCGCGAAACTGCATCGGTGCGGCAGCTATGTATGCGTCGTGACTATCCTTCTTCGTCATGTCGTCACTATGCCTTTTCAGCATGTGAAAGAGCAACAAGTGAGCCGCTAATGCTCCTGATGCCGCTTGTGTGTCTCGGCGCTCCTGGGCTCGGGACTCATCAAAGGGAATCATGGACCGGCGGGGGTCTGATTCAAAGGGCGGCGCGAGGAGGCGCCACCATGAATTCGTCGATGATGGCCGGTTTAGTTCATGGCCAATGCCAGTAAACTCCGTGCCCGCTTGGTTCTCTTCAAGCATCTGCTTGCTGCCGCGCCGTTACCTACGATCCCGCTCTCTTGCGGTGGGTTCCTTCAGCAGGATCGAACATCGCAAGACCGGCGACGCCGGCCGCTGCCGGCACCTCGTTCTGCAACACGTCCCAATGTTCAGCCAACTTGCCGGCCTCGACCCGGAAAATGTCGACCACAACCTGCGGCTCGTCCGCCCAGCCGCGAATGCGGCCGTGGATGGCGACGAGATCGCCCTCGGCGATGACCAGGCCCGGCTCGTAGTGGACGGAAGGCGGCAGGGTCTCGACGAGACGCCGCAACGCCTCACGACCCTGGGGGATGTCGGGATTGTGCTGGACGTAGTCGTCGGAGTAGAGGTGATCAACTGCCGACGCGTCGTGACGCTGAAAGAGGCTGGTCATCGCATCCAGCACTAGCGCCTTGTTGCGGTGGGGGCGATCATCGGCAAGGCGATCAGCGGGCCGAGTGACTGCGATTTTACCGATCATTCGCAAAAACCGACCATCAGGTAGAGTGGCGAACGAGTGGATCACACCGCGGTCGTAGTCCTGGACATTCGTCACAGTCGCGCCGTCCCTCTCCTGCCAGCTGACCGCGAAGATGCCGTTGCCGAGCGGTACGACCTGAATGTCGACGACCTCGGTCCGGGCGTATGGTCCTTCCTTGATCTCGAACTTCAACTGGGAAGTCGACATGAGCGTCAGACCGACCTGGAAGTTTGGATAGAAGACATCCATTTCGAGTCCCACCGGGAAACGATCCATAGAAATGTTCCCTCTTTGCTTATCTGCGGCGGCTGGGAATCCGGCGGAGCACAAAGGTTAAAGCCAGAAGGGCGAGGATGGCGAGGGCCGGCAGACGGATTCGCTTCCGACCCTCACCGAAGTGCCCGCTATCCGGTTCGGATCAGCCTTTGCCCGGCACAGGCGTGTTAAGCAGCTGCTGCTCCCACAGATAGGCGATGCCGCTGCCCGCCGCGTGCTGGATGATCACCTCGTTCAGCGCGACAGCGGTTTTCGTCCGTGCCCAGTCGCGCTGCCACTCGGCCGCCAGCGCCAGCCAGGTCATCATGTTCACGCCGGCGGCGATCATGCGCTGGATCGAGACCTCGTGGGCCTCGAGCGAAACGGCGCCCGACGCATCGGTGATGACAGTCACATCCCAGCCTTCGCCCGCGGCCTGGATCGCGGGCATCGCGACGCAGATCTCGGTCCACAGACCGGCGAAGATCAACTGCTTGCGACCCGTCGCCTTGACCGCGTCGACCACCTTCTGATCTTCCCAGGTGTTGATGAAGGTCCGGTCGATCACCTGCTGGCCAGGGAACACGTCGGTGATCTGCGGAAAGATGTGGCCGCCTCGAGCAGCGACCACGCTCGTCAGGATCGTCGGGACGCCGAAGACCTTGGCGGCCTTCGCCAGCGCTGCTGAATTATTGACCACCATATGCGGATCGTGGCTGTTCAGGTTGGCGAGCTGGTATGGCTGGTGGTCGATCAGAACGAGCACCGAATCTTCGGGGCGAAGAAGCGAAGCGAGTCCGTTGCGAAAGGTCATTGCGATTTCCTTTCCTGCTGTTGTGAGCGCCATTCGGCTGTGGGCCTGTACTTGCCGGGGGCGATTTGGCCTGGACGCAATCTGTCGCTCCTTGTTTCGCCGCGATAGCGCCCCACATCGATAAGCTGTGTCGCGAAGCGGGGAACGCGGGCATGGATATCGAAGATCTGCAGACATTCGTCGCGGTGGCCGATGCCGGCGGCGTGTCGGCCGCCGCGCGCCGGCTCGGGCTCTCCAAGTCGATCGTCAGTCGGCGGCTCTTCCGGATCGAGGCGGAACTGGGCGCCCAGCTTCTTTCACGGACGACCCGCGGCGCCGCGCTCACGGAAGCCGGGTCGACGTTCAGAGACCACGCGGCCCGAGCCAGCGCCGAGATAGATTCGGCCAGGGAAACGATTCTCCCAACCGGTGGGCTGCGCGGGCGGCTGAGGGTCGCCATGCCGCTCTCCTTCGGCCCAACCCACTTCGCCCCGGTGCTTGCGGATATGGCGCTTCGCCACCCGCAGCTTCACGTCCATACCTCCTACAGCGATCGTTTCACCGATCTCATCGCGGAAGGCTTCGATTGCGGCATCCGGGTTGGATACCTTCAGGATTCCAACCTGATCGCCAAGCGCATCGGCCCGATCTATGGGTCGCTTGTCGCAAGTCCAGCCTACATCAAGGCGCATGGGTCACCCGAGACGCCGGACGAGGTCGTCGCCCATGATGCGCTCATGCAGGGAACGGAAGCCTGGCAGTTCATGGATGGCGACAAGATGGTCGCGGTTCAGCCGCAAGGCAGGTTCAAGGCCGACAGTGCTCTGGCGCTTGCCGCCGCCGCGGCGACAGGACTCGGCATCGCCAGGCTGCCCGATTGCATCACGCATGAGTATGTGGCTTCCGGCGCGCTCGTTCCGATCATGACACGCTATCCGCCGCCTTCAGCGGGCGCGTATGTGGTCCGACCACCAGGTGCGCATCCCGCGCGGAAAATTCGGGTTCTTACGGAAATGCTGATCGAGCACTTCGCGCGAAATCCTGATGTTTGGGGTCTCGACCGTTCAAGCACGAACCGGGCGAAGCCTTCCTGAGGGATTGCGCTCGACGGTCGCTCCACTGCGAGCCGCCGAGCTCGACGACAATATCAGGACGTTCCTCCTGCTGCGACACAGCCTGACGTATCACAGGGCTAGTTGGACGGACGGTCGCTCGCCAGCTTGGGTATCGCCGCGCCGAAATCGCTCCGACCGCTCGCGCGGCCCGGATTGATCGACATCGCGGCGGGCTTTCGCATCGGCAAGAGCGAAGTCTCCCGGAGACCCAAGAGAGGACGAGGCGCATGAGTTGGAACCCGGCAATCGACCCAGGCTATCCGGATGAGGTTGGCCTCGACGCGATCGAAACGCTCATCGTCCCGCGCGCTGTAGACCTCGGCGGCTTCGAGGTTCGGCGCGCCCTGCCGGCGCCGCAGCGGCAGATGGTGGGCCCTTTCATCTTTTTCGATCAAGCCGGGCCCGCCGAGTTCCTGACCGGACACGGCGTCTTTGTTCGACCGCATCCGCATATCGGTCTGGGCACTGTCACCTACCTTTTTCGCGGCGACTTCCATCATCGCGACAGCACCGGGGCCGACCAGATCATCCGTCCCGGCGAGTTGAACTGGATGGTCGCCGGGCGCGGCGTGACCCATTCCGAGCGGGGCCCCTCAACGGCGCAAGGCGGGCCCAACGGCCTGTTCGGGATACAGACCTGGCTGGCTCTACCCGATGCGCAGGAAGACATGGCACCCCTGTTCGAGCATCACGGCAAGGCGGCGCTGCCGGTGATCGAGGATCGCGGCGTCTCGGTCCGGCTCATTCTCGGGGACGCCTATGGCGAGAAGGCCCCCGCGACGATGTACTCGCAGACGTTCTACGCCGAAGTGAAGCTCGATGCGGGAGGCCGGTTGCCGATGCCGCACGATCACGAGGACCGGGGCATCTACATCGTCGAAGGCTCGATCTCCGTCGCCGGCCAGGATTTCGAGGCCGGCCGGATGATGGTTTTCCGCCCCGGCGACAGGATCACTGTCGCGGCTGGCGACCGAGGCGCGCGCCTGATGATTCTCGGCGGCGCAACCTTTTCGAGTCCGCGTTACCTCTGGTGGAATTTCGTCGCGTCTTCGCAGGAACGCATCGAAGCGGCCAAAGCCGAGTGGCGCGCGCAGAACTGGGGCAGGGGGCGCTTCGATCTCCCGGTCGGTGACCGGGATGAGCACATTCCGCTTCCGGACTGACCGGCGCTGACACCGTGATCGCCTGATACGGCTCGGGCGGTCGAGGACGACATGAACGACGTCGCGCGCCGCGCTCGCTGGGTAGAGGTTTCCCTTCTCCCCGCGCAGGCGGGGAGAAGGTGCCCGAAGGGCGGATGAGAGGCTTAGCGGTGTGTCAACGACTGAGGTCGGTGTCGTCGCGCGAGAAGCCCCTCATCCGCCTCGCTGCGCTCGGCACCTTCTCCCCACCTGCGTGGGGAGAAGAACAAGACATCACGTCCTGAACCGCATCTCCTCCATCGGCACGCTGTGGCTGCGCACCGGCTGGCCGGCCTCGTCGCGGATGGAGAGGCGCACCTTCTTTTCCCACCAGTCGATGTCGATGGTGCCGAAGTTCGCCCGGCCGAACACAGCGCCCAGGCGGTTCGGGCCGAGTTCCCGGGAGGTGGGAAAGTATTTGGTGAGCCCGCTCGAGGTGATCTCGGTGAGCGGGTAGGGCGTGCCATCGGTCTCGCGGTAGAGCGCGCCGAGATGGCGGTCGCCGGAGAGGAAGATCACGTTCTCGGCGCGGGTCTGGCGCACCAGCTCGAAGAGCTTGCGCCGCTCGCGCGGGAAATTGCCCCAGCGCTCCCAGCCATGGCCTTCGGCCAGCACCTGGATCGTGGACACCACCAGGCGCAGATCGGCCGGCTCGCGCAGCCGCTCGGCGAGCCAAGCCCACTGCGCCGGGCCGAGCATGGTCTTGGCCGGATCGGTGTCGGGGATATAGCGCTCCATGCCCAGCGCGCCGCGATTCGGTGTCGGCAGCCATGGCGACTTGAAGGAGCGGTTGTCGAGCAGGATGACCTGCGTGCGCTGGCCCGCCGAGCCGAACGACTCGGCGTGGTAGATGCCCTCCTGCTGGCGCCGCGGATCGTCTGAAGGCACGTCCCAGAACTTCAGGAACTCCTCTTTCGACTCGGCCTTGAACGGCATGTCGCCGCCGGCGTCGTTGATGCCGTAGTCGTGGTCGTCCCAGATCGCGAGGTGGCGCACGCTCTGGCGCAGCTTCATGTAGCCTGGCACCTGGCGCGCCAGCGCATAGGCCTCCTTGAGTTCCTTCAGCTCGCGGTCATTGCTGTCGCCATAGACGTTGTCGCCGGCGAAGATGAACAGGTCGGGCTTGTAGGCGAGGATCGAATCCCAGATCGGCTGCGGTTCGCGTTGATCGGCGCAGGAGCCGAAGGCCACGCGCACCAGCGGCTTGGGTTGAGCGGCGGCGGGGGCGACGGCGAGCGACGACAGAGCGGCGCCGGTAAAGGCACGACGGGTAATGGATGACACGACCATGCGACGACTTTATGCGCCGCTCCAGGAATCGAAAAGGGGCCGCTTGCGCGGCCCCTTCGACGTCACGGAACTGTCGCGGATCAGACCGAATAATACATCTTGTACTCGATCGGCGCCGGCTGGTGTTCCCAGTTGTAGACCTCTTCCCACTTGAGATCCATGTAGGCGTCGATCTGGTCCTCGGTGAACACGCCGCCCTTGGTGAGGAAGGCGCGATCGGCGTCGAGCGCGCCCAGCGCCTCGCGCAGCGAGCCGGCCACGGTCGGCACCTGCTTGAGCTCTTCCGGCGGCAGGTCGTAGAGGTTCTTGTCCATCGCCTCGCCGGGATGGATCTTGTTCTGGATGCCGTCGATGCCGGCCATCAGCATCGCCGAGAAGGCGAGGTACGGGTTGGCCGACGGATCGGGGAAGCGCACCTCGACGCGCTTGCCCTTGGGCGAGGCGGCGTAGGGGATGCGGCAGGAGGCCGAGCGGTTGCGCGCGGAGTAGGCGAGCAGCACGGGGGCCTCGAAGCCCGGGATGACGCGCTTGTAGCTGTTGGTCGAGGCGTTGCAGAAGGCGTTGAGCGCCTTGGCGTGCTTGATGATGCCGCCGATGTAGTAGAGCGCCGTCTCGCTGAGGTCGGCGTAGCCGTTGCCGGCGAACAGCGGCTTGCCGTCCTTCCAGATCGACTGGTGGGTGTGCATGCCCGAGCCGTTGTCGCCGTAGATCGGCTTCGGCATGAACGTGCAGCTCTTGCCCCACTGCGCCGCGACGTTGTGCAGGCCGTACTTGTACTTCTGCACGTTGTCGCCGGTCTTCACCAAGGTGTCGAAGCGGAATCCCAGCTCGTTCTGCGCCGGCGCCACCTCGTGATGGTGGATCTCCATGACGAGACCCATCTCGGTCAGCACGGTGCACATCTCGGCGCGCAGGTCGTGGAACGAGTCGACCGGCGGGACGGGGAAGTAGCCGCCCTTGACGCCGGGCCGATGGCCCATGTTGCCGCCTTCCATGACGGTGCCGGTGTTGTTCGGCGTCTCGGCCGAGTCGACCGAGTAGAACGCGCCGTGCATCTTGACGTCGAAGCGCACGTCGTCGAACACGAAGAACTCGAGCTCCGGCCCGAACACCGCGGTGTCGCCGACGCCGGAGGACTTCAGGTAGGCCTCGGCGCGCTTGGCGGTCGAGCGCGGGCAGCGGGCGTAGAACTGGCCGGTCGAGGGCTCGATGACGTCGCAGAAGATCGTCAGCGTCGTCTGCGCCGTGAACGGATCGAGGATCGCCGTCGAGGGATCCGGCATCAGGATCATGTCGGACTCGTTGATCGCCTTCCAGCCGGCGATCGAGGAGCCGTCGAACATCACACCGTCGGCGAACACCGAATCGTCGACCGCCGACGCGGTCTTGGCGGTGTGCTGCCACTTGCCGCGCGGGTCGGTGAACCGGAAGGAGACGAACTTCACGTCCTTCTCCTTGATCATCTGCAGCACGCTCTTGGCGTCGGCCATATCCCTTGATCCTTTCGCTTGTGGATTCTCTTGCTCTTCCCGTGCGGCCCGCGACGCGGCGCCGAACGCCCCTAGATGGCTTCGTCGCCGCGCTCTCCGGTCCGGATACGCACGGCTTCCTCTACCCCCGACACGAAGATCTTGCCATCGCCGATACGGCCGGTCTGCGCCGCGTTGCGGATCGCCTCGACGGCCTTCTCGGCCTGGCTGTCCTCGACGACCAGCTCGACCTTCACCTTGGGCAGGAAGTCGACGACGTATTCGGCGCCGCGGTAGAGCTCGGTATGGCCCTTCTGCCGCCCGAAGCCCTTGGCTTCGATGACGGTGATGCCCTTGACGCCGATCTCGTTCAGCGCCTCCTTCACCTCGTCGAGCTTGAAGGGCTTGATGATGGCTTCGATCTTCTTCATCGGCACGCTACACGGGTGACGGTCGGCGAAGCCGGCTGGCCCCGTCGCAGGGCCCTGCCGGATGCAGTTCCCGTGCCAGCCCCGGTGTTCGATTTTCGGCATGAATGATCAACAAAACATCAATGATCTGCCGGCAATGATGAAAAATAGACCATCGATTGCTAACGTAATGTGCAATTGAACGCGATGGATATACGCTCCCGCGTGCCGTCATAGGGCATCACCCAGTGTTCCAGCCAGCTCGGGAACAGCAGCATGAGGCCGGAGGCCGGCGCGACCGTGAGCGCGCGGTCGAAGTTGAAGCCCGGCACCGGCATCGCCCGCGCCATCGGCCGGGGGTCGTTGAACTGGATCGCGCCGCCCGCGACGGCGTCGCCGGCATCGACGTAGTAGACGCCCGACCAGTGCGAGTCCGGATGCACGTGCAGCAGGTTGTAGTCGTGCGTGCGGTTGATGTTGGCCCAGCCATAGGCCTTGAAGACGCTGGTGCCCGGGGCGCGACCGCGCAGGTCGGGCGACAGCGCCGCCATGGCGCGCACGGCCTCGACGATCCAGCCCTTCAAGGTGGCGACCTCCTGTTGCGGCCAGTCGAGAAGATCGGCCTTCGACTGCCAGCCACCCTTGTTGCTGATGCGCACGCCGGGCTCGGCGGCGGCGCGCGCCAGGATGGCCGTCCGCAACCCAGGGTTGATAGACTCCGCGCCCGGCATCTGACGGCGCAGCAGCGGTGTCGCAAAAAGCAGGGTCAGGTCATTGCCCAGGCTGACGAGGAGCTGGTCATCGACGGTCGCGCTGCTCACCTGGTTTCTCCCCATCGTTTGCGCCGACCATAACCTCGACGGCCGCACCCGGTCGAGGATGTGCTATGAGCCTCGCGGCGCGAAGAATGGACACGGCATGAAGCAGGGCAACAGCGTTCTGGGCGGCTACGCCGACACGATTTTCGACGTGATGTCGGGGCTGGCGCGGCAATACAAATCGGTCAATCTGGGGCAGGGCTTTCCCGACGATCCCGGCCCCGAGGATGTCCGGCGCGCCGCGGCCGACTATCTGATGACCGGCCACAACCAGTACCCGCCGATGCTGGGCATTCCCGAGCTGCGCCAGGCCGTGGCCGAGCACAACAAGCGCTTCTACGACCTCGACGTCGATTGGCAGAGCGAGGTGATGGTGACCTCGGGCGCCACCGAGGCGCTGGGCGACTGCCTGTTCGGCCTGATCGAGCCGGGCGACGAGGTCGTGCTGATCGAGCCGCTCTACGACAGCTATATCCCCATCGTGCGCCGCGCCGGCGGCATCCCGAAGCTGGTGCGCCTGCAGCCGCCGCGCTGGGACCTGCCGCGCGAGGAGCTGGCCGCGGCCTTCGGGCCCAAGACCAAGCTGATCCTGATCAACTCGCCGATGAACCCGTGCTCGAAGGTGTTCGATGCCGACGAGCTGGGCTTCATCGCCGAGCTCTGCGTCAAGCACGACGTCTTCGCCGTCTGCGACGAGGTCTACGAGCACCTGACCTTCGACGGCCTGCGCCACATTCCGCTGATGAAGTTCCCGGGCATGCGCGAGCGCACGGCGCGCATCGGCTCGTCGGGCAAGACCTTCAGCGTCACCGGCTGGAAGGTCGGCTACATCACCGCCGCGCCCCAGGTGCTGCGGCCGATCCTCAAGGCGCATCAGTTCGTCACCTTCACCACGGCGCCCAGCCTGCAATGGGGCACGGCGGTGGGGTTGCGCAAGGAAGCCGCCTATTTCACCAAGCTGGCGTCGGACATGCAGGCCAAGCGCGACCGCCTGGTGAGCGGCCTGGCGGATATCGGCTTCGAGGTGATGCCGTCGCGCGGCACCTATTTCGTCACGACGGATTTCCGGCCGCTGGGCTTCAACGGCACGGACGAGGATTTCTGCCGCCACATCACCGTGGAGGCGGGGGTCACCGCGGTGCCCACCAGCGCCTTCTACAACGGCGCCGACGCGCCCCGGCATTTCGCGCGCTTCTGCTTCTGCAAGAACGACAGCACGCTGGACGCCGCGCTGGAGCGTCTGTCGGCGCATTTCCGCAAGCGCCGCCAACCTTGACCGCGCGCGACGGGGAGAGTACCTACCGCACCGCTTTCGGGCATGTGATGGCGGCCGTAGCTCAGTTGGTTAGAGCGCTAGATTGTGATTCTAGATGTCGCCGGTTCAAATCCGGTCGGTCGCCCCATCACCTCTTTTCCCGTCTATGATGGCGCCATGCGCGCGATCCTGAAGAGAGTGCTGAGCCCGCCGCTGGTGCTGATCGCAGCGGCGCTGATCCTGCTCGAAGAGACCCTGATCAAGTGGGTCCAGCGGCTGATGGCGCGGCTGGCCGCGCTGCCGCTGGTGGCGGCCCTCGAGGCGCGCGCTCGGCGCCTGCCGCCCTATCCGGCGATGCTGCTGTTCCTGCTGCCCGGCACCGTCCTCTTCCCGGTGAAGCTGGCGGCCTTGTGGCTGATGGCCAACGGCCACGTCGTGTGGGGCGCGACCATCATCGTCGCCGGCAAGCTTCTGGGCACCGCGATCGGCGCGCGCATCTACCTGATCCTGCGGCCGACGCTGGTGACCTTGAACTGGTTCGCGACGGCCGAGGCATGGGTATTCGGGTGGCGCGACTGGATCATGGCGCGCGTCAGGGCCATGCCCGCCTGGCAACAGGCAGCGGCGGCGATGGCCACGACCAAGGCCTGGCTGCGCGTCCAGCTCGCCCGGCGGCGCGGCTGGCTGGCGCGGCGCTTCGCGGCGGCGCGCCGCCACGCACGGCGCGGCTGATGGCGGCGGCATCGTTGCGCGACATCGTCGCCGACGACGACCTCGCCGTTCTGAGCTGCGCCGAGATGCGCGTGGCCGAAAGCCTGGCGATCGAGGGCCTCGCCGACGAGCACGGCACGGTGGCTCAGGGCGTCTCCAGCACCGAGCTGATGGAAACCGCCGGCGCCGCGGTGGCCACCGCGGTGGCCGAGCGCTACCTGCCGCAAGCGGCGGTGGTCCTGTGCGGTCCCGGCAACAATGGTGGCGATGGCTTCGTCGTGGCGCGCCATCTCGAGGCCTCGGGCTGGTCGATACGGGTCGGGCTGTTGGGCGAGCGCGAGCGACTCGCTGGCGATGCGCTGAACGCCGCGCGATTGTGGGGCGGCGTGATCGAGCCGGCGACGCCAAACCTGCTCGAGGACCATCCCCTGGTGATCGACGCCCTGTTCGGCATCGGCCTGAAGCGCCCGCTCCAGGGCATGGCCAGGGAACTCGTGTCGGCGATCAACGCGCGCGACCTTGCGTGCGTCGCCGTCGACCTTCCCAGCGGCCTCGACGGCGATACCGGCGTGGTGCTGGGCGCCGCGCCGCGCTGCGAGCTGACGGTGACGTTCTTTCGACCCAAGACGGGGCATCTCTCGCTCGCCGGCCGGGCCTGCTGCGGCGATATCCGCGTCGCGGAGATCGGCGTGCCGCGCGGTGTGCTGCGCCAGATCGGCGTCAAGCAATGGCGCAATGGCCCGGCGCTGTGGCGCCAGGCGCTGCGCCATCCCGCGCTCGACGATCACAAGTATCGGCGTGGCCATGTCGTGGTGTTCGGCGGCGATACCATGACCGGCGCGGCGCGGCTGTCGGCGCTCGCCGCCCGTCGCATCGGCGCAGGGCTGGTGAGCATCGCCGCCGCGCCGCAGGCGACGACGATCTATCGGCTGGCCGAGCCGGGGAACCTGGTCGTCGATCTGGCCGATGCCGGCGCCCTGGCCGAGCTGACCGGCGACGCCCGCAAGAACGTCTTCGTCATCGGACCGGGAGCAGGGACCGCAGAGCAGACGGCCGAGCGCCTGATGGCCGCGCTCGCCACCGGTCGCGGCGTGGTCATTGACGCCGACGCCATCACCGTAGCGGCTAGGGCGCCAGAGCAGGTCTTCGCGGCGATCGGCGGCGAGACCCTGCTGACACCGCATGAGGGCGAGTTCGCCCGGCTGTTTCCCGATCTCGCCGCCCTGCCGGGCAAGCTCGACCGTGCGCGCCAGGCGGCGCGGCGCTCGGGCGCCACCGTGCTGCTCAAGGGGCCCGACACGACCATCGCCGCGCCCGATGGCAGGGCGATCATCAGCGACAACGCCCCGCCGACCCTGGCGACGGCCGGCAGCGGCGACGTGCTCGCCGGCATGGCTGGCGGCCTGATGGCCCAGGGCATGACCGCCTTCGCCGCCGCCGCCGCCGCGTGCTGGCTGCATGGCGAGGCGGCGCGGCGCTTTGGCTACGGCCTGATCGCCGAGGATATCGCGCCCCAGCTGCCGGCGGTGCTGGCCATGCTGTGGGGCGATGCCGCGTCGGTCGGTGAATCCTTTGACCGTCAGCCGGACGCAGGCTAGAAGGCGCCGGTTATCGTCGCGGCCGGCCGCGGGCGTGGTGGAATTGGCAGACACACGAGATTTAGGTTCTCGCGCCGCAAGGCATGGGGGTTCAAGTCCCTCCGCCCGCACCATGCCCAAGCCGTCCTGACATCTAAGATCAAAAACGGCGGATAAGCGACATGCAGATCACGGAAATCGCCAACGAGGCACTCAAGCGCTCCTACCGGGTCGTGCTACCTGCCGCCGATATCGCGGGCCAGGTCGACGGCCGGCTCCAGGAGATGGCCAAGACCGCCTCGATGCCCGGCTTCCGTCCCGGCAAGGTGCCGGTGAGCCTGCTGCGCCGCCAGTACGGCCAGGCGCTGTTCGGCGAGGCTGTCGAGAAGTCCGTCAACGAGAGCGTCGGCAAGACCATCACCGACAACCAGCTCAAGCCGGCCCTGCAGCCACGCATCGAGGTCAAGAAGATCGAGGAAGGCCAGGACCTCGAGTTCGAGGTCATTGTCGAGCTGATGCCGGAGCTGGGCGAGATCGGCTTTGGCGACATCGAGTTGGAGCGGCTCAAGGTCAACGTCGAGGACAAGCAGGTCGACGAGGCTGTCGAGCGCATGGCGCAGGGCAGCGGCGAGTTGAAGCCGGTCGAGCCGGCGCGCGCGGCGCAGAAGGGCGACACGCTCAACATCGACTTCACCGGCTATATCGACGACGTGCCATTCGAGAACGGCGCGGCGCAGGCCTACGATATCGAGCTGGGCTCCAACAGCCTGATCCCCGGTTTCGAGGACCAGCTGATCGGCGCCGAGGTCGGCCAGGAGCGCGAGGTCAAGGTGACGTTCCCGGCCGAGTACGGCGCGGCGCAGCTCGCCGGCAAGGACGCGGTGTTCAAGGTCAAGGTCAACCAGATCTCGACCCGTCACCCCAAGCCGATCGACGACGAGCTGGCCAAGGGCGCCGGCTTCGACACCCTCGAGGCCATGCGCAAGGCGGTGCGCGAGCGCATCGAGCAGGACTACAATCAGCTCTCGCGCGCCCTGGTGAAGCGCAAGCTGCTCGACAAGCTGGCCGACAAGCACAAGTTCGACGTGCCCGCCGGCCTCGTCGAGGCCGAGTTCGGCTCGATCTGGCAGCAGGTCGAGGACGCCAAGAAAGCCGGCCAGAAGATCGAGGAGGACGAGGAGAAGCTGAAGGGCGAGTATCGCGACATCGCCAACCGCCGCGTTCGCCTCGGGCTGCTGCTGGCCGAGGTCGGCCGCAAGAACAACATCGAAGTGACGCCGCAGGAGATCAACCAGGCGGTGATCCGCGAGGCCCAGCGCTATCCCGGCCAGGAGAAGCAGGTTTTCGAGTTCTACGGCAAGAACGCCGAGATGCGCGAGCGCCTGCGGGCGCCGATCTTCGAGGACAAGACGATCGACTTCGTGCTCGAGCTGGCCAGGGTCAGCGACAAGGCGGTGTCGCCCGACGACCTGCTGAAGGCCGCTCGCGAGGGCGACGAGGCCGACAAGCAGGCGGCTTAACCGCATACCATCTCACCCTGAGGAGCGCCGCGACAGCGGCGCGTCTCGAAGGGTGGGTTACCGCACAGTGCCTGTCGCCCATGCTTCGAGACGGCCGCTGCGCGGCCTCCTCAGCATGAGATTCCGGACATTGCGACACCGGGCCTGCGACTCCATATAGCGATCCCTACTGGGTCCTGGCGCTTGATCAACTGGTGCCAGGCCAGTCACACTAGGCGTGAGCACCGCCCTCGGGTGTACGCCGACGAAGGAAACAACGGCCATGATTCGCGATCGCGATCCGATCGAGATCTACGACAACTACTTTATCCCCACCGTCGTCGAGCAGACCGCGCGCGGTATCCAGGGCTACGACATCTGGTCGCGGCTGCTGAAGGAGCGCATCGTCTTCCTGAGCGGCGTGGTCGAGGAGCGCCTCGCCACCCTGATCAGCGCCCAGTTCCTGTTCCTCGAGGCCGAGAACCCGAACAAGGACATCGCGTTCTACATCAACTCGCCCGGCGGCGTGGTAACGGCCGGCCTCGCGATCTACGACACCATGCGCTACATCCGCCCGCCGATCTCGACGGTGTGCATGGGCCAGGCCGCTTCGATGGGCTCGCTGCTGCTGGCCGCGGGCGAGAAGGGCAAGCGCTTCGCGCTGCCCAACGCCCGCATCATGATCCACCAGCCCTCGGGCGGCGCCCAGGGCCAGGCCACCGACATCGAGATCCAGGCGCGCGAGATCCTGTTGATCCGCGAGCGGCTGAACAAGATGTACGCCGAGCACACCGGCCAGAAGCTCGAGACGATCGAGAGCGCGATGGAGCGCGACCGCTTCTTCGACCCCTATGAAGCCAAGGAATTCGGCCTCATCGACCAGGTCGTCGACAAGCGTCCGGCGCCGCCCAGCGAGGTCAAGGCCGCCTGAGCGAAGGCTCACGGCACGGTCTTTGCCTCGTGACGGGGCGATGACCGCACACGGGTTATGGCGGTTTCCGCAGCGATACCCACCATATTTTGATATTGTGCGTACCCGACTGCGGGGACTAACATTATTTCGGCGGCTGCCCCCAGCGCGCCAGATGTAGAGGACCGGGTCCCATGGCCACGAACAAGACCGGCGGCGACTCGCGGAATACGCTGTATTGCAGCTTTTGCGGCAAGAGCCAGCATGAAGTCCGCAAGCTTATCGCCGGTCCGACTGTCTTTATCTGCGACGAGTGCGTCGAACTGTGCATGGACATCATCCGGGAGGAGAACAAATCCACCCTGGTGAAGTCGAAGGACGGCGTGCCGACGCCGCGCGAGATCCGCCAGGTTCTCGACGACTACGTGATCGGCCAGGACTACGCCAAGAAAGTCCTCTCGGTCGCCGTCCACAATCACTACAAGCGCCTCAACCACGCGCAGAAGAACAACGACGTCGAGCTCGCCAAGTCGAACATCCTGCTGCTCGGCCCGACGGGTTCGGGCAAGACGCTGCTCGCCCAGACCTTGGCGCGCATGCTCGACGTGCCGTTCACCATGGCCGACGCCACGACCCTGACCGAGGCCGGCTATGTCGGCGAGGACGTCGAGAACATCATCCTCAAGCTGCTGCAGAGCGCCGACTACAACGTCGAGCGGGCGCAGCGCGGCATCGTCTACATCGACGAGGTCGACAAGATCAGCCGCAAGTCCGACAACCCCTCGATCACCCGCGACGTATCGGGGGAGGGCGTGCAGCAGGCGCTGCTGAAGATCATGGAGGGCACGATCGCCTCCGTGCCGCCGCAGGGCGGCCGCAAGCACCCGCAGCAGGAGTTCCTCCAGGTCGACACCACCAACATCCTCTTCGTCTGCGGCGGTGCCTTCGCCGGGTTGGAGAAGATCATCGCCCAGCGCCGTCAGGGCACGTCGATCGGCTTCGGCGCCGAGGTACGCGGTCCGGACGAGCGGCGCACCGGCGAGGTGCTGCGCGATCTCGAGCCCGAGGATCTGCTGAAGTACGGCCTGATCCCGGAATTCGTCGGCCGCCTGCCTGTCGTGGCGACGCTCGACGATCTCGACGAGGCGGCCTTGGTCGAGATCCTGACCAAGCCCAAGAACGCGCTGGTGCGCCAGTACGGCCGGCTGTTCGAGATGGAGCGTATCCGGTTGAAGTTCACCGACGACGCCCTGCGCGGCATCGCCCACCGGGCGATCCAGCGCAAGACGGGCGCGCGCGGCCTGCGATCGATCATGGAAGCGATCCTGCTGAACACCATGTACGACCTGCCCAGCCTCGACGGGGTCGACGAAGTCGTCGTCAACCGCGAGGTCGTCGAGGGCCGGGCGCAACCCCTTTACACCTACAGCGACCGGCGCGAGATCGAGGCACCGGCCCAGGCTTGAGAAACCCGCCTCTGTGATGTCGCCGCTGGAAGGGCGGCGACGACGGGCGATGACAAGCGCGTTACGCGCAAGTTACCGGCGCTTGAACGCAATGTGGCCGGGGCCATCTATCCACAGTGGACGGATGTGCTAGCGGCGTTCGCGTTCGAGGTCGGAGCCTGCGCTGTGAATCCATTCGGGCCCATTTGCCCATGTCTTGCGAGGCTTCCTCATGAGTACGCTGCCCAGAGGGTCGTTGTTCCCGGTGTTGCCGCTACGGGACATCGTGGTCTTCCCCCACATGATCGTTCCACTGTTCGTCGGGCGCGAGAAATCCGTCCGCGCGCTTGAGGACGTGATGAAGGACGACAAGCAGATCCTGCTCGTCGCCCAGAAGAACGCAGGCCAGGATGATCCGACCGCCGACGATATCCACCGCGTCGGCACCATCGGCACCGTGCTGCAGCTCCTGAAGCTGCCCGACGATACGGTGAAGGTGCTGGTCGAAGGCGGCCGTCGCGCGCGCATCACCGACTTCACCGACCGCAAGGATTTCTTCGAGGCCTATGCCGAGGTCTTCGAGGAGAAGCCGACGGCCACGGCCGAGGTCGAGGCGCTGGCGCGTACCGTCGCCGGCGAGTTCGAGCAGTACGTCAAGCTCAACAAGAAGGTGCCGCCGGAGGTCGTGGTCTCGATCAACAAGATCGACGATCCAGCCAAGCTCGCCGACAATATCGCCGCCCACCTGGCGCTGAAGATCGCCGACAAGCAGGCGCTGCTGGAGATCGATTCGGTCGCCGGCCGCCTGGAGAAGATCTACAGCCTGATGGAAGGCGAGATCTCCGTCCTGCAGGTCGAGAAGAAGATCCGCAACCGCGTCAAGCGGCAGATGGAGAAGACGCAGCGCGAGTACTACCTCAACGAACAGCTCAAGGCGATCCAGAAGGAGCTGGGCGAAGGCGAGGACGGCCGCGACGAGGTCGGCGAGCTGGAGAAGCGCATCAAGAAGACGCGCCTTTCCAAGGAAGCGCGCGACAAGGCGATGGCCGAGGTCAAGAAGCTTCGCACCATGAGCCCGATGTCTGCCGAGGCCACGGTCGTGCGCAACTACCTCGACTGGATGCTGTCGATCCCGTGGAAGAAGCGCACCAAGATCAAGAAGGACCTCAAGGGCGCGCAGCAGATCCTCGACACCGATCACCACGGTCTCGAGAAGGTCAAGGAGCGCATCCTCGAGTACCTCGCCGTGCAGCAGCGCATGGACAAGATGAAAGGGCCGATCCTCTGCCTGGTCGGACCGCCGGGCGTCGGCAAGACCTCGCTGGGCAAGTCGATCGCCAAGTCGACGGGTCGCAACTTCGTGCGCATGTCGCTGGGCGGCGTGCGCGACGAAGCCGAGGTCCGCGGCCATCGGCGCACCTATATCGGCTCGATGCCGGGCAAGATCGTGCAGTCGATGAAGAAGGCGAAATCGTCGAACCCGCTGATCCTGCTCGATGAGATCGACAAGCTCGGCGCCGACTGGCGGGGCGACCCGTCGGCCGCGTTGCTCGAGGTGCTCGACCCCGAGCAGAACAACACGTTCAACGACCATTACCTCGAGGTCGACTACGACCTCTCCGACGTGATGTTCATCACCACGGCCAACACGCTGCGCATGCCGCAGCCGCTGCTCGACCGCATGGAGGTGATCCGTCTCGCCGGCTACACCGAGGACGAGAAGGTCGAGATCGCGCGCAAGCATCTGCTGCCCAAGCAGATCGAGGCCGCCGGTCTGAAGAACGGCGAGGTCGAGATCACCGACAAGGCGGTGCGCGACATCGTCCGCTACTACACGCGCGAGGCCGGCGTCCGGAACCTCGAGCGCGAGCTCGCCAACGTGGCCCGCAAGGTCACCAAGGAGATCCTCATGGAGGGGGTCACCAAGGTGAAGGTCACGCCGAAGAATCTCGACAAGTTCGCCGGCGTGCGTCGCTTCCGCTTCGGCGAGGTGGAGAGCGAGGACCTGCTCGGCGTGACCACCGGCCTGGCGTGGACCGAGGTCGGCGGCGAGCTGCTGTCGATCGAGGCGGTGATGCTGCCCGGCAAGGGCCGCATGACCATCACCGGCAAGCTCGGCGACGTGATGCAGGAGTCGATCCAGGCGGCCCGCTCGTACGTCCGCTCGCGCGCGGTGTCGTTCGGCATCAAGCCGACGGCGTTCGAGCGCAAGGACATCCACGTGCACGTGCCCGAGGGCGCGACGCCCAAGGATGGTCCGTCGGCCGGCGTGGCGATGTGCACGTCGATCGTCTCGGTGCTCACCGGCATCGCGGTGCGCCGCGACGTGGCGATGACCGGCGAGATCAGCCTGCGCGGCCGGGTGCTGCCGATTGGCGGCCTGAAGGAAAAGCTTCTGGCCGCCCTGCGCGGCGGCCTGAAGACCGTGCTGATCCCCAAGGAGAACGAGAAGGACCTCGCCGAGATCCCCGACAACGTGAAGAAGGGGCTCGAGATCATCCCGGTCACGACGGTCGACGAGGTCCTGGCGCGGGCCTTGGCGGCGCCCCTGACGCCGATCGAGTGGAAGGACGACTCGGACAATGATCCGGTGCCTCCGGCCGCCGGCGAGGACGTCGAAGGCGTCCTGACCCACTGACCCGACCCTGAAAAGGGGTCGAAAACGACGGGCCGCCCGCAGGGGCGGCCCGTTGGCGTTTGGGCGCATATAGCGGTAGCGAGCGCTCGATCAGCCTATATCTGGTATCACGCGCATTGACGGGGCGGCGGCTTGGGCCTTAGATTTTGCCCAGCGCGCAGTCCAGTCGGTGGGGACCCTCCATGAACAAGAATGATCTCGTCGTTGCCGTCGCCAACAACGCGGGATTGGCCAAGACCGAAGCCGCCGCGGCGATCGAGGCGATGTTCGACGTGATCACCAAAGCCCTCAAGAAGAAAGACAAGGTGATGCTGGTGGGCTTCGGCACCTTCTACGCCACCAAGCGCAAGGGCGGCGAGGGCCGCAACCCCAGGACCGGCGAGAAGATCAAGATCGCGCCCTCGACCCAGCCCAAGTTCAAGGCCGGCAAGGCCTTGAAGGACGCGCTCAACTGACGGTACGGCTGTCATCCCGACCGTAGCGAGGGATCTTTAGGCTGCTTCAAGATTCCTCGCTGCGCTCGGAATGACAGCGGGGTTCGCGCACGCCGCAGCGGTGTGGTATTCCACTGCATCCGGCGGCGGGCGATTAGCTCAGTTGGTAGAGCATCTCGTTTACACCGAGGGGGTCGGCGGTTCGAGTCCGTCATCGCCCACCATCCGCCGCCTGCAACCGACGGTTCATTGACGCATGGCGGGTGCTCGCATCGACATCCGCCCCCCGATGGGATAGCGACGCGGGCGTAGTTCAGTTGTTTGGAACGCCGGCTTGTCAGGCGGGAGGTCACGGGTTCGAGTCCCGTCGCCCGCGCCATTGACCCATCGGGCCGCGTTCGCCGCTGCCGGTTCCAGAAGCCTGAATCCGCAGGGGAAAATGCCCGCATCGCCCGGTGGCCTTTCCATTGACTCGCTGGAGTCGCTCGTCTAAACGTGCGCCGCCAACGAAGTCGTATTGCGGGCGTAGTTCAGTTGGTTAGAACGCCGGCCTGTCACGCCGGAGGTCGCGGGTTCGAGTCCCGTCGCTCGCGCCACGATTCCCAGGGAATTGTGGTGACTGCAGGAAGCGTTGGTCCCCGGGGCGGCTCCGCCTGCCCCCGCGTTGTGTGGCCTTCGGTGCGCAGGCACGGAAGCTGCTTGCCAGACGGCGCGGGTGGCTTCGCGGCGCGCGACGCGGGTTAGGGGGATCGATGAACGCGACACTAAACGCGACACTGACCGAGTACCTGCCCATCCTGATCTTCCTCGGCATCGCCGTGGGCCTGGTCTGCGCGATGCTGGGCGGCTCCTATCTGCTGGCGCGCCAGAACCCCGACTCCGAGAAGCTTTCGCCCTTCGAGTGCGGCTTCGCGCCGTTCGGTGATGCGCGCGGCCAGTTCGACGTGCGCTTCTATCTGGTCGCCATCCTGTTCATCATCTTCGACCTCGAGGTCGCCTTCCTGTTTCCCTGGGCGGTGTCCCTGGGCGACATCGGCGTGGTCGGCTTCTGGTCGATGATGCTGTTTCTCGGCGTGCTGACCGTGGGCTTCATCTACGAGTGGAAGAAGGGGGCGCTGGAATGGGAGTGACCATGCCTGCACCCAAACAGGGCGACGTCGCGCTGAGCGAGGCGCTGCAGGGCGAGCTCGCCGACAAGGGCTTCGTCGTCGCCCAGCTCGACAAGGTGGTGAACTGGGCGCGCTCGGGCTCGCTGTGGGGCCTGACCTTTGGCCTGGCCTGTTGTGGCGTCGAGATGATCCATTCCTGGATGGCGCGCTACGACCTCGACCGCTTCGGTGTCGCGCCGATGCCCAGCCCGCGCAGCGCCGACCTGATGATCGTCGCCGGCACACTGACCAACAAGATGGCGCCCGCCTTGCGCAAGGTCTACGACCAGATGGCCGAGCCGCGCTACGTGATCTCGATGGGCTCGTGCGCCAATGGCGGCGGCTACTATCACTACAGCTACTCCGTGGTTCGCGGCTGCGATCGCATCGTGCCGGTCGACATCTACGTGCCGGGCTGCCCGCCGACCGCCGAGGCGCTGCTCTACGGCGTGATCCAGCTGCAGAAGAAGATCCGCCGCACCGGCACGATCGTGCGGTGAGCGGCGCGATGACGGAAGAGACCACCAAGCCCGACCCGCTGGCCGCACTGGCCGCCGCCATCGAAAACGGTGGCCTGATCACGTCAAAGACGATCCGCCTGGGCGAGCTCACGGTCGAGACCACGCTCGACAAGCTGATCGGCCTGCTGACCTTCCTGCGCGACGATCGCGACTGCCTGTTCAAGCAGCTCGTCGATATCTGCGGCGCCGACTACCCACAGCGCGCCCAGCGCTTCGACGTCGTCTACCACCTGCTCAGCCACCGCCATAACCGGCGCGTGCGAGTGAAGGTGGCGACCGACGAGAACACGCCGGTGCCCTCGGCCGCCGCGATCTTCCCGGCCGCGCCGTGGTTCGAGCGCGAGACCTGGGATCTCTACGGCGTGTGGTTCGCCGACCATCCCGACCTGCGCCGCATCCTCACCGACTACGGCTTCGACGGCCATCCGCTGCGCAAGGATTTCCCGCTCACCGGCTTCGTCGAGATGCGCTACGACGACGAGCAGAAGCGCGTGGTCTACGAGCCGGTGAAGCTGACGCAGGAATTCCGCCGCTTCGACTTTCTCAGTCCTTGGGAGGGTGTGCGCCAGGCGCTGCCCGGGGACGAGAAAGCGACCAAGAACTAGGTTTCCGATCGATGGCCGAAACCGAGATCCGGAACCTCACGCTGAACTTCGGGCCGCAGCATCCCGCGGCCCACGGCGTGCTGCGCCTTGTCGTCGAGATGGATGGCGAGATCGTCGAACGCTGCGATCCGCATATCGGCCTGCTGCATCGCGGTACCGAGAAGCTGATCGAGTACAAGACCTACCTGCAGGCGGTGCCGTATTTCGACCGGCTCGATTACGTCTCGCCGATGTGCCAGGAGCACGCCTACGCGCTGGTTGTCGAGCGGCTGCTGGGCGTCGAGGCGCCAATCCGCGGCCAGTGGATCCGCGTGCTGTTCTCCGAGATCACGCGCATCCTCAACCATCTGCTCAACGTCACGACCTTCGCCATGGACGTCGGCGCGCTGACGCCGACCCTGTGGGGCTTCGAGCAGCGCGAGCTGCTGATGGAGTTCTACGAGCAGGTCTCCGGCTCGCGCATGCACGCGGCCTACTTCCGGCCGGGTGGCGTGCACCAGGATCTGCCGGCTGGCATGCTCGATCGCATCCAGGCCTGGTGCGATCAGTTCCCGCGCACCCTCGATGATCTTGAGCGGCTGGTGACCGAGAACCGCATCTTCCGCCAGCGCACCGTCGACATCGGCACCGTGTCGGGCGACGACGCCATCGCCTGGGGCTTCTCGGGGCCGATGCTGCGCGCTTCGGGAATCCCCTGGGATCTGCGCAAAGCGCAGCCCTATGACTGCTACGCCGAAGTCGATTTCGACGTGCCGGTAGGCAAGACCGGCGACTGCTTCGCGCGCTACCTCGTGCGCATGGAGGAGATGCGGCAGAGCCATCGCATCATGATCCAATGCGTGAAGGCGCTGCGTACCGTTACCGGCCCGGTCAGCGTCGACGACAAGAAGATCTCGCCACCGTCGCGCGGCGAGATGAAGACGTCGATGGAGGCGCTGATCCATCACTTCAAGCTCTACACCGAAGGCTACAAGGTGCCGCCGGGCGAGGCCTACGCGGCGGTCGAGGCGCCGAAGGGCGAGTTCGGCGTCTACCTCGTGGCCGACGGCTCCAATCAACCGTACCGGTGCCATATCCGCGCGCCGGGCTTCCCGCATCTGCAGGCGCTCGAGTTCATGTCGAAGGGTCACCAGCTCGCCGATCTGTCGGCCAATATCGGCTCGCTCGATATCGTCTTCGGCGAAGTCGACCGCTAGGAGCGCATGACGCCATGGCGATGATCACAGCCGACCCCAAGGACGTCCCGCACGTCGCGTCGTTCGCGTGGACGGCCGAGAATCTCGAGATCGCGAAGGGTTTCGTCGCGCAGTATCCCGCCGGCCGCCAGGCCAGCGCGGTGATCGCCTGCCTCGATCTGGCGCAGCGCCAATCGGGCGGCTGGCTGCCGCGCGTGGCGATGGATTACGTGGGGCGGTTCTTGGATATGCCGCCGATCCGCGTCTACGAGATCGCGACCTTCTACACGATGTTCAGCCTCAAACCGCGCGGCAAGTACCTGCTGCAGGTCTGCACCACGACGCCGTGCTGGCTGCGCGGCTCCGACGCGGTGATGAAGGCTTGCCGCGAAGTCACTGGCGTCGGCCCCGGCGAGGTCAGCGCCGACGGGCTGTTCAGCACCATGGAAGTCGAGTGCTTGGGCGCCTGCGTCAACGCGCCGATGATCCAGATCAACGACACCTTCTATGAGGACCTCGACGAGGCCTCGACGAAGATGGTGCTCGAAGCCTTCAAGCGTGGCGAGACGCCGAAGCCGGGTCCGCAGGTCGATCGCCAGACCTCGGCGCCGGTCGGCGGGCCGACGACGCTCACGACGATCGCGGAGTAGGGCGATGCTGCGCGACGAAGATCGGATCTTCACCAACCTCTACGGTTTCCACGACTGGGGCCTCGAGGGCGCGCGCAAGCGCGGCGCCTGGGATGGCACGGCGGCGCTGCTGGCCAAGGGCCGCGACTGGATCATCGACGAGATGAAGAAGTCCGGCCTGCGCGGCCGTGGCGGCGCGGGCTTCCCGACCGGTCTCAAGTGGTCGTTCATGCCCAAGGAAGTCGGTGCGCGGCCGCACTACCTCGTGGTCAACGCCGACGAGTCCGAGCCCGGCACCTGCAAGGATCGCGACATCCTCAGGCACGATCCGCACACGCTGATCGAAGGCTGCCTGATCGCCAGCTTCGCCATGCAGGCGCATGCCGCCTACATCTACGTGCGCGGCGAGTTCTATGACGAGGCGGCGCGGCTCAAGGCGGCCGTCAAGCAGGCCTATGACGCCGGCCTGTTGGGCGACAACGCCTGCGGCTCGGGCTGGAAGATGGACGTCTACGTCCATCGCGGCGCCGGCGCCTATATCTGCGGCGAGGAAACCGCGCTGCTCGAGAGCCTCGAGGGCAAGAAGGGCATGCCCAGGCTCAAGCCGCCGTTCCCGGCCGGCGCCGGCCTATATGGCTGCCCGTCGACGGTGAACAACGTCGAGTCGATCGCTGTGGCGCCGACCATCCTGCGTCGGGGCGCCGCGTGGTTCGCCGGCATCGGCCGGCCCAACAACACCGGCACCAAGGTCTTCTGCATCTCCGGGCACGTCAACAAGCCGTGCAACGTCGAGGAGGAGATGGGCATCCCGCTGCGCGAGCTGATCGAGAAGCATGCCGGCGGCGTGCGCGGCGGCTGGGACAATCTGCTGGCGGTGATCCCCGGCGGCGCCTCGGTGCCGCTGCTGCCCAAGTCGATCTGCGACGAGGTCCTGATGGACTTCGACTCGCTGCGCAACGTGCAGTCCGGCCTCGGCACGGCGGCCGTGATCGTCATGGACAAGTCGACCGACGTCATCAAGGCGATCGCGCGGCTGAGCTACTTCTACAAGCACGAGAGCTGCGGCCAGTGCACGCCCTGCCGCGAAGGCACCGGCTGGATGTGGCGCGTGATGGAGCGGATGGTGAAGGGCGAGGCGCGGCTCGAGGAGATCGACGTGCTGCACGACGTCACCAAGCAGGTCGAGGGCCACACGATCTGCGCGCTGGGCGACGCGGCGGCCTGGCCGATCCAGGGCCTGATCCGCCATTTCCGTCCGCTGATGGAAGAGCGGATCGCCGCGCGGCAGGCCCGCCGCATCGCGGCCGAGTGAGCCGGAGATCGTCATGCCCAAGATGAAGATCGACGGAATCGAGATCGAGGTGCCCGCGGGCATCACGGTGATCCAGGCCTGCGAGCTGGCCGGCATCGAGATCCCGCGCTTCTGCTACCACGAGCGCCTGTCGATCGCCGGCAATTGCCGGATGTGCCTGGTCGAGCAGGAGAAGGCGCCCAAGCCGATCGCCTCGTGCGCCATGCCGGTGGCCGAGGGCATGGTGATCAAGACCGACACGCCGCTGGTCAAGAAGGCCCGCAACGGCGTGATGGAATTCCTGCTGATCAACCATCCGCTGGACTGCCCGATCTGCGACCAGGGTGGCGAGTGCGACCTGCAGGATCAGGCGATGGCCTACGGCTTCGACCGCACGCGCTATCACGAGAACAAGCGCGCGGTGCCGGACAAGGATCTCGGCCCGATCGTCAAGACCTCGATGAACCGTTGCATCCAGTGCACCCGCTGCGTGCGCTTCGCCACCGAGGTGGCGGGCGTCGAGGAGCTCGGCGCCACCGGCCGCGGCGAGGGCATGGAGATCACGACGTATGTGCAGAAGACGCTGACCTCGGAGCTCTCCGGCAACATCGTCGATCTCTGCCCGGTGGGCGCGCTGACGTCCAAGCCCTACGCGTTCAACGCGCGCTCCTGGGAGCTGCGCAAGACCGAGTCGGTCGACGTCATGGACGCGCTGGGCTCGAACATCCGCGTCGACACGCGCGGCGCCGAGGTGATGCGCGTGCTGCCGCGCGTCAACGAGGACGTCAACGAGGAGTGGATCTCCGACAAGACGCGCCACGCCGTCGACGGCCTGAAGCGCCAGCGGCTCGATCAGCCCTATGTGCGGCGCGACGGCAAGCTGAAGCCGGCGAGCTGGGGCGAGGCCTTCGCCGCCATCGCCGAGCGTCTGGGCAAGATCAAGGGCTCGGGCATCGCCGCGATCGCCGGTGACCAGTGCGACGCCGAAGCGATGGTCGCGCTCAAGGATCTGATGGCCGCGTTGGGCGCCAAGGGCGTCGAATGTCGCCAGGATGGCACGCAGCTGCAAGCCGGTCCGCGTGGCGGCTACATCTTCAATGCCGGGATCGCGGGCATCGACAGAGCCGATCTGGTCCTGTTGATCGGCACCAATCCGCGCGCCGAGGCGCCGGTGCTCAACGCCCGCATCCGCCACCGTTGGCTGACCGGCGGCGTGAAGGTCGGCGTGATCGGCGAGGTGCCGGAGGATCTGACCTATCCGGTCGAGAATCTGGGCGCGAGCGCGACGGCGCTGGACAATCTGGGGGCGTTCGGTGAGGCGCTGAAAGCCGCCAAGACGCCGATGATCATCGTCGGCCAGGGCGCGCTGGCGCGCCCCGATGGCGCGGCGATCCTCGCCAAGGCGCGGGCGCTGGCGACGGTGCGCGACGACTGGAATGGCTTCTGCGTGCTGCACACCGCGGCGGCGCGGGTCGGCGGGCTCGATCTCGGCCTGACCGTCGAGGGCGGCGTCGAGGGCATTCTCAAGGGCTGTGAAGACGGCTCGATCGAGCTGGTCTATCTGCTGGCCGCCGACGAGATCGACACCGCGCGGCTGGGCAAAGCATTTGTGGTCTATCAGGGCCATCACGGCGACGCGGGCGCGCATCGCGCCGATGTCGTGCTGCCGGGCGCGGCCTACACCGAGAAGCCGGGCGTCTACGTCAACACCGAGGGCCGCGTGCAGTTGGCCAAGCGCGCGTCCTATCCGCCAGGCGAGGCGCGCGAGGACTGGGCGATCCTGCGCGCGTTGTCCGGCATGCTCGGCAAGCCGCTGCCGTACGACACCATCGAGCAGGTACGCGCACGCCTCGTGGCGGTGAACCCGGTCTTCGCGGCGATCGACCAGCAGAAGCCGGGCACCTGGGGTGATTTCGGCAAGGACGGCGCGCTGAGCGACGCGCCGCTGCGCTCGACGATCGCCAATTTCTACATGACCTGCCCGATCAGCCGGTCCTCGCGCGTCATGGCCGACTGCACCGCGCTGCGGCGCGCCAGCCTCGCCGTGGCGGCGGAGTAGGGCCGATGACCCTGATGCAGTTCTTCACCCAGCACTGGCTCGGCCAGGGGCTCGTCATCGTCGCGCAGTGCCTGGCGGTGACCCTGCCGTTGCTGGTCGCGGTCGCCTACATGACCTACGCCGACCGCAAGATCTGGGGCATGATCCAGCTCAGGCGCGGCCCCAACGTGGTCGGCCCGTTCGGCCTGCTGCAGCCGATGGCCGATGGCTTGAAGCTCTTCCTGAAAGAGACCATCGTGCCCAGTGGCGCCAGCAAGGTGCTGTTCATCCTGGCGCCGATGATCACCTTCATCACCGCGCTGGTCGCCTGGGCGGTGGTGCCGTTCGACGACGGCTGGGTGATCGCCGACATCAATGTCGGCATCCTCTACCTGTTCGCGATCTCCTCGCTGGGCGTCTACGGCGTCATCATCGCCGGCTGGGCCAGCAACTCGAAATACGCCTTCCTGGGCGCGCTGCGCTCGGCGGCGCAGATGGTGTCCTACGAGGTCTCGATCGGCTTCGTGCTGATCACCGTGCTGCTCTGCGCCGGCTCGCTCAACCTGTCGACCATCGTGAAGATGCAGGATGGCGGCATCTGGAACTGGTATTTCCTGCCGCTGTTCCCGATGTTCATCATCTTCTTCATCTCGTGCCTGGCCGAGACCAACCGCACGCCGTTCGACCTGCCGATGTCGGAAGCCGAGCTGGTCGCCGGCTTCCACACCGAATACTCGGCGATGGCCTTCGGCCTGTTCTTCCTCGGCGAATACGCCAACATGATCCTGCTCTCGGGCATGGGCGCGGTGCTGTTCTTGGGCGGCTGGCATGCGCCGCTGCCGTTCGAGCCGTTCACCTGGGTGCCGGGCATCGTCTGGTTCGCGCTCAAGATCGCGCTGCTGCTCTTCGTCTTCTCGTGGACCAAGGGCACGGTGCCGCGTTACCGCTACGACCAGCTCATGCGTCTGGGCTGGAAGGTGTTTCTGCCGTTCTCGCTGGTCTGGGTGGTGCTGACGGCCGCCTTCGTGACCTTCGCGCGCGGCAACTGAGGAGCTGGCCATGGGTGTGCTCGACCGGACGGCCCGCGCGCTTCTGCTCGGCGAGATCGCTTCGGGCTTCGCGCTGACCTTGAAGTACATGTTCAAGCCCAAGGTGACGGTGAACTATCCCTTCGAGAAGGGACCTCTCAGCCCGCGCTTCCGCGGCGAGCACGCGCTGCGCCGCTATCCCAACGGCGAGGAACGCTGCATCGCCTGCAAGCTCTGCGAGGCGATCTGCCCGGCCCAGGCGATCACCATCGAGGCCGAGCCGCGCGAGGACGGCAGCCGCCGCACGACGCGCTACGACATCGACATGACCAAGTGCATCTACTGCGGCTTCTGCCAGGAGGCGTGCCCGGTGGACGCGATCGTCGAGGGGCCGAATTTCGAGTTCTCGACCGAGACCCGCGAGGAGCTGATGTACGACAAGGCCAAGCTCCTGGCCAACGGCGACCGCTGGGAGGCCGAGATCGCGGCCAACCTGGCGCAGGACGCCCCGTACCGGTGATGGTCATGGTGGACGGATACGCTGCATTCACTCTCCCTCCCTCTCCCCGCAAGCGGGGAGAGGGTCGGGGTGAGGGGTTGTTT
>JALHMM010000028.1 GCA_022844045.1 Reyranellaceae bacterium | reverse complement strand
CGTCATGAAAGACGCCGTCGCCAAGGCGCGAAAGAAATAGCCGCGTCAACGGTCCAACGACGACATATCTGCCGGCTGGTCACAGCGTTTCTATCCCACGTGGAAGGCGATGAGCGCACGAAGACTCTCAGTGGGGTCACTTACCACTCTACGAACAATCGAATCCGAGGCGCGATACAAAGTCGCGCGGGCGCAACGCGTTCGCGATCGATTCAAGGGGTGTCTTTTGTGCCGAATGCCTGAAGATGAAAGCTTCTCGAAGCTTCAGCACTGGCGCGTGGTCAAACATGAGTTTCCATTTGACAAGATAGCCCAGCGAAGCTGGATCGTAATGCCCAGACGATGTGTCGCTCTTTGGGAGAAACTCACCGGAGCCGAGCGCTCGGAGTTTCAACGGTTTCGATCGGAAGCCCAAACGTACGATATCGACGCTTTCCTGAGGGTGACACCAACCAATCTGTCTCTGCCTGGCCACTATCATGAGCACATTCTCAAGCTTTAGAGAGCTACGGTGTAAGCGCGACGGTGGAGCGGCGAGGCGCGCAATGGAGCCTCGTCAGGGCGCGGCGTCACGGCGCCGAAGTGACAGTGACGTGGCCCCCTCCGCAGACGCGCCGTGATACAGCGACCGCAGCGCAATGGTCTGGCCTGCGCCGTCGCGGCCCTTGTCTTCGATCAGGCCAGCAAGGCATTGGCGCTCGCCTACGCCACCCCCCTCTCGGCTGGCGTCGAAATCCTGCCGGTCTTCAACCTCGTGCTGGTCTTCAATCGCGGCGCGAGCTTCGGGTCCTTCAGCGCCGTGCCCTGGTGGGCGCTCAGCTTGGCCGGGCTGGCGGTGGTTGCCGTCCTAGCGACCTGGCTCTGGCGCATGCTCAATCGGTGGGTAGGCGCCGGTCTCGGTCTTGTGATCGGAGGAGCGCTCGGCAATGTGATCGATCGTGGACGTCAGGGCGCGGTGACGGACTTTCTCGATATCCATTGGGGTGCTGATCACTGGCCGGCCTTCAATTTCGCGGACGTTGCGATCGTCGGCGGTGTCATCCTTTTCTTGATAGGCGAGAGGCGGCGCTAAGCGATCTCGTCGATTCTGCTTGAATCTCTAGTCGCTAGAGGGTGCAGGGTAGCCTGAGCCTCGAATCAGGACAGCCATGCCCGCAGACGCCACCGCTCCGTCAGTTTCCCGAGCAACCTTCCGGTTCCGGGTCGAGGGGATGGATTGCGGCTCGTGCGCCGGAAAGATCGAAACGGCGGTTCGGCGGCTCGCCGGCGTTGACGACGTCCGGGTCACGTTCTCAACACAGAATCTTTCGGTCGACGGCGATCCCGCAATCCTCAAGAACGCGGCGATCGAGCGAACCGTTAGCGCACTGGGTTACAAGGCGATCGACGCCACCGACCGCGAGGGCCCTCGCGCATCCGGGAAGCGAGCGGACGCGGCGCATGGCGAGGCAGGCCATGACCACGGCGGTCACGATGACGATGCGTCTGGCGAAGGTCCGTGGTGGCAAAGCGCCAAGGCGCGCTTCACGCTCGTCGCCGGCCTTCTTGTTGCCGTTGCGTACGGCGTCTCCCTCATCCTGCCGGCGCACGCGTCGTGGATCTTCGTCGCGGCAACGGCCATCGCCGCCATTCCCATCGCGCGTCGTGCATTCTCGGCGGCGATGGCCGGGTCGCCGTTCAGCATTGAGACACTCATGTTCATCGCGGCGGCCGGCGCCATCGTCATTGGCGCGGCCGAGGAAGCGGCGGTGGTCGTCTTCCTGTTCCTGATCGGCGAGTTGCTGGAGGGGTATGCGGCGAGCCGCGCGCGGGCCAGCATTCGCGCCTTGGCCAATATTGTGCCGCGCACCGCGCTGCTCGTTGACGGTGACGCTGTGCGCGAGGTCGAAATGGCGTCGCTCGCCGTCGGTCAGCGCATTCGCGTGCGGCCCGGTGACCGGATCGCGGCCGACGGCACGATTGTCTCCGGGGCTTCGTCTGTCGACGAAGCACCGATCACCGGCGAATCCGTCCCCAAGGCGAAGGGCGAAGGCGACGCGGTGTTCGCCGGCAGCATCAACGGCGAAGGCGTTCTTCTCGTCGCCGTCGAGCGAACGGCCGCCGACAACACCATTGCCCGCATCATCCGGCTCGTCGAGGAGGCGCAAGAGGCCAAAGCACCGACCGAGCGCTTCATCGACAGATTCTCGGCCTGGTACACGCCCGCCGCCGTCTTCATTGCCATCCTGGTGGCGATCGTCCCGCCGCTCGCCTTCGGCGGCGTCTGGTCGGACTGGGTCTACCGCGCATTGGCGATGCTGCTGATCGCCTGCCCCTGCGCGCTGGTGATCTCGACGCCGGCAACGATCGCCGCTGGTCTTTCGGCGGGTGCCCGCCGTGGTCTGCTGCTGAAGGGTGGCGCCGTTCTCGAAGCCGCCGGTGGCCTGCAAACCATCGCCTTCGACAAGACGGGAACCCTGACCGAAGGCAAACCCAAGGTCACGGACGTGGTCGGGCTGGGCGATACCGCCGAGAGTGTCCTCCGTCTGGCGGCCGCGCTCGAAGCCGGTTCCAGCCATCCGATCGCCATGGCCGTTCTCAAGCGCGCCGCGGCCGACGGGGTCGCGATTCCGGTGGCGGACGAGGCGCGTGCTGTCGCCGGCCGAGGCCTTGAAGGTCGGGTTGATGGGCGGTGGCTCTCTCTGGGAGCGCCGCGCTTCGTTGCCGGCCGCGCGGACTTAGCGCCCGAAATCGCGGCGCGGATCGAAGCGCTGGAGGAGAGCGGCAAGACGGTGGCCGTGCTGGTCGAGGACGGCAAGGTCCTTGGATTGCTGGCGGTGCGTGACGAGCCGCGTCCCGATGCCCGCGAGGGGTTGCGGCAGCTGAAGGTGCTCGGCGTCGATAGCTTGATCCTGACCGGCGACAACCGGCGCACGGCGGCGGCCATCGCTAAAGATCTCGGTGTCGAGGCCCGGGCCGAACTCATGCCGGAGGACAAGCTGCGCATTATCCGCGAGCTGCGGGCGGCGGGTCGCAAGGTCGCCCAGGTCGGCGACGGCATCAACGACGCGCCAGCGCTCGCCGCGGCGGATGTCGGTATCGCGATGGGCAGTGGCACCGATGTCGCATTGGAGACCGCCGACGCCGCGATCCTCAATAGCCGCGTAGGCGATGTGGCGCGCCTAGTCCGGCTCTCACGCGGCACAATGGCCGTGATCCGGCAGAACGTCGCCCTCGCCCTTGGTCTCAAGGGACTCTTCATGGTGACCAGCATCATGGGCTTGACGGGTCTCTGGCTCGCGATCATGGCGGATACGGGCGCCACCGTGCTGGTGACATTGAACGCGCTGCGGCTGCTCGGATTCGAGAGCGGTCGGGGCCGGAACTCTTCATCGCAACCCTGATCCCGGAGGCGCCCCGTGCTGAAAGCCTGCAAGACACTCATTCTCATGCTCACGCTCGTCATCCCCGCGCTCTGTCTTGGCACGGCGTCCGTGTCGGCCGCCCCCTTGTCGGAGCGGGTGCTCGGCAAGGCGGACGCCCCGGTCACGATCATCGAGTACGCCTCGCTCACCTGCGATCACTGCAAGCGCTTCCATGTGCAGGTTCTTCCGCGCGTCAAGCAGACCTACATCGATACCGGAAAGGTAAAGCTGATCTACCGCCACTTTCCGCTCGACCGCGTCGCCCTGATGGCGTCCGCGTTGACCGAATGCGTGCCGCGTGATCAGTTCTTCGGCCTCCTCGATGTGCTGTACCGTAGCGAGGACCAGTGGGCCCATAGCAAGGATCCAAAGGCGGAGCTGGCCAAGATCGGTCTCCTGGCGGGCGTCAAGCGGTCGGCGTTCGACGCTTGCCTGGCCGATGACAAGCTCTCGACCGCGATCGTTGCGGAGCGGCAGGCCGGCGAGGTGGAGCACAAGGTCACCTCGACGCCGACATTGATCATCGGCGGTACTGTGCTGCGCGGCGTGCGCGACTTCGCGGAGATCGAACAGGCCATCGAGAAGGCCGCGCGGCGGTGAAAGAGGGGCCGGTCGATCATGCCCGAGTTCACGCCGTCCCTGACCTATAGCGTCCTGCTGGTCGTGCAGGCGCTGCATTTGCTGCATCACCGCCTGGCGAAGCGCCATATCAGCTTCGTGGAAGGGGCGACGGCGGTCGTCCTGTGCGTACCGCCGACAGTGCCGCTGCCGGCCGTGCTGTTGATGAGCGCGCATCTGATCCTGGTCGCAATCCAGATGGCGGGCAGCGTGTGGATCGATCGTCTTTCTCCGTCCTGGGGCAGTCGAGGCGAAGCGGAGAAAGCGTCGTAGTGGAGGGCCGCATGACCTGGTTCCATCGTCGCGCTCTCGTGTTCGCCGGCATGGTTCTGATCGCCCTGTTGTGGACCGGCCGCGCCACTGCACAGGAGTACAGGAGCGGCAGCATCGCCATCGGCAATCCGTGGTCGAGGGCGACGCCGCCAACTGCGCAGGTCGGCGGCGGGTATTTCTCGATCACCAACAGCGGCACCGAGGATGACCGACTGGTCGCCGTGCGCAGCCCGGTCGCACGCCGCGTCGACGTCCACGAGATGAAGATGGACGGCTCGATCATGCGCATGCGGGCGCTGGAAGACGGCCTCGTCATCCCGGCGAAGACAACGGTGATTCTCGAATCCGGCAGCTACCACCTGATGTTCATCGACCTCACCGCGGGTTTCGTGAAGGGGGCCCGGATTCCGGCGACGCTCGTCTTCGAGAAGGCCGGCGACATCGACGTGGTCCTCGAGGTTCTGCCGCTCGGCGCGAAGCCACCGGAGCGCGGCCGCTGATGTCATCGCGGTTTCTGAATATCTTCGGCGGCCTGATCGTGGCGATCATGGCCGCCCTCGCGCTGCTGATTCTGACCTACGGCGGCTCGCCGGCTCCGTCGCAAAGCGCCGACGCGCCGCGCTATGGCGGCCCCTTCACGATGGTAGACGGTTACGGGCGGACGGTCACGGAGCGCGACTTCAAGGAGCGGCCGCTCGTCATCTTCTTCGGTTTCACGCGTTGCGCCGACGTTTGTCCGACGACGCTGATCGAGATGGCTGATCTTATGGCGACGCTCGGCCCCGATGCCGACCGGATGACCGTGCTGTTCGTCACTGTCGATCCAGAGCGCGATACCATCGAAATCATGCGGGACTATGCCGAGGCCTTCGACAAGCGGATCGTTGGCCTGACTGGAACGATGGAGCAGGTCGCGGCCATGGCCAAAGCCTGGGGCGTGTACTTCAAGAAGGTGCCCACCACGGACGGCGACTACACAATGGATCACACGGCGGGGGTTTTCTTGGTGACCCGCAAGGGTAGCCTGAAGGGCACCCTCGATCTGCACGACCGGACACCGGGGGTTAATCTCGCCAAACTGCGCGCTCTCGTTCGGTAAACCGCGAAGAGACTTCGTCCCGGCGCATGAGACCACTATAATGGACGCAACAAACAAGGCGTTTTGTTTTCGGAGCGCCGGGCACATGATCGGGTCGTGTCGATCCGGGGGGCGTCTTTCATGCCATCTTTGATGGTAACGCTGAGGCGCGTCGCGTTGACCCTCGGTGTCATCGCGGCGATAGCGCCCGGCGTCGCGCCCCGGGCGCAGACCCCATACACCGTCATTGTCACAAATTCAGACGAAGCGTCGATGAGCATCGTTGACCGGCAATCGATGACCGAGATTCGACGCATCCCGGTCGGCCGCGAGCCGCACCACGCGATCCTGACACCGGACGGTAAGGATCTCATCATCGCGTCGACCGTGACCAACGAGCTTCAGTTTGTTGATCCTGTCACCGGGCAAGAGCGCAGGCGCATCAGAAATATCATCGATCCCTACCAGATCGGTTTCAGTCCCGACGGTAAGTGGTTCGTAACCGCCGCCTATCGGGTGAACCACGTCGATATCTACGACGCGACGGATTTCCGCCTCGTCAAGCGCCTGCCGCTTTTCTCGCTGCCGAGTCATCTGACGTTCAGCGCCGACAGCGCGTTCACCTTCATCACCGTCCAGGGGTCGAACTCGGTCGCCGCGCTCGACATGGCCACAAAGGAAATCGTCTGGAGCGTCGATGTTGGAGAATCCCCGGCCGGAATCTATGTGTTTCCCGATCAGAAGCGCTTGTTGGTCGGACTGACCGGCGAGGACTCCGCCGTTGTCATCGACATCGCCGCGCGCGCCGTCGTCAAGCGCATCAAGACCGGTCGAGGGGCTCACAACATTTTCCGCATGCCAGGAGACGGCGTGCGTGTCCTGATCACGAACCGGGTCGAGGGCACGATCTCTATGATCGATCTCGACAAGCTGGAAGTTGTCGAGACGTACCGCGTTCCCGGTGGCCCGGACGATCTCGATTTCACACCAGACGGCAAGCAGATTTGGGTCAGCCAACGCTGGCGGAGGCAGATCGCCGCCATCGACCTGGCGACGCGCAAGATAGTCGCGACCGTCAAGGTCGGCCGCTCACCCCATTGCATCTACATTAATGGGCCGTACACTGTGTTGCGCTCGGTTCAAGCTCCCGTTCCATAAGGCTATTGACGACAAATAGTCGTATAGCCCGAGCGTGCCGCTCGCTCGGCATTCGGCCGCGCTGTTCGGCGCTGCGGCGATTCTATCGAAGCTGCTGCTCCGTTTCTGAAGCCGCCACTGTTCAACAGTCCACGCAACTAAAGGACCTATTCGACAGCCGCATCGCGAGTTCACAGTACGTACGCGGTCCGGAGCTTACCACTTCGCCCATCAAGCGCAGCCGCCTCAAAATACAAGGGCTGAGTTCATCGAACGACGGAACTTCTCGCGAAACCGCTTCGGAAACGACGAGCGTGGTTTGCAACTTTCCGCACAGGCGTTCCAGTCGCTCCGCAACATCGACAGCGTCACCGACAACAGTGAACTCGCCGTGCGATCCGCTTCGCAAAACCCCAGCCGTGACAAGCCCGACGTGGAGGCCGATTCCGGCTTCCAACGCCGGGTTACCGACTTGTCGCCTCTCTTCCTTCCAGCGACTCAGGCAATCCTTCAAGTGCAGGCTACACTCTAGGTGCTGTTTACAAAGCTATTGACGGCCGGATCGCGGATTGATTCAAGGATTCCCTCTGAAGGAGGGAATCGTGAGCCGTGGCGATCTGAGCGAAGGCGAATGGCGGACGCTCCAGGCGGCGTTGCCGGTAGTGGGAACCGGGCGGCCACCGGACGATCTGCGGCAGACGATCAACGGCATCTTGTGGCGTATCCGTACCGGCACGCCGTGGCGCGATGTGCCGGAGAAGTACGGCAAGTGGATGACCGTCTACCAACGCTTCCGACGCTGGAGCCAGACCGGCGCGTGGGAGGCGATCGCCACCACGCTGGCACAGGCGATGGCCGACAACCGCCATCACAGCATCGACAGCACGACGGTACGGGGACATGTGTCGGCCGCCGGCGCAAAAGGGGGACGCGCGAACAAGCTTTTGGCCAGTCGCGGGGCGGGTTCACCAGTAAGGTTCACTGTATCTGTGATGCCGGCGGCATCCCGCTCGGCTTTCACCTCACCTCAGGCGAAGCGGCCGACTGCAAGGCGTACGAAGTCCTGATCGAATTGCCCGAGCGGGCGGCGGACGCGCTGCTCGCCGACAAGGGCTACGACACCAATGCTATTCGTGACGATCTCAAGCACCGTGGCATCCGCGCCGTCATCCCGCCGCGATCCAACCGCACCACCGCGATCCGTTGGAACAGACGCGACTACAAGCAGCGCAACCGCATCGAGCGGACCTTCGGGCATCTCAAGATCAACCGCGCCGTCGCCACGCGCTACGACAAGCTCGCCCGATCCTTCCTCGACACGCTACACTTGGCTCTCATTCGCCGCTTGTTGCGGTTTGTAAACAGCACCTAGTGCCAAGCCGAGGCCACAGATAGTTGCCAGCCCATACGCGACAATTGCGTAGGCGCGAACCACGGCACTATCAACGTGCTCAGCCACCAGCAGGTTCATAACCAGAATGGCAAGCGCAACGAGCCTGAGCCAAGCCGATCTCGTTTCGTGGTGCCACCGGTATTCGTCGTCTGCAATGTTTTGTTCGCGTGCGACAGGATTTGCCATGAGGTCGCCTCTTGCTGAACCGAACCGGATTGGCGCCAAGCCAAGCGGGTCGACGCTTGCCTGGTAGCACGGTATTCGCGGACCCCAGAAGCTTAATCGATGGCGAGGACACCATGATCTTATCGGCCGACCCTGCACAAGATCGCCGCCGAGTCACAGTGCACTGCGCCCTTGTGAGCCAGTTTCTTCGCTACCGACCGGCGGGGGTCTCACGGCGGGAAGTCAGGTCGCTCGCCCTGACATGAGGTCCGCCAACTTTGGAATGAAGGCTGGCACACGAGCCATATAGCGGCGGTACTCGTCTCCAAACTGCAGCAGAGTATTTCGTTCCTCCTGTCGTGCAAGATATGCGTACAACACCGTCAAAATGGGGAACATTGCGAGCGTGAGCAGTGTCGGCCACTGTAAGAGGAAGCCGAACATCACAAGCACGAAGCCGAGATACTGGGGGTGCCGAATATGGGCGTACGCTCCAGTCGTTGCCAGCTGTCGACGTCGTTGTGCCTCATAGAGCACGCGCCATCCTGAGGCGATTAGCCAGAAGCCGGCACCGATGAAGACGAAGCTAACGACATGGAAGGGCCCGAAGTGAGGGTTGGTCTTCCAGCCAAACAGCGTTTCGAGCAAGTGGCCGGCATCATGTGAGAACCAGTCTACTCCCGGGTACCTGCTTTGGAGCCATCCCGACAGAAAGTAGATTGTCAGTGGAAAGCCGTACATCTCCGCGAACAGCGCCACGACAAAGGCGCTAAAGGCACCGAATGAGCGCCAATCGCGACCAGTCCTCGGTTTGAAAAAGCTGAAGGCAAACAGGATGAAGACGACAGAGTTGATCACTGCCAGGCCCCACAGCCCGTAGGCCGATGTGTCGATGCCGGTCATTCGAGGTCTCCTCAGCGATCTTTTGGTTCTAGCCCGCCCTGGTCGCGGTCTTTGGGATCGCCGCCATGTCCACGATGGTGGCCATGCCCACCATGGAAGAAGTGCATTGCGACGCATCCGAGGGGCAATAACCACAGAAACCAATTGCCGACAAAGATATGCGCCCGATGCTCGAAAATCAGGAGGAATGCGCCCACGGCCATGAACCCGATCAAAGCCAATCCGATGGGCGATCGGTATAATGGCCGCTCCTCTGCCGAATGATGCTCACTCATGATGTCCTCCTGCGTGACCACGCAAAGTCCAGACTCATGCCACGCCCGACACCCGCCCCGGAATTTGAGCGGCCAGGACGCACATCGTTTCCATCTTGAATGTTTAACCGCAGGGCTGAACGCACGAGTTGATGTAGATCACACACAACCTCACCCTCGCCTGGGAATGATCAAAGGAGATTTGCGGCTCGTCGATCGGATGCGGGCCGGGCGTGAGGGCGCGATTGATCCATCGCAAACCTCATGCCTTTCTTCGGCACTATGATGGATCAATTGTGCGAGGCCACAGTATCGGGGCTCGCTCGCTAGCATCTGAATTCAGCCGCTCGGTCGGAGTTGCCCATCATGCGAATGATCGTGCCGATGCCCGGCAACGAGAATTTCGCCGAGAGCCTAGCGAGAGCGGGCGGGTGGGAGCTTGGCCACTTAGAGATGCGGCGTTTTCCCGACCAAGAGAGTTACGTTCGGCTGCTATCCGAGGTTCGGGGGCGCTCGGTTGATCTGGTCTGCTCGCTGGTGCGTCCAGATGCGGGCTTTCTCGGTCTGATGTTTGCGGCGGACGCGGCGCGCGAGCTTGGCGCCACCCGGGTGAACCTAGTAGCGCCCTACCTGGCATACATGCGCCAGGATTCTCGCTTCCAGCCTGGCGAAGCTGTGACATCCCGAACTTTTGCGCGGCTCCTGTCGGGCAGCTTCGATAAGATCACCACCGTGGACCCGCATCTGCACCGTTATCCGACGCTAGCTGACCTCTACACCGCGCGGACACTAGTCTTGCACGCTGCACCATTGCTGGCTGACTGGATTGGGGCTGAGATAGCTAAGCCATTGATCATCGGCCCTGATGTGGAGAGTGAGCAGTGGGTTTCGTCTGTTGCTGGCAGAGCGGGCGCGCCGCATGCCGTCGCCCGCAAAATTCGCCGTGGCGATCGGGAAGTCGAGATCGTACTTCCTGATCTGTCCGAGTGGCTGGATCACCAGCCGGTCCTCATCGACGACATCTGCTCATCGGGGCGCACGCTCATCGAAGCCGCCAGCGAACTGCGACTCAGGGGCTTCCCTTGTCCGATCTGCGTCGTGGTCCATGCCTTGTTCTCTGATGATGCCTACAAAATGCTTGCCGAGGCCTCTGCCCGAATTGTTTCAACCGACGCAGTGAGCCATCCGAGCAACGCCATCACGTTGGTGCCGATGATTGCAGAGTCCCTGGAATGCAGTGAGTTCTCACAGGGCCGCGTCTGATGTCAGCGAAGCTTCTAGCAAATCGGACGCAGGCGCCCATGCAGGTTCCGCCGCCGCCCCGTGGGCAACCTTCACCGTGCCTATCGTTGGCACCCTCGGAGGTCTGGGCGCGTGTTCGCCGGGCTGGACTTGGCGCACTCACTCCCATGGATACGGTTCCGATCTCGGCCGCCGCGAGCGATCTGAGAACCGGAGTAAGGCCATGCTGACACTGACGTCGTTGGGTGGTGCCGGCACGGTCACGGGATCAAAGCACCTACTGGAGCTCGATGGCCACCGGATACTGGTGGACTGTGGTCTGTTCCAAGGTCTTAAGAACCTGCGAGAGTTGAATTGGGCCCGCCTCCCCATTGATGCAGGAACCATTGATGCTGTGGTGCTGACCCACGCTCATCTGGACCATTGCGGTTACTTGCCCAAGCTCGTGCGGGAGGGCTTTCACGGACCGGTTTACTCCACTCATGCCACCATGGAGGTGGCCAAGTTGATCCTGAGGGACAGCGGTCACCTACAGGAGAAGGACGCTGAATATGCGAATCGCAAGGGGTTCTCGAGACACAAGCCGGCACTACCCCTCTACGGTGTTCGTGATGCTGAACAGGCTTTGAAGTACTTCTCACCCATTCCGATTCACTCATCGACGTCGCTCCCGGGTAGCGCAACGCTCACGCTGCGTCGGGCCGGCCATATCCTGGGTGCCTCGACGGTAGACCTAGAATGGGGCGGCCGACGGGTGATCTTCTCCGGCGACCTGGGCCGATACAACGACGCAGTCATGGTCGACCCAGAAATAGTCCAGGCGGCAGATTATCTTGTAGTGGAGTCCACGTATGGCGACCGCAAACATGAGCCAAGTGACCCGACGGAGATGCTTGGTGCAGTAGTCGAGCGGACCGTGAAACGCGGCGGTACCGTTGTCATTCCTGCTTTCGCTGTCGGTCGCGCTCAATCACTCCTCTACCATTTTGCGAAGCTAAAGCAGGCTGGCCGGCTTGCGCTGGTTCCGATCTATCTGGACAGCCCGATGGCCATCAACGCGAGCGACCTCCTATGCGCGCACCCCGATGACCACCGTCTGACACCGGAGGATTGTCGAGCCGCTTGTTACGTGGCGACCTATGTGCGGGACGTAGAGGCCTCCAAAGCCGTCACGGGGAATTCGATGCCCAAGGTCATCATTTCTGCGAGCGGCATGGCAACGGGCGGGCGGGTACTTCATCACATCAAGGCGTTTGGACCAGATCACAAGAACACGATCCTGTTCACCGGTTTTCAAGCAGCCGGCACGCGTGGGCGAGCGATGATAGAGGGGGCCACAGAGGTGAAGATATTTGGCCAGTCGGTGCCGATCCGCGCCGAGATCGCCGACCTTTCAATGCTCTCGGCTCATGCTGACTCCGATGAAATTATGCGATGGCTCTCCGGCTTTCGTCGTCCCCCGAAGCGGACATTCATCGTGCACGGCGAGTCCAGCGCTTCGGAGGCGCTTCAGGTGCGTATTGGCAAGGAACTCGCTTGGGACTGCTCGATTCCACGGCAAGGCGAAAGGTTCGAGTTGTGAATCAAATCGATCACGATGCTCGACCGACGACCCTGCCGCTGCGAGTGCGGCGGCTGGGGTTGCATACCCAACATGCGGCGATCGCGGTGATGCGTACCGACTGCCATGTCTGCCGCGCGGAGGGTTTGGCTCCCCGAGCCCAAGTTCTGATTACGGCCGGTGAGCGCCGGGTTCAAGCCACGCTATTCCAGATCGAGGGCAATCTCTTGGCGCCCGGTGAGGTCGGACTATCGGAGGCCGGGTGGAAGTTGCTCGGCGTCGAAGAGGGCGATCAAGCTCATGTCAGCCATCCTCCGAACTTGGAGTCGATGTCAAGCGTCCGGCGAAGGATTTACGGCAATCGCCTCGACGGAGTGTCGTTTGAAGCGATCGTGAATGACGTGGTCGGGGGCCGTTACACTGACGTCCATCTGGCCGCCTTTTTAACGGCGAGTTCGGCAATGCCGCTCGACGAAGACGAGACGATCCATCTTACCAGGGCAATGGTTGCTGCCGGCGATCGCCTGGATTGGAAGGCACCGATCGTTGTCGACAAGCATTCCATAGGGGGCCTGCCCGGTAACCGTACGACGCCAATCGTAGTAGCGATAGTAACCGCGTTGGGCCTGGTCATGCCCAAGACCTCATCTCGCGCCATAACGTCGCCGGCGGGTACCGCTGACACCATGGAGACCTTGACGGCAGTAGATCTCGACCTGGCCACACTGCGCCATGTGGTGGAGGCGGAAGGTGGTTGCCTTGCATGGGGTGGCGCGGTTCGTCTGAGTCCGGCCGACGACATTTTCATTCGCATCGAGCGCGTGTTGGATGTCGACACGGAAGGCCAGCTGATCGCCTCCGTGTTATCCAAGAAAATCGCTGCGGGCTCGACCCACGTCGTGATCGACGTCCCAGTGGGAGCCACCGCGAAGGTCCGCACCGACGAAGCCGGCAGGAGCCTCGGTGAGCGGTTGGTGAAGGTGGCTGCGAAATTCGGTCTTACCGCAGTCTGTCTGCAAAGCGATGGAGCTCAACCTGTAGGCCGCGGGGTCGGGCCGGCACTTGAGGCACACGATGTCCTCGCAGTATTGCAGGGCGCTCCAGGCGCGCCAAGTGATCTACGCCACAGCGCCTGCACTTTAGCGGGGGCGGCTCTCGAAATCGGCAAAATCGCCAAACCGGGAGAGGGCTATGCAGCGGCCAACGCCGCGCTCGAAGATGGACGGGCTTGGCAGAAGTTCCAGCGGATCTGCATGGCGCAGGGCGGACTGCGGGTACCGCCCAAAGCCGCGCACATGCGCCCGCTCAGGGCATCTCGCGCCGGACGAGTGGTTCACATGAACAATCGCAAGATCTCACGCCTTGCTAAACTGGCCGGCGCGCCGGACGCGAAGGCTGCGGGGCTGCGAATGGAGGTGCGTCTGGGTGATGAGGTGTTTGCAGGCCAGCCACTCTTGATGGTCCATGCTGAAACACTGGGCGAGCTGGCGTACGCTTTCGACTACGCTGAGCAGAGTGTCGACATCATCCAAGTAGAATCATAGCCTGAGCAAACGCGGGCGGAAAGGTGCAAGCCACAGTGTCTATAGCACAAGACGAAGGCATGGTCCCTCCGGCTCACGCGGTGCTCGGGCATCGGGCGTCTCGTGCTGTCGGATTAGGTCTCGCCCTCGTGTTCATGCTCATATTCGCCGTTAGCGGCCAAACACAGACGCCCGATGGCCACACAGAGCATCATCCTGGAGCACCGGCACCGACCACACCGCCGACCGCCCCCCAAGACCACGCCCCCAAGCCGCCACCTGCTCCTGCCGCCCCCCAACCCGGCATGATGATGCCCGGCATGGATGATATGATGGGTCGTCGGCCGCCAAAGCCGTTCTACCCATCGCTGATGGATTTCCCGACAATGTCGGCTGAGGAGCGCAAGAGCTTTGAGGCGAAGGCGCAGGTGCGCTTCAGCGCGGGGCTGGCAGAGGTCGCCGCGGCCGAGGACGAACTACGGCACGCCCATGCGGCCAAGGACGCTGCAGCCGCCGAGCGCGCCGCACGTCGATTGAGGGATGGTCTCAACGATGTCAGCAGCGGCGCGGCGGCGCTGCGCGCATTTGCAGAAGGTAAGCCCGGTCCGCAGATTGCACGCGACTGGTTCAGGCAGCAGATGAATCTGCCGCCGGACGCCGTCCATCCTCCGTCGTCGGGCCTATTCGGACTCGACTGGATTCATCTTGCGGCCATGGCGGCACTGGCCACTGTTTCACTTCTGCTGATGGTTGCGTATGGCGTCCGCACGCGGCGCGCTGCCGCCTTGGCAGATCGGCTGGTACGAGCTTCCGCGACCGCCGGCGCGACACCGGCGACGGCGAAGGTCGAGAGTGTCCCCACCCCCGCAGCCGCTCCGGTGACTGTGCCCACGGTTCCAACAACCCGTCCTGAAGCGGCGAAGCTGTGGAAGGGCCAGCTGCGCGTCGCGGCCATTTTTACCGAGACACCCAATGTCCGTACCTACAGGTTCCGTGAAATAGGCGGCGGCCCGATTCCGTTCAGCTTCTGCCCGGGACAGTTCATGACGCTATCGGCCGATATCGGCGGCAAGCTGATCAGGCGTTCCTACACCATCGCGTCGTCCGCCGCGCAGACATCATATGTCGAGACTACGATCAAGCGCGAGGACGCCGGCGTCTTCTCAGAGCACATGCACCGCGACGTTTCCGAGGGCGATATCCTAGATGTGATGGCACCCTCCGGGGCCTTCACCTTCACCGGCGCGGAGTCGGATAGCGTCGTGCTGATCGGCGGTGGCGTGGGCATCACACCGCTGATGGCGGCGGTCCGCTATCTCTGCGACATCGCTTGGCCGGGAGAGATTTTTCTGGTCTATGGCGCGCGCACTACCGAGGATTTCATTTTCCGGGATGAGCTCGAACACTTGCAGCGCCGGCATGCCAAGCTGCATGTCGTGGCGAGCATGGTACGCGCCACCGGGACATCCTGGATGGGCCCAGAGGGACCAATCACAAAGGCGCTGCTCGCCGACACCGTCCCCGATATCGCCAGTCGCCGGGTCCACCTGTGTGGTCCACCGGGGATGATGGCGGCGATCCGGGCCATTCTCTCTGATCTCGGCGTGCCCGCCGCTTCGATCAAGACCGAGGCATTCGGACCAGCGCGTGGGGCGGTGCCGCCTCCGGGGCAGACGCTGGTCGTCGAGCTGGCAGACAAAGCGCTCGCCGATCAACCCGTCAGGCCGGCGGAACCGATCGCTGCGATAGGACCGGCCACGGCGACGATCCGCTTTGCAGTCTCCAACAAGACGGCACCGCTCGCGCCGGACCAGACGGTGCTGGAAGCCGCTGAATCGATCGGGGTGCCGATTGACTATGCTTGTCGCGTCGGCACTTGCGGAACATGCAAGACGAAACTGGTCGAAGGAAAGGTGACCATGGAGATCGACGAGGCGTTGTCGCCCGAGGAGAAGAGCGACAACATCATCCTCGCCTGCCAAGCGAAATCGATCGGCAATCTCGTCGTGCAGGCCTGACGTGAGCGACGCTGAGCGACTGACCGTGGGCGTTGTCTTCACGGCGATTCTCTTCCTGGCGCCCGCGTTCCTGTTCCATACCGCGCCGGAATTTCCTGGTAGCCTGACTGGGGGGATTCTCGGGATCGCCGCCGCGGTCCTTATGGTTCTGCTGCTCGTCTATCCGCTGGCAAAGTATGTCTCCTGGCTTCGCAACGGCATTGGCCGAGTGGTGCCATTGCGCGCGCTGCTGTCCTTTCACGTCTATGCCGGCGTCGCCGGTGGCTTCCTGGCCATCGTGCATACCGGCCACCGGTACGAAAGCCCTCTGGGTATCGCGCTTATCGTCTGTGTGCTCGTTGTCGTCGTGACCGGCTTCGTTGGCCGCTACTACATGCCGAAGGTGACGGTGGAGATCCAGGACCACCAGAAGAAGCTTGCGACCCTGCGTACTGTCTATGACCGTACCGCGGCCCTAGCGACCTCGGCAGCGTCTACGGTCGATCACGCTGACATTCAGGTCTTGCCACTGGTCCATGCAATGGCGGACCTCGAATATGCCATCGGCTCGCAACGCGCCATCAAGGTGGCATTTGGTCGATGGATCGTGGCCCATGTCGTCGCCTCGATCGCGATGTATGTGCTGCTGGGCCTGCACATCATGGCCGAGATCTACTACGGGCTGCGGTGGCTGCAATGAGGCCTGCCGCTCTACTCTATCTCATCCTGTCCATCGCGGGCGCCTTCGCCGCGACGTTCACGCTGGTTCCACTTTACCGGGACGGCTCCCAGGCGGTGCCGGGCTGGACGACGTTCGTTGAGCCGGGGCCCCTATCCGGCAGCCACTCGTTTCTGTCGACAAAGTGCGAAAGCTGTCACACGCCGATGAAGGGAATCGAGGTGAAATCGTGCGTCGGTTGCCACGCGCCGGCCGCCGCTGACCTGGCAAGGCAGGCGACCGCCTTCCATGCCAGCGTCCAGGAGTGTCGTGGATGCCACGTCGAACACGCCGGCGGCGGCGGTCGCATCATCCGGATGGACCATTCGGTGCTGCTGCGCGTGGGTCCACGCGCCGAGCACCATTCGACTGACTGGACGGACCGAGTCGCGAATGATGTCGCTGGCTATCTTGGCCTGAAACGGGCCGACGCATCGCCGCTACGCGCGCTGGACTGCATGGGCTGCCATCAGAACCAGGACCGCCACCGGGAGCTCTTTGGCAAGGACTGTGTCACTTGCCACGCCACGGACACGTGGCGCATCGCCTCGTTCCTGCATCCGTCTCCAAACTCGAGAGACTGCGCCCAGTGTCACCAGGCGCCGCCCAGCCACTACATGGGCCACTTCCACATGGTCTCGAAACCCGTTGCCGGCAAGCATGATGCCAAGGTCGAGCAGTGCTACCTGTGCCACGTCCCCAGTTCATTCAACGAGATCAAAGGGGTCGGCTGGTATAAGCACCACTAGCAAGGCCGCACGAGACTGAGCAGCCCGGCGGTTTCTTGGGCATCTCCTTCGTCAACTAAACCCCTCGCCACTTGATATGTGTCAAAGGGATTGGGTGGAGAAGGGTGGAGGATAATAGGCGTCAACCTAACGCCGCGTCCACAGCGGGATGGAGCATTCCATGTCAGCGCAACGATCACTCGCCGCGACCTCGGTTGTCGCGATCCTAGCCGGTCTTCTCGCAACGACTGCCGCCGCCCAGCCGCCCCATGGAGACACCAAGCCGCCCTCATTTCGGCTGGCGATGCACGACGACATGATGAACATGCCCGGCATGAAAGGTGGCGGGATGGGTGGTCAGATGCCGGCGGCGAAGCCGCCTGGACCGGCTACACACGGCCCTGCCCCGTCCGCTCCTGGCGCGCATGCGCCGGCCGACGCTAATCCTGCCGCACATGGTCCGGCGCCCAGCGCGAGCGATCCGCGTGGCCACGGCGCGATGGGAATGATGGGCACGATGATCGACCTGCCGACCGATCGCATCGAGGGACGCATCGCCTTTCTGCACGCCGAGTTGCGCATCACCGAAGCGCAGATGGCGGTATGGACCGAGTTGGCCACTGTCATCCGCGCCAATGCCAAGCGCATGAGCGAAGCCCAGGGGCCGCACCAGCAGGCAGCGGCACCGTCGGCAATCGCGCGACTCGACAGCCACGAGCGCTGGCTAGTTGCTCGACTCGAGAGCGTCCGGGCGCTGAAAGCAGCCTACACCAAGCTCCACGCGGTGCTCGACGAAAACCAGCGGAAGGTCGGCGACCAGTTGGTCGTGCACCAGATGGGAATCCGCTGAGACGTATTCCCATTCGCATGGCCCGATCTTTGCGTTCTCGTGATCCGAAAGAGCGCTCGTTCAACTTGCTGACGGCATACTGAAATGGAGTATCACATGAGTTCACGAATCGCGCCGACTGGGACTCGAGTGATGCCCTATTCGCTTGGCGGCAAGGTCCGGAGCTTCCTCGCGCTCGCTGCTCTCGGTGTTGTCCTTGCGGCATGCGCCGACACTGGGACAGTGAAGGATCTCAACGTCAAGGACTGGGTCGGCGCCAACGAGCGACAGCTCCTCGCTACCTGGGGCCGGCCTCACCACAGCTATCCGATGGTTGCTGGCGGCAAGATGATCGGCTACCAGTTCAGCGACCATCCGGTGGAGTGGATTAAGTCCCACCCACATACCCGCGTACGTAACTGCATGGTGAACTTCGAGACTGACGCGCGCGGCACCATTCTCGATGCCACGGCGACGGGAACCACCTGCACCATCAGCGCACACGAACAAATGCACCCGAAGAAGAGCTGACGTAGTCGGCGCGCGAGGCACCGCATGGCGGTGCCTCGCCTGACTGAGTCCATCACCGAGGCCGGCGGCCGCCGAAGGACTTCATCCAGGAAATCCCCTCTCGCTGAGAGGAGACGATTGAGCCGCAAATCTCGCTCAGTTCCTCGTATTCAAGCGTCAGGTTCGCTCAGCGTGACGCTTCGGCTGGGCATCTTGCGGCTACGGCTTGAGCCGGCCCAGCACGTCCATTAGTTCGGCGATCTTTTCGCGCTGTCCCGCTTTGTCGCCCGAGGCGATCGCGTGTTCGACGCAGTGGCCCACATGGTCCTTCAGCATCTCGTCGGCGACACGCTTGAGTGCCGCCTGGATAGCGGAAATCTGCGTCATGACGTCGATGCAGTAACGGTCGTCTTCGACCATGCGCGCCACGCCACGCACCTGGCCCTCGATGCGGTTGAGTCGTTTCAGACAGGAGGATTTTGTCGCGGACAACATGCTTGCAAGATACCCCGACAGGGTATTATAAGCAAGCCCATAAAAAACCCCCATGGGGTATCCGCGCAGGAGCATTCGATGGCGCACGGGAAAGATCACGCAACCCACACCCATGCCCACGGTTGCTGCGCGGCGGCGGCGCCCGACACGGCAACTGTGAAGGACCCGGTCTGCGGCATGAGCGTCGACCCGGCGACAGCCAAGCACCGCACCGAACATGCCGGTGCGGCGTACTACTTCTGCTCGGCCGGTTGTCGCGCCAAATTCGAGGCTGACCCGCAGCGCTATCTCGCGCCCGCCCCGGCAACGCCTGCTGCACCGATCGCCGAGGGCACCATCTTCACCTGTCCGATGCATCCCGAGATCCGCCAAGTCGGGCCGGGATCGTGCCCCATATGCGGCATGGCACTCGAACCCGCGACTGTGACGGCTGACAGCGGTCCCAGCCATGAGCTGATCGATATGACGCGCCGCTTCTGGATCGGCCTGGTGCTGACGCTGCCGGTACTTGCTCTGGAGATGGGCGCGCATCTCGTACCGGCGCTACACCACCTCGTGTCGCCGCGTGTTTCGGTGTGGGTGCAGCTGGCATTGGCCACGCCGGTCGTGCTGTGGGCTGGCTGGCCGTTCTTCGTGCGCGGCTGGCAATCGCTGCTCACGCGTAACCTCAACATGTTTACGCTGATCGCCATGGGCACCGGCGTGGCGTGGATCTACAGCGTCGTGGCGGCGCTGGCGCCGGATATCTTCCCGCCAGCTTTCCGTGGCGCCGATGGTGGCGTAGCCGTTTACTTTGAGGCGGCGGCAGTGATCGCTGTGCTCGTGCTGCTCGGCCAGGTGCTGGAGTTGCGCGCGCGCGAGCGCACGTCGGGCGCGATCCGTGCTCTCCTCGACCTTGCGCCCAAGACCGCTCGGCTGATCCGGGCCGACGGCACCGAGGACGAAGTCGGCCTCGACACCATCGTGGTCGGTGACAGGGTTCGGGTCCGGCCGGGAGAAAAGGTGCCGGTTGACGGCGAGATTATCGAGGGCCGTTCTTCGATCGACGAATCGATGGTCACTGGCGAATCCATGCCCAGTGCGCGCGGCGTCGGCGAGCATGTGATCGGCGGCACCATCAATCAGTCGGGCGCCCTGGTCATCGCCGCCGGCAAGGTTGGCCGCGACACCATGCTGGCGCGCATCGTGCAGATGGTGGCGGAAGCGCAGCGCTCCCGTGCGCCGATCCAGCGCCTCGCCGATCTCGTTGCCGGCTGGTTCGTGCCGGCGGTGGTGGTGGTGGCACTCGCAGCCTTCGCCGCGTGGTCGCTGTTTGGACCCGAGCCGCGATTTGTGCACGGTTTGATCGCCGCCGTCGCCGTCCTGATCATCGCCTGTCCCTGTGCGTTGGGGCTGGCCACGCCGATGTCGATCATGGTCGGGGTAGGCCGAGGCGCCGGCCTGGGCGTTCTGATCAAGAACGCCGAGGCGCTGGAGCGCTTGGAGAAGGTTGACACGCTGGTTGTCGACAAGACCGGCACACTGACCGAAGGCAAACCGTCGGTGGTCGGCATCACTTCCGTCGGCGCATACGCCGATATCGACCTGTTACGGCTCGCCGCCGCGGTCGAGAAGGTGTCCGAGCATCCGCTGGCGCAGGCCATTGTCGCCGCGGCGGTGGCGCGTGGCATCGATATCCCACCGGTCGACGGATTTGATTCACCCACCGGTAAGGGCGCGCTCGGTACGGTCGAAGGCCGTCGAGTGCGAATTGGCAACGCGACGTTCCTCGGCTCCGAGGGTGTCGATACCGCGCTGGCATCCGCGGGTGCGGACGCGGCCCGCCGCGCGGGCGCTACGGTGGTTTTCGTCGCGCTTGACGGCAGGGCGGAAGGCACCATCGCCATCGCCGATCCGATCAAGGCGAGCACGCCGGATGCGCTCAAGGCGCTGCGCGAGGAGGGCGTACGTGTCGTCATGCTCACTGGTGACAACCGGACGACAGCCGAAGCCGTCGCGGCGCGCCTGGGCATTTCCGAGGTCGAGGCCGACGTACTGCCCGATCAGAAGCGCGCCGTCGTCGAAAAGCTGCGGCGGGAAGGCCGCGTGGTCGCTATGGCCGGCGATGGCGTCAACGACGCACCGGCGCTTGCCGCGGCCGATGTCGGCATCGCCATGGGCGCCGGCACCGATGTCGCTATCGAGAGCGCGGGCGTGACCCTGTTGAAGGGCGATCTCACGGGTATCGTGCGCGCGCGGCGGCTGTCGGAAGCGACGATGGCGAATATTCGCCAGAACCTGGTGTTTGCCTTCATCTACAATGTTGCGGGCGTTCCAATCGCTGCGGGCGTGCTCTACCCGGTGTTCGGCATCTTGCTGTCGCCAATGCTAGCCGCCGCCGCGATGGCACTGTCCTCGGTCAGCGTGATCGGCAACGCTCTGAGATTAAGAACGGTGAAGTTATAATACGCACGCCGAGGGTCATGGGAAACACAGGCGTGAGCACTAGAGTGCGAGGAAGATTCGATGATCGGAGAACTATCGTGCTGAAGAGTTCCGTGAACAAATTGCTGTGCTTGGCGCTGATTGCCTTCACTGGCGCTTCAGTCACCGCTTGCGACAACACGCCGACGTCAGCCACTGTGCCCACCACCCACACGCCGCGTGCTTCGCACGATGGCCGGATTTACGATCCAAAATGGGGCTTCAGGCATCCTTAAGTGGTGGCTACGATCTGGCAGGCTTTCCCACGCTTAACTGTTTCCGTAGGATTTCCTGAGGCCACGTACTCTTGATGAATGCCAAGACCGCTGCGATCTGATCGTCAGACAAGCGATCGGCGAAAGCTGGCATGTCGGTTTCGTACCCCTTGGGGTAGGCCGCAGGCCCTAGCTTGGTCACTCGAAACAATTGGTCATCGCTATGATGCCAGGTGTGACCTGATGCGTCATGCGGAGGAGCCGGAAGCCGACCACTCGGCAATCGGTCCCGCCAATTCCGCTGGCCCTCCAGATTCGCGCCGTGGCAGCTGGCGCACGACTCTGCGTAGACCCGTTTACCCATCTCGACGACGCGCGGATTCGTGTGGTCTATCCGAATCGGCGATGAGGCGTCCCATAGGACAGCGCCCCATATCGACACAGTGATAATGACGGCTAAGGCGAAGAGGAATAGAACCGACCGGCTCGCTCGTCGCTTCTCCGCTACAGCTAGCTGCTTCTCAGCTGCAGCTTGCCGGTTCTCTTGGGCAGTTCTCCGCTTCGGCGCCATAATTTTCTGATCCGGGGCAGTCTAACTCGAACGGGTTCAACTAAACTCGCTTACAGCAAGCCATCTACTGGTAACGGCCATGAGAGCAACACACAAGAACTTGAACAAGAGCGTCAGCATCTCGCGAATGTGGCGGCACTTTGGGCGTTCGTGACGCAAGCGCTGTTGAACGGGCCGCCCTGTTGGATCGCCATTGACAGTCGTGACGCCAAAGCGCAAAAGTTTGCGATGGGCCGTAGCCTACGATCGCTTCTTAAGTTCGCGCGGGGACTGTTGACGTCCGCGGTGTTGGCGTTCGGCATGATTTCGGCATCCTATGGCGTCCAGCCTCTCCCGGGCCTTGATGGCAGCAAAGGTCATCATATGGCTCAGGACTCCCATTGCGACAGCGATGCGGCTGGTGATCACGATTGCGGAGCTTCAACCTCCAAGTCCGACTGCTGCAAGTTAACAGGTTGCCATAGCGCCACGTCGGTTCAGCCCATCTTTATGGCCATGGTGGATGTCTCCGCACGTGACGGTGCGGTTCAGAGTCAAACCCACCGTCTGGTTAGCTCCAGCTTAGCCCCTCCTGATCATCCTCCGAGAGCGCAGGTAGCCTCAGACTAAATCCCAGCTCGCTGGTGCGTTCAGTCGGAGTGCTGTGGCCTATTCCACGTCTGTGGAAGCGGGTAACACCTGATCTTGCTTCATCTAGGCATGTAAACGCGGCCCAATGGACCGGGCAGCGAGTCGTGCGATGGATCCCCGGAGGCTGCCTTGCGAATCGCGTTTGTATCCATTCTGACTTTACTTGCGACCGGTTGTTCTCAACCGCTACCAGTTGTCATCTCGGGGCCCGAACCGAGTGACGAGCGGGCACGTGCGGTGACCGCAACTTATGTTCCGGTCACTGCGGGCACCGTAAACTACCAACCCGTCGAACCAAAATCTTGGCGCGAGATGAACGAGCGTTTGGCGCCACGTCCGGGACGGGCGCCATGAGGTACTTTATCGCGCTCGGCTTACTGCTGCTCGCTACCGGCTGCGCCGAGTTCTCGCCCGACGCCGGCATGTCCACGGTCACCGCGGCGGTGCGCGACAAGGTGGGCGGCGAGACGGTGAAGATTACCTCGGCCGCCGACGCCGAACGCGTGCGCGCACGTGTCGATGCCTTGCTCGGCGAGCCGCTGACATCGGACGTCGCGGTGCAGGTCGCCCTGCTCAACAACAGGAATCTCCAAGCCGCCTACAACGATCTCGGCCTGAGCGAGATATCAGGCGTCGAGGCCAGCCTGCCGCCCAACCCGAAACTCTCGCTGTCCCGGCTGGCGCGGACCGGCGTCGTCGAGTGGGAGTTCCGCCTACTCGAAAACATCCTGGCGCTGGCCACCCTGCCGGCGCGCAAGGAGATTGCGCGCCAGCGCTTCGCGCAAGCGCAGCAGGTCGCCATCGAGTCGACCTACCGTCTGGCGCTGGAAGTGCGGCGCGCCTGGATCAACGCGGTGGCCGCGCAGCAGGTCGTGGCCTACCTAGAGCAGTCCCGGCTGGCGGCCGACGCCACCTCGGACCTGCTGCGCAAGCTGGGCGAGACCGGCGGCGCGACCAAGTTCGAGCAGGCGCGCGCCGCAGCTGCCTATGCCGAGCTCTCGGCACAGCTGGCGCATGCCCGTATGCGCGCGCGCCAGGATCGCGAAGCGCTGCTGCGGCTGCTGGGCCTGTGGGACGGCACGCCGAACTTCCGCCTGCCTGGGCAACTGCCAGCGCTGCCGCAGCGGCTGGAGCCGATCGACAATGTCGAGGCCGAGGCGATCCGCAACCGCGTCGATGTCGCGATCGCCCGCCAGGAGCTGGCGATCCTCGCCAAGAGCGTCAACCTCGCCGAGGCCACCCGATTCATCTCGTTGTTCGAACTCTCGGGTATCGTCGACACCGAGCGCGACCCCGACGGGCGCAAAACGCGCGGCGGCTTCGAGCTGGAGCTGGAGATCCCGATCTTCGACGGCGGTCAGGTGAAGCTCCGACGCGAGCGCGAGAGCTACATGCGCGCGGTGAACCGATTGGCGGCGCGCGCGGCGGCGGCGCGCTCGGAGGCGCGCTCCGCCTACCAGACCTGGCGCGCCACCCACGAGATCGCCGGCCAGTACCAGAATCGTGTGCTGCCACTGCGGCGTGTGATCTCGCAGGAAACCCTGCTGCGCTACAACGGCATGCTCGCCGATGTCTTCGAGCTGCTGATCGAGACGCGTGAGCGCGTCGCCTCCAATGTCGCGGCCATCGAGGCACGCCGCGCCTTCCTGCTGGCCGAAGTCGACCTGCGCGCCGCCGTCATCGGCGGCGGGCCGTCGGCCTTCCCTATCTCTTCCCCAATCGCCGCGCCGGCCGCCAACGCCGCCCCGGGCCACTGACCTTGAGGAGACAGCCATGACCCTATCCCGTCGCGATGTGATGGCCGCGTCCGGCCTCGTGTTGCTCGGCGCCAGCGCGGTGAGTGGCCGCGCGCAGGCGCAGGCGATCCCCGAGGCGCCCACCATGGGCGATGCGAAGATGCGGCCGCCGCTGCGGCCAACTAGCGGGCCGGACTACCAGCCTGTGGTCACGCTCAACGGCTGGACTTTGCCGTGGCGCATGAAGGACGGCTGGAAGGAGTTCCATCTCGTCGCCGAGCCCGTGGTGCGCGAGATGGCGCCGGGCATGGTGGCGCATCTGTGGGGCTACAACGGCCAAAGTCCGGGTCCAACCATCGAGGCGGTCGAGGGCGACAAGGTGCGCATCTTCGTCACCAACCGCCTGCCCGAGCACACGACGATCCACTGGCACGGCCAGCTGCTGCCCTGCGGTATGGATGGTGTTGGTGGACTCACGCAGCCGCACATCAGGCCGGGCCAGACCTTCGTCTATGAGTTTGTGCTGCAGAAAAGCGGCACGTTCATGTACCACCCGCACGCCGATGAGATGGTGCAGATGGCGATGGGCATGATGGGCTTTTTCGTCGTGCATCCACGCGATCCCAAGCTGCACCGCGTCGATCGTGACTTTGTCTTCCTGCTCAACGCCTACGACATCCGGCCCGGTGCCTACGTGCCGCAGGCCAACACCATGCTCGACTTTAATCTATGGGCCTGGAACAGCCGCGTGTTTCCGGGGATCGATCCGCTCGTCGTGCGCCAAGGCGACCGCGTCCGCGTGCGAGTCGGTAACCTCACCATGACCAACCATCCGATCCACATGCACGGCTACGATTTCGAGGTGACATGCACCGATGGCGGCTGGGTACGGCCCGAGGCGCGCTGGCCCGAGGTGACGATCGACCTTCCGGTCGGCGCGATGCGCGCCTACGAGTTCGTAGCCGACTACCCCGGCGACTGGGCGATCCACTGCCACAAATCGCATCATACGATGAACGCCATGGGCCACGACGTGAAGAACTACATCGGCGTCGACAAGCGCGAGTTCACGAAGAAGATGCGGCGCCTGGTGCCCGACTACATGGCGATGGGCTCGGCCGGCATGGCCGACATGGGCGAGATGGAAATGCCGCTGCCCGACAACACGCTGCCGATGATGAGCGGCTTCGGCCAGTTCGGGCCGGTCGAGATGGGCGGCATGTTCTCAGTGGTGAAGGTGAGGGAGGGCCTGGCAGCAAACGATTACGCAGATCCTGGGCACTACAAGCATCCCCCGGGCACTGTCGCCTACGAGTGGAAAGGCGCGCCGCCGCCTGCGCCAGCGGCGACCGGCTCGAGCGCGCCCCGGGCGCCCGTCCCGAATACCGGCCTTCGCGCCGTCAAGCCATCCGGCGGCCATGGTCAGCATCGATAGCGTACTTGGAGAAACACGAGGAGAAGCTCAATGCAAAAGCAACTAGTCGCAGTCTCAGTCGTCGCAATCCTGGCTACCGGCGGGGCCGCTATCGCGAGCCCCGGTCATGCACCAGGCCAGGGCCACGGTCATGCGGCCGAAACCGCCTACGGCAAACCTGGCGACCCAAAGAAACCCGCCCGCATCGTGCAGGTCACGATGCGCGAGGCCGACGGCAAGATGCTATTCGTGCCCGATCGAATCGAGGTCCGTCGCGGCGAGCAGATCAAGTTCGTCCTGCGCAACAATGGCGAGCTGGATCACGAGATCGTGCTGGCGACGTTGGCTGAGAATCTCAAGCACATGGAGGAGATGAAGAAGAACCCCGACATGGAGCACGACGATCCGAACGCGAAGCGCCTCAAGCCGAAGACGACCGGCGAGATCGTCTGGCATTTCACCAAAGCCGGCGAGTTCGACTTCTCGTGTTTGATCCCGGGCCATCGCGAGTCCGGCATGCACGGCGTCATCATCGTCAAGTGAGGTTCACCATGCGCACGACCCTTCTCGCCGCCGCGCTCGCGCTGTCGCCATCGCTCGCGCTGGCCCAGGCGGTTCCCGCCAATGGAGAGGTCACCAAGATCGACGCCGCGCAGAGCAAAATCACGCTCAAGCACGGACCGATCAAGAACCTCGACATGGATTCCATGACCATGGTCTTCCGCGTCGGCGACCCGGCCATGCTGAAGCCGCTGAAGCCCGGCGACCTCGTAGTCTTCGAGGCCGAGCGCGTCAACGGCCAGATCACCGTGACCAAGATCAGGAAGAAGTAGACGCTTCAGGATGGTGCCATGCGCCCGTCATGATCCGTCCGCTGGGGTGCGCCGCGTTGGCGGCGCACCATCAGCCGCGCGGTTCCAATCTCGATGCAGGAGGATGCATGACCAGTATCATTGACATCTTGCGCTGTCCGATCACCACGCGAAACCTGCATGTTGAGAGCTCATCGCTCACCAGCGGAGCGAGCGGCAACACCTCGTTTCCGATTGTTGACGGGATACCAGTCTTGCTCCCTGAAATAGTCAGCACCAGCTCGAGCACCACCGAGTACTACGACCAGTTCGGGTGGGAGACTGCGGCGGATGGCAAATCGAAGGAGTCAGTTCACGATCTCGACATGCGCGGTACGTCGTACCGCTACACACGGAGATGCATCTCGCGACTCGCGAAGTACTTCCGTAACGGCGGCGATTTCCTGCTGGATCTTGGAAGCGGGGCCATTCCGCACGAGGAGTTGCTTTCGTATCATGCCAATTTCAGGAAGCGCGTCTGTGTCGACCTTTCCATTACGGCGTTGAAGCAGGCTCGAGAAAAGCTCGGTGATCGTGGAGAGTATATTGTTGGGGATGCGGCGACCTTGCCTTTCAAGGACGGCGTTTTCGATGCCGTGACTTGCAATCACCTCATTTACGTAATCCCGGCGGCGTTTCAGAGGGCCGCCATGCTAGAAATCTGGCGTGTACTCAAGCCAGGCGGGATTGCTGTTGTGGTTTATCAATGGCCCTGGTCCGGGATACAGGTCCGGCTCGCTCGACTGGCGCAGAAACTTCGGTTGAAAGGGCCAGAAGAGCCGACGCCGTTGGCGCCCGCGGGCGTGCCGAGTCGCGCTGCTGACGAGCCGCAGCCGAGAGAGTGGTTTGAAAGGCAGAAGTGGCCATTCAAGTACACTTACGATTGTTTTCGGCTGGTTGATAACGGCTTCATGAAGAAGTATGTGCCGGACGGCTGGATTGGTCAGTTGTTTCTGGCGCTGCTGTTCGCGGTTCAGCGTGTCATGCCCGGGGCAAGCGGTCGGTGGGGCGCAGGCCCAGTTTTTGTTCTTCGTAAGCCCTTAAGTGAATCCGGAATATAGGATCTGGAGCTTAGTTGGGGAAGCGGCCGTCCGTATTGGACTAAGGGGCTAATGAGACAGAAGACAAGGCGGAAGATTGATGCGGCTGAAGGCGAAGATCGCGCTGGATGTGCTATGAGCAGCATCGGCCGACCTGGCTTAGCGCCACCAAGTTTACCCAAATCAGATTCATATCAAGGACATCCATCACAACAAGTGAATCGGATTCCGGTCTGGGACGCCGCAGCAGAGTAATCCAGGGCGGCAGGATTCCTGGAGCGGCGGGTCGGCATGATCGAAAGGCAAGAAAAATCGGAGCAGGTGGGAGTTGGTAGGCTCGAAGCTCGATGAGCGCGGACGGCGGCTGTTCGCGGCCGGCGAGGTCCGCGCAGCCGGCTGGGATGCCCTGTAGGTAGTCTCGCAGATGACAGAGCTGGCGCGCTCGACCATTGGTCGGGGACAGAATGAGCTCGACGCCGCGCCGCTGGTGAAAAGCCGGTTGCGACGTAAGGGTGGCGGCCGACGGTATCTGTCGAGGCGGGACGCGACACTGATCGAGGAAGTGCGCGGCGTCATCGAACCTGCCTTGCTGATCGTACCGGCCCTTGCCGGCAAACTCGGCGATCCGCCGCATGTTACACCACGGCTCTCGACACGATCGGCTCATGGACGAGGTTGGCATGGTAACGAGGAAGCTCTCAGTGATCGACCTTGGTCTTGGCTCCACAGAGCCCGCCATCTCGCGGGAGGAGCGGCGCTGGCGTCGGGAGGCGCGGTCTGCATGGCTGCGTCTCGCGGTCTTGCTGATTCTCCTCGCGAATCTCCTGGCTGGCGAACCCCACGGCAATCTTCTCGTTCACGCCAACGTTCTCGGCGCCTACACCCTTGCGACGGTGGCGGCGCTGGCGTTGGCTCTGGGCAGGCGCGGCCCTGCCTGGACCGGTACGTTGTTCGTCATCATCGACGCGGCCCTCGTCGTGGCTCTCATTCACGAGCATCTGTTCGATGCCTCGGGCCTCTTGGAACACAAACTCACAACGCCGGTGCTAGCGATCGCCTTTCTGCTTCTGCACCATGTCGCCTTGCGCCTCACTCCTCGTCTAGTCGTCGTCTTTTCGATGATCGTGGTGGCCGGTTGGCTTTCGCTGCTAGTCGCCACGGCAGCGCTGCTTGGATTCGATCATCGCGTCGACGCGGGGCCGCAGCCGCCCTACGGGAGCGAGGGCGCGCTGGTGGCGGCTTTCGGTTTCGCCGCGCTCGTGGCGTTTCTGCTGACGCGTGATCACGGTCTTCTGCTTCGCCAGGCGATCAAGAGCGAGCAGCGCCGTCACAGCCTGTCCCGGTTCTTCTCGCCGCGCGTCGTGGCGGGGTTGCAGACGGGTACATTCTCGACAGCGCTGGAGCGGCGGGAAGCCGCCATCATTTTCGTCGATCTTCGATCATTCACCACTTTCGCAGAGACGGCGACGCCGCATGATCTGGCGGAACTGCTTATCGAGTATCGGCAGCATGTGACTCGGCTCGTGTTCGAGTGGGGCGGCACGGTCGACAAGTTCATCGGTGACGGAGTGATGGCAGTCTTCGGGCACCCTGTCCCGGCGGCGAACGATGCCCAACAGGCGCTGTCGTGTGCGCTGCGGCTGGGAGTAGTACTTGAAGGTTGGAAGAGACAACGTCAAAGGAATGGGAAGGCCGCTCTCGACGCTGGAATTGGTTTGCATTTTGGACCAGTGATCGGTGGAATCATCAGTAGCGACAACCATGACGAGTTCACAGTATTCGGCGATGCCGTCAACGTCGCCGAGCGACTCGAGCGGCTTACGAAAACGTTGGGCGCCTCGATTGTCGTCTCGGCAACAACACTCAACCGCGTGTCATCAGCAGTGGACGCGGCGCCATGGTTGTGGAAACACGATGTGGAACTCCACGGACGCAGTGGGCTGGTCAGCGTTGCTTATTTGAGTCGGAGCCTGCCGGAGCGCTGCTGATGGAGTCGGTAGGTGCACGACCCAAGCGATCCGGCCGTATCAAGGCTACCACCGTAGCAGTCGAGGGCCGAGTGCGGCGCCGGCTAGGGTGCAGAGGATGATCGTGCTGCTGTACCAGAGCGCGACAAACGGCAGCGAATCGTCAACGCAATGCAGGGCATAGCCGATGGCGCTGAGGCCACCCGCAACAAGGCCGGCGAGCGCGCCGGTGCCTCTGAGGTGCGTCGGAGCGGCTTGCCGCAACGCCCAGATGACCAGCGCAAAAGGGATGATTGCGAGAATAGGGATCGACAGCAGGCATTCGAGCCACTCACCATCGAACAGCATTGCATGCCGATGCGCCGCGGGTGCCCCCCCGAGGCTGATTGCTGCCAGAGCGGCGATGCCGGCGAACGGAAGGGCGATCAATGTCATCGGCAGCGGCAGTCCGCCGCCCGGCCGCGCAAGCCGGGCAAGGTAGACGAGCGCCAACATCGACACCGCGACCGCGAACAGGAGCTTGGTTAAGACAAAACTGAGTGCGGCCGGAGTGCGAAAGTCAGCCCGGCTGCCCAGCGTCAGCAGTGTGGCACCGATCACAATGACGGCCCCGGCGGCCACCGCTCCGACGTAGACGCGACGAAAACGGTGCGGATCGATTGCTTCGACATTTGAGCTGAGCATCGTGATTAGATCGTCGGTCTTCATGATCTTCCCTCCGAGGCGACCGCCACCGACAAAGCCCTTAATCCGCGATGGATACTGACCTTTACGGCTGACTCCGACATGCCGGAACGACGTGCGGCCTCGGCGACACTGAAGCCATCCAGCTTCACGTCCTGGATGGCCCGTCGCATCCGATGAGGAAGACGGCGAAGCAGCCGCTGCAGGTCGATCGAACTCTCGACGTCACCGTGATGGGACGCTGACATGAGTTCGTCGGCATCGTCGATCGGCACGGCGCGAGCCGATATCCTGGTCCGCCGCAGATAATCAATTAGCTTGTAGCGCGCGATAGCATGTACCCACGGCATCAGAAGTTCGGTCCGGTCATACGTATGTCGACGGGTGTGAATTGCCAACAACGCCTCCTGCAACAGATCCTCCGCCTCCGCAGGCCCCCTTCCCGCGCTCGAAAGTCGCCGCCGATAGTAGCCGCGCAAATGACGACTGAGGCGTTGAAGCAAGACGCGGTACGCGGCGGCGTCGCCATCGAGGCCCGCCGTCATCAACGATTTCAACTCATGCTCGCTTGTCACCATCGGCCGCTATCTTGAGTTCGGCCGAGCCGCCGCTTTGGTTACACCGCTACCAAACAAAGCTTCTGCTCTCGGGTGCTCATCGTGTCGATCACGACCCCGTGAGCCCTGTATCCACCAGCCGCTCCGCGACGAACCAACTGGATGAGGACGCGACCTTTCAGGAGGGTGCTTCTCCGCCGTTCCATCCTCGACATCCGCATCGACACGCCGAACGGCGGGTGGTGATTCTGAAGAGCGAAGAGACGGTGCGCAACAGTGAAGAGCACGACGTCGCGCCTCGAGCCTGTCATTGGCCGGCTTTCGGCGGGGAATGGGAAAGCTGGATTAGCTTTCACACAGTGGATCATCTTTGGTTCTCAACTAGGAGTATGCAGTCATGATCAGAGTTATGCTTGTGGCCATCGCCGTCTCCCTCGGCATCGGAGCCAGCGTCGCGTTGGCTGAGGGCAGCCCAGAGTTCGACCGCCCGTTCGCCGATCGTGGCATTAGGAATGCGCCGGTAGCGTCCGGCACCGCTGGTGGACCGGTGCTGAGCGACGCTGATGCGCGCGCTCGCCTCCAAGCTGATGGATATCGCGCCATTGCCGATCTCAGTCGCGGCAACGATGGCGCTTGGCGTGGCACGGCAATCCGCGGAGCCGCGAAGCTCAGCGTCACGGTCGACCAGGCGGGCCGAATCCTTGCAAGATAGTCGCCCTCATTCCGGCGGCACCCGCTACCGGTAAATGCCATGCCGAGGTCGCGCCTTTCCCGTCGCCTATGTCGGCCGCAGACAGAGAAGTCGCTGTCTGCGGTCGGCTCTATCCGCTACGCGGCGTGCTGTAGGCGGTGAGATTCGGACAAACCAAAGGATAGCCTCGGTTAGCACAGTCCTGACGGAGGTTGTTGCCGCAGGAGCCAAGCTATGCCCTGGAGACTGGCTTTCGCCGTGGTTATCATTTGTGCGACGCAGCGAGTGTATGCGGACCAGGATCATCGGCATCATCACGAGCCGGCATCGGGCGAGCCGCGCTTCGTCGAGTGCGATCCCAAGGCGGTGAAGCCGACGCCCTGCCATGTGCACGATCCGCGAACCGCGGGAAAGATGGCTCCGCATTCGCCCGCGCTCAAAGATCCTCACGCCCGGCAGGAGTACGAGGCGTGGCGCGCCGGCAGATTCCCGCAGATGTACTAGTGTCAGGGCCCAGATACCCCGATCGACTATTGACGCGTCGCGCAAGAACCTCGACACGGATTCCATGACCATGGTCTTCCGCGTCGGCGACCCGGCCATGCTGAAGCCGCTGAAGCCCAGCGCCCCCGTGGTTGCGAGGCCGAGCGGGTCAACGGTCAGGTCACCACTACCAAGATGCGCAAGGCATCGTGGAAACTCTGTCGTCCTGAGCGCAGCGAAGGGCCCTCGCGGTAGTGCGAGAGGACATGCCATTCGCATGTGACCACCATACCGTGAGATCCTTCGCTGCGCTCAGGATGACGGCGAAGGCGAGCGCCGTAGCCGCCCCCGGCTAGGAACGCGTCACTTCAGGAGTTCCAGCTTCTCGTAGCGGCCGCTGGTGCTCACGGTCACGGTGATCGTCTGCGACGTGCGGTTGCGCCAGAACCAGCCATGCGTGCCGGCGAACTTGGGCTTGAACGCGCCTTCGGCGTTGTCGGCGGCGCCCTTGCCGTAGCTTGTGAATTTGCCAGCCGGCGCGTTGGGCAGCTCGCCGTGGAACTCGAAGTTCAGCTTGCCGCCGACCGTCGACCACTTCCAGGTCATCTCGTCGCCGACTTTCATGAAGGCCTTGACCTCGGCGGTGTCGCCCGGCTTCAGCGTCGCCTTCACCTCGTCGTTACGCGGCGCTGGCGTTTGCGCGTGCGCCGCGCCGATCAGCGAGAAGCGCCAGCCCTGACGCGGCGGGGCCGTCTGCGCGCGCTTCATCTCGCCCATCTCGGTCAATCCCAGCACTCGGCCGATGCCACTGGGATCGATGCCGTACTCTGCCGGCAGCACCGTGGTGACGACCAACGCGCCACCCGCCACGGCGGCGATCAGCGCCGCGCGGTTCAGCCCGCGCAGCGAAGGCAACGGATAGTCGCGCACAATCGGATCGCTCATGGTCCCTCCTCGATGACTCCGAAATAGCCGGCGAGTTGATAGGCCGTCAGCAGCAGGCCGATGGCCGCCAGCCCGAGATTGGCGGCGCGCGCGTGGCGCGCGAAGCTGCCGGTGCGCCGCCAGTAGCCCATGGCGATGAGAATCGCCGCGAGCGCCAGGAACTGGCCGATCTCGACGCCGACATTGAAGGCAACGATGTTGGCGACCAGGCCCTCGGGCGAGAGCGAGAATTCCCGCAGCTTGGTGGCCAGGCCGAAGCCATGCACCAGGCCAAAGCCCAGCACGGCGGCGCGCGTGTCGATCTGGAAGCCCAGCCAGCGGCGCAGCAGGCCGAGATTGTCGAGCGCCTTGTAGGTCACCGACAAGCCGATCACGGCATCGACGAGGTAGGCGTTCACCGCCGTGCCGGCCAGCACGCCGGTCAGCAGAGTGACGCTGTGGCCGACCGCGAACAGCGTCACGTAGGTCGCCACGTCCCTCATGCGGTAGAGGAAGAAGATGACGCCGAGCAGGAACAGCAGATGGTCGTAACCGGTGACCATGTGCTTGGCGCCAAGATAGACGAAGGGCCCGAGCTGCAGGCCGATGCTCTGCTCGATGAAGAGCTTGTCGCCGCTGGGCACGCCGTGGGCGAACGCGACATTGGCGACCAGCAGGCCCAGGAGGAACGCGGCCGCCTTCAAGATCGTTATCATGGTGGACAGGAGTATCGCATAGCTGTATATCCTATCCAGGGGGATAGGATATGTCTACACACGAATCGCATCCCAACATCGTCAAGCGCCTGAAGCGCGCCGAGGGGCATCTGCGCACGGTGATCGGCATGATCGAGGCCGGCCGGCCCTGCGTCGATCTCGCCCAGCAGCTGCACGCCATCGAGAAGGCCATCGCCAACGCCAAGACGGTGCTGATCCACGACCACATCGACCACTGCCTCGAGCGGTCGATCGGCCCGCAGAACAAGACCGAGCGTGCGGTGCTCGACGAGTTCCGCCGGCTCACTAAGTTCCTGTAGCGCCGCCATGCCGGGTTTCGCCGAGCTGCTGGCGCAAGGCGCGGGCAAGGCGTGGCTCTTCGTGCCCAGCGCCATCCTGCTGGGCGCGCTGCACGGGTTGGAACCGGGCCACTCCAAGACCATGATGGCGGCCTTCATCGTCGCCATCCGCGGCACGGTCTGGCAGGCGGTGATGCTGGGTCTGGCGGCGACCGTCTCGCACACCGCCGTGGTCTGGGTGATCGCGCTGCTCGGCATGTATGTCGGTGGCCGGTGGAGCGCCGAGGCCAGCGAGCCCTGGCTGCAAGTCGCCTCGGCGGTGATCATGGCTGGCGTGGCGATCTGGATGTTCCTGCGCACCTGGCGGGAGCAGCGGCGCGAACGGGCGGCGCACGGTCATCACCACGATGATCACCACCATCGTCATGATCATCATCGCCACGTACCCGCGCCTCCTGGACTCGACGTCTCTTCGGCCGGCTTCGAGGATGCCCATCAGCGCCAGCACGCCGAGGACATTCGCCGACTTTTCCCCACGCGCCACGTCACCACCGGCCAGATCGTCGTCTTCGGCCTGACCGGCGGCCTGATCCCCTGCCCGGCGGCGATCACCGTCCTGCTGCTCTGCTTGCAACTGAAGCATTTCACCCTGGGCGTTGTGCTGGTGCTGTGCTTCAGTATCGGGCTGGCGCTCACCCTGGTGGCGACCGGTGCCATCGCCGCGCTGGGCGTGCACCATGTCGGGCGGCGCTGGCGCGGCCTTCCCGCGCTGGCCCGCCGCGCACCCTACTTCTCCAGCGCGCTGATCTTCCTGATCGCACTATATGTCGGCTGGGAAGGCTTGCGCCACCTGGTCTGATCATGAATGACTTGCTGACCTGGCGCACCGAGCTGCGCGTACGCGTGAGTGGGCGCGTTGTCGGCGAAGGCGCCGGATTGCGTCACTGAGCGCGCGGTCGGGCGATCTTCGAGGCCCGACGCGCGAGCGGCGGCCACCATGCCGGAGTCAGCTCGACAGCACCCTCCATGATCGCTCCGCGCAGGTCTTCACGGCGAAAGGCACGAACTTCGGCCGCATCGCCACCGGCGCGGGCCGATGCGTCGCAGCCACCCACAGTAGGCCTATCTGCACGACTGCACGACCGCGGCTGACGCGGCCACGTCGTCGTCGCGGCGCGCCCTCGATGTCGAGCGGCTATCGACTCCATCGGCATCCGATATTGGAGGCCGCGCGCGGCCGCCGGTAGCGTGCCGCCATGAACCCGACCATCACACAGCGCTTCGTCCTGCTCGGCCTTCTCGCCGGGACGGCGCTGTCATCCGCCGCCCATCAGGCGGCAGCCCAGATTGTCGTCGCCGACGAGCCGTTCAAGCTGACCTTGGAGGCCTACGGCAACGCGACCGGCGGCTTCGCCTTCGGCGCTGACGGACCCCGCACCGGCGGCTTCGCCGATGGCGCGATCCGGGTGTTCGGACAGCTCGTCGAGGGCGGCTTTGGCATCGGCCTGCGGATCGTGCTGACGACCTCGACCGACGATGCCATCGGCTGGGGAGAGCGCAGTCTCGTCGTCTCCGACCGATGGGGCCGCGTCGAGGTCGGTTGGCGACAGGGACTGCCGGATGTCCTGACCGGCTACGCGCCGAACGCCTTCCAGTTCGTATCGGCGGAGTTCGGCCCGGCCTCCGGGGCCAGCCTCGACCCGAATGGCGGCCTGCAGACCCGCATCATCGATCGCGACATGGCGCGCCGCATCGATCGCCTGTCGATTCTCGGTGTCTCGACCAGCTATTTCGCCGACCAGTCGCCAAAAGCGCTCTATGTCTCGCCCAAGGTCGACGGCTGGCTGCTCGGCGTGTCGTTCGCACCCCGGATCGAAGGCCGCGCCGGCGCGCCGCATCGCGGTGCGCTGTTTCAGGGCGGCCTCGTCAAGGAAGCCTATCTCGGTGCCGACGTGCTGCGGCTCGGCGGCAGTTTCGCCTTCGCCCGTGGTGGCACGACAGAAGCGGGTCGGGTCGGCGATCTGTTCTCGTTCAGTGGCGGCGTCGAATACGTCGTCGACGCGGCGCTGGCGTTCGGTGCCAGCTTCACCTTCAACGCGAAGAGCGGGCTGACCAGCGTGCCCGGCGGCGGCGAACGCGCCGCCGTCTGGGGCGTCGCCGCCAGCGTCAACTACACCGACGGCCCGTGGCAATGGGGCGCCTACGCGCAGTTCGCGCGCGGCGAAAGCGAACCGGCGCGCGGCCGCGATGGTCGTCTGATCGCCGGCCAGGTCGGCGGTGCCTACCGCTTCAGCCAGAAGATCCGGGCCTATGGCGCGCTCTGGGGTTTCGATTTCAGCGACAAGGGCCGCCGCGCCGCCGGCGCGGTCGCGCTCGGCGGCTTCCGCATCCAACTCTGACCACTGGAGATGATCATGAAAGCTCATTTCACAATGGCGGCCGCCTCGATCGCCGCCGCTCTCACATCCGTCCTGGCGCTCGCCGCGCAGGCGCAGGTCCATCCTGAGAAGCCGACCTACAAATATGAGAAGTGCTACGGCATCGCCAAGGCCGGCATGAACGACTGTTTCACCGCCACGAGTTCCTGTGGCGGGACCGCGAAGGTCGACAACGACCCGAGCGCCTGGAAGTACGTGCCCGCCGGGACGTGTTTGAAGATCAAGGGCACGCTTGCTCCGTCCAAGAAAAGCTGAAGAGCCGCGGACTCTCTCGAGGAGACCCCACATGTCCACCGTATCCATCACACGTCGGATGATCCCGATGGTTCTCGCCGTGATCGCGTTGACCGCCGGCGCCTGCTCGTCGACACCCGAGTCGGTGCAGCTCGCCGATCCGGCGTCGAAGGCGCAGGCATCGGGCACGGTCACCGACGTCGCGGCGCCGCTGCGGGAAACAGCCCCGCGCGCGCCGAAGCGGCGCGTCTGGATCGCGACCATCAAGCAGTGGCTGTAGCGCTGGACGCGAGAATCCGCATCAGGCCAGGATATCGAGAATCGGGCATTTCGGCGCCTTGCCGCCCCGACAGAGCTCCGCCGTCGCGCCGAGCGTGGCGGCAAGCCTTCGAAGATCGCGGATCTTGGCCTTGACCTCGGCCAGGTGCCGCAAGGTCAGTGTGCGCACCTCGCCGCAATGGCCACCGCCCTCCGCCAGCGCCGCGAGGGAGCGCATGTCATCGAGCGAGAATCCCAGCTCGCGCCCGCGCCTCACGAAGCGCAGGTGGCGGACGGCGTCGTCGCCGTATGTCCGCCGGCCGCCGGCGGTGCGCGGCGGTCTGGCGAGTACGCCGATGCGCTCGTAGTAGCGGATGGTCTCGATGTTGCAGCCCGTCGCCTGCGACAGCCCGCCGATGGTCATGTCGCCTCGCGGCTTCGTGATCGCCATTCCGCTTCCTCCTGTAGCGACTACAGGAAGCAGTATAAGGTCCATACGGAGGAAGGACCATTGATGAACCGTGCCGTGCAAGAGCCCCGCGACGGCGGCGCGATACGTGGACCACGTATCGATCGCCCGCTGGCGGCGCTTAGCGCGCTCGCCGGCATCGGCGCGATCGCGGTGTCGTCGTGCTGCTCGCTGCCGCTGGCGCTCGCCGTGGCCGGGATCGGCACGGGCTGGCTGGGCGATCTGGAAGCCTTCGCGGCATACCGGCCGGCGATCCTCGGCTTCGCCGGCGTCGCGCTCGCCGCCGCCTGGGTAGCTTTCATCCGGCTGCGGGCTGCGCCCGCGTGCGCGGCCGACGGCACCTGCGCCACGCCGCCGCGACGCTGGGTCACGGGCGGCATGCTCGGCGTCGCCACGGCGATCGTCTTGCTCGGGCTTGCCTGGCCACTGGTCGAAAACGCCGTTCTCGGCGCCCTACTTCGGATGCAGTAGGCGCGCGATGCGGCTCGACTCGACCATCACCTGCCCACATTGCGGCCATCAGGCATGCGAGACCATGCCGACCACGGCGTGCCAGTACTTCTACGACTGCCGAGGCTGCGGCATCGTCCTACGCCCCAAAGCGGGCGATTGCTGCGTCTTCTGCTCCTACGGCTCGGTGCCTTGCCCACCGATCCAGGAGACGGGCAAGAGCGACTGCTGCGCCTGAGTGCCACCGGTTTCCGGCGGCCGTTGGTCACGCCCGCAGCACGCGCCCGTGAATCAGCGCGAACAGCGCCGGGATCACCAGCAGGGTCAGCAGCGTCGAGGACACCATGCCGCCGATCATCGGCACGGCGATGCGCTGCATCACCTCGGAGCCGACGCCGGTGCTCCACAGCACCGGCACCAGCCCGGCCATGATGGCGGCAACCGTCATCATCTTGGGTCGCACGCGCTCGACGGCGCCCTCCATGATCGCCGCGCGCAGATCGGCGCGGTCGAATGGCCGACTCTCGGCCGCGCAAAGCGCCCGCGCGTCCTTCAGCGCGTGGTCGAGATAGATCAGCATCACCACCCCGGTCTCGGCGGCGACGCCGGCCAGCGCGATGAAGCCGACGGCGGCGGCGACGCTGAGGTTGAAGCCCATCCAGTCCATCAGCCACAGCCCGCCGACCAGCGAGAATGGTAGCGACAGCATGACGATCAACGTGTCCGACATGCGCCTGAAGTTGAGATAGAGCAGCAGAAAGATCACCAGCAGGGTCGCCGGCACCACGACCATCAGCCGCTTCTCAGCCCGTTCGAGATACTCGAACTGTCCGCTCCAGCGCGTGTGGACGCCGCGCGGCAGCACGACCTTCTCGGCGACGATACGCTGGGCCTCGCGCACATAGCCGCCGAGATCGCGGTCGCGGATGTCGATGTATAGATAAACCACGAGCTGACCGTCCTCGGTACGGATCGTCGTCGGCCCCTGCGTGCGCTCGATCTTCGCGACCTCGCCCAGTGGCACGGCGGCGCCGTTGGGCAGCGACACCATCACATCGGTGGCCATCGCCTCGGGATCGCTGCGCAGGTCGCGCGGATAGCGCAGCACCACGGCGTAGCGTTCGCGGCCCTCCACCGTCATCGTCACCGGCTCGGCGCCGATCGCCGCGGCGATCGTGCGCTGCACCGCCTCGACGCCGAGCCCGTAGCGCGCCAGGCGGCCGCGATCCGGCGTGATCTCGACGAAATAGCCGCTGTTGACCCGCTCGGCATAGGCGCTGCTGGTACCGGGCACGGTGCGCAAGGTCGCCTCGATCTCGCGCGCCACCTTCTCAAGCTCGTTCAGCTCGCGGCCGAAGATCTTGACGCCGACAGGCGTTCGGATGCCAGTGGCGAGCATGTCGATGCGCGCCTTGATCGGCATGGTCCAGGCGTTGCTGACGCCGGGGAACTGCAGCGCGGCGTCCATCTCGGCGATCAGCCCGTCGAGCGTGACGCCCGGTCGCCACTGCGACCGTGGCTTGAGGTTGATGATGGTCTCAAACATCTCCACCGGTGCCGGATCGGTCGCGGTCTGCGCCCGGCCCGCTTTGCCCCAGACCGACTCGACCTCGGGGAACGACTTGATGATGCGGTTCTGCGTTTGCAGCAGTTCGGCCGCGTTGGTTACCGACAGGCCGGGTAACGTGGTCGGCATGTAGAACAGCGTGCCCTCGTCGAGGTTGGGCATGAACTCCGAGCCGATGCGGCTGAGCGGCACCACGGCGCTGACCATGATCGCCAGCGACAGCGCGACGGTCAGCAAGCGTGCGCGCAGCACCGCGCGGATCACCGGGCGGTAGAGCCAGATCAGCGCGCGGTTGATGGGGTTGCGCGCCTCCGGCACGATTCGCCCGCGCACGAACAGCACCATCAGCGCCGGAACCAAGGTCACCGACAGCAGCGCGGCGGCGGCCATGGCGAAGGTTTTGGTATAGGCCAGCGGCTTGAACAGCCGGCCCTCCTGCGCTTCCAGGGCGAAGATCGGCAGGAACGACACGGTGATCACGAGCAGGCTGAAAAACAACGCCGGCCCGACCTCCTGCGCCGCGGCGACAATCACCTCGACACGCGAAGCGCCTGATCCGGCGCGTTCGAGCCGTTTGTGCGCGTTCTCGACCATGACGATAGCGGCGTCGACCATGGCGCCGATGGCGATGGCGATGCCGCCCAGGCTCATGATGTTGGAGCCCACCCCGATCGCGTGCATGGCGGCGAAGGCGATCAGGATGCCCAGCGGCAGCGTGATGATGGCGACCAGCGCGCTGCGCGCGTGCAAGAGGAAGACGAAGCAGACCAGCGCCACCACGGCGCTTTCCTCGGCGAGAGTCGTCAGCAGGGTGCGCACGGCGCGGTGGATCAGATCGGAGCGGTCGTAGACCGGCACGATGCGGGCGCCCTCGGGCAGGCTCGCGGCGATCGCCGCCAGGCGCTCCTTGACCGAGCGGATCACGTCGAGCGTGTTGGCGCCGTGGCGCTGCAGGGCGATGCCGCTCGCCACCTCGCCCTTGCCGTCGAGCTCGGCGATGCCGCGCCGTTCGTCGGGCGCCAGCTCGATGCGCGCCACGTCGCGCAGCAGCACGGCGGCGCCGCCATCGGCCTTGAGCACGATACGCTCGAGATCGGCGATGCCCTTGAGATAGCCGCGGCCGCGGATCATGAACTCGGTCCCGGCGAGCTCGACGGTGCGGCCGCCGACATCCATGTTGCTGGCGCGTACCGCCTCGCGCACGGCGTCGAGCGTGAGCCCGTGGAAGCGCAGCCGATTGGGATCGACGACCACGGCGTACTGCCTGACGAAGCCGCCGACGCTCGCTACCTCGGCGACGCCGTCCGACTTGGCGACGGCGAAGCGCACCGTCCAGTCCTGCAGCGCGCGCAGCTCGGCGAGATCGCGTTCCTCGCCGACCAGCGCGTATTGATAGACCCAGCCGACGCCGGTGGCGTCGGGGCCGAGATTGGGCGTGACGCCGCGCGGCAGGCGCTGGGCGGCGACGTTGAGATATTCCAGCACGCGGCTGCGCGCCCAGTAGATGTCGGTGCCGTCCTCGAAGATGACGTAGACGAAGGACACGCCGAACATCGAGAAGCCTCGCACCACGCGCGAGCGCGGTACGCTCAGCATCGCCGTCGTCAGCGGAAAGGTGATCTGGTCCTCGACCACCTGCGGCGCCTGGCCGGAGTACTCGGTGTAGACGATGACCTGGGTGTCGGACAGGTCGGGCAGCGCGTCGAGCGGCACGCGCGTGACGGCGTAGAGCCCGGCCAGGGTGGCGAACAGCGCGCCCAGCAAGGTGAGCGCGATGTTGCGCGCCGACCAGGCGATGATGGCGGCGATCATTGCGGTGCCCCCAGGCCACCGATCGCGGCGCGCAGATTGCTTTCGGCGTCGATCAGGAAATTGCCGGTGACGACGATTCGCTCGCCCTCGGCGAGCCCGGCCAGCACCTCGACAAAACCGTCGCCGCGCCGGCCCAAGGTCAGCTGGCGCGCCTCGAACAGGCCATCGCCCCTGACGACGAAGGCGACGCGGCGCGCGCCGCTGTCGATCACCGCGGAGTCGGGCACGGCGATCACGCTCGGCTGCCCGCCACCGGTCTCGATTTCGACGTCGGCGTACTGGCCGATGCGCAGGAGCCCCCGAGGGTTGGCCAGCTCGACGCGCACCATGCCGGTACGTGTCGCGGCATCGAGCTCGGGGTAGACGAAGCCGACGCGGCCCGTGATCGGCGCGCCTGCCGCGCCATTGGGCATCACCCGGACGGTCTGACCGACGGCGACGGCCGCGAGGTCGCGTTCGGCGACGCGCGCCATCACCCAGACCACCGACAGATCGGCGATGCGGAACAGCGTCATGCCTGAGGTGAAGCGCATGCCGTTGAGCGCCGGGCGTTCCAGCACCGTGCCGCCAGTGACGGCGTTCAAGGTCAAGCTGCGCACCGGCTCGCCGCTGCGGCGCAAGGTCTCGAACGCCGCCTCGGGAATGTCGAACTGGCGCAGATTGGCGGCGGCGCGCTCGAGATCGGCGGGACGCCCGCCGCGCAGGGCGGCGGCATAGTCGGATTGCTTCTGCAGGATCTCGCGGCTTTCGACCCAGATGCGCGCCAGCGGCTGGCCGGGCGCGACGGCGGTGCCGGTCAGCGGCACCAGCAGCTCCTCGATGAAGCCGTCGAACTTCGCCGTCAGAACCGCTTGGCGCCGCTCGTCCTGCGCGATCACACCATAGGCGCGTACGGTGCGCGCAAGCGCGCGTCGCGTGACGAGATCGGTGCGCACACCGGCGCGCTGCACCTTTTCAGGCGCGATGCGCACCGTGCCCGGCGGGCCGGATACCTCGTCCTCGTAGACGGCGATGTAGTCCATCCCCATCGAGTCCTTCTTCGGCGTCTTCGAGACGTCGGGCGCGCCCATCGGGTTGCGGTAATAGACGATGCGCCGGCCGCTCTTCGCCTCGGGTGGTGCCATACCGGCCGTCGCGCGGAAGATCACCGTGCCGCGCACCGGGCGCGTCTCGCCCGCGACATCGGCGGAGAGCGACAGGGCCCAACGGCCGGCCATCGAGAGATCGGTCTCGAAGGCGACGATTCCGGGCGCCGGTGGCGGCAAGACGCGCACCGGCCCCGTCATCGCTGCCATGCCGTCGGGCGCCATGTCGAGACGCATCGCGGTGATGCGCACGCCGTCGGCCGGCGGCGTCGCCGACAGGCCTTTAAGGCGCGCCTCGAGACGCACCGCTTTGCCGGTCGGCACGGCGGAATTGACCGCCTCCCAACCCGGCCCTGATGGCGCCATGGAGCGGATCGCAGGCCATAGCGACGGAATGAAAAGGAAGGCGGCTACGAGTGCGGCGGCAAGGAGGGCCGCCGTCGTGACGACGATAAGACGAATGCGCATGTCGATCGATCCCAAGTACCGGGCAGGACCCGGGGACATGGCGCGCCGGACAAAGCACACAATGTCCAGAAGACTCCAACCGTTACAGGTTGGCGTCGCTCGTCAGGTGGGGATCGTTGGACGCGGTGGCCGGAACGGCGGTCCGGCCGGAACGTCCGGCGGCGCTGTGGATCGCTCGGCCCGCCAATCCGCGTGCGATATTGCCGCGACCGTGCGAACAGATGAAGAGGCGACCAGCGATGGCACGGTGATCGCACAGCGCGCCAGGCAAGCCGCCTCGCTCGAGCAGTCGGCGCTCCTTTCGGGACAATCCGATGCGCTGCGCGCGGGCGGGCAGTCGCAGGCCGACGCCTGAGACACGCCGGCCAAGCTCACGCCGACGACCACCGCCGCCACGCCCAGCGAGGGCATGGCGATGGCGAGGGCAACGAAGCAGGCGAGCAGGCGCCGGAGCATAGGATCATTGTAACCTATTGGCTGGCGATTGTCAGCGATGCGAGCACTCACGATCGCGGGACACAATGTGAGCGATCTGGCAGAGGTTCCCTCGCCACGCCCGGGGCGGCAATTCCAACCCGGTTCATTCCTGATGCGTGCGAGTGCGCGGGGCGGTATAGGCATCGAAACCATAGACGATCGGTCGTGTCCTCGCCTCGGCACGGGACCGACAATGGGCGCCGCAAGAAAGTCCGGAGATCGATCTGTGGCTCACGCTTCACCGAAGAGGACTTCCTGATGAAATACCCGATCCACAGGCGGGCGTATGTGTCGTCGCGGCCTCCGGCGATGTGCTGTTCACGCGTGGGGCCCGCGCCGGCATGGCGCTGGAGCGGCTTGCCGAAGATGGCAACTTCCAGCCTATGCTCGACAAGGTCACCGCCATGAAGGGCCTCGCGGCCATCGGCATGTTCATTCCCGGCCGGTCGTTCAGCTTCACGGCGCGGCCGGGTGATCGGCTGCAGTTCGCGACCATGTTCGTGCAATCCAATGACCTGTTCTTCGCGCCCAGGGACGGCGGCAACCGCAGCGACCACCACCAGCGCGGCGCCAAACGTCGTGCGCCGCCCAAGCCAACGGTCCCATGGCGCCAGGAGGCGCGCGGCGGCGGCGAGCGGCGGATAGAAAACGGCACCGTTGACCGACACGACCGATAGTCCGGCGGCGCTCACCGATCGCCGCAGCTGTGCGGCAGTCCTGAAACGGGCTCTGCGCCAGGTACGGCTGCCCGCCAGCCCTTTGGCGTAGCGGATCGCGGCCCATGAACTCCAGCGATTGAGTTCTCCCAGGATCAGGCGCCCACCCGGCCGCAGCACACGGGCCATTTCCCGGATCGCCGCGTCTGCGTCGGCAACGAAGCACAGCACGGCGATCGAGATGACCATGTCGAAAGTACCGTCAGCGAACGGCAGTTGTTCAGCGCGACCGCCGCCCAGCCGAAGGCTGACGCCCATCGCGCGCGCCCGATCTGCTGCGGCCGCAAGCGTGGCGGGATCGGGATCGACGCCGGTTGCGGCGGCGCCGCGCTGTGCCGCCTTGATGGCGAACATCCCGTCACCCGAGCCCACGTCGAGGACACGCAGGCCGTCCAGCCGACCGGCGGTCTCGAAGACGAGGCCGTACTCCAGTCTTTCGGTCAGAGCGCCGAGCGGAGTACGCCGCCACGCATCGTAAGCGGCGGGACCGATCCGGGTCGTCGTCGAATGGATCCGCGGCGTCATTCAGAAGACGAGCGCTTTGTCCGTCGCGATGGTCGCGGCAGCCAGCTCATCCATCGTGCTGCGGTTCGCGCCGACAACGATCTCGGTATCCGCCAAACCGCGTGCGTCCATGCAGGTGCCGCAAAGCAGAACCCTACCCTTGCCGAGCGTGACGCGCTTGATCATGCGCTCGATGTTGTAGAAGCCATCGGGCGTCTTCTGGCCGGACTTGGCGCACAGCACCGCGTCGGCCATCAGGAAGACCGTGACCTCCGCCTGCGCATCGTTCTTCTGCAGGGCGTGCGCCAGGCGCAGTCCATTGTAGCTGCGCTCCGTTCCGTAGGGCGGGTCGTTGAGAATGATGAGCGTCTTCACGTCAGGGCTCCTTCGCGCCTGGACCATCGGCGACGTGATCGGCGGGGAGATCCGCCGCGGCATCGTCGCGGAAGGGCTGTGTCAGCATGCGGTCGAGCCGCTGCTCGCGTGGCGTGCGGAACTGCTCGACACCGATGGTCATCGCCTCGTGCCCGGCCGCCGGCTGTGCCCGATAGGTGCCGAAGAGGCGGTCCCACCACGGCATGTTGAAGCCGAAATTGCTGTTGGTCTCTTGCGGCACGATCGAGTGGTGGACGCGATGCATGTCGGGCGTGACGACCAGCCATCTCAGCACGCGGTCGCAGCCCACGGGCAGGCGAATGTTGGCGTGATTGAACATGGCGGTCGCGTTGAGAAGGATCTCGAAAACCAGCACGGCCTCCGCTTGAGCGCCCAGCGCGGCGATGGCGGCGAGCTTGAGGATCATCGACGCCAAGATCTCGATCGGATGGAAGCGGGCGCCGGTCGTGACGTCGAAATCGAGATCTGCGTGATGCATCCGATGCAGACGCCAAAGCACTGGAACGGCATGGAACCGCACATGCTGCAGGTAGATCACGAGGTCGAGGGCCAGGATCGCCACGATGACATTCAACCACTCGGGCCACTCGAGACTGTTCAACAGCCCCCATCCGCGTTGCTCGCACAACAGCGCGAAGCCGACAGCCGTGGTCGGCAGCAGTAGGCGCACCAGTGCCGTGTTCAGGGCCGCGACGCCCAGATTGCTCGGCCAGCGCCTCCACCGCGAGAGCTGCCGCCGCCGGCGCGGCGCCATCGCCTCCCACGCGATGGCGAGGACGAATACGCCGAGGAAAACGGCGAGACGAATTCCTAGCTCGTTCAACATGGCGTGATTCAGTCGGCGTGCGCCACGGCGACGGCCCGGCGCCGCCGGTAGCCGAGCCACAGCAGCGTGAGGGCCGCCATCGCGAGCCATGGCAACAGCATTAGATTCAGTGTTTGCCATCCGACCGCTTCGAGAAGCGCCCCGGCGCTCAGAGAGGAGGCAAGCCCGACGACGAATATGCTCATGTCGTTGGTGGCCTGCGCCCGGCCTTTCTCGGCGGCGTCATAGGCCGTCGTGAGAAGCGTCGTGCCCCCGATGTAGAGAAAATTCCAGCCGACGCCGAGCATCACGAGGGCACCGGCGAAGGAATTGAACCCGGTCCCTGTCAGCGTCATGAAGACGTGGGCGGCCAGCAGCGCGACGCCGACGAACATGATGCGTAGCACGCCAAAACGGATGATCAGCGAGCCCGTGAAGAAGGACGGGAGGAACATGCCCAACACATGAAGCTGGATGACCGTCGTGGCGGCCGCGAGCTCGTGATGATGGTGCAGCATCGCGATCGGCGTCGCCGTCATGGCGAGGATCATGACGCCGTATCCCGTCGCCGCGCCGAACAGCGCCACAAGATAGGCTGGTTGCAAGACGATGGCGCGCCAGCGCCTGCCTTGCACGGTAGTCGCCTCGGCCCTTGGCGCCGGTATGCGCAGGCCGATCAGCAGGCCGGCGGCGATCAGCGAGACGACCGCCAGAAGCAGGAACGAGCCGACATATTCAGGCGAGATCGGCGGACCACCGAGGCGGGCGAGCAACGGACCAGCCAGCGCCGCCACGATGCCGCCGGCCAGGACGAGCGAGATGGCGCGTGGCCGGAACGCGTCATCGGCGACCTCGCTGGCGGCGAAGCGATAGAACTGCGCGAACGCCTGGTACGTGCCGACGAGGAAAGTACCGAACGCCAGCAGCAGGAGCGAACCGAGCCACAGGCCCGCCGCAGCCGCCACGCCGCCGATCATTCCCAGCAAGGCACCGACAATGAAACCCTGGCGGCGCCCGACACGCGCCATCCACAGCGATGCGGGAAACGTGGCCACGGCGGTCCCGAGGAACATGGCGGCGATCGGTGCGGTCGCGAGTTGCGGGGATGGTGCGATCAGGCCGCCAGCGAGGCCACCGACCGTCATGACCATGACCGATGTCGTCTGGAACAGGGCTTGCGCGATGGCCAGCAGCAGCACCTGCCGACGCATCGAGCCGAAGCGATGGAGGCCGATCACGGACTTCACCCGGAAACTGGATAGAGAGCGTGACTTGACTCGAATCATTCAATCAGTCAAGTTAGCAATTGAATGACAAGCCCCAAATCTGAAATCTTTGAACAATTCGCCGAGCTGGCCCGCGTCCTGGGTCAGGGAAACCGGCTGGAATTGCTGGAGCATGCGGCGCAGGGCGAGCGCCCGGTCGAGCGGCTGGCGCAGCTGACCGGCCTGTCCCTGGCCAACGCCTCGCAGCACCTGCAGGTGCTGCGCCGGGCGGGGTTTGTTCGCTCGCGCCGCGACGGCAAGCGGATCCTCTATCGCCTCGGCGATGGACCTGTCGTTGAGCTGCTGGGCGCGCTGCGGCGCTATGCCGAACACAGCCGCGCCGAGGTCCAGGGCATCGTCTCGGCCTATTTCGACAAGCTCGACGCGCTGGAGCCGGTGTCGCGCGAAGCGTTGCTGAAGCGCCTGGAGGACGGCAGCGTGCAGCTGCTCGACGTGCGCCCGGAGGATGAGTTCAGCCTCGGCCACCTGCCGTGCGCGCTCAACATTCCCTTTGCCGATCTGGAGCGGCGTCTCGCCGAACTGCCGAAGGACACGCAGATCGTCGCGTACTGCCGCGGAGCCTATTGCGTCCTGTCGTTCGAGGCTGTCGCCGCCTTGCGCGCTAAGGGCTACGACGTCAGGCGGCTCGAGGATGGCTTCCCCGAATGGAAGGCGGCGGGCCTACCAGTCGGCATCGTGGTGGAGGCGCGGAAAGCGGCGCAGTAGGGTCGAACCCGCAATGAACGTCGTGGCTACCCTTGTCCTGCTGGCCATCGTCTCTCTGGTCTACGCAACCGTAGGGCAGGCTGGCGGCACAGGCTTTCTGGCCGTCATGGCGCTTGTCGGGATGCCGGCAACGGACTTGCGGCCTACGGCGCTGTTCCTGAGTGTGGTGGCCGCGAGCTACGCGACATGGCGCTTGCATGCCGACCGAGCGATCGATTGGCGCTCGCTTTCTTGCGCAGCCATCCCGGCGCTTCCTGCGTCATTCCTCGGCGGCCCACTGGCACTCGACAGCGGCATTTATTGCTCGATCACCGGCTGTATCCTGTTGTTCGCGGCCGTGATGATGGTGGTGCGGCTGCGCAGCGCGGCGGTGGTGCCGCCAGATACGATGCCTGCCGCTTTGATCGGTGCCATTGCGGGTTTCGCATCCGGCGTGACGGGCGTTGGCGGCGGTGTGTTTCTGGCACCCGCCCTGATAGGGCTCGGCTGGGCAACCGCGAGGCAGGCCGCCGGCGTGTCGGCGCCCTTTATCCTCTGCAATTCGATCACGGGGCTTGCAGGCGCGCTCGCGGCTAGGCAACGCCCTTCAGCCGATACAGGCGTGTACGCCGCTGCGGCCTTGGCCGGCGCCATAGCCGGAACGATCATCGGCCAGCGCTTCATGGCGGAGAAGGCCACGCGGTACGTGCTCGCTTGCGTGCTGGTTGTCGCAGGTCTGCGACTTCTCACGCGCCTATGGTCAGACTGACCTGCTACCGCAGCGCGTCGGCGAGTGCGCCCATACCAACCCACGCTGAGATTGACTCTCGTTGGGGGATTCCGCGAGCGCCAGCAATCTGGTTCGATGCCGGTCGGTATGATGCGGCGGGCGGAGGACCGAGATGGGCGTGGCGGTCGAGGTGAGGCGATCGGAGCATACGGCTGTGGAGCTTCGGTGTTTCGCGAGCAAGAGCGTGGACGGCGCCCAGGTTCGGCGTCTTCTGGCGCTAGCGCTGGTTCTGGAGGGCCGCTGTCGCGGCGAGGCGGCGGCGCACAGCGGGATGGACCGTCAAACGCTGCAGTACTGGATACATCGCTACAACGCGTTGGGGATCGAAGGGCTGAAGTCGCGTCGCAGCCCGGGCCGTTCGCCAGCGCTGAGCGCGGCGCAAAAGGCGGAGTTGAAAGCGCTGGTTGTGGTGAGCCCGGACCCGTCCGATCACAAGGTGGCGCGCTGGCGCTGCGTGGACCTGCGGGCCGAGGTGGCGAGACGCTTCAGCGTGGAGGTGCACGGGCACGATCGGCAGGTGGCTGCACGAGCTCGGGTTGACCCAGCTGCAACCTCGTCCGAGCCATCTCAAGAAGAGCGCCGAGGCGGAAGCGGCTTTTGGAGAACTTCGCCTGCCTGCTGAAGGATGCCTTGCCCGCCGACGCGCTGGGCGGGCCGGTCGAGATCTGGTTCCAGGACGAGGCCCGGGTCGGCCAGAAGGGAACCCATGCCTATATCTGGGCGCCGGTCGGCTCGCGCCCGCTGATGGTGCGCGACAACAGGCACGACTCGGCCTATCTCTTCGGCGCGATCTGCCCAGACCGCGCGATCGGCGCGGCGCTTGTCATGCCCGAGGTCAACGCCGAGGCCATGGGCCATCACCTGGAAGCCATCGCCGCCCAAGTCGCGCCCGGCGCCCACGCCGGCCTGATTTGCGATGGCGCCGGTTGGCACCAAACCGGCGGCCGACTGCGCGAGACCCGCCACCGCACGCGGTGTTTAGCCGAGTATCTGCCATCGAGCGAATTGATGAGTCCGCGGCTGGGTATCGTCAATCCCGTCCGCTGGGAGACAACCAAGCCCAGGCGATGTGTTGCACAGCACCAATTTCCTAATCAGGGCACCTGCGGGGGACTCACTTTGGTAACTTAGCGTTCGTTAGAGCTCTCAGCAAGCCAGATTGCTCATCCAGACTGAGTGCACTTCGTTCTTTCTGTACTAAGTCGGCAGAATGCCTGGTTCGATGGCAGAAGAACGAGCATCAGCCGGCTCGGCTATGCATCGAAAAGATGAAGTCTTACGACGTAGACACGATCAGTGACCCCGGCGCGTACAACCCGCCGCACATCAAATCGAATGCGCTCATGATCGATTTCCTGAGCGATAACTCCTTGACGGGCCAGTGCGCTCCAATCGGCTTTGGAAAATCTCGACCGCGGGGCTAAGCGCGCGACGAGCATCGGCAACAACCAACACTCGGTTCTGTCTTCCCGATCTAACCCGCGAATTATTCCGGGCCACCGCCTAAGCTGCGAATCATCGACCTTGGAAAGCCGATCAGGAAGGTGAACAAACTCGTGTTGGTGGCACTGGGCATAGTCTTGAAGCATAGCCCTCAACTCATAGTCCCTTGTTGAGGTCATCAGAGCCTCTCCGCTCGCGCAATAGAGTTTCTCAAACGCATCAGCAAGCCCACTTGCCGCAAACGGTATGAGGTGCCTATCGGCCAACGTGCAAGCAGCGGCATAGGCGCGTGAAGTCTGGTTCCGTCGATCTGCACCACGTTCGGCCGCGCCGTAACGACGAAGACGTTCCTCCATAGCGATACGGTCGCTGCGAAAGCGCTCCAATACCGTTCTCGAGTGCGCTCCCCCGTCAAGGTCTTGAGCCAGGCGGGTATAGAGTTCGAAAGCCGGCATACAGCAAAGCCACCGGCAAAACGACCAAAGCTCGTCCGCATTGTCGGCGAGCCCTGTTTCAAAGCAGGGGTTCATGGCATTCAAGGGCATCAGAATCTCCATCCGCTCCGCTCGCAGCACGATTCGTGTGAGAGGAGTCACGGCACGGCGCCCATGACTCAGGCGGTCCTTAGCTCGTCTAGATGCGCAAGAGTGTTGATCCGCGGATCAAACTCTCCGCTTCGAATGAGTTACAGATCGTCATTCACAGTTTTAGTTTTCAACAACGGTTACTGCCGTGCGCAATGCCCCCTTTGCCTTGCACGCGGAGACAAGGCCGCGGGCACCCAAGTGTCAAAGCGGCAGCCGCAGCTGATGCGCGCGTCAGCTAAGCAGCCTGGCTCAGCGTCTCGCGCTCTTGCACCAGACGGAGAAGGTGATCCGACCAAAGTTGAAGTGCGATTCGGCGTTGAGGCATCCGATCGTAAAGATCATAGACGCGCCGAATTCCTTGCGGCGTATGGCCGATTACCAACTCAGCAGTTTCTTCGTCTACACCGAGCCTGGACAAGCCAGTGCGCACCGTGCGTCTGAAGTCATGAAGAGTAAAAACAACGTTCAAAGGCAGAAGGGCTCGGAGCCGGCGCATAGCCGATGCCGCACCGTTGAATGCCTGGTCCGATTGGCGGCCAGCCAATACGAAGCTTGAGAGGCGCTCTTTTGATCGGCGTGCAAGGATTTCTACGGCCTGTCCCGGCAAGGGAACAACGTGATCGATACGAGTCTTGTATCTAGTGGCTGGGATCGTCCAGACAGCTCCTTGCAGGTCGACCTCTCCCCAGGTCATGAGGCGAACCTCATCGCGGCGCTGACCGGTAAGAAGCAGTAGGTGCAGGAAGTCGCGTGTGAGTTCACCCAGATTCTCTGCCGCAGTCCAAACGCCTCGAATTTCATCGTCTGAAAGCGTACGCCGTCTTGGTTGCTCCTTAGCGGCGCCCAAAACGCGCAGATCCCGCTTTCTGATTGCAGGGACGCCATCTACGTACTGCCATTGCTCGCACCAACGCAGGAGGGCCATCACTTCTGAAAAGACCCTGTTTTTCTGGACGGGCAGCGGATTTCCTTTGCGGTCGCTTACGCCGTTGACCACTCCAACTATGTCGAGGCGGCGTACCCGCCGGATGTGAGCGCTTCCGATCTGCGGATCGATGTGCGCGCGAAACATTCCTTCCTTGAGCGCGCGGGTTCTACTGCTAATCACGTGGCCTTCTACCAATGCCGCGATATACCTTCGGTGCGCCTGGGCTACGGTCAGGGTGCTTCCGATTTCACGCGCATCGACCGCTGCGGGGCTTAACCCGTCTCTTGCGGCAGCAAGATACCCTGTTGCTCGCTTTCGGGCTTCCGATAGCGGGACTTCCGGATAGGCACCCAGCGTGTGTCTAAAGCGCTTGGTCCCAACTTTGTTTCGGATAGCCCAAACCTTTTCTCCCGCTGGGCTGATCCTCAATCGCAGCCCTCTACAAGCACCATCCACGATTTCCCGCCACCCACGCTGTCCCTTAGCAGGACGCAATGTAGAAATAAAACTATCGGTAAGTACGCGGGTGTTAGTCGGCATATCGAAGAATCGTTCCGTGGGCCATCTGTGGGCCAAAACTAGACGGCTGGTCACGAACACGAGCAAACGCTCAAGACCAGAGGCACAATCAATCTTGCCACTTTTATCTATTTATTTCAAATGGATACGACGTTCACGATTGTCCGCCACCGTTCGCTTGTGAATTGGTCGCGGACCAGCTGAGAAGGCTCCCAGACGTGAAGCCTCCCTGTTTGACTTTCGGCCCGCGCTAATCCGCGGGCCGATTTTTTTGGTGTTGCGATCACCACCGTCGACTGACGCGACGGTTGTGGCGCATCCGCTGTCGATGATGGGACAGGGGCGACCGCGTTCAGCCCAGGCCGCGGCCGCAATGCTTGCCGTTCGACAGGTACGGCCAGTACAGCGCATGGGCGCGGTAGAAGTTCTCGCAGTAGTTCGGGTCGCGCAGGTAAATGCCGTCGCCGGTGCGGATGGCGAGGAAATGATCGGCCATCTTCACGCCGGGATTCTTCTCGGCCGATAGGAAGTCGTCCTGGCAGCCGTGCTGGAGCTTCGAGACCAGGAAGGTGTTCATCGCCCGCACCAGGTCACGCGCCTCGGGCGACCATCGGCCGCGCGCGGCGCCGGGCTCCAGCGCCGAGATGTAGATCTTGGCGTAGCCGCCGCCGGTGAAGCGCCAGACGCTCATCATGTCGTAGTCCGACACCATCAGCCCGGACCTGCCGTGCACCGTGCCGCTCTCGTTGGTCTTGGCCTTGGTGGCGAAGGTCTTGGCCGGCAGGGTGCCGTGGAAGGCGCGCGCCGAAGCCTTGGGGCAGCGGAAGACGATCAGCAGCTTCTCGCTCGCGGTGAAGCGGCGCAGGCTCATGATGTCGCGAGCGTCCATGCCCGAGTCGCGCGACAGGATCAGGTCGAGTCCATCGGCGCCGGCCGCCTTGGCCTGGTTCTCCTTGTTGAGCGCCAGATCGGCCAATCCGGCGGGGCTGATGTTGAGTCCGGCCATATCCCCCAACCTCTTGAAGTGATTGAATACTCACTTTAACACGACTTGGACAGGAATGCTACCTCGTGCATTGTGCCTGACCGAAGGCGGCGGAACGACCGCAAAGACGCGGAGGAATGGTCAATGGTCACGAGGCGCGGATGGCTTGCGGCGGCAGGCGGATGGGCGGCGCTGGCAGCGACCGGATCTGGAGCGCGGGCGCAGGCCTGGCCGTCCAGGCCGATCACCTTGATCGTGCCCTATCCGCCGGGTGGCCTGAACGACGTGGTGGCGCGTGCCTTCGCCGAGAAGCTCACGCAGTCGCTGGGCGTGACGGTGATCGTCGACAACAAGGCGGGCGCGGCGACGACCGTCGCCTCCAACCTTGTCGCCAAGGCGCCACCCGATGGCTACATGATCTATGGCGGCGGCACGTCGCTGGTGATCAACCCGACTTTGCAGGGCAACGTCCAGTACCATCCCTTCGACAGCTTCGAGCCGGTGTCGCTGATGTCGGTGACGCCGTTCATCCTGCAGGTCCACTCGGCCGTTCCAGCCAAGGACGTGAAGGAGCTGATCGCGCTCATCCAGGCGAACCCGGGCAAGTACAACATCGCGACCTCGGGCATCGGCGCCACCAATCACATGCTGGCCGAGCTGTTCAAGGACATGGCCAAGCTGAACCTGACGATCGTGCCCTATCGCGGCGGCGCGCCGGCGGCGCAGGATCTCAGCGCTGGCATCGCGCAGATGATGTTCTCCGCCTCGCTCGAGGCGGCGCCGCTGCTGTCGCGTGGTGCGACCCGCGCGTTGGCGATCTCCAGCGCCAAGCGCTCCTCGGCCTTCCCGGACCTGCCGACCGTCGAGGAGGCCGCTGGACTGCAGGGCTTCGGCGCCGAGTTCTGGCAGTGCCTGGTGGTGCCCAAGGGCACACCCAAGCCGATCATCGACAGGCTGCAGGCGGCGATCGCGGCGGTCGTCGCCGACAAGGAGATGAAGGAACGCTTCGCCAAGCAAGGCGTCGACCTTGTGGCCTCGACGCCGAAGGAACTGCACGACCTGATGGTGCGCGAGGAGAAGCGGTGGAGCACGCTGATCCGCGAGAAAGGCATCAAGCCTGAATGAGCGCCGCGGGCCGCCGCAATGCCTTCGACGCCGAGGAGATCCTCGACGCGATTCTCGAATGGGTGCGCATCGAGAGCCCGACTTACGACGCTCACGCGGTCAATCGCATGATGGACGTCGCCGAGGCCGAGATGCGGACGCTCGGCGCGGCCATCGAGCGCGAGCCCGGTCGCGACGGCTACGGCGATATGCTGACGGCGCGATTTTCCGGACGGCGCGTTGGGCCGGGCGTGCTGGTGCTCGGTCATCTCGACACGGTGCACCCCGCTGGCACGATCGACAGCCGGCTGCCTGTGCGGCGCGACGGCGATCGCGTTTACGGCCCCGGCATCTACGACATGAAGGGCGGCATGCGCCTGGCGACCTGCGCCCTGGCGCAAACCTTGCGGCAGAGCGGCGCGCCCGAGTTACCGGTGACGGTGATGTTCGTGCCCGACGAGGAGGTCGGCAGCCCCTCCACGCGAGCGCGCATCGAGGCCGAGGCGCGCGCGCACCGCTACGTGCTGGTGCCGGAGCCGGGGCGGCCCGGCAACACGGTGGTTACCGGTCGGCATGCCTTCCAGCGCTTTACCGTCGTCACGCACGGGCGGCCGGCGCATGCCGGCGCGACCAATCGCGACGGCCGCAGCGCGATTCGCGTCATGGCGCGTTTGATCGAGGAGATCGAGTCGAAGTCGGACTTCGAGCGCGGCATCACCTATAGCGTGGGGGTCGTCAACGGCGGCCAGTGGGTCAATGTCATTCCCATCGAGTGCCGTGCCCAGGTCCTTGCCGTGGCGCCAGACGAGCCTGCGTTCGACGAAGTGGTGGCGACAATGATGGCGCTGTCAGGCGAGCGCGACGGCGTGCGGGTCGAGATCGAGCGCGGCCCCGTGCGGCCGCTGTTCCGCGCCCATCCCGGCACCATGGATCTCTATGACCGGGCGCGGGCGGTCGCCGCCGATTTTGGTCTGGACTTACGGCACGGCCAGTTCGGCGGCGGCAGCGACGGCAACTTCACGGGCGCGCTCGGCATCGCCACGCTGGACGGGTTGGGCGTGCTGGGCGGTGGCGGCCACACCCACGAGGAACATCTGCTGGTATCCAGCCTCGAGGGCCGCGCCCGGCTGCTGGCGGGGCTGTTCGAGAGTCTCGGGCGAGATGGCTGAGCGTCGCCTCGCAAGACGACGACACGCTCTTGCGGTCTGCGAAAGAGGGAATCAAGCTCGAGTGGCTGGGAGCATCTTCAGGACCGCCGGCGTACCTCTGGGCGTCTTGAAGAGCTGGCGGTCATAGGCAGACGCTACGCCGCCTTTCGCATGCGCCGACGGCCGCCGCCACCGACGCTGCGCCTGAGCTGCTCCATCAGGTCGATCACCTTGCCCTCGCGCGGCTCGGGCGCTTCGGCCTCCACGGGCTTCTGGCCCTTGATGCGCCGTCGGATCAGCGCCTTCAACGCCGTCTCGTAACGATCGTTGAAGTCGCGCGGATCGAAGGCGCCTTCCTGCTGGTCGATGATCTTGCCCGCGATGTCGAGCATCGCCTTGGGCGGCTTGGGCAGCCCGATCTTGTCGATGACCTTGCCGGGCTCGCGCACCTCGTCGTGCGCGCGCAGCGTGGTCATCAGAAAGATCTTGTCGCGCGGCTCTAGCGCCACGATCCGTTCGCGATTGGCGAGCACCAGGCGGCCGATCGCCACGCGCTGGCGGTCCTCCATAGCTTTGAGAATCACCGCGTAGGCCTCGCGTCCGGTCTTGCCGTCGGGCACCAGGTAGTAGGGCTCGTCCCAGTAGATGCGGTCGATCGCCGCGGCATCGACGAAGCGCTCGATGTCGAGGATCTTCGTCGATTCGAGCTTCAGCGCGTCGAGATCGCCGGGCTTGATCAGCACGTATCTGCCCTTCGACACCTCGAAGCCTTTCACCAGCGTCTTGCGGTCGACCTCGTGGCCGGTGGTGGCGTCCTTGGCCACCTGGCGGATGCGATGCGAGGTCTTGGGATTGATCAGGTGGAAATGCGTGCCGGTGCGCGCCTCGACCGCCTTGTAGAGCGTAACCGGGCAGGTCACGAGCGATAGTCGCAGATGTCCGGTCCAGCTCGGTCTGACGGCCATAATGTCCTCCGTACGATGCAACTCAACATCGCGGGACGGCCAATGGTTCCAAAGGTCGGAACCAGCTTAGTTGCACCGGCGTTTTCTTCCCGTGGCCTCGAGGAAACTTGCGACATATCGGGCGAAGCGAGACTTCACCAGGACGCTGGAGCCCAAGGGCGGCGGGACGCGCTCGGCCAAGGGTTTGCGCTTCGTCGTGCAGCGCCATGACGCGACGCGCCTGCACTACGATCTACGGCTCGAGCTCGATGGTGTGTTCAAGTCCTGGGCAGTGACACGCGGCCCTTCGCGCGATCCCAAGGACAAGCGGCTGGCTGTCGAGACAGAGGACCATCCACTCGACTACGGCGACTTCGAGGGCACGATCCCCAAGGGCGAGTACGGTGGCGGCACGGTGCAGCTGTGGGATCGCGGCTACTGGTTGCCGGAGGGCGACCCGCGTGCCGGGCTGAAAAAGGGCGACCTGAAATTCATGCTCGGCGGCGAGCGCCTGCGCGGCAGCTGGGTACTGGTGCGCATGCGCAACGATCGCGAAGGCGGCAAGCGCACCAACTGGCTGCTGATCAAGCATCGCGACAAGGCGGCGCGTGCGGGTGATTCGGAGCGATGGTTGAAGCGCTACGACACGTCGATCGCCTCCGGCCGCACCCTGGAGCAGATCGCCGCCGGTACCGGCAAGAATCCGACATCGTTCATGACCGACCGCAAGGCGAGCGCCGGCGCGGCGCGGCGCTCCGACCGTGTCGACGGTGGCAAGGAAACGCCGCCGAGGCGCAATGCCCGCCCGCGCAAGGTCTCGGCCATGCCGCACTTCGTGTCGCCGCAACTGTGCAAGCTGGTTGATCGTGCGCCCTCCGAAGCGGGATGGGTGCACGAGGTGAAGTTGGACGGTTATCGTCTGCAGCTGCGCGTCGAGGACGGCAAGGCGACCCTGCGCACCCGCAGGGGACTGGACTGGACGGAGAGGTTCGCCGCCATCGGCGACGCCGCTACCGACCTGCCCGATTGCATGATCGATGGTGAGGTCTGTGCGCTGGACCACGACGGCGCGCCGGACTTCTCGGCGCTCCAGCTCGCGCTCTCGGAGGGCAACTCCAGGGATCTCGTGTTCTTTGCCTTCGACCTGCTGTTTGCCGAAGGCGAGGATCTGCGCAAGCTGCCGCTGGTCGATCGCAAGGATCGGCTGCGCGCGGTGCTCGACGCGGCCAAGGCGCCGAAACGTACGCTGCGCTACGTCGAGCATCTGGAGACCGCGGGCGACGCCGTGTTGCGCTCGGCCTGCAGCATGCATTTCGAGGGCATCATCTCGAAACGCATCGATGCGCCGTATCAGACCGGTCGCGGCGGCGCTTGGACGAAGGCGAAATGCCGGGCCGGGCATGATGTGGTGATCGGCGGATGGACCAGTGAAAACGGCGATCTGCGCTCGTTGCTGGCCGGCGTGTATCGCGACCGCGGCAAGCTGGTCTATGTCGGCCGCGTCGGCACCGGCTTCAACGCGTCGACACGGCGCTCGCTGCTAGCCAAGCTCGAGGCGGTCGAGAGTGAGAAGAGCCCGTTCGATATCGAGGCCGGCCCGCCGCGCGAGGCCAACACGCACTGGGCGAGGCCGGAGCTGGTGGCGGAGATCGAGTTCGCGGGATGGACGGGCGCCGGCAATGTGCGGCAGGCTGCCTTCAAGGGACTGCGCGAGGACATGCCGGTCCGCGAGGTCAAAGCGGAGAAGCCCACGAAGGCCGCGACCATCAGGACGGCCAAACCCAAGCCCAGGGCGGAGACCATGTCCAGCCGCGCCGTTGTGATGGGCGTCTCGATCTCCCACCCCGACAAGCCGCTGTGGCCCGACGAGGATCCGCCGGTCACCAAGATCGAGCTGGCGCGGTACCTCGAGAGCGTTGGCGCATGGATGATCGAGCACATCAAGGGGCGGCCGTGCTCCATCGTGCGCACGCCCGACGGCATCCATTCACAGGCGTTCTTCCAGCGCCACGGAATGCCGGGTGCGTCGCACCTGCTGACGCTCACCAAGGTCGCGGGCGAAAAGAAGGCATACCTTCAGATCGATCGAGTCGAGGCCCTCGCCGCCGTCGCGCAAATGGGCACGACCGAGCTGCATCCCTGGAACTGCCGGCCCGGCGACGTCGAGATGCCCGGACGTCTGGTGTTCGACCTCGATCCCGGTCCCGGCGTCGACTTCACGGCGGTCGTCGACGGCGCCAAGGCGGTGCGCGAACGTCTCGACGCGCTGGGGCTCGTGAGCTTCTGCAAGACCACGGGCGGCAAGGGCCTGCACGTCGTCACGCCGCTTTCGGACAGGAAGGGTTACGACTGGGATGTTGCCAAGGGCTTCGCGCGCGAGGTCTGCCGTAGGCTCGCCGACGACGAGCCCGAGCGCTATGTGCTGAACATGGCGAAGAAGCAACGCAAGGGGCGCATCTTCCTCGACTACCTGCGCAACGACCGAACCTCGACCGCGGTGGCGCCGCTCTCGCCGCGCGCGCGCGTTGGCGCCACGGTATCGATGCCGCTGAACTGGTCGCAAGTGCGTGCCGGACTCGATCCCAGGCGTTACACCATCCGCACCGCGCCGAAGCTGCTGAAATCGTCCAAGCCGTGGGCCGACTACGAGGCTGGTGCCCGCTCGCTGATCGCGGCGATCAAGAAACTCGGCTGATCGCTCCGGGATCGTATTGCCGTGCTCGGCGGGCGCGGATGCTCGACCGCGAGGTGAGAAGCATTGTCCAAACCAGGGGCATCGCCGCCGCGGTGATGGCCGATGCTCAACAATGACGTCGTCGGCGCCATCGGCGTGGTCTCACAGCAGGATGGCGCCGCCGCCAAGGCCGGCGTCGACTCGCTGAAGCAGCCGTGATGTGGTGACGACGGCGAGGTCATACCTCGCCGTCGTGCTCGCCGATTTTCGGCACCTGCGCCGGGAAGCCGGCGCGCTGGCCGTCGAACGACACTGGCAGCGCATGCAGCAGCGAGGGCAACTCGCCGTAGGGCCGCAGGTACATGCCGAGCGCCTTCGTGTGCTCGAGCGCCACGACCTCGGGGATGGCGTTGATCGGCCCGCAGGGCACGCCGACCGCCTGCAGCTTCGCCGCCCAGCTCTCCTTGGTGTCGCGCTTCATGATCTCGGCGATCATGTCGAGCAGCATCTGGCGATGCGCCGAGCGTTCCTTGTTGGTGAGGAAGCGCGGATCGGCGACCCATTCCGCCTTACCCAAGGTCTCGGCGAACTTCGCCCAGAGACGGTCGTTGCCGGGAGTCACCATCAACAGCCCGTTGCTGGTCTCGAACGCTTGATAGGGCGTCAGCGTGATGTGGCCGGTGCTCTGGCGCGGCGGCACGTTGCCGGTGGTCGAGAACGAAGCCACGTGGGTCGACACCCACATCAGGCCGCTCTCGAACAGCGAGGTGCTGACGACGCAGCCTTTGCCAGTGTGCGCCTTCTGCAGCAGCGCGCCGAGGATGCCGATCGCCGTCCACATGCCGGTGCTGAGATCGATGATCGACACGCCGATGCGCGAGGCCGGCCCCGAGGGATCGCCGTTGACGCTGACGAGGCCGGCTTCGGCCTGGATCAGCGGCTCGTAGCCCGGCCGCATCTTCCACGGGCCGGTATGGCCGAAGGCGCTGAGATCGGCATAGACGAGACCCGGGAACTGGGCGGTCATCGCCTTGCCGTCGATGCCGAACTTCTCGGTCACCCCGGCGCGCAGATTGTGCACGAAGGCGTCGGCGGTACCGATCAGCTCGATCAGCTTCTGCTTCTGGGCGGAATCGTTGAGATCGATGGTGATCGACTTCTTGCCGCGATTGAGGCCGACGAAGTTCACGCCCTCGCCGGCGATGAACGGCGGCCCCCATTTTCGCGCGTCGTCACCCTCCGGCTTCTCGACCTTGATCACCTCGGCGCCCATGAAGGCGAGGATCTGGCCGCAGTACGGGCCAGCGAGATTCTGGCCGAATTCGACCACCTTCACGCCGTTGAGCACGCCGGGGAACATGAGGACTCCGTGTTTGTCTCCCTCTCCCCGCAAGCGGGGAGTGGGTCGGGGTGAGGGGCTGATTCAGGTTGCGCGGGGCGGCGGTGCGCCACTTGCGGCTACCCCTCACCCCAACCCACTTCCCGCTTGCGGGGAGAGGGAGGAAGAACTACCGAACGCTCGCGCCCAGGATCTCGCGCGCCACCAGCATGCGCTGGACTTCGCTGGGGCCTTCGCCGATGCGGCGGATGCGCATCTCGCGGAACCAGCGTTCGAGCGGCAGGTCCTTGGTCATGCCCATGCCGCCGTGGATCTGCATCGAGCGGTCGACGACGCGGCCACCGCTCTCCGAGGCGATCAGCTTGCACAGCGCGGCTTCGGTGCGGAACGGAATGCCGCGGCGGGCGCGCTCGGCGGCTTCGAGCGTGAAGTAGCGCGCGGTGCGGATGTCGATCTCGTTGTCGACCAGCATCCATTGGATCGCCTGGCGGTCCGACAGACGCGCGCCGAAGGTCTCGCGCATCTTCGACCATTCGACCGCCATCTCGTGCGCGGCGATGGCGACGCCAATGCAGGCGGCGGCGTAGGGAATGCGCTGGCGGGTGAGGCGATCGTTGGCGACGGCGAAGCCGCCATTGACCGTGCCCAGGACCTGCGCGTCCGACACCCAGCAATCCTTGAATTCCAGCTCGGTGGCGTAGCTCGAGGAGCGCAGCGTGTGCACGACGCGGCGCACGTGGAAGCCAGGCGTGTCGGAATCGACGATGAAGCAGGTGATGCCGCCACGGCCTTTCGATGCGTCGGTGCGGGCGAAGACGATGCCGTACTGCGCGCGATCGGCGCCTGAAATGAAGATCTTCGAGCCGTTGATCACCCAGCCCTGGTCCTTGCGCTCGGCCCGCGTCTTAATCGCGCGCGCCGGATCGCTGCCACCGGATGGTTCGGTCAGGCCGAAGAACGGCTTCTTCTCGCCGCGCAGGGTCGGGTAGAGGTAGCGCTCCTTCTGGTCGTCATTGGCCTCGAAGATCTGCGCCAAGCCGGCCCCACCGAAGGTGCCGTAGCAGGGCACGTAGAGGCCGGCGCGGTGCTGCGACATCTCGATGGCGAGCAGGGTGCGGGTGACGATGTCGATGTCGGGGCCACCGAACTCGACCGGGATGTCGATGCCGTACAGGCCCATCGCCTTGGTCTTCTGCACCAGCCGCGCGTGGTCCTCGGGCGCCAGCTCCGAGGCGTCGGGATCGAGCTTGGCTTCGAGCGGAATGATCTCGGTACGCACGAAGCGGCGCACCATGTCGATCAGCATCTGCTGTTCGGATGACGGTTCGAAATCCATGGATCGTCCTCTTCAGCGCGGGCTCAGGCGGCCGAGGCGCGGCGGCGGGTCCTTGGCGTTCTCGCGTGGCAGCGCGCCAAAATCGGCCTGATGCAGCATCAGCAATTCCTGGTAGCGCGTCGTGTACTGCATGTTGATCTCGACGCGGAAGCGATGGCCGGCGCCGAGCGTTTCGAGCTCCTTCAGAAGCTCGCTGCGCAGGCCGAACGGCGCGCGGCCGCCGGCGAAGCCGATCTTGATGATCGTGCCCGCTGCATCGGCGATCTGAAAGACGCCGAGCTGGCCGGGCAGGGCCTTGATCGCCGCCTCGGTCATGTCGGTGAACGGCTTGCTGGGGCGCAGCTCCATGGTCAGCGTCCCTTGAAGGCGGCCTTGCGTTTCTCCAGCCGCGCCTTCATGCCTTCCTGCGCGTCCTGGCTCTTCATCGCCGCCTGCACCAGCGCGTCGACGTCGTCGTGCGGGATGTTGTCGCGCAGCTGAAGCTGCCGCACCGTCAGCGCCTTCATCGCCTTCAGCGATAGCGGCGCGTTGTTGGCGAGACGATCGATCACTTTGGCCGCCTCGGCCTCCAGCGCATCGGGCGCGACGCAGCGCGCGATCAGGCCTAGCGCGTGCAGCTTGGTCGCCGGCAGCGGGTCGCCCAGCAGCAGCATCTCGCGCGTCGTCACCGGGCCCAGCACCTCCATCAGCTTCTTGGCGAGGAACCAGTTGGGCGCCAGCCCGACCTGGGCCAGCGACATGCCGAAGCGCGCCGTCGAGGACGCGACGACGAGGTCGCAATGCAGCGCCAGCTCGTTGCCGCCGGCGATGGCGTCGCCCTGCACCACGGCGACCACCGGCAGCGGCGTGAGCTCGATGGC
>JALHMM010000027.1 GCA_022844045.1 Reyranellaceae bacterium | reverse complement strand
TGCTGTGGCGGCTGGGCCGGTGCGGGAGCCGGCGCAGGCGTCGGCGCTGGAGCTGGCGCCGCGATCGTCGGCGGCGCCGCGGGGCGATCGAGTGGTGGCTTCTCGTTGCCGATGGTGTAACCGAGCACGCCGGCTCCCAACGCGACGGCGGCGAATAGGGCGACGAGGGTGGTGCGGTTCATGATGTCACCTGACAAACGCGCTCACGCCGCCGGCCGATCTGCCGGCGGTCGCGAGGTAGTGGAAAACGCGAAAAAGGGGTTGGGCCGTCGGACAAGCCGACGCTCGGTCGCGCGTACATGGACGCTTGCATGACCCTGCCCATCGAGTGCGATTCGACCCGACGTGAGCCGATCCCGCAACACCTTAACTGGGTATGATCGGAAAATGTTTGAATTGTGTTGCGGTCGCGCAAACGGTGATGAATCTGGCCGATCATGGCTTTGCATCTGATCAAGCTCGCCGTCGGCGTCAGCGATCTCGCCCATCTCAAGACCTTGCAGGCGGCGCGCCGCAAGCAGCGCGGCATGGCCGCACGCACGCCGCACTGGGTCTTCACGCGCAACACACCCAAGCGCGCGGCAGACCTGCTCGATGGCGGCTCGCTGTACTGGATCATCAAGGGAGTCATGCGTTGCAGGCAGCAACTCGTCGGCTTCGAGGACGACGTCGACGACGAGGGCCGCAAATACTGCCGCATCAAGGTCAAGCGCACCATCGTGCCGACCGCGCCGGTGGCCTTCAAAGCCTTCCAGGGCTGGCGCTACATGGAGGACGAGCGCGCGCCGCCCGACCTCTCTCGTGGCGACACTGCGGACATGCCGGCGGACATGGCCGCCGAACTGAAGCGGCTCGGGCTGCTGTGAGGCGCGGCGAGGCGCTCCTCTTCCTCGCGGCCGTGCTGCTGGCCGGCCTGGCCGGCGGCCTCTATCTGCGTCCGCCCTTCGACGACGAGATCCATACCCTGCTGGCGATCGAGGAACTCGGCGTCTGGCGGATCATCGTCACCGGCTTCGACGGCGGCGACATTCATCCGCCGTTGTCCACAGCCCTGTTCGCGGCGATGTCGGCGTTCGGCCTGGGGCCGCCGGCCCTGCGCGTCGTCGCCATGCTGTTCTCGGCGCTGGCCTTCCTCGCCGTGCTCGATGTCGTGCTGCGCAATACCCAGGACGCAGATTCCAACCTCATGCTGAGGAGGCCGCGCAGCGGCCGTCTCGAAGCATGGGCAACGGGCACCGAGGGTGCAGCCCACCCTTCGAGACGCGCCCGTTGGGTGCTCCTCAGGGTGAGATCGGAGCCATTTGAGACAGCCCTGCGGAACGGACGCCTGGCGACGATCGTTCTCTTCGCCGCCTGTCCGCTGCTGTTCGGCGTCGGCGACAGTTTGCGCTGGTATCCGTTGTTCGCGCTGCTGACGGCGCTGTTCCTGCGCCGTGTGCTGCTCGACGGCGGGCCATCAGTCGGCGCCGGCGTGCTGCTGGGCCTGGCCGGCATGACCAGCTTCCTCGCGGTGGTGCCGGCCGCCGCCTTCGGCCTGCATCGCTATGTCCTCAACCGCCGCTTCGCCGTGCGCGAAGATGGCGCCTTCCTTGTCATCGTCGCGGTCATGGCGGTGCCCAGCGCCTGGGCGTTGCTGCGCGTGTCCGAGGCGATCCCCGGGCTGCGCGATGCCGGCCCGGTTGGTTCGCTGCTGTCGCTGGGCTACGGCTTCTTCGCCGGCGGACGGCTGGGTCCGTCCTGGGTCGCCGCCGTCGCGCCCTATGGCGTGGTCATGGCGGGCGCGATCTGGCTGATCGCGCGGCGCTGGCGGCAGGCGCCCGATCTGGCGATCGTGGCGCTGCTGATGGCGGCGCTGGCGGCGATCGCGCTGCTCGCGATCGGCAATTCCCAGCCGCGCAGCCTGCTGTTCGTGGCGCCGTGGCTTTGCGCGCTGCTGGCGCTGGCGCCGGCGGCGCTCGGGCGGCTGGAGCCCGTCGGGCGCTGGCTGGTGCTCATGGCGGCGGTGGTGCCGACGCTCTTTGTGCTGCTCACGCTGCGCGGCACCGAGCACCCGTTCAAGCGCAACCTCGTGATTCCCTATGACGCGGCGATCGACTGGACTCTGGAGCGCGTCCCGGCCGGCGCGGTGGTCTATGTCTCCGAGCCGGTGCTCGAGTACACGCTGCGCGAGCGCGGCCTGTGCGTCATCGGCCGTACGCGGGTGGACAAGGGCTGCGAGCCGGCCGGCCGGCCGGTGGTGGTGGTGCGCGACCAGACCTTCGGGCGCATCGACTATCTGGTCGAGGGCGCGGCGCGCGCGACGGCGGGGCGGACCTCGATCGCCGCGCAAACCTTCGGCATCGACCGCGACGCCGGGCTGAAGAACCGATTGACCGGCGCCAACCTGACCCACTGGATCGTGCGGATCGAGGTCTGGCGTCATTGACCCGTCATGTCCGGGGCGTTTTACTCGGGGCAGGTGCAACGCACGGAAGGGGGTATCCCATGGGGATGGTTGAACGCAGGGCGGTGGCGGAGTTCCAGGAGCGGTACTATCCGGCGCTGCTGAAGAAGGTCCATGCGGCCGCCGGCTATCCTGTGCCGGTCGAGGTCAAGTGGGACACGCTGGCGCTCGACAAGGAGTCCGACAAGTACAACACGCACTGGCCGGACATGTATTTCGAGCCGCTGGTCGCGGGACTAGGTCGCATCAACAAGGACGACATGGGCCGCGCGGCGATCAAGGAAGGTATCAAGAAGATCGTCATCCAGAACGAGGCCAACAACAAGAATCCCGACCGCTGGGCGGTGCTGAAGGACGGCGTGCTGACGCTCGACCACCTGCCGCACACCAACGTGCAGGATCGCGTGCTGCGCGGCGACAAGCTCGGCCTCATGCTCGAGCAGAAGCTGTAGTTGAGTCACCTGTCACCCCGAGCGCAGCGAGGGGTCTAGATGGTCCTAGACCCCTCGCTGCGCTCGGGGTGACAGGCAGCGCGGCGGGAGAGTCTCACGATGAGCGGCGATATCGCCTTCGGCTTCCAGGCCGCGCCGGCCAGCGATGTGCGCAAGTCCGACCAGGCCCTCTATCGCGAGGTGATGGAGGACTGCGCGCTGGGCCACAAGCTCGGCTACGACGCGGCCTGGCTGCTGGAGCATCATTTCAGCGACTACTACCCGACGCCCAGCCCGCTGCTGTTCATGGCGCATATCGCGGCGGCGTTTCCTGACTTGTCGCTCGGTACCTCGGTCCTCGTCCTGCCCTGGTACCACCCGGTGCGGCTGGCCGAGGAGATCGCCATGCTCAACAGCATGACGAACGGCACGCTGCATCTGGGCATCGGCCGCGGCACGGCGAAGATGGAGTACGACGCCTACAACGTCGACATGAACGAGGCCCGCGCGCGTTTTGCCGAGTGCTACCGCATCATGGAGAAGGGCTTAAGCGGCGAGACCTTCACCCATGACGGCCGCTTCTGGAAGATCGACAAGCCGATCCGCCTGCGCCCCGAAGCGATCGACAAGAAGGTCCACTTCTATGGCGCGATCGGGAGCCCGGCCAGCGCCGAGGTGATGGGCGACCTCGGCGTCGCGCCGATCTGCCTGTCGACCTTCCCCGACAAGATGCTCACACGCATCCTCGAACGCTGGCGCGCCAAGGCCGGCGCGAAGGCCAAGGACGCCATCCTGCCGATCTCGGTGAAGATGTTCATCGGCGACACCGACGAGGAGGCCCGCGCGCTCGGCCGGCGGTACTACCCGCCGTACTTCGCCCTGCAGTGCGATCACTACGAGTCCGACGCCAACCCCTGGGCCGACATCCCGGAGTACCAGGATTTTAGCCGCATGTTCGCCAATCTGCGCAAGCTCACCGATCCCAACGAGCTGGGGCCGTTCCTCGACTCGAACCTGGTCGGCAGCGTCGAGACCATCTGCAAGCGCATCGACCAGCTTGCGGCGCTGGGCTTCAACTACTTCATGGTGTCCTGCGCCACGCCAGGTACGCCGATCGCGCTGCGCCAGAAGATGATGACCCGCTTCGCCGAGGAGATCTGCCCGCGCTACTCCAGCACCATGCGCAAGCAGCGCGCGGCTTGATACACTGATAATTGCGTTTGGTAACTTGGTTACGGGCTGGGGGTGTGAAGGATGGTGAAGGATTTTCCGTTATCGACCGTCCGCGCGCGTGACGTCGATATCCGGACAAAGGTTCACTATTCTTCACACCCCTGGTCCGTAACCGACTCACCAAACGTAATCGGGGGCTAGCTAACGGGCCGCCTTCTTTTCCGCGTCCATGCGCTTGAGCTCGCGGCGCAGGATCTTGCCGGTCGTGGTCAGCGGCAGCGTGTCGAGGAACTCGACCTCGCGCGGATACTCGTGCGCCGCCAGCCGGGTCTTCACGTAGGTGGCGATGTCGGCTTTCAAAGCCTCGTCGCCGGTCACGCCGGGCCGCAACTGCACGAACGCCTTGACGATCTCGGTGCGCACCGGATCGGGGATGCCGACGACGCCGGCCATCGCCACCGCCGGGTGCTTGATCAGGCACTCCTCGATCTCGCCGGGGCCGATGCGATAGCCCCCTGACGTGATCACGTCGTCGTCGCGGCTCTTGAAGAAGACGTAGCCCTCGTCGTCCATGCGCCCGAGATCGCCGGTCAGCAGCCAGTCGCCAGCGTACTTCTTCGCCGTGCCCTCGGGATTGCGCCAGTACTCCAACATCACCACGGGATCGTGCCGCCAGCCTGCGATCTGGCCTTCCTCGCCTGACGGCAGGACGCGGCCCTGGCTGTCGACGATCGCCACCTTGCGGCCGATCGCGGCGCGCCCGCACGAGCCGGGCTTGACCGGGAACCAGTTGGGCGAGTTCAGCAGCATCAGGTTCATCTCGGTCTGGCCGTAGCCTTCGGAGATGGTCGAGCCGAAGGCGTCGCGGCCCCATTGCAGCAGCTCTTCGCCCATCGCCTCGCCGCCGGTATAGACGCAGCGCACGTCGTAGCCCCAGCGGTCACGCGGCTTGTCGACCTGACGCATCATCTTCAGCGCCGTCGGCGGGATGAAGGCGACGCCGACGCGATGCTTGTCGAGCAGGTGGAAGGCGCGCTCGGGATCGAACTTGGCGAACCGATGCGCCAGCACCGGCGTGCCGTAGTACCAGGCGGGGAACAGCGCGTCGTAGAGGCCGGCGATCCACGCCCATTCGGCCGGCGTCCACATCACCTCGTTGCCGCGCGGCCAGAAATCCGCCCACTGATTGAGCGCCGTGATCACGCCTAGCAGCATGCGATGGGCGTGCAGCGCGCCCTTGGGCTGCCCGGTCGTGCCTGATGTGTAGATCAGCAGCGCCGGGTCCTCGGCGTCGGTATCGATCGCCGGAAACGAATCGGACGCGGCGCCCACCAGCGTGTCGTAGTCGAGGAACTCGGCGGCGTGCCGGCCGGCGCCGATGACGATGATGGTCTTCAGCTCCGGCAGCCGCTCGCGCACCGCCAGCACCTTGGGTAGCTGGCTCATGTCGGTGAGCAGCGCGCATATGCCTGAATTGGCGGCGCGGTACTCGACGGCTTCCTCGCCGAACAGGGTGAACAGCGGCAGCGCGATAGCGCCCATGCGGTAGCAGGCGAGGTGACCGATGGCGAGCTCGGCGCTCTGCGACAGGAACACGCCGACGCGATCGCCCTTGGTGACACCGCGGGCCTTCAGCGCATTGGCCAGTCGCGCGCTGGCGCGGGACAGCTCGCCGAAGGTCCATGTGCGCACCGAGCCGTCGGTGTTCTCGACGATCATGCCCAGCGCGGCGGCGGGATGACGGTCGCACACCGCGCGCGCGATGTTGAAGCGCGACGGCCGGGGCCAGCGGAACTCGGCCTGCGCCTGCTCGTAGCTGCGGCCTGGCGGAATCATCACGATCGGGGGTCCATCTGCTGCGTGTTCTCCCGCCGCCGACTGTAGCGTTACTTCCGATGGATCACACCGGCTTCGAGCAGTTCTTCGGGCGTCGGTATCCAGATCGACTCGGCCGGCGTCTCCATCACTTTGCGTATGAAGGGGGCGCTGACCTGACCGGCGAAGGCCATGAAGTCGCGCAGCGCTCGATTGGCGTCGGCGAGCTCGCCTTCGTCCATGCCGGGGAAGCTCAACCGATGGAAGCCCAGCTCGCCGCGCGGTCCGATGCTGCGCCGCACGCCGCCGAGGAAGACAACGGTGCAGGCCGAGTAGCATTGGTGCTCCACGCGCGTGTCGAGCCCGCGCGCGCGGATCAGCCTGGCGATCTGGTAGGCCGGCCCCACGCGGCCACCCGGACCGGCCACGACGACCGTGCGCAGGGCGGCGTTCTGCTCGAGCGCCGCCTTGACCCGCGTGGCGGCGGCCATGCCCAGCGCGCCATCGAGGATCAGTGTGCGGCCCTCGTTGGTGACGATGAGGTCGAGGTCGCTCAGCCGCTCGTCGCCATGATGGATGTTCCACATCTCCGTGAGCTGCGGCACGGCCTTGACGTGCAGGATGCCGGCGACGGCGGCGGCCGCGACCGCCGCGCCGACGATGGCGAGGCCGGCGAAACGGAGGTCGCCACCCTCGCGGATGGTGCGGCGTGCCGCGACCGCGATCAGCCAGAGTTGCCACAGCGCGAAGAGGGACGCGACGGCGCAGAGCGCGGCGGGGATGATGATCTGAAGGATGCCGAAGTCGCGGCCTCTGGAGATCGCGATGGAAATGGCGTTGATGCCCAGGATCATCGCCAGCGCCGCCCACACGACGCGATGGTTGACGACGCGGCCCAGCGGCACCGGCGCGTCGCGCCAGATCGGCACGCCCAGCATGTCTATTTGCGCCCCGGCGCGCCGCCGCGATGGATCACACCGGCCGCCTTCAGCTCCTCTGGTGTCGGCGACCAGATGGAGTCGTGCGGTGTCTCGATGACCTTGCGCGCGAAATCGCGATCGAGCTTCGCGTCCACGATCAAGAAGCGCTCGAGCTGGCGATTGGCGTCGACCATGTCGCCACGGCTCATGCCGGGGAAGCCGACCTGATGGAAACCGAGGCGGCCGTAGAAGCCGAGGCTGCGCTCCACGCCGCCCAGGAACACCACCGTGCAGGCGGAGTCGCATTCGCGTTCCACCCGCGTGTTGAGTCGGCGGTCGCGGATCAGCTGGAAGATCTCGTACGCTGGCCCCATGCGCCCACCCGGCCCTTCCATGACGATCGTGCGCACCCCGGGATGGGCGTCGAGCGCGCGGCGGACATCGGCGGCGGCGTTCATGCCCAGCGAGCCGTTGAAGGTCATGGTCTGCCCGTCGCTGCCGACGACGATCCGCAGATCGCTGAGCCGTGCGTCGCCGCTGTAGATCTCCCACATCTCCTGGAGCTGCGGTACGGCCTTGCCGTGCAGTACGCCGGCGATGGTGAGCGCGCCCAGTATCGTGCTCGAGAATGCCAAGCCGCTGGATCGGGGATTGCCGCTGTTTGCGACGCGCCGCGCGGCGGCGGCGATCAGCCAGAGCTGCCACAGCGCGAAGCAGACGCCCGAGGCGCAGAGCACAGCGGGAAGCGCGATGTGGGCGAAGGTGATCGTGCCGCCCGCGGATATCGCGAGCGATATGCTGCCGACGCCGACGATCAGCGCCAGCACCGCCCAGACGGTGCGGTAGTAGACGACGCGGCCCAGCGGCACCGGCCCGTCGCGCCAAATCGGCATGCGCAACAGTTCGGGCAACACCGGCGGGGCCGCCACCGCGCCATCGAGCCGCTTGCGCATCCAGATGACTTCGCCGCCGGTGGGAATCGCGGCGCGCTCGGTGATGGCGTAGCCCAGCTTCTCGTACAGCGCGATGTTCTCGGCGAACTTGGCGTTGGTGTAGAGGCGCAGCTCCTTCAGGCCGAGGTCGCGGGCGACCCGCTCGGCGACGTCCATGAGCTGCGTGCCGAGGCCGCGCCCCTGGGCTTCCGGCGCCACCGCGACGTTCTCGACCAGCAGGTGGTCGGCCGCGGGGATCAGCTCGATCGCCGCGTCGAGCCGGTCGGGCGCCTCGACCACGAACACCAGATGGTCGCGCACCGCCTTGTCGTAGTCGGCGGTCATCGGCTTGGGTTCGCGGCCGATCAGCGGCACCCATTTGGCATAGGCCGCGCGCACCAGGGCGAGCAGGGCAGGGACGTCGCCGGCAAGCGCCCGGCGCGCGACTTGCGGCTCGTCGTCGGATGATGTCTCGGTCGATGACAATGCGATTGTTCCCTCGTGGACTGGGTGCTTTGTCGGATGCTCGCCCGCCGGTATGATGGGCGACTTTATCGCGGAGCGTCTATCTCCATGGCCCCTGATGGAAGCGCCCGGCCGGCCAGTACCGCCGCGGCCAAGCAGAAACCAAACCTGGTCAATTCGGTCTGTCCGCACGACTGCACCAGCACCTGCGCGCTGGAAGTCGAACGGCTCGACGCCCACACCATCGGCCGCGTGCACGGCTCACGGCGCAATACCTACACCGCCGGCGTGATCTGCGAGAAGGTCGCGCGCTACGCCCAGCGGGTGCATCACCCCGACCGGCTGCAATACCCGATGAAGCGGGTCGGGCCCAAGGGCTCCAGCCAGTTCGCGCGCATCTCCTGGGAGGAGGCGCTCGACACCGTCGCCGAGCAGTTCATCGCCAAGGCGGCGAAATACGGCAGCGAGACCGTGTGGCCGTATTTCTACGCCGGCACCATGGGCCTGGTGCAGCGCGACGGCATCAATCGCCTGCGCCACGTGATGAAGTACTCGCGCTGGTTCTCGACCATCTGCGTGACGCTCGCCGACACCGGTTGGGTGGCCGGCACCGGCTTCAAGCGCGGCGTCGACATGCGCGAGGTCGACGAGCATTCCGACGTGGTGGTGATCTGGGGCGGCAACCCGGTGAACACCCAGGTCAACGTCATGCACCACGCCATGACCGCCAAGAAGCGCGGCGCCAAGCTGGTCGTGGTCGATCCCTACCGTACCGGCACGGCCGAGAAGGCCGACATGCATCTGGCCGTGCGCCCCGGTACGGACGGCGCGCTCGCGGTGGCCGTGATGCATGTGCTGTTCAAGGAGGGCTTCGCCGACTGGGACTACATGCGCAAGTACGCCGACTGCCCTGATGATCTGGCCAAGCACGTGGCCACGCGCACGCCCGAATGGGCCGAGAAGATCACGGGTATCCCCGCCGCGCTGATCGTCGAGTTCGCGCGCCTCTATGGCTCGAGCAAGAAGACCTACATCCGCTGCCACCACGGCTTCAGCCGCTCGCGCAATGGCGCGGCCAACATGCACGCGGTGACCTGCCTGCCGACGGTGACCGGCGCCTGGTCGCAGCTCGGCGGCGGCGCGCTGTACGGTCACACGCAGATGTATCCGCTCAACCGCACCCTGATCGAGGGCAACGACCATATCGACATGTCGCTGCGCGAGCTCGACCAGTCCAGGCTAGGACCGATCCTGACCAACGATCCACAGGCGCTGAACGGCGGGCCGCCGGTGACGGCGATGCTGATCCAGAACACCAACCCGGCGATGGTCTGTCCGGAGCTGCATCTCGTGCACAAGGGCCTGTCGCGCGAGGACCTGTTCCTCTGCGTGCACGAGCAGTTCCCGACCGAGACGGCGGCTTTCGCCGACATCGTGCTGCCGGCGACAACCTTCCTCGAGCACGACGATTTCTACACCGCCTCCGGCCACACCTACTTCCAGGTGACCAAGAAGGTCATCGAGCCCTACGCCGAGAGCCGCGAGAACCACTTCGTCATCTGCGAGCTGGCCAAGCGGTTGGGCGCCGAGCATCGTGGCTTCGATATGACGGCGTGGGAGATCATGGATGAAACCCTGAAGGTCTCGGGCATGTGGGATGCCGAGACCAACTTCCAGAAGGGCGGCCAGGATTTCGTCAAGCCGTTCGAGACCGGCCACTTCCTCGACGGCTTCGAGAACCCCGACAAGAAGTTCCACTTCCGGGTCAACTGGAAGAAGTTCGGCGGCCGCTGGCAGGACATGCCGGACCTGCCCGACCATATGGACGTGATCGACAACGCCACGCCGGAGAAGCCTTTCCGTCTGGTCGCTGCACCAGCGCGCACCTTCCTGAACTCGACCTTCACCGAGACGCCGGGCTCGCTCAGCCGCGAGAAGCGCCCGACGGCGCTGATCCATCCTGAGGATTGCGCCGCTCTCGGCGTGAAGTCGGGCGACAAGGTGATGCTCGGCAACGAGCGCGGCGAGGTGCTGGTGCATGCCAAGCCGCAGGACGGCCAGCAGCGCGGCGTGGTGATCGTCGAGGGCATCTGGCCCAACAAGCACTTCGAACGGAAGATCGGCATCAACGCCATCACCAGCGCCGATCCCGGCTGGCCCAATGGCGGCGCGGTGTTCCACGACACGGCGATTTGGCTGAAGAAGGCGTGAGCCTGTGCTGGTCAAGCGCATCGTCGCGGATGTGCACGCGTCGAACCCCGCGGCGGCGAAGCGCTTCTACCAGGACGTGCTAGGCCTCGACGTGCTGATGGACCATGGCTGGATTGCGACCTACGGTGGCACCCAGCAGATGCGCGTGCAGATCAGCTTCGCATCCGAAGGCGGTTCTGGCACGCCGGTTCCCGACCTGTCGATCGAAGTCGACGACGTTGACGTAGCGTTCGCACGCATGAAGGCCGCCGGCTTCACGATCGAGTACGGACCGACGAACGAGCCCTGGGGCGTGCGCCGCTTCTATGTGCGCGATCCCTTCGGCAAGCTGGTCAATATCCTCGCACACAGCCGATAAGTTTTCCCAAGGCTGGTGTCTCGCATCCGCCTGATACCAGGTGTAGGTTTTGTGGACTGAACCGGCACAAGACCGGTCGTCATCGACGCACAACCCCTCGGGCGCCGACCATGAACCAGATCGCCTTGCGGCCGTTTCGTGCCGCCGCCAATCCCAGCATCGTGCAGGCGCAGGCCGGCACCGGCGAACCGCGGGCGCATGTCATCGTCTTCGGCAACGAGAAGGGCGGCTCGGGCAAGTCGACCGCCGCCATGCACGTTGCCGTAGCGCTGCTGCGCGAGGGCAAGAGCGTCGGCACGATCGACGTCGATGCGCGCCAGGGTACCTTCACGCGCTACTTCGAGAACCGCCGCAGCTACAACGCCACGCGCGCGCCCGATATGCCGATGCCCCGGCACCACGCGGTGCTGCCGAGCAACGCGGCCACCAGGGCGGAGGCCGAGGCCGACGAGAAGGCGCGGCTCGAGACGGCGTTGAACGACCTGCTGCCGTCCTGCGATTTCGTCGTCGTCGACACGCCGGGCAGCGACACTTTCCTGTCGCGGCACGCGCACACTTTCGCCGACACGCTGGTGACGCCGCTCAACGACAGTTTCGTCGATCTCGACCTGTTGGCGCGTGTCGATCCGGAGACGTTCAAGGTCGTGCGCCCCAGCATCTATGCCGAGACGGTGTGGCGGCAGCGCCAGATCCGCGCCGTCGCCGGCGGCAAGCCGATCGACTGGCTGGTGATGCGCAACCGACTGTCGGCGCTGACCGCGCGCAACAAGCGAGACATGAGCACGGTGCTGACGAACCTGTCGAAGCGCATCGGTTACCGTCTCGCCGCCGGCCTGAGCGAGCGCGTGATCTACCGCGAGCTGTTTCTCAAGGGCCTGACCTTGCTCGATCTGCGCGAGGAGAAGACCGGCATCGCCATGACCATGTCGCACGTCGCGGCACGGCAGGAAGTGCGCGACCTGCTGGCGGCGCTGAAGCTGCCGACGTTGACGATCGAGCAACCGCCGGCGCCTGCGGCGGAAGAGACCGAAGATTCCTGAGCACTCGTTGATCTACCTTCCCCCGGAGGGGGAAGGTGGCAGCGCGAAGCGCTGACGGATGGGGGATGTTGAAGACGAACGGGGGAGTCCGTCTTCGACATCCCTCATCCGCCCTTCGGGCACCTTCTCCCTCCGCGGGAAGGTAGATGATTCTATCGCGCCTGCTCGATCGGGGGTCGTGCCCGGAAGAAAATCAGCCACAAGAATCCCGCGACCTGCGCGGCGATCAGCAGGCCGAATGACCAGGTGTAGCCGTCCGGTGAATACCCTGACGCCGTGCGCGGCCACAGGTCGACGATGCGGCCGATGCCCCACTGCACCAGGAAGATGCTGCTGAACATGATGAAGTTGCCGGTCGTGGTGACGCGACCGGCAAGTTCGGGCGTGAAGGCCTGCGCCATCGGCGGGAAGTAGACGATGGCGAAGGCGCCGAAATAGCCGAACAGCATCCACCACAGCGTGACGTTGCTCGGCTGGGCGAAGGTGATCACGGCCATGACGGCGCAGAAGATCACCGTGGCGCCGGTGGCGGTGTGGAAGTCGCCGTAGCCGAAGCGGCGCACGACGCCGGCCACCATGCCCGTCGTGAAGAACCCCACGGTCATGGCGGCGGCGGTCATGAACAGCACATCGGCGCGGTCTACAGCGTTGAGACCGGCGATGTCGCGCAGCCAGGGGCCGGCCCACAAGGTCTGGATGCCGATATAGGCGCATTGCTGGAAGGTCATCAGCGGCACGATGCGCCAGAAGTAGCCGGTGCGCAGGATGCGGCCGATGACCGAGACCTGCTGCGAAAGAGTCCCGCCCGCCTGGCTGCCGGGCTTCTCCGGCACCACCAGCCAGATCACCAGCGCGACGATCAGGGTGATGCCGGCTAGGATGAAGAACAGCCCATGCCAGGTCGTGTACTGCAGCGCCGCCTGCGTGGGCGCCGTGGCGGTCAGCGATCCGACGCCGCCGGCCGCCATGTGGATGCCGTTCATCAGGGTCCAGCGATTGGGCGGAAACCAGATCGAGATCGCCTTGATCGCCGCCATCAGCCCGCCGGCGACGCCCAGGCCGATCAAGGCGCGGCCGACCACCAGCTCGGTCATCGACGAGCCGCCGCCGAAGATCGCCGCGCCCAGTGCGGCGACGGTCAGCAGCGTGCCGTGCACGCGGCGCGGCCCATAGCGGTCGAGCGCCACGCCCAGCGGGATCTGGATCGCCGAGAACATGATGAAATAGGCGCTGGTCAGGAAGCCAAGGTCGCCGGCGCTGAGCTTCATCTCGTCGGCGATCACCGGCCCGACCACCGAATTCACGGTGCGGTAGAGGTAGGACAGGAAATAGGCGGCGGCGAAGGGCAGGTAGATCCGCAGCACCAAGGTGGCGATGCCCGGCGAGGACCCCGCGCCGGCGGCGATGGCCATTGTTGTGTTCCCTCTGCGCGCGGCTGCGCTGTTTATTGGGGCGTCGCTCTGGACGGCGGCGCCGGGGCGTCACCATATTGGGGAGGCTTGGGAGGGTCAAAGCGCATGGGCGGCGAGGACCGCAAATCATCCATGCCGGCGCCGCAGGGCGCGGCATCGCGCGATGTCGACCTGTTCCTCGATCAGGCGCGGCGTGTCTCCGCGCCGGCGCGCGAGACGTCGGCGGCCCAAATGTCGGCGACACGGGGCCGGCTGCTGTTCTGCATGGACGCCACGGCCAGCCGCGAGCCGACCTGGGACCAGGCCAGCCGCATCCAGGGCGACATGTTCGTCGCCGCCGAGAAGCTCGGAGGGCTGGCCGTGCGCCTGGCCTTCTATCGCGGCTTCGACGAGTTCAAGGTCTCGAAATGGGCGAGCGACGGCGTCGAGCTGGCGCGGCTGATGGCGCGCGTCGATTGTCTCGCCGGCCGGACGCAAATCGCGCGCAGCCTCGCCTTCGCCGCCGACGAGGCCTCGACCAGCCGACTGCACGCCATGGTGCTGGTGGGCGACGCCTTCGAGGAGGATATCGACTCGATCGGCCCGGGCGCCGGCAAGCTCGGCCTGCTCGGCGTGCCGGTCTTCGCCTTCCAGGAGGGCGGCGATCCGGCGGCGAGCCGCGCCTTCCGGCAGATCGCGCGCTTGAGCGGCGGGCGACATTGCGTCTTCGATTCGGCGAGCCCGGACGAGCTGCGCCGTCTGCTCGGCGCCGTCGCGGCCTATGCCGCGGGCGGCGCTTCGGCGATGGGCGACTACGCCCGCCTGCATGGCGGCGCGGCGCGGCGCCTAGTCGACCAGCGCGGTTAGCCGATGCTGCAACTCCTAGCCGGTCTTGTCCTGCTGATCATCCTGGTCGGCGTGCTGCGCTGGCTCGCGACCGCCAGCCCGTCGAGCCTGGCCACGGCGCTACGTGGCGCGATCTTCGCCGCCGTGGCGCTGGGTATCACCGGTGTCGTGCTGTTCCTCGTGTTGCGCACGCCGCAGTTCCTGTTCGCGCTGATCGCGCTCGCCGCGCCAGCGCTGGTGTGGTGGTTCCGCCAACGCCGCGCCAGCGGCAAGCTCGGCGGCGGCTGGTCGAGCCCGGGCGGCGCGCAGAGCACGGGCGTCGAGACAGAATGGCTGCGCATGAGCCTCGATCACGACAGCGGCGTGATGGATGGTGTGATCCTGCGCGGCCACCGGATCGGCCGCACATTGTCGGCGCTGTCCGAGGCCGAGTTGTTCGAGCTGCTCGACGCTTGCGCCGCCGATCCGCAATCCGTGCGGGTGCTCGAGGCCTATCTCGACCGGCGCCTGGACGCCGACTGGCGCGACCGCCGTCCAGCGCACGAAGAGCCGCCGCCGCGCCATGACCGGCGGTCGGATGCGATGAGCCGGGAAGAGGCTCGCGCCGTGCTCGGCGTGGCGGAGGATGCTGACGAGGAGGAAATCAAGGCGGCGTATCGGCGGCTGATGCGCAAGGTTCACCCGGACCAGGGCGGCAGCGACGAACTGGCCTCGCGCGTCAATCGCGCCCGGGCTATCCTGCTGGGTGAGTAGCGTCCCACAACGGAAGACACCGTAGCGCCTTCCTTCGGCCATACCGATCCGTTACTTGCGTGCCTCAGGCAATTATTGATAGCGAGTCGCAGGCGCATGCGATAAGATATTGATATTGCCTGATAATGAATGTTTTGCAGTAGAGAGACTTTGATGCCGCGCGTTCGTAAGGCCGTTCTTCCCGTCGCCGGGCTCGGTACCCGCTTCCTGCCGGCGACCAAGGCGATCCCCAAGGAGATGCTGACGATCGTCGATCGTCCGCTGATCCAGTACGCGGTCGAGGAGTGCCTCGCCGCCGGCATCGAGGAGTTCGTCTTCGTCACCGGGCGCAGCAAGCATGTGATCGAGGACCATTTCGACCACGCCTACGAGCTCGAGGCGACGCTGCGCGAGCGCGGCAACAAGAAGGCCGAACTGGAAATGGCGCGTGATGCCACCATCCCCTACGGCAATGCGGTCTTCACCCGCCAACAGCAGCCCCTGGGCCTGGGCCACGCTATCTGGTGTGCGCGGCACTGGGTCGGCAATGAGCCCTTCGCCATCCTGCTGCCCGACGAACTGACGCTGAGCACGCCGAGCTGCACCGCCGAGCTGGTCGCCGAGCACCAGCGCACCGGCGGCAATGTGATCTCGGTGGTCGAGGTGCCGCGCGAGCACACCAACCGTTACGGCATCATCGCCACCGGCAAGGATGACGGGCGTATCGCCGAGGTCGTCGGCCTCGTTGAGAAGCCCGATCCGGCCAAGGCGCCCTCGACCCTGGCGGCGATCGGCCGCTACGTCCTGCTGCCCGAGGTGTTCAGCCATCTCGACAAGCACGAGAAGGGTGCTGGAGGCGAGATCCAGCTCACCGACTCGATGGCGCGCATGATCGGCCATGCGCCGTTCCACGCGCTGCGCTATCGCGGCGCGCGCTACGACTGTGGCAACCGCATGGGCTTCCTCGAGGCGAATATCGCGGTGGCGCTGGCGCGCGACGACACCGCCAAGGAGGCGCGCGCCATGCTCGCGCGCCTGGCCAAGGATACCTAGGCGAAAGCGGCGTCGCCGACGGCAATGGGGGCATTATGCGTATCGCGATGATCGGCACGGGCTATGTCGGACTGGTGTCCGGCGCGTGCTTTTCGCAGTTTGGCTTCGACATCGTCTGCGTCGACAAGGACAAGTCGAAGATCGAGGCGCTGGAGCGCGGCGAGATTCCGATCTTCGAGCCGGGTCTCGATCGGCTGGTGGCCGACAATCGCGCGGCGGGACGGCTGACCTTCACCACCGATCTGAAGGCGGCGGTGGCCGGCGCCGACGCGGTGTTCATCGCCGTGGGCACGCCGTCGCGCCGCGGCGATGGCCGCGCCGATCTCGGCTATGTCTATGCGGCGGCGGCGGAAGTCGCGGACGCCATGACCGACTACACGGTGGTGGTCACCAAATCGACCGTGCCGGTGGGCACGGGCCGCGAGGTCGCCCGCGTGATCCGTGAGCGCCGGCCCGACGCCGAGTTCGATGTCGTGTCCAATCCCGAGTTCCTGCGCGAGGGCGCGGCGATCGAGGATTTCATGAAGCCGGACCGCGTCGTCATCGGTGTCGAGAGCGAGCGCGCCAAGGAAGTCATGCGCGCGATCTACCGGCCGCTCTACCTGATCGAGACGCCGATGGTCTTCACCAACCTCGAGACCTCGGAGCTGATCAAGTACGCCGGCAACACCTTCCTGGCGACCAAGATCACCTTCATCAACGAGATGGCCGATCTGTGCGAGAAGGTCGGCGCCGACGTGCACGACGTGGCGCGCGGCATCGGGCTGGACGGCCGCATCGGGCGGAAGTTCCTGCACCCCGGCCCGGGCTATGGCGGCTCGTGCTTTCCCAAGGACACGCTGGCGCTGGCCTATACCGCGCGCGAGATGGGATCGCCCGCGACCATCGTCGAGCAGGTGATCAAGGTCAACGACGCGCGCAAGAAGAACATGGCGAAGAAGGTGATCGCCGCCTGTGGCGGTTCGGTCGCCGGCAAGACTGTCGGTGTGCTCGGCCTGTCGTTCAAGCCCAATACCGACGATATGCGCGATGCGCCGTCGCTCGATATCGTGCCGGCGCTGCAAAAGGCCGGTGCGCGTATCCAGGCCTATGACCCGGAGGCGATGAAAGAGGCGGCCAAGCTGCTCAACGATGTCGACTTCAAGCGCACGGCGCAGGCGGCGGCGACCGGGGTCGATTGCCTGGTGATCCTCACGGAATGGACCGAGTTCCGGTCTCTGAGCGGCAAGCGTCTGAAGCCATTGATGCGCCAGCCGGTTGTCGTCGACTTGCGCAACATCTTCAATCCAGAGGAGATGCGCGCGAACGGCTTCATCTACGAATGCGTCGGCCGACCGCAGCCGCGCAGTTCGGTGGCGACAACCGCGCGGGCGGCGGAGTGACATGACTGTGCACGTCTTCGATCCCACCATCCTGCGCGAGTACGACATTCGCGGCATCGTCGGCCAGACGCTCAATCCCGCCGACGCGCGGGCCATCGGCCGCACCTTCGGCACGCTGGTGCGCCGCGCCGGCGGCAAGTCCGTGGCGCTGGGCTATGACGGTCGGCTGAGCTCTCCGTCGCTGCAGGAGGCCTGCGTCGCGGGCCTGCGCGAGTCGGGCGTCGACGTGCTGCGCATCGGCATGTGCGCCACGCCCATGCTGTACTTCGCGGTCTACGAGCTGAACGCCGACGGCGGCATCATGATCACCGGCTCGCACAACCCGCCCGACTACAACGGCTTCAAGATGATGTTCGGCAAGAAGCCGTTCTACGGCGCCGACATCCAGAAGCTGGGCGCGATGTCCAAGGCGGGCGACGTCGAGACCGGCGCCGGCTCGCTCGCCGAGCGGCCGGTGAAGGACGCCTACGTCGCGCGCGTGCTGCGCGACTTCAAACCGGGCCGTCCGCTCAAGGTGGTATGGGACACCGGCCACGGCGCGATGGGCGTGGTGATCCGGGACATCGTCTCGAAGCTGCCCGGCGAGCACACCGTGCTGTTCGAGCGGGTCGACGGCACCTTCCCGGCGCATCATCCGGACCCGACGGTCGAGAAGAACATGCTCGACCTGCGCGCGGCCGTGAAGGAGCGGGGCGCCGATGTGGGCATCGGCTTCGACGGCGACGGCGATCGCATCGGGGCGCTGGACGGGCAGGGCCGCATCCTGTGGGGCGACCAGCTGCTGGCGATCTGGGCGCGCGACGTGCTCAAGGAGCACCCCGGCGCGACCATCATCGCCGACGTCAAGGCGAGTCAGGTCCTGTTCGACGAGGTGGCGGCCGCCGGCGGCAAGCCGCTGATGTGGAAGACCGGCCACTCGCTGCTCAAGGTGAAGATGGCCGAGATGAAATCGCCACTGGCCGGCGAGATGAGCGGCCATATCTTCTTCGCCGACCGCTGGTACGGCTTCGACGACGCGATGTACGCCGGTATCCGCCTGCTCAACATCGTCGGTGGCTCGGCCCTTACCCTGGCGGCGATGCGCGATCGCCTGCCGCAGCTGGTCAACACGCCGGAGCTGCGCTTCGACTGCGCCGAGGACCGCAAGTTCAAGGTCGTCGAGGAGGTCAAGGAGCGCCTGAAGGCGACCAAGGCCGACGTCAACGACGTCGATGGCGTGCGCGTCTCGACGGCGGACGGCTGGTGGCTGCTGCGCGCGTCCAATACCCAGGCGGTGCTGGTGGCGCGCTGCGAGGCCCGGGATCAGGCCGGCCTGGACCGGCTGATGACGGCGCTGAAAGCGGCGCTGTCGGCCAGCGGCGTGGTGATGCCGGACGAGCCCTCCGCCGGCCACTGATGCGCTTCTTCTTCTACGGCACCCTGCGCGATCGCGACCTGCTGTCGCTCGTGCTGGGCCGCCCCGTGGCACGCGACGCGCTGAAGCCCGCCGTGCTGCGCGACTGGCGCCGCCATCCGGCGCGCGGCAAGTCCTACCCCATCCTGGTACGGGAGCGCGGCGCCGTCACAGAGGGCGACGTGATCGACGGCGTCTCGGCCAATGAGCAGCGTCGTCTGGCGATCTACGAAGGCGAGGGTTACGACCTGATCCGGGTCTTCGCGACCATCGGCGGTGGCGATACGCCGCTGGGCGTGATGCTGTTCGCGCCGTCGAGCAAGGCGCCGCCAGCGCTCGATGCGGATTGGTCGCTGGACGCGTGGCGTCTGCATCACAAGGCGCGCGCGATGGAGGTCGTGCGCGCGAACGCCGAGAAGCTCGGCTTCTAGACTCGGCCTGTCATTCCGAGCGCAGCGAGGAATCCAGGCGGCGGCTGTAGATTCTTCGCTGCGCTCGGAATGACAGTGAGGTTAGTTCTGCGCCACGCTCAGGCCGAGGTTGATCGGCGCGCAGGTGATGTGCGCCTGCTCGAGCCGCTTGCAGCTCCTGATGGCGCGCTGGTTGTCGAGATTGGTCAGCCGCGCGCGATGCATGGTCCGGCCGTTGACCGGCACCGTCTCGATCGTCGCGCGCGCCGCGGTGCGCAGGTCGGGCAGCAGGCCCATCGCGCGCTGCACCGCCTGGGCGGCCGCCTGCGCATTGGCGAAGATGCCGAGCTGGACGGCCCATTTCGCGCCGTCGGCGGCGGTGTCGCTCAACGTCATCGCGCGACTGTCGAACTCGGCGGAGCCGGATGGAAAGCCCGGGCGGGCCGCGACCGCGGCGCGCGGCGCTTCGCCGGGGATCACGGCGCCAGGCGCGAAGTTGATCGCGGTGTATCTGATGCCCGGTGGCGGCTTCGACGGCCGGAACTGGGCGAGCCGCAGCGCGGCGGCGCGCTCGAAGCCGCGATCCATCATGTCGCCCATGACCGCGTCGCGCTCGCTGGGCGCCGAGCCGCCCAGCACCACGCCGATCAGGCGCCGCCCGTCGCGTTGTGCCGACATCACGAGGTTGAAGCCGGAAGAGCGGATGTAGCCGGTCTTGATGCCGTCGGCGCCCGGGTACCAGCCCAGCATCTGGTTGTGGTTGCGCAGCGGCCGGCCCTCGTAGACGTATTCCTGCACCGAAAACAGCGGGTAGTAGTGCGGGAAGTCGCGCAGCATCGCTTGCGCCAGCCTGGTCAGGTCGCGCGCCGTGGTGACCTGCGCATGATCGGGCAGGCCGGACGCGTTGCGGAAGGTGGTGCTGGTCATGCCCAGCTGGCGCGCCTTCTGCGTCATGATCTGCGCGAAGCTCGCTTCGTCGCCGGCGAGCTGCTCGGCGACGACGACCGCGGCGTCGTTCGCCGACTTGGTGATCAGTCCCATGACCGCGTCGCGCACCGCCAGGGTGGCGCCGGCATGCACGCCGAGCTTCGACGGCGACGCGTTGGCGGCGCGCACCGACACCGGCATCCGATCGCTCAGCCGCAGCTTGCCGCTGTCGAGCGCCTCGAAGACGAGATAGAGCGTCATGACCTTGGTCAGGGACGCGGGGTGTCGCAGCTCGTCGGCCGATACCGCCTCCAGCTCGCGGCCGCTGTCGGCGTCGACCACCAGCATGGCGTCACGCCCGGTCACCGCCGGGTTGGCGACGACGGCCGGTACCGGGGAGGTGGGGCGAACCTTACGCGGGATAACTTTTTGCGTGCCGGCTGCGGCCTTCCCGCGCACAGTCGTCGCGCGGTTCTGCGCTTCGACCGGAGTGGCCATAGCCAACCATGCTAACGCCATCACCGCGATACCGATCGTCACCGGTAGGGAGTGGCGACGACCCACGCGATACTCAACCATGAACGTCTTTCTTAACTCGTTTTTCGTGTCAAATGAGGGGATTGCCAGATTATCCACAAGGTTACGCGAGGTCGCTCGGATTCGCAATTCAGAAGTGGGCGCTTGGTCAGGTCTCCATTCGGCCGCAAAGTCGCGGCAGTCTGGACATATTGGTGTCCAGGGATTCCAGGAGCGGTCGATGACGAAGCTCAGGCGCGTGGTTCTTGCGGTCGCGGTGTTGATGCTAGGCGCCTGCGACGTCGCCCCTAATGGCGGGGGCCGGGAAATCGAAGCGCCAATCGGCCGCAGCTTCTACTGGTTCCGCTACATCGGCGGCGCCGACATTCGCGACGCCTGCGCCGCTGGCGCGCCGGACCGCATGCGCATCGTCTACAACGCGGTGTGGGGCGAGCAGGTACGCATCTATGACTTTGTCGGGCCGCGCCTGACCTCACGCGTGCTCACCGACATGACTGTCGGGCTCAACCTGGATATCAGCTCAACCGGCGACCTGCTGGGTCCGTGGCGTACGCGCAAGGCGGAACGGGTGCTGAATGCCGCCGAATCGCGCCGGCTCGACCAGGCGCTTTCGGCCAGCGGTGGCTACGGGCCGCCCGCGATCCGTCGCGACCTGCGATCCGACGAGTTCTGGTGGAGCGTGGCGTCGTGCCGCAATGGTCGCTGGGGCTACGCAGCGTACGATTTCCAGACCGACGGTTTCGCCCGCGTTGCCTTCGCTGAACCGCTCTTCGCCCTCGACCCGATGGCGCGCCAGCTGCCGCCGCCTCCGCCGCGCCGTACGGCGGGCGAGCGACTCGGGCAGGAGAGCAAGCAGACCCACAGCAGATGGCGCCTGGCGATCGGGGAGAATGGCCCCCGGTACTGATGGCCATCGCGCGGCGGGCTTTGGGCGCCGCGCGAAATGGGGGTAGACTAGTCTTGGCCGTGGCTCTTTTGCTGCGCTGCGGCGATGCCTATGTAGAGGACTGTTTGGCGCGGATCGGATGATGAGGACTTTGGGGATCACTTCAGGCGCCGCCCTGTGGCGCGCGAGCGGCGAGCCGCCGCGGCGCGACGATGGCGGCCGTGGCGGTGATCAGGACAACGATTCCGACAAGGGCAATTCGGGCACGGCGACGCTGACGCGGACCCGGACCAAGAAGCCCTCGATGTACAAGGTCCTGATGCTGAACGACGACTACACGCCGATGGAGTTCGTCGTCCACGTGCTGGAGCGCTTCTTCAGCAAGAACCGCGAAGAGGCGACACGCATCATGCTGCATGTCCATCAACGCGGTGTGGGTATCTGCGGAGTCTTCACCTACGAGGTCGCCGAGACCAAGGTGATGCAGGTCATGGATCTGGCGCGCAAGCACCAGCATCCGCTCCAGTGTACGCTGGAGAAGGAGTAGCGGAGAGGGGCAGGAGTAGGCACATGCTGTCGAAGAACCTCGAGAAGACCCTTCACCGCGCGCTGGCGCTCGCCACCGAGCATCGGCACGAATACGCCACGCTCGAGCACCTTTTGCTGGCGCTGACCGACGACACCGACGCCATGGCGGTGCTCAAGGCCTGCTCCGTCGACCTCGACAAGCTGCGCCGCGAGCTGTCGCGCTACATTGAGGAAGAGCTCAAGGGCCTGGCCACCGACAGCGTCAGCGATCCGCAGCCGACCGCCGGCTTCCAGCGCGTCGTGCAGCGCGCGGCGATCCACGTTCAGTCGTCCGGTCGCGAAGAAGTGACCGGTGCCAACGTGCTGGTCGCGATCTTCTCCGAGCGCGAGAGCCATGCGGTCTACTATCTCCAGCAGCAGGGCCTGTCGCGCTTCGACGCGGTGAACTTTATCAGCCATGGCGTCGCCAAGACGCCGGGCCGTACCGAAACCCGCCGCGTCCGCGGCGCCGACGAGGACTCGAAAGAGGACAAGGTGGCCAAGCAGGGTGAAGAGGCTCTTCAGGCCTATTGCGTCGACCTCAACCAGAAGGCGCGCGACGGGCGCATCGATCCGCTGATCGGGCGCGAGCTCGAGGTCGAGCGCACCATCCAGATCCTTTGCCGTCGTACCAAGAACAATCCGCTCTATGTCGGCGATCCCGGCGTCGGCAAGACCGCGATCGCCGAAGGCCTGGCGCGACGCATCGTCGAGGGCGACGTCCCCGATGTGCTGAAGAACTGCGTCATCCACGCGCTCGACATGGGCGCGCTGCTCGCCGGCACGCGCTATCGTGGCGACTTCGAGGAGCGGCTCAAGGCGGTGCTCGCCGAGCTCAAGGCCAAGCCGGGCTCGATCCTGTTCATCGACGAGATCCACACCGTGATCGGCGCCGGCGCCACCTCGGGCGGCTCGATGGACGCCTCGAACCTGCTGAAGCCCAGCCTGGCCAGCGGCGACATCCGCTGCATCGGCTCGACCACCTACAAGGAATACCGCAACTACTTCGAGAAGGACCGCGCCCTGGTGCGGCGCTTCCAGAAGATCGACGTGCCCGAGCCGTCGATGGCCGACGCGATCAAGATCATGACCGGGCTGAAGCCGGTCTACGAGCAGCACCACAACGTCACCTACACCGACGACGCGGTGAAGGCCGCCGTCGACCTGTCGGCCAAGTACATCAACGACCGCAAGCTGCCCGACAAGGCGATCGACGTGATCGACGAGGTCGGCGCGGCGCAGATGCTCAAGCCCGAGGGCCAGCGCAAGGGCATCATCGACGTCGCCGATATCGAGGAGATCGTCGCCAAGATCGCGCGCATCCCGCCCAAGAGCGTGTCGAAGGACGATACCGAGTTGCTGCGCAATCTCGACCGCGACCTCAAGACCGTCGTGTTCGGCCAGGACAAGGCGATCGACCAGCTCGCCGCGGCGATCAAGCTGTCGCGCGCCGGCCTGCGCCAGCCCGAGAAGCCGATCGGCTCCTACCTGTTGGCCGGTCCGACCGGCGTCGGCAAGACCGAGGTGGCGCGCCAGCTCGCCAAGCTGATGGGCGTCGAGCTGATCCGCTTCGATATGTCGGAGTATATGGAGCGGCATTCGGTGTCGCGCCTGATCGGCGCGCCACCGGGCTATGTCGGCTTCGACCAGGGTGGCCTGCTGACCGACGCGATCAACCAGCATCCGCATTGCGTGCTGCTGCTGGACGAGATCGAGAAGGCGCATCCCGACCTGTTCAATATCCTTCTGCAGGTGATGGACTACGGCAAGCTGACCGACCACAACGGCCGCTCGGTGGATTTCCGAAACGTTGTGCTGTGCATGACGACGAACGCCGGCGCCGCCGATCTCGCCAAGGCGCCGATGGGCTTCGGCCGCGAGTCGCGCAAGGACGAGGACGACGACGCGATCAACCGACTGTTCACGCCGGAGTTCCGCAACCGGCTGGACACTGTGATCAAATTCGCCAGCCTCGGGATGGATACGGTCGGCCTGGTGGTCGACAAGTTCATCGCCGAGCTCGAGGCCCAGCTCGCCGACCGCAAGGTGCTGGTCGAGCTGACGGACGCGGCCCGCGCGTGGCTGGCGACCAATGGCTACGACAGCCTCTACGGCGCGCGGCCGCTGGCACGACTGATCCAGGAGAAGGTGAAGAAGCCGCTGGCCGACGAGATCCTGTTCGGTCGCCTGAAGAATGGCGGTACGGTGCGCGTCGACGTCGGCGACAACGAGCTGGTGTTTGCCTTCTCTCCGCCGCCCGAGGGCAAGCCGACGCCGTCCGAACCGGCGCTGGCGAACTGATGGCGTCTGACGTCGACGACTACGACGCTTTGGCGCTCGTGGTCGTCGCCACCTTCGACAATGTCGCCGAGGCGCATATCGCGCGTGGCATGCTCGATGCGCAGGGCATTGCCTCGGTGCTCGCCGATACCGGCATTCTGGGCGCGCTGCCCTCGATCGCCGACCGCGTCGGCGGGGTGAAGCTGCAGGTGTCGCGCCGCGACGAGCGCAGAGCGCGCGACATGCTCGAGCATCCTCCCGGCGCCGAGGAGGATATCGACGATCTCACCGAGGCTGACTGGTGAGGTTTTCCGCCTTCTCCGTCAGGGGAAGGTACTCAGTCTTCCGACTCTTTCCTGAACGGCGAGTATTCCATCAGCGCCGCCATGTCGCGTTCGGCGGCGGGACGCTCGCGGTCGAGGAAGTTCGCGATCGCCGCGCGCAGCTGGCGATCGCCGATCCAGTGCGCCGAGTAGGTCGGCGTCGGCAGGTAGCCACGCTGGATCTTGTGCTCGCCCTGCGCGCCGGCCTCGACGCGCTTGAGCCCGTGGGCGATGGCGTAGTCGATGGCCTGGTAGTAGCAGGCCTCGAAATGCAGGAAGTCGTGGTTCTCCAGACAGCCCCAGTTGCGACCGAAGATCGCGTCGTCGCCGCGCAGATTGAGCGCCCCGGCGACCAAGCGACCATCCCGCTCGGCGACGATCAGCACGACCTTCTCGGCCAGTGAGCCGCCCAGCAGGTGGAAGAACTCGCGATTGAGATAGGGGCTGCCCCACTTGCGGTCGGCGGTGTCCATGTAGAACTTGAAGAACGCGTCCCAGTGCGCCGAGGTGATCTCCGCGCCGCTCAGTGCGCGCATGGTCAGCCCGTGCTTGGCGATCGCCGTGCGCTCCTTGCGGATCGCCTTGCGCTTGCGCGAGTTCAGCGCCGCGAGAAAATCGTCGAAGGTCGAGTAGCCGTTGTTGGACCAGTGGAACTGGTAGTGCTGGCGCTTGAGGAAGCCCAGCTTGCCTAGCGCGTCCCACTGCTCGCGCAGGCAGAAGGTGACGTGGATGGAGGAGATGTCGTTGTCGGCCGCGACCTTGACCATCGCCTCGACCATGGCGTCGAAGACGTGGCTCGCCAGCGGGCCGGGGCGCGGCAGGATGCGGGGACCGGGCACGGGCGTGAACGGCGCGGAGACCTGCAGCTTGGGATAATAGCGGCCGCCGGCGCGCTCATAGGCCTGCGCCCAGCCGTGGTCGAAGACGTACTCGCCCTGGGAGTGGCTTTTGAGAAACATCGGGATGACGCCGAGGACCTCGCCGGCGTCGTCCTCGGCCACCAGATGCTGCGGCATCCAGCCGGTGCCGCGGCCCAGGCACTTCGAATCCTCAAGCGCTTTGAGGAAGCCGTGGCTCAGGAACGGATTGCCGGCGGCTTCCGGCGCCAGCGCGCAGGCGTCCCAGGCCGCAGCGTCGACCTTGGTTACGCTGTTGACCACGCGGATGCTCAGCCGGGTCGGATCACCGTCCATCACTGCCCATGCTAGAGCGGATCGGGCGGGCGCGAAACGAAAACGACGACAAACGAAAACAGGCGGACCAGCGGGCCCATCGAGCCCACAATCCGCCTGCTTACAGTGATGAAATGATGCTTCCCGCCGGCGCCTCAGCGCCGGGCGGGAAGCTGATTGGCATCAGTTAGAGGGGCCAATCTGAAGTTTGGCCTTCAGGCCTACTTCTTCTTGGCGGCCTTCTTCTTGGCAACCTTCTTCTTGGCAGCTTTCTTCTTGGCAGCCATGACATATCTCCTATGAGTTTTGCCCGTTTCCGACCGTCGGTCCCGGACTGGGTACGCGGTTTTTACTCAACGCTTACGCTCACGCGCCTCGTACGACGCGTCTAGACTTCAACTGCACCCCGTGGTCGCCCCGCACGTATTGCATTTCAGGCACGTGCCGTTGCGGACGAGGGTGAAGTTGCCGCAATCGGTACAGGCATCGCCTTCGAACCCCTTGAGCCGGGCCTCACGGACCCGATCGAGGCGCTCGTCTGCGTGTCCGACCGATGCGGATCCGAGGACGGCCGCTCCGCCTGCAGCGAAGGCGACGGCCATGCCGTCCATCGAACTTTGGGCGGGGAGGGGGGCGGGCACCGCCGGCGCGAAGACCTGCATCGTCGCGTCGGCGGTGCCTTGGCTGCCGGCCCCTCGCCCGTTCAAGACATAAAGATTGCTGCGCACGAAACCGACGCTGGCCAGGGACGGCGCGCCCACAGCCTGCGCCATCATCAGCGTCGTTTCCGACTCGCCGGCGCCGACATCGTCCGAGCGGTTCGCCGTCGGATCGACATGCGCCAGATCGGTGCGCCCGAGATAGGACACCGCCAACTCGCGGAAGATGTAGTCGAGCACGGAGGTCGACATCTTGATCGCGTCGTTGCCCTCGACAAGGCCCGACGGCTCGAAGCGCGTGAAGGTGTAGGCCTCGACGAACTCCTCGAGCGGCACGCCGTATTGCAGGCCGATCGAGATGGCGATGGCGAAGTTGTTCATCAGGCTGCGGAAGGCGGCGCCTTCCTTGTGCATGTCGATGAAGATCTCGCCCAGCTTGCCGTCGCTGTATTCGCCGGTGCGCAGGTAGACCTTGTGGCCGCCGACCATCGCCTTCTGGGTATAGCCCTTGCGCCGCTGCGGCAGGCGATCGCGCCGCCCGCTGACCTCGCGCTCGACGATCCTCTCGACGATGCGCTCGGCGATCACCGTGGTCTGCTGCGCCGGCGTGCGCGTCGTCGTGTCAAACTCTTCGTCGTTGGCGGAGTCGGGCAGCCACATCGCCGCCAGCGGCTGCGACAGCTTCGAGCCGTCACGATAGAGCGCGTTGGCTTTCAGGCCCAGCTTCCACGACAGCTCGTAGGCGGCGCGGCAATCCTCGACCGTGGCCGCGTTGGGCATGTTGATGGTCTTGGAGATCGCGCCTGTGATGAAGGGCTGCGCCGCCGCCATCATGCGGATATGCGACTCGGTCGACAGCGACCGCGTGCCGGTGCGGCCGCACGGCGTGGCGCAATCGAACACCGGCAGATGCTCGACCTTGAGGCCGGGCGCGCCTTCCAAGGTCATCGCGCCGCAGACATACAAGTTGCAGGCCTCGATCTCGGCCTTCGAGAAGCCGAGCAGCGGCAGCAGGTCGAGCTTGGGATCGGCGAGCTTCGCCTCGTCGAGCCCCAGCCGCTCCAGGCAGAACGCGTCACCCAAGGTCCAGCGGTTGAAGGCGAAGCGGATGTCGAAGGCGTCGGCGGCCGCCTTCTCCACCCTGGCCATCATCGTCTCGTCGAGGCCACGGGCGCGCAGGCTGTCGTTATTGATATGGGGGGCGCCGGAGAGCGTGCCGTGGCCGACGGCGTAGGCGATGATCGGTTTGATCGCGGCGTCGCTGTAACCCAACCGAGCCAGGGCCGCAGGAACCGTCTGGTTGATGATGCGGAAGTAGCCGCCGCCGGCGAGCTTCTTGAACTTCACCAGGGCGAAGTCCGGCTCGACGCCCGTCGTGTCGCAGTCCATCAGCAGGCCGATCGTGCCGGTCGGCGCGATCACCGAGACCTGCGCGTTGCGGAAGCCATGCGCCCCGCCGAGCGCCAGCGCGTCGTCCCAGGCGCGCGCGGCGGCGTCGGCCAGCACGCGTTGCGGGCAGTTGGCGATATCCAGCGGCACCGGCGCGATCGACAGGCCCTCATAGCCGCCGGCCTCGCAATGCGCCGCGCGCCGATGGTTGCGGATCACCCGTAGCATCGCCTCGCGATTGGCGCCGAAGCCGGGGAAGGGCCCCATCTCCGCCGACATCTCGGCCGAGGTGGCGTAGGCGACGCCGGTCATCAGCGCCGTGATCGCCGCGCAGGTGGCGCGCCCGCGTGCGCTGTCGTAGCCCATGCCACCGGCCATCAGCAGCGCGCCGAGATTGGCGTAGCCCAGACCGAGGGTGCGATAGGCGTAGGACAGCTCGGCGATGCGCTTCGAGGGGTACTGCGCCATCATCACCGAGATTTCGAGCACCACGGTCCACATGCGTGTGGCGTGCTCGAAGCTGTCGATGTCGAAGCTACCGTCGGCGCGTCGGAAGCGGATCAGGTTCAGCGACGCCAAATTGCACGCCGTGTCGTCGAGGAACATGTACTCGGAGCACGGGTTCGAGGCGTTGATGCGTCCCGATTCGGGGCAGGTATGCCACTGGTTGATGGTCGTGTCGAATTGCACCCCCGGGTCGGCCGACATCCAGGCCGCCAGCGATACGCTCTCCCACAACTCGCGCGCCCGCACGGTCTTGGCGACGCCGCCATCGGTGCGCCGCACAAGGTTCCACGGCGCGTCCTTGGCGACGGCCTCGAGGAAGGCGTCAGTCACGCGCACGGTGTTGTTGGCGTTCTGGCCCGACACCGTGGCGTAGGCTTCGGAGTCCCAGTCGGTGTCGAACTCGGGGAACTCGATGTGGCGATAGCCCTGGCGCGCGAACTGGATGGCGCGCTGGATGTAGCTCTCGGGAATCTGCGACTTGCGCGCGGCGACGATCTCGCGCCGCAGACCGACGTTGCGCGCCGGATCGAACGCGGCGTCGCCCTCGATGTCCGCGGTGAAGCACGCCCGCAGCACGGCGTTGAGGTGGCGGTTGGCGAGCTTCGAGCCGGCGACGAGAGCGGCGACCTTGCGCTCCTCCGCCACCTTCCAGTCGATGAACGCCTCGATATCGGGATGATCGACGTTGACCACGACCATCTTGGCCGCGCGCCGCGTCGTGCCGCCCGACTTGATGGCGCCCGCGACGCGGTCACCGATGCGCAGGAAGCTCATCAGGCCGGACGACTTGCCGCCACCCGATAGCTTCTCGCCGTCACCGCGCAGGGCCGAGAAGTTGGAGCCAGTGCCCGAGCCGTACTTGAAAAGGCGGGTCTCGCGGACCCACAGGTCCATGATCCCACCCTCGTTCACCAGATCGTCGGCGACGCTCTGGATGAAGCAGGCGTGCGGCTGCGGTCGCTCGTAGGAGGATGGGCTCTCCAGCGTTTCGCCGGTGCGATGGTCCGTATAGAAGTGACCCTGCGCCGGCCCATCGATGCCGTAGGCCCAGTGCAGCCCGGTATTAAACCATTGCGGCGAGTTGGGCGCGCACATCTGGCTCGCCAGCATGAAGCGCAGTTCGTCATGGAAGGCGCGCGCATCGGCCTCGCCATCGAAGTAGCCGCCCTTCCAGCCCCAATAGGCCCAAGTGCCGGCAAGCCGATCGAAGACTTGGCGCGCGTCGCGCTCGCCGACGAAGCGCTGCTCGGCGGGCAGCGCCGCCAATGCGCCTTCATCGGCGACATGCCGCCATAGGAAGGACGGTACATCGGCTTCGCGCACGCTCTTCAGCGCGGCCGGGACACCGGCGCGGCGGAAGTACTTCTGCGCGAGGATGTCGCAGGCGACCTGAGACCAGTCGGCTGGCACGTCGATGCCGCTGTGCTGGAAGACAACCGAGCCGTCGGGATTGCGAATCTCCGACGTCGCCGCACGGAAGGGCAGCCGCGCATAAGGCGACTCACCTTCTGTAGTATGACGACGTACGAAACGCATCGACCGCTTGGGCCCCCGCAAACCGCCTCTGATGTGCCGCGCCTCAATGAATCGCGATCGCACATATGGACGTCGTAGGATACTAGATTACAAAATCTTGAGAGCGCAACAATATTTTGTGCACACGCTCACTCATGATACTACATGATGCATGTGCGCAACACCCGATCGCGATGCGTTTGGGCGAGGCTCTGAGCGGCGTCGATGACGATGATCGCCTCGCATTGCGGGACACGGTGCGCAAGGCTACAAGCGGCGCGATGCTGTGGGGTATTCGTTGATCGGGGATAGTCGATGACGGTGGGCACACGTCTTTTCACGTGGCTGCGCGGCGAACTGGTCGGCGAAGACTCGCAGGGCAATCGTTACTACCGCGAGCGCAAGACCCCAGCCGGGCGGCGTCAGAAGCGCTGGGTGATCTATCGCGGCGAGGCTGAAGCCAGCCGCGTGCCGCCCGATTGGCATGGCTGGCTGCACCACACCGCGGCCGAGCCACCACCGAAGGGCGGCCTGCCGCGCAAGCCATGGGAGCAGCCGCATCGCCCCAACCAAAGCGGCACCGCGCTCGCCTATCATCCCGCCGGCAGCGTCGCCGGTGCTGGCCGTCGTGCGAAGGCGACCGGCGACTATGAGGCGTGGAAGCCCGACTGAGCCGCAGGTTCGTCGTCGAACGGCCATCATTGTATAGTGACGTGATCTGATCTGATCGGAATCGGAGGCGGGGTTGGGACGCAATATCGTGGAGACGATCATCGGCGCCATGGTGCTGTGCGTCGCCGGTATCTTCGTCATCTACGCCTTCAGCACGACCGAGGCCTCGACGCCGCGCGGTTACGAGATCGTCGCGCGATTTGACCGTGCCGACGGTCTCAAGCGCGGCTCTGACGTGACGCTGTCGGGCATCAAGGTCGGCACCGTCACCAGCCTCGAGCTCGACAAGGAATTCAACGCCGTCGTGCGCATGTCGATCCGCCCCGAGGTGAAGCTGCCGGCCGACACCTTCGCGCGAATCGTCAGCGAGTCGCTGCTCGGCGGCATGGTGATCCTGCTCGAGCCCGGTGGCAGCAACCAGTTCCTCGGTCCCGGCAGCCGCATCAGCAAGACACAGGGCTCGATCCTGCTCGCCGACCTGATCGCGCGCCTGATCTTCGGCGGCGTCGGCTCGTCGCCATCGCCACCGCCGTCGACCGGGGCTCCGCCGGCACCGCCACCTCTGCCCGCGCCGGGAGGCAAGCAGTGAGTAGCGGCCAGCCCTCCGTCGCGCCGGTCTGGAAGCAGCCCGACGGCAAGCCGGTGTCGTGCCTGGAAAAGATCAAGGTGCTCAACGAGAACCTCGAGGAGATCCGCGCCATGATCGCCGACGCCGTCGAGGACGGCGTGCTGATGGGCTGCGATCCGACGCAGATCCGCGCCGTGTTCCACGATCTGGTCGAGGCGGCCGCCGCTGACGCGCCGCCGGCAAAGCGCGACGAATGACCGGACTACGCCGCGCCGCCCTGGCGGTGTGCGTCATCGCGCTGGGCGCGGGCGTTGCGGCGCAGACCCCGCCGCCGGTCGAGACCACGCCGCGGCCTGACGTGCGGCCTAGCCCGTCGGTCACGTTGTCGATTCCGCCGGTCGACGATTTCAAGCCGCTGCAGCGATCGCCGACGGCGCCCGAGGGGCAGCGCCGCGCCGTCAAGCTGCAAGCGCTGGACAAGGTCACGACGCGCACCCGTGAGGTCCTCGTCGCGGTCGGCGACACGGTGCGATTCGGCACCCTGCGCATCGACGCCGCGGAATGCCTGGTCAACACGCCCGAGGCGACGCCCGATTCGGTGGCGTTCCTGACCATCACGGACAACAAGCCGTCGCAGGCGGCCGAGAAGCTGTTCTCGGGCTGGATGTTCGCATCCTCGCCGGCGCTCTCGGCGCTCGACAGCTCGGTCTACGACGTGTGGGTCCTGGCCTGCGTGACGATCCCGCAGGCTTCCGCGCCGCCCAGCTCCAGATAGAAGTGGGCGCGCGCGGCGATCGCGCGCTCGAGCCGAGCGCGGTAAGTGGCGCGTGAGATTTCCGTCGTGCCGAACTGGCGCAGATGCTCGGTCATGAATTGGCAATCGAGCAAGGTGAAGCCGCCCTTGATCAGCCGCGCCACGAGGTGCACCAGCGCCACCTTGCTGGCGTCGCGCACCCGGCTGAACATGCTTTCGCCGAAGAAGGCGCCGTTGATCGATACGCCGTACAGGCCGCCGACCAGCTCACCATCGATGCGGCACTCCACCGAATGGGCGTAGCCACGGCTGAACAGGCCGGTGTAGAGCTCGATGATCGGCCGATTGATCCAGCTCTCGTTCTGGTACCGCCTGGGCGCCGCGCAGGCGCGCATCACGCCTTCGAAATCGCGATCGCAGCTGACCTCGAACGGCCCGTTGCGCACGGTGCGCGCCAGCCGGCGCGGCAGATGGAACTGGTCGAGCTCGATGATCGCGCGCTTCTCGGGGTCGACCCAGTACAGCGTCGGATCGCCGCGCGTCTCGCCCATCGGGAAGATCCCGGCGCAATAGGCCCGCAGCAACAGCTCCGGTGTGAAGTCGTTCATGCCGTCAAGGTCGCGCGCCGGAGGGCGTGGCGCAATCGGTGACGACGCCTGCGACCACTCACTTCTTGAGGCCGACCAGGCGTTCCAGCCAGTGGATGTTGTACTCGCCGTCGACGAATTCCTGCTCGGCGATGATCCGCTGGTGCAGGGGGATGGTGGTCTCGATGCCGCCGATAACGTACTCGCCGAGCGCGCGGCGCAGGCGCATCAGGCATTCGTTGCGACTGCCGCCCGATACGATCAACTTGGCGACCAGGCTGTCGTAGTAGGGCGGCATGCGGTAGCCGGTGTACAGGCCGCTGTCGACGCGCACGCCCAATCCGCCGGGCGGATGGTAGTCGGTGACCAAGCCGGGGCAGGGCACGAAGGTCTCCGGGTTCTCGGCGTTCACGCGGCACTCGATGGCGTGGCCCGAGAACTTGATGTCGGCCTGGGTGAAGCCCAGCGGCGCGCCCGCCGCGATGCGGATCTGCTCACGCACGAGGTCGATGCCAGTGATCGCCTCGGTGATCGGATGCTCGACCTGCAGGCGGGTGTTCATCTCGATGAAATAGAACTCGCCGTCCTGGTACAGGAACTCCAGCGTGCCGGCGCCGCGATAGCCCATCTTGCCGATGGCGGCCGACGCCAGCGCGCCGATGCGCTCGCGGGTCTCGCGGTTGAGCGCCGGCGAGGGCGTCTCCTCCAGCACCTTCTGGTGGCGGCGCTGCAGCGAGCAGTCGCGCTCGCCCAGATGCACGCAATTGCCGTGGGTGTCGGCGAGGATCTGGATCTCGATGTGGCGGGGACGGCCGAGGTACTTCTCGACATAGACCGAGCCGTTGCCGAAGGCCGCGGTGGCTTCCTGGCGCGCCAGGCCGAAGGCTTCCTCGGCGGCGTCGGGACTATCGATCACCTTCATGCCCCGGCCACCGCCGCCGGCGACCGCCTTGACCAGCACCGGGTAGCCGATCTTCTCGCCCAGCGCGCGAACCTCGTCGAGCGAGTCGACCGGGCCGGGCGAGCCGGGCACCAGCGGCAGGCCGAGCTTCGCCGCCGTCTGCTTGGCGACGATCTTGTCGCCCATCATACGGATGTGCTCGGGCGTCGGGCCGATGAAGGTGAAGCCGTGTTCCTCGACCAGCTCGGCAAAACGCGCGTTCTCGCTGAGGAAGCCGTAGCCGGGGTGGATCGCGTCGACGCCGGCGATGGTCGCGGCCGACAGGATCGCCGGGATGTTGAGATAGCTGTCGCGCGCCGGCGGCGGGCCGATACACACCGACTCGTCGGCCAGCCGCACGTGCATGGCGTCGGAATCGGCGGTCGAGTGGACCGCCACCGTCTCGATGCCCATCTCCTTGCACGCGCGATGGACCCGCAGCGCGATCTCGCCGCGGTTGGCGATCAGGATTTTCTCGAACATTGGTGCGCCCCGGCGTCAGTCGACGATCAGCAGCACCTGGCCGAACTCCACCGGCTGGGCGTTGGTGATGATGATCTTCGACACGGTGCCCGCCTTGGGCGCCTTGATCGGATTGAAGGTCTTCATCGCCTCGATGATCAACAGGGTTTGGCCCGCCGCGACCTTGTCGCCGACATTGATGAAGGCGGGCTTACCCGGCTCGGGCGACAGATAGGCGGTGCCGACCATCGGCGACTTCACCGCGCCCGGGTTGCTTGCGTCGTCGGCCACCGGCTGGGCGGCGGCGGGCGCGGCACCGGCGGCCGGGGACGGCAGGGCGGCTTGCGCCGGGCCACCGACAAAGATCGGGGCGGCCGCGGCGGCGGCCTGCTTGGCCAGCCGCACGCGACGGCCGTTGGTTTCGTACTCGATCTCGCCCAGCCCGCTGTCATGGAGCAGCTCGGCCAGCTTGCGGATCAAAGCGAGGTCTTCATCGGGTCTCGACATGGTCCGTCCGTTGATGAGGGGTCAGCGGGAAACGAGGCGGGCGATGGCCCGCAGCGCAAGCAGGTAGCCCTGGCCGCCGAAGCCGCAGATCACGCCCACGGCCACCGGGCTGATATAGGAATGATGCCGGAACTCTTCCCGCTTGTAGATATTCGAGAGATGAACCTCGATCACGGGCTTTTCGGCGGCGTTCAGCGCGTCGAGCAGAGCGACCGAGGTGTGGGTGTAGGCCCCGGCATTGATGATGATGCCACTATTGGCCTCGCGCGCCTGCTGGATACGCTCGACCAGCGCGCCCTCGTGGTTGCTCTGGAAGAAGTCCAGCGACAGGTCGAGCCCCTTGGCTTCGGTGCGGCAGGCGGCTTCGATATCGGCCAGGGTCTCGCGGCCATAGATCTCGGGCTGACGCTTGCCCAGCATGTTGAGGTTGGGGCCGTTGAGGACCAGCACGGGTGACAAGGTCGATCTCTTTGTTTTCGTGGCGCTTTCGGACGCTAGCGATAGCCTTATATATCCCCTGACACCATATATCTAGGGGGCGGGGCGCGCCGCCAAAGCGCGTGCTGCGTCTAGCAGCCGGTCCAGCAGGCCGTCCAGCGCCTTGCGCTCGGCCGATGACAGCTGCGCCAGCAGCTCGGCTTCGTAGCCCAGGGCCAGGGGCACGATCAGGTCGTGCATCGCCTGGCCGGGCGTGGTGAGACGCAGCTGGGATCGTCGCCGGTCGGTACCGTCGGTGGCCTGTTCGACGAGGCGACGGCGGCGCAGGCCGGCGACGGCACGGCTGACCGTGACCTTGTCCATGACCGTGCGTTGGCAGATGTCGGAAGCCGAGAGCGGGGCGAAGCGCCCCAGTGCGGCGATCACCCGCCACTGCGGGATGGTGAGGTGGGATGGGCCGAAATAGCGGCGGTGCAGGTCGGCGCTGGTGGTCTGGCTCAGGATCGACAGCCGATAGGGCAGGAAGCGTTCGAGCCGCAGGCCGGGTCTGTCAGGCATGTGGATGGACTGGGTGGGGCTGGGGGTTGCCAGAGTGTCGAGAGCGTATTAGTTTCATTTGAAACCAATTGGCCTGATCCGTCAATGGAGGTCTCCCATGGCGAGCACGCAGCCTGAGGTCGACGCGGTGAACCCGATGGGCACCGACGGCTTCGAGTTCATCGAATACACCGCGCCCGATCCCGCCGAGCTCGGCAAGCTCTTCGAGTCGATGGGTTTCACCGCGGTGGCCAAGCATCGCTCGAAGGACGTCACGCTCTATCGCCAGGGCGACGTGAACTTCATCGTCAACGCCGAGCCGGCGAGCTTCGCGCAGGGCTTCGCCCGCGTGCACGGGCCCAGCATCTGCGCCATCGCCTTCCGGGTCAGGCACGCGGCGCAGGCCTACAAGCGGGCGCTGTCGTTGGGCGCCTGGGGCGTCGAGGGTCGTGTCGGGCCGATGGAGCTCAACATCCCGGCGATCAAGGGCATCGGCGACAGCCTGATCTACCTGGTCGACCGATACGGACCCAAGGGCACGATCTACGACGTTGATTTCGAGTATCTGCCGGGCGTCGATCCGCGGCCGCGCGGCGTCGGCCTGACCTATATCGACCACCTCACCCACAACGTGCATCGCGGCCGCATGACGGAGTGGTCGGAGTTCTACGAACGCCTCTTCAATTTCCGGGAGATCAAGTACTTCGACATCGAGGGCAAGCTCACCGGCCTGAAGTCCAAGGCGATGACCAGCCCGTGCGGCAAGATCCGCATCCCGATCAACGAGAGCTCCGACGACAAGTCGCAGATCGCCGAGTACCTCAACGCCTATCACGGCGAGGGAATCCAGCACGTGGCCCTGGGCAGCGACGACATTTACGCCACGGTCGAGGCGTTGCGCGGCATGGGCACCCCGTTCCAGGACACGATCGAGACCTATTACGAGGGCATCGACCGCCGCCTGCCGGGCCATGGCGAGGACCTTGCGCGCCTGAAGCGCAACCGCATCCTGATCGACGGAGCGCCCACCGAGGGCGGCGGCCGTCTGCTGCAGATCTTCACCAACACGGTGATCGGGCCGATCTTCTTCGAGATCATCCAGCGCAAGGGTGACGAGGGATTCGGCGAAGGCAATTTCCGCGCGCTCTTCGAGTCGATCGAGCTCGACCAGATCCGCCGCGGCGTGCTGAAGGCCTAGGGAGGACACGATGGCCAGGAACTGGATTCCCCTGTCGCGCGTCGAGGGTGTGGCCTCGCGCCAGGCGCATGTGCGGCTACCCGCGGGCACCTACGAGCGCGAGATCAGCAAGGAGGGCTTTTTCGGTCCCTCCGCGCAGTTCCATCACCCGCACAAGCCCACCGACTGGATCGACTTCGAAGGCCCGATCCGGCCGCGCGCCTTCGACCTCAACAAGCTGGCGAAGGGGCAGGGCAGCCCGTGGGCGGCGCAGGACGTGCTGAAGAACAAGGCCGTGCACATGCGGATCTGGCGCCTCGAATCCGCCCAGCCCGACCTCGCGCGCAACAGCGATGGCGATGACCTGTTTTTCATCCACGAGGGTGCCGGCCATCTGTTCTGCGATTACGGTCACATGGAATACCGCGACGGCGACTACCTGATGATTCCGCGCGGCACGATGTGGCGGCTCGAGCCGACCTCGCCGACGATGGTGGTGATGATCGAGGCGACCAACGATCACTTCACCCTGCCCGACAAAGGCATCGCCGGCCGCCACGCCATCTTCGATCCGGCGATCCTCGACACGCCGGTGCTCGACGACGCCTTCAAGGCGCAACAGGGCGAGAAGCGCTGGCGTGTCGTGGTCAAGCGGCGCGACCAGCTCTCGACCATCACCTATCCGTTCAACCCGCTCGATACGACCGGCTGGCACGGCGATCTGTCCGTCGTGCGCGTGAACTGGCGCGACATCCGGCCGATCATGAGCCACCGCGCGCATCTGCCGCCCTCGGTGCACACGACGTTCCTGACCGGCCGCTTCGTCGTCTGCACCTTCGTGCCGCGCCCGCTGGAGAGCGATCCGGAGGCGCTGCGCCTGCCGTTCTTCCACAACAACGACGATTTCGAGGAGGTGCTGTTCTACCACAAGGGCAGCTTCTTCAGCCGCGACAACATCCATCCCGGCATGATGACCGTGCATCCCAGCGGCTTCACGCATGGCCCGCACCCCAAGGCCTTCAACGCCGCGACCAAGGGCGGAAGGACCGAGACCGACGAGGTCGCGGTCATGCTCGACACACGCGACGCGCTCGACATCGCCGCGATGCCGGCGGGTGTCGAGTGGGAAGGCTATGTGCACTCCTGGCGGCCGCCGGAGACCAAGCAGGCGGCGGAATAAGCACTCTGTCATCCCGAGCGCAGCGAGGGATCTAGGATGACCCTGGATCCCTCGCTGCGCTCGGGATGACAGGCAAACGATGGACGGCACACAATGAAACTGGGAACCCTCAAGGAAGGCGGCCGCGACGGCACGCTGGTCGTGGTCAGCCGCGACCTCGCGCGGGCTGTGCGGGCCGGCAACATCGCGCCCACATTGCAGCGCGCGCTGGACGACTGGGCCAACACCGAGAGGCTGTTGCGCGAGCTCGCGGCCGATCTGGAAGCCGGCAAGGTCGAGGGCGGCTTCGCCTTCGATCCGGCGAAAGCGGCCGCGCCATTGCCGCGCGCCTATCAGTGGGCCGACGGCTCGGCCTATGTCGTGCATGTCGAGCTGGTGCGCAAGGCGCGCGGCGTCGAGATGCCGCCCAGCTTCTGGACCGATCCGCTGATGTACCAGGGCGGCTCCGATAGCTTCATCGGCCCGCGCGACGACATCGTGATGGGTGACGAGGCCTGGGGCATCGATTTCGAGAGCGAGATCGGTGTCATCGTCGACGACGTGCCCATGGGCGTCACGCCGCAGGCCGCGCGCCAGCACATCAAGCTGGTGACCATCCTCAACGACGTGTCGCTGCGCAACCTGATCCCGGGCGAGCTCAACAAGGGCTTCGGCTTCTTCCACGGCAAGCCGGCCACCGCGTTCGCGCCGGTCGCGGTGACGCCCGATGAACTCGGTGCCGCGTGGGATGGCGCCAAGCTGAACCTGCCGATGCTCTCGACCTACAACGGCCAGCTCTTCGGCAAACCCAACGCGGCCACGGATCTGACCTTCGACTTCGGCCAGCTGATCGCCCACGCGGCAAAGACGCGCCATCTCCAGGCAGGCAGCGTGATTGGCTCCGGCACGGTGGCCAATCGCGATGCGTCGGTCGGCTGCTCCTGCATCGCTGAACGGCGCGTGCGCGAGACCATAGACGGCGGCAAGCCACTCACACCGTTCATGAAGTTCGGCGATCGCATCCAGATCGAGATGCTCGACGCCCAGGGGCGATCCATCTTCGGCGCCATCGACCAGAAGGTCGTGCGTTACGGAGGGCCGGCATGAAGCTCTACGGCTACTTTCGCTCGTCCGCCGCCTATCGCGTGCGCATCGCGCTCAACCTCAAGGGCATCGCGGTCGACCACGAGTCGAAGCACCTGCGCAAGGGCGAGCATCTCAAGGACGACTTCGCCGCGCTCAACCCGCAGAAGCTGCTGCCGGCGCTCAAGCTCGATTCGGGCGACATCCTCACCCAATCGCTGGCGATCCTCGAATACCTGGAGGAGACCCACCCCAACCCGCCGCTGCTGCCCAAGGACCCTGTCGGCCGAGCGCGCGTGCGCTCGCTGGCGTTGATCCCGGCCTGCGAGATCCACCCGGTGCAGAACCTGCGCGTGATGAACTATGTTCGCCAGCACTACGGGCAGGATGAAGCTGGCGCGTTCGCCTGGTCGCGGCACTGGATCGAGGTCGGTTTCGAGGCCTACGAGAAGTCGATCGCCAATGATCCGGCCACTGGCAGGTTCAGCCACGGCGATACACCGACTATCGCCGATCTCTGCCTGATCCCGCAGGTCTTCAACGCCGGACGCTTCAGCGTCGACATGTCGAGGTTCCCGACCATCGCGCGCATCAATGCGACATGCCTGAAGCTGCCGGCCTTCGATCTGTCGCAGCCGTCGAAGCAATCCGACTACGAGCCATGACTGTCATCCCGAGCGTAGCGAGGAATCTAGGCCGCCCCTGGATCCCTCGCTACGCTCGGGATGACAGGAGGTGCTAACCCTTCCGCGCCTTGGCCACCGCCGCCTTCATGGTCTCGGCGTCGACGGCGCCGGGGATCAGCTGGCTGCCGATGATGAAGGCCGGCGTGCCGTTGACGCCCAGCGCGCGGGCGAGATCGGCGGACTGTTCGAGATGCGCGGTGATCGCCGGATCTTCCATATCCTTGGTCAGGCGCTGCGCGTCGAGCTTCAGATCGGCGATGATCTGCGCCATGCGCTCGGCCGAGATCTGGCCGCGGGCTTCCATCAGCGCGTTGTGCACCTCGAAGTACTTGCCCTGCTTGTGGGCGGCCAGCGCCATGCGCGCGGCGATCTTCGACTCCTCGGACAGGATCGGGAACTGCTTGTGAACGATGCGGATCTTGCCGTCGCCCGCGACCACCGACTTCACCGTCGGATGGGCGCGACGGCAGTAGCCGCAATTGTAGTCGAAGAACTCGACGATGGTGACGTCGCCCTTGGGATTGCCGCCGATCGGCGTCAGCGGATCGCCGTTCAGCTCGTCGCGGCGCTTGGCCAGCGCGGCCTTGGCGCGCTCGTCCTTCTCGACCGTCTGGCGTCGCTCGTATTCCTGCAGCGCCTCGACCAGCACCTCGGGGTTGGCGATCAGGTATTCCTTGATGATCTTCTCAATCGCCGCCTTGTCCGGCGTGGACTGGGCGTGCGCCAGCGGCGCCAGCGCGAAGGCGGCGAGAACGGCAACCAGGCGAACAAACCAGCGCATCGACGTCTCCTGCGGCCGGCCCGAGGGGCGGCCAGTCACGGCAATCAAGTCTCTGAACGATCTAGCACATTGGGGCGCCATCAGGCGCATCAACTCGTGGCGATCTTGGGGCGCTTCAGCGCCTCGGACGGCCCGATTCGATGAAGCCCTTGATGTCCATGGCGCGCTGCCAGCCCGGCGAACCGCGCGGCAGGGCTCTCTCCGCGGCCGTTGCCTTGAAGATCGCCGCCTGCCGGTCGCCCCGCAGCAGGAAGACTTCGGCGGTGGCCAGGTCGGTCATGCCCTGGTTGCCCAGCCCGGCCTGGGCGCGGGCCATCAGGTCCCAGGCGCCGAGGTTGCGTTCCTCGGCGATCACCACCTGGTCGAGGTTCCGGACCGCCGGCGCGAACTGCCCGGCATTCACCTGCGCCTGGGCGAGCTGGTAGCGCAGCGCGATGGAGGAGGGCAGCAGCGCCACCGCGCGCTCGTAGGAGCCCACCGCCTCGGCCGGTCGCTGCGAGTCGCGCAGGATGTCGCCCTTCAGCTCGTGGATGTAGGGATCGCGCGGGTACTCGCGGATCAGCGCGTCGAGGATCGACATCGAGGTCGCGACCTGGCCGCTGCGCCACAGCGCCATGGCGCGGCCGTAGCGCGCCGCGATGCTGCGGTCGGAATCGGGATACTTCGACAGCGCGCGCTGCGGCTCGAAATAGCCCAGCGTCTTGGCCACCATGCGCGCGTGCAGCTCCTTGTACTGCGGTGGCTCGGCGGCGTTGACGGTGCGCGAGCGCGCGATCTGTTCCTCGAGGAAGTCGATGCGCTCGCTGGTCATCGGATGGGTGCGCATGTAGCCGCTGCCGCGGCCGACGCCGACATAGATGCGCTCCTGGATCTGCAGGATCTTCATGAACTCCAGCATGCCCTTGGGCGAGACGCCGGCGCGCTCGAGGAAGCCAACGGCGGCCTGGTCGGCCTGCTGCTCCTGCGATCGGGTGTAGCTCAGGAAGCTGCGCAGCGCGGCGCTGTCGCCGCCACCCAGCACGCGCGGGTCGCGCGGCACGCCTTGGTTGTCGCGGTTCGTCTGCGAGCCGGCGATGACCGCCGCGCCGGCCAGGATCTGCTCGATGATCGCCTCGGCGGTGGCGTTGCGGATCGCGTCCTGCAGCTTGGCGAGATGGGCGCCCTTGATGTGGCCGGTTTCGTGCGCGATGACGCCGATCAGCTGGCCGGCGTTCTCGGTGCGCATGATCAGGCCGGTGTGCAGGAAGATGCGCTGGCCGCCAGCGACGAAGGCGTTGAGCGACGCGTCCTGCACGAGGTGGACCTCGATCGCCCCGGAATCGAGGCCGGCGGCGCGGAAGATCGGCGCCGCGAAGATGCGAATCGTGTTTTCTATTTCCGCGTCGCGGACTAAAACCAGTCGCTGCTGGGCGGACGCGCTTGTCGAGCCCCCCAGAACGGCCACGATGAGGGCGATGCAGGAAACGATGCGCTTCAGAACCATCGACGGATCATCCCCCCTCGCGAAGGCCATTCATACCACCCTTGCGGCGGCGGCGCTCACTGTGTCGCTCGGCGGCTGTTCCGGCGACAAACCGGTACGCGGCGATGTCGGGTTTATCGAGGGGTTTTTTGGCGCAGTTGTGGCGGACGAGCCGCGCGCGGCGGACGCCGGGCGCGATATCCTGACCAGCGGCGGCAGCGCCGCCGACGCCGCCGTGGCCATGTATTTCACCATGGCGGCGACCCTGCCATCGGCCGCCAGCCCGGGTGCCGGCGGAGTCTGCCTGGTCCACGACGCGCGCAAGCGGCAGGTCGAGTCGATCGTCTTCCCGCTGACGCCCGTCACCGGCTCGGCTCGCGGTTACGATGTCGCCGTGCCGATGGCCGTGCGCGGCATGGCCCTGCTGCACGCACGCCATGGCCGGTCGCCCTGGGAGTTGGTGGTCGGCAATGGCGAGCGCCTGGCGCGATTTGGTTCGCCGGTATCGCGCGCGCTGTCGCGCGACCTGCAGGTCGGTGCCCGGCTGATCGGCGCCGATCCCGTGGCGCGGCGCGTCTACGACAAGGGCGGTGGGATCGCGGTCACGGAAGGCGATCTGTTCCGCCAGGGCGATCTCGGCGCGACGCTCGGCATCATCAAGGCGCGCGGCGGTGGCGATCTCTACCAGGGGCCCCTGGCGCGCCAGCTCAGCGAGGCCGTGCAGCAGGCCGGCGGCAACCTGACACTGGCGCATCTGCGCGAGGCGGTGCCGCGCGTCGTGCCGCCGTTGCAGGTGCGTTTCGGCGACCACACCGCGTCGTTCGCGCCCGCGCCGTTCAGCGGCGGCCAGTCGGCGGCATCGGCCTTCCAAAGCGGCGGCGGTGGCGGCGGTGGCGCGTTCGAGGGCGGCGAGGCCGGCTTCGTCGCGGTCGATCGCGACGGCAACGCGGTCAGCTGCGTCGTCACCATGAACCAGCTTTTCGGCGCCCGCCGCATCGCGCCCGGCACCGGCATCATGATGGGCGCGCCGTCGGGCAATGGCATGGCGCAGACGACGCCGATCCTGGTCAGCAACGTCAACAACGGCGAATTCCTGCTCGCCGGTGCCGCCTCGGGCGGGGCCGGTGCGCCCGGCGCGCTCGGCTCGGCCGCACGCACGGTGCTGTCGAACCATGGCCCTTTGGCCGACGCGGTGGCCAGCACCAGTGGCGGCGTGCTCAGCATTTTCTCGTGCTCGCGCGGCCTGAAGTCCGACCGGCGGACCTGCCAGGCGCTGGCCGATCCACGCGGCAACGGCCTGGCGCTGATCGCCGACAAATGAGGGATAGCCGGGTCCTTGCCTTCCCCCGCTGGCGGGGGAAGGTGGCGCGCAGCGCCGGATGGGGGTGGTTGTCGCGACAACCCAGCCGCCGGTATCTGGCCGTAATACCGACACCCCCATCCGTCCTTCGGGCACCTTCCCCCGCAAGGCGGGGGAAGGTAAGGCTCTGAACGATGAGCGTGTCGCGTCGCGCCGACGCCGTGCCGCCATTCATCGTCATGGACGTGATGCGCGAGGCGGCCGAGAAGGAAGCGCGCAACGAGAGCGTGATCCACCTCGAGGTCGGTCAGCCCAGCACGCCGGCGCCGTCAGGCGCGCTCGACGCCGCGCGCGAAGCCTTGTCGCGCGACCGGTTGGGCTATGTCGACGCGCTGGGCATTCCCAGGTTGCGCGAACGCATCGCCAAGCACTACCGCGAGCGCTACGGCGTCGAGGTGCCGGCCGAGCGGGTGATTGTCACCACGGGCTCCTCGAATGGCTTCCTGCTGGCCTTCCTCGGCGCCTTCGATGCCGGCGCCCGCGTGGCGATGGCGGCACCAGGCTATCCGCCTTACCGCAATATCCTCGCGGCGCTCGGCCTCTCGCCGGTCGATCTCATCACCACGGCGGCGGAACGCTTCCAGCCGACCGTGGCGCAACTCGAGAAGGCGGGGATGCTCAACGGCGTCATCGTCGCCAGCCCGTCCAACCCGACAGGCACGATGGTGACGCGCGCCGAGCTGGCGGCTCTGTACAACCATTGCCGCGCGCACGGGCTGACCCTGATCTCCGACGAGATCTATCACGGTCTCACCTTCGGCGAGCGCGCGACATCGGCGGTCGAGATCGGCGACGACGCCATCGTCGTCAACAGCTTCTCGAAGTACTTCTCGATGACCGGCTGGCGCATCGGCTGGCTGGTCGTGCCGCGGGCGCTGGTGCGGCCGATCGAGCGGCTGGCGCAGAACCTGATGATCTCGACGCCGACCCTCTCGCAATATGCGGCGCTGGGCGCCTTCGAGTGTACCGACGAGCTGGAAGGCCATGTGCGGCGCTATCGCGCCAATCGCGATCTGTTGATGGCCGGCTTGCCCAAGGCCGGTCTCGATCGCTTGACCGTCGCGACCGGTGCCTTCTACACCTACGCCGACGTATCGCACCTGACCAACGACAGCGTCGAATTCTGCCGTCGCATGCTGCGCGAGACGGGGGTGGCGACGACGCCAGGTGTCGATTTCGATCCGCAGCGCGGCCGCGGCACGCTGCGGATCTCGTTCGCCGGCTCAACCGCGGAGATGGAGGAGGCGGTACGCCGACTCGTCGCCTGGAAGCGGTGATCAGGATCGCCGCTATCGCATCGCTCCTGCTGTCGCTGGCCACGACCGCGGGCGGACAGGCGCTTGATTGCCAGCGGACCGCCTCCGACGTCGACCGTGCGATCTGCCGCAGCGCCGACCTGGTGACCGGGCATGGCTCCGTAGGGGTTGCCTATGAGGGGCTGCTGCGTTCGCTATCCGGCGCCGGGCGCGAGCATCTGGTCGCCGACCAGAAGCGCTGGGCGCGCAACAACCAAGCGCTTTGCGTCGACTCGATCCGCCTTTTCGACGCGTCGCCAGTCGATACTCGGGTGGCTGCCTGCCTGACCGGGCGCATGGTGGCGCGGACCGGTCGCTTGGTGGCGATGCCGTCTGGCGCGGACTATCCCTTCATTTCCGATCATCTGATGCTCAAGGCCGGGCTCGCTGCGCGCAGCTACTATCGGCTGTTCGCCACTCATCCGGGGTTCGATCTGCCCGGCGTCGACAACAAGGCGTTGAACGACCAGATCGAGCGATCGGCGCGCGCGGGCGTTGAGGCCGGCCCATTTCCGGCCGCCGGCGACGATTTTCGCGGTCCCTGGGTCTATGAGAAGCGGCACGACCTGCGCTTTCCGGCGCGTGGCGTTGTGGCCGTCATCTACGGAGTCTACTCCCAGCTCGACGGGTCACGACCGACGAGCGTCAGCGTTGGCATGCTCACCGATATCCGGTCAGGCAAGGAGCTCAACATCGACGAGGTCCTGATGGAGGGCTGGCAGCAGTCGGTCGCCGCGCTCTGCCTGGCGGAGATGCGCAAACGGCCGGGCGACGTGCCGAGCGAAACGCGCCTCATCCAGATGCTGGCCGAGCCGAATCGCTGGCTGTTCGGGCGCGAGAGCGTCGAGATCGTGTTCCGCTATCACGAGGATGGCGCGGGGCCGAGCGGCCCCCGCCTGGTCGCGATCTCCTATGCGCGGCTGAAGGACATCATCCGACGCGACGGACCATTGGGCGAGAAGGCGCGGTAGGCGCGCATACCGCGCGCCTCAGTGCAGCTTCCGCGGGTCGCGCCGCTCGGGTGGCTGAGCGGTGGGTGCCTGCGGCGCGGGCGCGGCGTGGTGATGCACCATCCTCCAGGCGTCGCCTTCGCGCACGAAGGCGTTGGTGGCGATGAGGTGGCCGACCGACAGGATTTCGCGACAGACCACGATCGCCAGGCCGCCGCGAACGATGACGAACTCGTCGGACGCGCCGGCTTTGGGTGCGTGGGGGTTGCGCAGGATCGCCTGCCACGAGCGCAGGATGGTCTCGCGGTCGAGTATCGCCGGCTGACCGGGATGCACACAGGCCACCGGTACCGTGGTCGCCCACATCTGGGCCAGGGCCTCGAAGTCCCGGCGGCTGAAGGCGGCGTAGAAGGCGCGATTGGCGGCGATGATCGCCTCGTGGTCGTCTTCCTGGCTGCTCGCCACCAAGGGCGGGATGGGACCACGCGTCATCTCAAGCCTACTTGTTCTTGAACACGGGCTTGCGCTTCTCGACGAAGGCGTTGACCGCCTCCTTGTGGTCCTCGGTCTGGTGCGCGATCGCCTGCATCGATGCCGACATGTCGAGCAGGGTCGACAGCTCGGTGCGCGCGCCCTCGCGCAGCAGGCGCTTGGCCATGCGCAGGCCATAGGCCGGGTTGACGGCGATGCGTTTCGCCAGCGACATCGCCTCGTCCATCAGTTTGTCGTCGTCGACGACCTTCGACGCCAGACCCATCTCAAAAGCCTGCTCCCCGGTGAATTGCTCGCCGGTGAACGCCATCAGCATGGCGTTGGACATGCCGACGGCGCGTGGCAGGAACCAGGCGCCACCGTCGCCGGGGATCAGGCCGAGCTTGACGAAGCTCTCGGCGAAGCGTGCGCTCCTGGCCGCGATGCGGATGTCGCACATGCAGGCGAGGTCGCAGCCGGCGCCGATGGCGTGACCGTTGACCGCGGCGATGATCGGTACCTCCAGCTCGTACATGGCGAGCGGGATGCGTTGGATGCCCGTCTGATAGCCGACGCGCACGTTGTAGACTCCGCCCGCGAACATGCCCTGGTGGCGCTGCATGTTCTTGACGTTGCCGCCCGAGCTGAAGGCGCTGCCGGCGCCGGTGAGGATCGCGCAGCGCACATCGTAGTCGGCGTTGATCTGGTGCAGGGCGTCGACGATGGCGGTGATCATCGCCTCGTCCGAGATCGCATTGCGAACATCGGGGTCATTCAGCGTCAGCGTGACGATGTTGTCCTTCTTCTCGTAGAGCAGCCTGTCCGCCACCGCATCCCTCCCGACGTGAATCCGCGTTTACTTTGAGCGGTCGGCGTCTAGGATTATCGGAACAACGCCGTCAGTCCAACGCCAGAGTATCTTATCAGTTGGGAGGAAGCCTGACATGACGATGCCGACCCTCGATTTCCCGCCGTTCCGCCTGCCGCCGGATGCCGAGGAATTGCGGACGGAGGTGCGGGCTTTTCTGAAGGGGATTCTGCCCAGCCTGACCGCCGGTGAGCGCTTCAAGAGCTGGAACAGCCGCTCGCCGGAGTTCAGCAAGGCCTTGGGCGCCAAGGGCTGGATCGGCATCACCTGGCCCAAGAAGTATGGCGGCGCGGAAAAGAGCTTCCTGCACCGCTACGTCATCACCGAGGAGCTGCTGGCCAATGGCGCGCCGGCCGGCTCGCACTGGGTCGCCGACCGGCAGAGCGGTCCCAACATCCTGCGCTACGGCAGCGAGGAGATGAAGGACGCGATCCTGCCGCGCATCGTCAAGGGCGAGTGCTTTTTCGCCATCGGCATGAGCGAGCCGGATTCGGGCTCCGACCTCGCCTCGGTACGCACCCGCGCCGACAAGGTCGAGGGTGGCTGGCGGGTCAATGGCACCAAGATCTGGACCAGCGGCGCGCATCGCTCGCACTACGCGATCACCTTGCTCCGCACCAGCGGCCAGCGCGAGGACCGCCATCGCGGGCTGAGCCAGCTGGTGATCGACCTGAAGTCGCCGGGCATCACGATTCGGCCGATCATCAACCTCAACGGCAAGCACGATTGGAACGAGGTCGTGTTCCGCGACTGTTTCGTGCCCGACTCGATGATGCTGGGCGAGGAGGGCGATGGCTGGCTGCAGGTCACCGGCGAGCTGGCCTACGAGCGCAGCGGTCCCGAGCGCATCCTGACCAATATCCACGTGCTGAAAGAGCTGATCCGCATCGTCGGCCGTCAGCCCGGCCAGCAGGCGCAGATGACGATCGGCAAACTGGCCGCGCGGGTGTGGAGCCTGCGGCAGATGTCGCTGTCGGTCGCCGGCATGCTGCAAGCCGGCAAGTCGCCGGCGGTCGAGTCGTCGGTCACCAAGGATCTCGGCACGCACTTCCAGCAGGACCTGCCGGAGATCGCGCGCGTGCTGGGCGAGTCCGAAGCCGCCGACGAGAACGACATCCAGGAGTTCCTCGACGTCTGCCAGATGGCGACGCTCGCGGCGCCGGCCTATTCGATTCAGGGCGGCACGACGCAGGTCCTGCGCGGCATCATCGCGCGCGGCCTGGGATTGCGGTGAGGCAACCGCACAACCTTCCCTTCCCCCGGAGGGGGAAGGTGCCCGAAGGGCGGAAGGGGGATGTCGAAGACGAACGCGGGAGTCCGTCTTCGACATCCCCCATCCGGCGCTGCGCGCCACCTTCCCCCTCCGGGGGAAGGTAAAGAAAGAGCAAGGAACGACGAGAGATGGCATCGGATAACGAAACCCGGGACATGTTCGTGGAAGCCGCAGCGCGGCTGTTCAGCGAGCAGGCGACGCGCGAGATCATCAACGCCTTCGAGAAGGGTACGTGGCCGGCCGATCTGTGGAAGCAGGTCGAGGAGGCGGGACTGCCATGGGCGGCTGTGCCGGAAAGTGTCGGCGGCGCCGGCGGCGATATCGGCGATCTGATGGCCGTGCTGCGCGAGGCGGGCCGCAACGCCGTGCCGCTGCCGCTGGCCGAGACCGGGCTGGGCGCGATGTTCGCCGGCGAGGCGGGTCTGACGCCGCCGTCGGGGCCGATGGCGCTGGCGATCTCGGAGTCGGGTGCGCCGCTCAGGATCGAAGGCGGCAAAGTCTCGGGCAAGGCCAAGCGTGTCGCGTTCGCGTCGGTGTGCGACAACATCGTTGTCGTCGCGGCGGGTCAGGTGGCGATCGTACCGAAGGCGGCGGTGAAGATCGACGCCAAACAGGGCCAGACCGGCGAGCCTTATGACGACGTGACGTTCGACAACGCGGCGGCGAGCGCGTCGGCGGCATCGAAGGTCTCGCCGGATCGCGCGCTGGAGCTGGCGGCGCTGGCGCGCACCAACCAGATGACCGGCGCGGCCGATCGTATCCTGGCGATCACCACGCAGTACTCGAAGGAACGCGTGCAGTTCGGCCGCTCGATCAGCACCTTCCAGGCGATCCAGCACATGCTGGCCGAGCTCTCGACCTATGTCGCGGCGGTCTCGGCGGCGGCGCGAGTCGCGGCGCGCGACGCGGAGGAGGGTGGCGGCTCGTTCTCGATCTGGGCGGCCAAGATCCAGGCGAGCGACGCCGCAAACAAGATCTGCGCCATCGCCCACCAATCGATGGGCGCGATGGGCTTCACCTACGAGCACATCCTGCACCACTACACGCGCCGCCTCTGGGTGTGGCGCCGCGACTACGGCAGCGAGTCGTATTGGGGCGCCAAGCTGGGCCGCGCGATGTGCGAGGCCGGGCCCGACGCCATGTGGCCGTCGTTGACCGCGAGCAAGGTCGCCGCCTAGGGAGGCTTCCCATGGACATGCACGCTATCGGCGCCGGCCGCCTTCGCACCGAGCTGATCGAGAAGGCCGAGGCGCTGGCGCCGATGATCGAGGCGGCGGCGCCGCGCATCGAGACCGAGCGGCGGATCGTCCCCGATGTGCTGGAAGCGATGCACGGCGCGCGGCTGTTCCGCATGCTGCTGCCGCGTTCGATCGATGGCGAGGAAGTCGATCCCGAGACCTTCTATCGCGTGGTCGAGCGCGTCGCGATGGCCGATGCCAGCGCCGGTTGGTGCCTGTGCCAGGCTGGCGGCTGCGCCATGTCGGCGGCCTATCTCGAGCCCGACGTGGCGAAGGAGATCTTTGGCGCGCCCAACTCGGTGCTGGCCTGGGGGCCAGGGCCGAAGGTCAAGGCCGTGGCCGATGACGCGGACGGCTATCGGGTGACCGGCACGTGGGCGTTTGCGTCAGGGGGACGGCACGCGACCTGGGTGGGCGCCGACTGCCCGCTCTTCGCCGCCGACGGCACGCCGATCCGCGACGCCAATGGCCGGCAGGTGCTGCGTGTCTTTCTCGTGCCGACGCGAGAGGTCCAGTGGACCGACATCTGGAACGTGATCGGGTTGCGCGGCACGGCGAGCGATCAGTTCGCGCTCACCGACCACTATGTGCGCACCGATCATTCGATCACCCGTGACCACACACGGGAGCGGCGCGAGAACGGACCGCTCTATCGCATGTCGGCGCTCTATCTCTACGCCATCGGCTTCGCCGGCGTGGCGCTGGGCACGGCGCGACCGATGCTCGACACCTTCATGACCTTCGCGCGCGACAAGTATCCGCGCGGCATCAAGAGCCCGATCCGCGACAACAACGTCGTGCAGCTGGGCGTCGGCCAGTCCGAGGCCAAGCTGCAATCGGCCCGCGCGCTGCTGCTGCAAAGCGTGCGTGAGATCTGGGCCGAGGTGCAGAAGACCGGCACCTTCACCGTGCCGCAGCGCATGCAGCTGCGCATGGCGACGACGCACGCGATCCAGATGGCGCGAGAAGTCTCGCACTTCGTCTATCACGCCGCCGGCGCCACCGCGATTTTCCACGACAACCCCTACGAGCGGCGCTTCCGCGACATCAACACGGTGACGCAGCAGCTGCAGGGCCGCCTGTCGCATCTCGAGAATGTCGGCAATTTCCTGATGGGCGGTGAGCCCGACCTGAACTTCGCCTAGGGAGACGCGCCATGGGTCTCGGATTGCTGCAGCACTACACCATCGAGCCGGTCGATCTCGAGGCGACCAAGGACTTCTATGTCGACGTGCTCGGACTGGAGAATGGCGATCGCCCGCCGCTCGGCTTCCCCGGCTACTGGCTCTACTCCGGCGGCGTGCCGACGGTGCATCTGCTGGGGCCGCGTCAGCCCAGGCCGGGCATCAAGGTGCGGCCGCCCGGCGTGAGGATGGATGATACCGGTCGTCTCGATCATATCGCCTTCGAGGCCACCGGCTTCGAGGCGATGCGGCAGCGCCTGCGCGACAAGGGCGTGACGTTCCGCGAGAACATCGTGCCGCGCACCGGCGCGGCCCAGCTCTTCCTGTTCGATCCCGACGGCGTCGGCGTCGAGCTCAACTTCGCATCGCCGAATTCGTAACCCCTGTCATTCCGAGCGTAGCGAGGAATCGAGGGCAATACTGGATCCCTCGCTGCGCTCGGGATGACAGTTTGGCCCGTCACTCCGGCTCGATGCCGGCGGCCTTCATGATCTCGCGGTAGATGCGGATCTCCTCCAGCTGGATCCGGCGCATTTCTTCGGGCGTCGTCGGCCTGACCACGGCGCCGTTGCGCGCCTGGGTCTGCACGTATTCCGGATCGCTGATGGCCTTGACCACCTCGGCGCGCAGCTTGTCGTAGACCGGCCGCGGCATGGCTTTGGGCACGAAGACCGCGGTCCATGACGACAGCTCGTAGCCAGGCAGACCCTGCTCGATCATCGTCGGAATGTCCGGCGTCAGCGGATAGCGGCCGTTGTTGGTGACGCCCAGGCAGCGCACCGTGCCGGCCTTGATCTGCGGCGTGCTGGTCACCGGATCGCCGAAGCTGAGATTGAGATGCCCGGCCATCAGGTCCTGCAGCGCCAGCGGCGTGCTGCGATAGGGCACGTAGGTGATGTCGATGCCGGCCTTGGCGCGCAGCATCTCGCCGGCGATGCGCGTCGAGGCGCTGCCGGCGCCCCAGTTCAGCTTGCCGGGCCTGGCTTTCGCGAGCGCGATCAGCTCCTGCAACGTCTTGGCCTCGAGCGAGGGATGCGCCAGCAGGAACACCGGCGCGTAGCCGATCAGCGAGATTGGCTCGAACTCGCCCACCGGGTCGTAGGGCAGGGATTTGAACATCGCGACATTCGAGGCCATCGCGGTGTTCGAGGTGACGAAGATCGTATAGCCGTCGGGCTTCGCCTGCTGCGCCGCCTGCGCGGCGATGAAGCCGTTGGCGCCGGGCTTGTTGTCGACCACGACCCCGACCTTCCACGCCTTGCTCAGGCGATCGGCGACGTGCCGTGCGGCGTTATCGGTCGCCGAGCCGGCGGCGAAGGGCACGATGATCTTGATCGTGTTGTTGGGATAGTCCGTGCCCTGCGCGCCGGCGCCGCGCGCGATCAATGAGGCACCGCCCGCGCCGATCGAGGTGCGCAGGAAGCGTCGACGAAACATGGGGCCTCGCGTCTTTGGGAGCGCCCGGCGGAACGCCGGCGCTCCCAGAAGATTAGCTGCCGGTCATCCTGGACCACCAGCCCCGCTTGGGCTTCTCCGGCGGCGCCTCGACTGAGATCGAGGGGATCGCCGGCGGCGGCGGAGGCTCGGGATTGGGCGCGGCCGGTGCGGCGCTTGTCATCAGCTCGCCATTGGCCGGCTTCTCGACGGCGACGGGCTCGATTCTGGGCTCGCTCCTCGGCTCGACGATGATCGGTCGCGGCGGCGCTTCGGGCTGCGACTCGATCGGCGCCGGCTCAAAGGGTGTCGTCGGCTCGGGCTCTGGCTCGCGCTCCATCTGAGGTGCACCAACGTGCGCCTCGTCGGGCTCGCCATCCTCGCGCTCGCGACGACGGCCGCGTCCGCCGCGTCGGCCGCGACGACGACGACGATGGTCGTCGCTGCCTTCATCGGGACCGCCCTCGTCGGCGCGCGGCCCGTCCATATCCTCGGCGACGGCCTCGGCCGGCTCGCCACGATCCTCGCCATTGGCCGGCGGCGCGGCATGCGCGCTATCGGGATCGCCGTCATCGGGCGCCGCGGCCATCGGCTCGCCATTCTGTTCGTCGCGTCGGCCGCCGCGACGGCGACGGCGCCGACGGCGAGGGCGGTTGGCTTCATCGTCGTCACCTTCCGCGCCATCGGCGGAGGCGGGGGCTTCGGCTTCCTCGCCCTCCGGCACGTCCTCGTATTCGTCATAAGCGGCCGAGGCGGTGAGACGGGCCTGCTGCTGTTGCTCGCCGCCGACGCGCGCGCGGGTGCGCTCGATCTCGTAATGCGGCGGGATCAGGTCGTCGTCGCCGACGATCAGCACGCGGAAGCCGTAGCGCTCCTCGCACTCCGCGATGTTGGCGCGCTTGTGGTTGAGGATGTAGAGCGCCACGGCGGTCGGCACGCTGACGACGATCTCGCCGGCGCGGCGGCGGATGCCTTCCTCCTCGATGCCGCGCAGCACGTGCAGCGCCGTCGATTCGACCGAGCGGATCCGGCCGGTGCCTTCGCAGTGCGGGCAGACCTCGGTGGAGTTCTCCAGCAGGCTGGGGCGCAGCCGCTGGCGCGACAGCTCGAGCAGGCCGAAGGGCGAGATGCGGCCGATCTGGATGCGCGCGCGGTCGAGCCGCATGGCTTCCTTCAGACGACGCTCGACCTGCTGCTGGTGCTTGCTCTCCTCCATGTCGATGAAGTCGATGACCACCAGGCCGGCGAGGTCGCGCAGCCGCACCTGGCGGGCGATCTCCTCCGCCGCCTCCAGGTTGGTACGCAGCGCCGTCTCCTCGATGTTGCGCTCCTTGGTGGCGCGGCCCGAGTTGACGTCGATGGCGACCAGCGCCTCGGTCGGGTTGATGACGATATAGGCGCCGGTCCTGAGCTGCACCGAGGGGGAGTGCATGGCGTCGAGCGCCGCCTCGACCTGGTAGCGATGGAACAGCGGGATCGAATCCTCGTAGAGCTTGATGCGGCCGGCCTGCGAGGGGATCAGCTGGCGCATGAAATCCTGCGCCAGGTTGAAGCCGTCCTCGCCGTCGACCCAGATCTCCTCGATGTCGGAGTTGTAGAGATCGCGGATCGAGCGCTTGATGATGTCGCCTTCCTCGTAGATCAGCGCCGGCGCCGTCGACTTCAGGGTGAACTCGCGGATGCTGTCCCACAGGCGCATCAGGTAGTCGTAGTCGCGCCGCACCTCGGGCTTCGAGCGCTCGAGACCGGCGGTGCGCAGGATCACGCCCATGCCCTGCGGCACGTCGAGCTCCGCCAGCATATCCTTCATGCGCTTGCGGTCGGCGGCGTTGGTGATCTTGCGCGAGATGCCGCCGCCACGACCGGCGTTGGGCATCAGCACGGCGTAGCGGCCGGCGAGCGAGAGGTAGGTGGTGAGCGCCGCGCCCTTGTTGCCGCGCTCTTCCTTGACGACCTGCACCAGCAGGATCTGCCGGCGCTTGATGACTTCCTGGATCTTGTACTGGCGCGGCGGCGGCGCGCGGCGTGGCCGCGGCTCGTAGTCGTCGCCGCCCAGCGTCTCGACCGGAATCTCCGGCTGTGGCGCGTCGGCCGGGTCGACGGATGCATCCCCATTGGCCGGCGCTTCGCCGGCGTCGCCGCCCGACGCGTCGCCGCCCGCGGTGGCGTCGATGGTCTCGGGCGCGGCCTCGGCCGGCCTGTCGTCCTCGGCGGCCGGGCCGGAGAGGACGTCGGTGGTCACCGAGGCGGCGATCGCGCCGCCCGTGGGGTCTGGCGACGGCTCCGGCGTGGTTTCAGGTGCCGGCGCGGCCTCGATCACCGCCGGTGTGGCGGGCTCGCCATCTGGCCCGGGCGGTGAGGTGGAGGCCTCGGCTGCGGCGACGATCCCGACATCGGCACCCGACGTTTCGGGCAGGTTCGCGTCGGTGGCGTCGGCCGCGTCGCTGGCGGGCGCGGCGCCGGCCAGCAGGGCGCGCTGCTCGTCGGCGTCCTCGATGTCGCTGCGATCGACGCGCCGCTGGCGGCGCGGCGGGCGATCCTCGTCATCGTCGTGACGCTGGCCGCGCTGGGCCTGCTCGGCCAGCAGCCTTTCGCGGTCGGCGATCGGGATTTGATAGTAGTCGGGGTGGATTTCGTTGAAGGCCAGGAAGCCGTGGCGGTTGCCACCGTATTCCACGAACGCCGCCTGCAGCGACGGTTCGATCCTCACGACCTTGGCCAGATAGATGTTGCCCTTCAGGGGCTTGCGGGATGCGGCTTCGAAATCGAATTCATCCAGCTTGGTGCCGTCCACCACGACGACCCGGGTTTCCTCCGGGTGCGTGGCGTCGACAAGCATGCGCTTGACCATCGCCATTGCTCCGCGACGGAGCGTGGGCCACCTGTGCGAACGGTCAGGCGGGCGCCCGTCGCTTAGAGCGGGACCGGCAGACACAGTGTCGTCGACCTGTCGAACGGCGTCAGACGCCAGGACAGGGACGGTCACAGTGCCCCGAGACGACAAAAGCTGCGCCGGCCCCGGGTTTCGTAGAAGCCGTCATCACCATGACGCCGTCGGTCCAAACAGGGCGCCGCGCGATCGCATCGATCACCGCCCGCCGCGTGACAGCGGCTGAACGTTCCGGCGCCGGACCGCCGACGCCGTCGACCGACCCCTAAGGACCGTCCGACAGACGACGACTGTTCGCGGGAATCACCATACGCTCGCGCATGGCAAATCCACAACACAATCTCTAGGCGGTGGTGGTCACTGGGCCCACTAGAACATGAAGAATAACAAATAGTATATTGATTTTAATAGGAATTTTATATAAACATCGACCAATGGGTAATGATGGATTGAGGCGTCGGTTGGCGCTGGGCGTTCTGGTCGGCGGGTCGATGGGACTGGCCATGCCGGCGCTCGCCCAGAGCGCGCGCACCGCGCCGACCGTGCCCAAGACCAAGCCAGCGCCGCCGCCCAGGCCCAGGCTGATCGCGCTGGACCCCGGCCACGGCGGCGCCGACCCGGGCACGACGGGCGCCTCGGGCATGCACGAAAAGACCGTGGTCTATGCCGTGGCCACCGAGCTTGAGCGCCAGCTGACCGCCGGCCGCCGCTATCGTGTCGCGCTCACCCGGCGCGGCGATCTTTTCGTGCCGCTGCGCGAGCGGGTGAGCCGCGCGCGGGCGGCCAGGGCCGACCTGTTTATCTCCCTGCATGCCGACTCACATCCAGATTCCGGTGTGCGCGGCGCCACGGTCTATACCCTGTCCGAAGGGGCCAGCGACCGCGAGGCCGCCGCCCTGGCGGCCAAGGAGAACAAAGCCGACCTGGTCGCTGGTATCGACCTGCGCCGGCAGCCGGATGACGTCGCCAGCGTGCTGATCGAGATGACCCAGCGCGGCACCGTCAACCAGTCCAGGACCTTCGCCGGCATCATGGTCGAAGCGCTGCGGCACCATGGTGTGGCGACGTTGCCACGCAGCCATCGCCATGCCGGCTTCGCCGTGCTCACCGCGCCCGACGTACCGGCGATCCTGCTCGAGCTGGGCTACCTGTCGAACCGTGCCGACGAGCGGTTGCTGCTCAACAAGGCGCATCATCAGAAGCTGGCGCGCGCTATCGCCGCCGCGGCTGATCGTTATTTCGGCACGCGACCATCGCAACCAGGCCCCGTACCCGCCGCGAAAAAAACGTAGTCCCCACGCCTTATCAGGAGGGCGTGCGCAACCGCCCGATTGCCTGCGCGTCGTGTACCGCGTAGGTGAGTCGTCGTAGAGTTCGGGCGGGCGGGCGTGCCGTCCGTGCAATTGAGGGTTCGAGGCCTTCCGACCGTGTGGCTGATCCGTTGGATGATGTATGCCGGCTTCGCGGCCATCGTCTGCGTCGTGGGCGGAGCCTTCGCGATCTACTGGCATTTCGCGCCCGGCCTGCCCGACCACAAGCAGCTGATCGACTACCAGCCGCCGACCACGACCCGGCTCTATACGGCCGACGGCAAGCTCTTGGCCGAATACGCCCGCGAAAAGCGCGTCTTCGTGCCGGTCGTCGCCATGCCGCGCCGCCTCGTGCAGGCCTTCGTCGCCGCCGAGGATCAACGCTTCTTCCGCCATTGGGGCGTCGATCCGATCGGCGTCACCCGCGCGCTGCTCACCAACCTGCAGAACATGGGGCAGGGCCGGCGGCCCGAGGGCGCCTCGAGCATCACGCAGCAGGTCGCCAAGAACTTCCTGGTCGGCGGCGAGGCCACCATCCAGCGCAAGATCCGCGAGGCCATTCTCGCCTTCCGCATCGAGAACGCCTTCAGCAAGAACCGCATCCTCGAGCTGTACCTCAACGAGATCTATCTCGGCGGCGGCAACTACGGCGTCGCCGCCGCGGCGCTGAACTACTTCGATAAGTCTCTCGACGAATTGAGCTTGAGCGAGATGGCCTATCTCGCGGCCCTGCCCAAGGCGCCCAACCGCTACAGCATCGCGCGCAATGCCGACGTGGCACGGAACAGGCGCGACTACGTCCTGCAGCGCATGTTCGAGGACGGCTATATCACCGAGGCCGAGATGCAGGCCGCGCGCGCCGAGAAGCTGGCGCTGCGCCGCCGCGCACCGCCCGAGTTGGCCACCGCCGAGTTCTTCACCGAGGAAGTGCGGCGCAACCTGTTCGCCGCCTACGGCGACAAGGGCCTGTACGAAGGCGGCCTGACGGTGCGCACGACGCTCGACTTCAACGTCCAGCGGCTGGCCGACCAGGCGCTGCGCGACGGCCTGATCGCCTACGACAAGCGGCACGGCTGGCGCGGCGCCACCGAAAAGCTGGCCGGCGTCGACAACTGGAAGCAGCGCCTGACCCGCCATCTGACCGACCGGCCCTTCACCGGCCCGCCGAACTGGCGCCCCGCCGTGGTGCTGAAGATCGAGGGCAACGTCGCGCATATCGGCACACTCGATGGCGAGGGCATCGTGCAGATGGACAAGGACAGCCCGCGCGGGCGCACCTTGCCCAACCAGACGGTCGGCTTTCTGTCACAGCGCTGGAGCGACATCGTGCAGCCCGGCGACGTGATCGCCGTCGAGCGCGGTCCGGCGCCGGCCGCCGGCAAGCCGCAGGGCTATGGCCTGCGCCAGATCCCCAACGTCGACGGCGCGCTCCTGATCATGGACACGCAGACCGGCCGCATCCTCGCCATGTCGGGCGGCTGGAGCTACCTGCGCAGCCAGTACAACCGCGCCACCCAGGCCAATCGCCAGCCCGGCTCCGCGTTCAAGCCCTTCGTCTATCTTGCGGCGATGCAGGCCGGGCTGACGCCCTCGGTCATGGTTCTCGACGCGCCGATCGAGATCCATCCCGGCGGCAACCAGCCGGTGTGGCGGCCGCAGAACTACGGTGGTGATTTCCTCGGGCCGACCACGGTGCGCCAGGGCCTGGAGAAGTCGCGCAACCTGATGACCGTGCGCATGGCCAAGTTCATCGGCATGGACAAGGTCTCGGGGATCGCCCGCGATTTCGGCGTCGACGATAACATGCGTCGCTATTTGCCGCTGTCGCTGGGCGCCGGCGAGACCACCTTGCTGCGCATGACCATGGGCTACGCGATGATGGGCAATGGGGCGAAGCGCATCACGCCCAGCCTGATCGACCGCGTGCAGGACCGCAACGGCCGCACCGTCTTCCGCCATGACCCGCGCACGTGCGACGGCTGCAAGGTCGAGGGCGCGCCGGTCGACGAGCAGATGCCTTCGATCGTCGATCGCCGTCAGCCCTTCATGGACCCGGCGCTGACCTACCAGGTCGTCAACATGATGCAGGGCGTCACGACGCGCGGCACGGCGGCGCGACTGGCGGCGCTGAACCGGCCGATCGCCGGCAAGACCGGCACCACCAACGACGCCAAGGATGTGTGGTTCATCGGCATGACCCCCGACGTGGTGATCGGCGTCTATATCGGCTTCGACGAGCCGCGTACCCTGGGTCGCACCGAGACCGGCGGCGGCGCCGCCGTGCCGATCTTCGAGCAAGTCGCGCGCACGCTTCTGAAGGACAAGTCGCCGACGCCCTTTCGCGTGCCGCCGGGCCTGCGCATGATCCGGGTCAATCCCTATACCGGCCAGCGCATGTACTCGGGCGAGGAGGGCTCGATCTGGGAGGGCTTCAAGCCCGGCACCGAGCCCTCCGGCGACTTCCAGGTGCTCGACGGCTACTCGCCGTTCCGTCTGCCCGGCGCGCCGGTGGCGACGCCCGACGCCGACGACAGCGAAGTGATCGCCGTGGCGCCGCCAGCCCCCTCTGGTCCGATGCAGCCCGCCATGGGCGCCGACGGCGCGCTACGCCCCGTCGCGCCGCCCAGCACGCCGATCGCGCCGCGCCCGCCCAAGCCCGGCAGCCCCGCCTTGACGGGCACCGGCGAGACCTACTAGACGACCTTCCCCATTTTCCTCCCTCTCCCCGCTTGCGGGGAGAGGGGCCACGGATGAGGAGTGTGTTTCATGCGCGCGGAGATCGAGGCGGTTGTCGCCGAGATTCAGCAGTCGGTCGGGCTGCTGAGGAGGCATCTTTGACTTCGACGCAGCCGTCGATCGTCTGGCGGAGCTGAACGCTTCCGCCGAAGCCCCCGATTTCTGGAACGACGCCAAGCGCGCGCAGAGCCTGATGCGCGAGCGTGACCGGCTCGACAAGGCGATCGCCAATGTCCGCCGGATGGAAGGCGAGACCCGCGCCAATGTCGAGATGATCGAGCTCGCCCAGGAAGAGGGCGATCAGTCGCTGATCGACGAGGCCGAGGCCAACCTCAAGGCGCTGCAGGCCGAGGCCGGCAAGATGCGCCTGGAGTCGTTGCTGTCAGGCGAGGCCGATGCCAACAACTGCTATCTCGAGGTCAATGCCGGCGCCGGCGGCACCGAGGCGCAGGACTGGGCCGAGATGCTGGCGCGCATGTACATGCGCTGGGCGCAGCAGCACGGGTACAAGGTCAGCTACCTCGAGGAGAGCGCGGGCGAAGAGGCCGGCATCAAGTCGTGCACCGTGAAGGTCGACGGCCCCAACGCCTATGGCTGGCTGAAGACCGAGAGCGGCGTGCACCGTCTCGTGCGCATCTCGCCCTTCGACGGCCAGGCGCGCCGCCATACCAGTTTCTCCTCGGTCTGGGTCTACCCGGAGGTTGACGACACGATCGAGATCGACATCCAGGACAAAGACCTGCGCGTCGATACGTATCGGGCGTCGGGCGCCGGCGGCCAGCACGTCAACAAGACCGACTCCGCGGTGCGCCTGACGCATCTGCCGACCGGCATCGCGGTGGCCTGCCAGCAGGAGCGCAGCCAGCACCAGAACCGCGCCAAGGCGATGCAGATGCTCAAGGCGCGGCTCTACGAGGTCGAGCTGCAGAAGCGCGAGGCCGAGAAGCTGGCCCAGGAAGCGGCCAAGACCGACATCGGCTGGGGCCATCAGATCCGGTCGTACGTGCTGCAGCCCTATCAGCTGGTCAAGGACCTGCGCACCAACGTCGAGCGCACCGACCCGCAGAAGGTGCTCGATGGCGATCTCGACGAGTTCATGGCCGCGTCACTGGCGGCGCGGCTGGGGCAAGACGAGAAGGCGGCGTAGCGGCTCGGGAACCTATCGCGGCGTCGCCTGATCCGCGGTCCGCTCGATGGCGCGGCCGCCGCTGGAGACATCACGGCCGAAGCCTTTGGCGGTGTTGCAGGCGGTCAACAGCGTCGACGCGCCGAAAAGCACGAGCAGCGACATGAATGCGAAGGCGAGGGTGCGGCGCATCGTGTTCTCCAACAAACAAGGGTCTAGACGCCTGGAGCAAGCGCTCCTTTACGCGGCGTCTGGTATACGCATGACAGCGTCAGAGGTTGCGTTCGGATCAGATCACGAACCGAACCGGGCTGGTGCCGCCCGATCGGAATCTAGCTGCTGCGACCCTGCCAATTGGTGAAGAATCCGCGCACCCACGTTGAGCGTACCGACGCGCAGACGGTGCTCTGGCGGCACGCCTGGAGCGGACGGGAAGGCGGCGTAGCGCGCGGGCCGAAGATGTTTGCCGTCCCGCGCCTGTCTTCGATGTCCCCGGTCCGTACAGCGAGGAGAGGGAGGGAGGCGCCCGACGCTACGTGCCGCGGCGGTCGATGACCTTGTCGAGGGTGATGCGGCTCAGCCGTCGCAGCGCGTCGGCCTCGATGTCGGTGTAGAGGCGGGAAACGACGGGATGGACGTTGCAGGGGAAGTTGCGGCCGGGATCGTCGGCGCGCATGGCCAGCGCCAGCGGTGACGTCTCGCCGATCGCCGCGTGGATCTGGCGGAAGGTGATCTTCGACGGCGGTCGCGCCAGCACGATACCGCCGCTGGCGCCGCGCAGCGACTTCATCAATCCCGCCCTGACCAGCGCCGCCACGATCTGGCGCACGCGCGTCGGATGATCCTTCAGCGCGCGCGCGATCGCATCGGTGGTGACGTGTTCAGGCTGGTGCCGCGCCACGTAGGCCATGATGTAGGCGGCCGAGGCGAGCTTGGTGGATTGGGTCATGGTGTGGCTGCCGTTATAGGCCCGGCGGCGGCGAGAGCACAGCGCCGCGCGCTTTTGTTGCTTTCGCAATCCTAAGAATTCGCGCGCACCACCTCTTCGACGCGCCGCTTGTAGCCTTCGACCATCTCCGCCGTGCTGCGGGTGCCGAGCGGCGAGAAATGCACGTGCTCGATCATGTCGATGCCGCAGAACTCCATGGTGCCCATATCCTGCGCCACGCGGATGGCGCCCATCTTGCCGCTCGCGTCGAAATGCTCCTGCGTCGAGCCGGCGCTGGTGAAGATGATCGAGCGCTTGCCCTTGATCAGGCCGATCGGGCCGCTGGGCCCGTAGCCATAGGCGAAGCCGAAGGTGAAGACGCGGTCGATATAGCCTTTGAGGATGGCAGGCCGGTCGATCCACCAGATGGGATGGAAGAGCGCGATGACGTCCGTCCACAGCAGATGATCCTGCTCGACCTTGATATCCTGGGGGATCTTGCCGGTCCGGTTGCCGTTGAGGTCCTCGACGCTGGCCACCGGATTGAACTTCATCGCATACAAGTCGCGCAGTACCACCGTGTGGCCGAGCGCGCGCACCGTCCTGATGTAGATGTCGCAGATATCGCGGGTGAAGCTGCCCTCGCGCGGATGGGCCAATACGACGAGATGGTTCATAGGCGGCGTCTCGTGCTGCGGGACCTTGACGCGATTTCCTATCACATACGTTATTGTGTTGGTAACAAATAAGATCGGCCGGAATCGCCGGTGGCCGAGCGATGCTCGACGGCGGTGAGCGCGCCGATCAGGAGGTAGCCGGCGACTCCGACCACCGCGATGGCCAGCACCCACGTTGTCCAGCGCTTCCAGTCGGCGGGCAGCTTGGTGAAGGCCTGAGGCGTGGCCTTCAGCGTCGCGCCCGGCTTCGGCAGCAGCTCGACCAGGCGGGTGGCGATGGCGGTCGCGTCCGACGCCAGCCATGCGCCCGGCGGCAGCAGCGCGATGCTCTGTCCCAGCGCGACGATCGCGGAGTCTTTCGGCAGGCGCGACAGCCGGTCGGCGTCGGCCCACGGATCGATGTCGAGGCGGCTCAGCGCCGACAGCACGCTGAGCGGCATGCCGCTGGCATCCTCGCCGACGGCGGCAAAAAGGAAGGCGTCGAAGGCGCCGTCGAGTCGGGGGGATGATTGGGTGGGGGTCATGTGGCGCCATCGCGCGCCTGGGCCGCGTCGAGTTCCAGGGGATCGACCTCGATCGTCTCGCCGAGGATCGAGCCGCGCGGATCGCCCGGCAGCAGCAGGCGCGTGGCGACGCGCCGATAGGCGGTGAACGACAGATCCTGCAGGCGTTCCTCATCGGTCTCCACGACGTAGGCGCCCGCCGGGCGGGGCGCATCCATGTCCTTGAGCTGGAAAGGGTGGGCGAAGGACAGGGTCTTGTAGGTGGTGCGGATCATCATGAGGAACTCCCGGGCGGGGTCGCTGGCGCATCGGGTTTCACGACCAGGCCGGGCGGGCCGCCCTGGCAGGCCGGGCATTTGCGCTGGAAGAAATCGGGCGCGTCGACGCCGTACATGTGGCCGCAGGGCATGCACTGCATGATCCAGAGCGCCTGGCGTTCGTCGCTGCCCTGCCAGGCTGTCTGCGCGATCAGGAGCTGCCGGTTGCGATTGAGGCTGCCGGGAGTCCCGTCGATCTTCATGGGTTGCTCCTGTCTCCTTTTACCTTCCCCCGGAGGGGGAAGGTGGCGCGGAGCGACGGATGGGGGATGTTTCAACGCACGCGGTGTCCGTCTTCGACATCCCCCATCCGCCCTGCGGGCACCTTCCCCCTCCGGGGCAGGGGAATCGCATATGGAATTAGCGAGGTATTGCAAGGCGTTGGGAAAAGGATTCTTTGTGTGTCACCCGTCCTCTCCGG
>JALHMM010000026.1 GCA_022844045.1 Reyranellaceae bacterium | reverse complement strand
GCCACTCCAGTGGCGCGGCGGCCGAACCACAAGACGCGCCACTGGAGTGGCGCGCCCCGACCAGACAGCGGCCTTCAAGGCGTTTGGGCCACGTCGCTCCAGCGACGCCTCATGAGCGCCGCTGGAGCGGCGCGGCCCGAAGACCCGGAGGCGCTGATCGCTACTTCTTCGCCGCCGCCTTCGCGCGGGCCGCGTCGAGATCCGGCACGTTGGAGCTCGACGCGCTGAGCATCGGCGACTTGGTCACCGCGAGCGCGGCGGCGGCGGCCTCGTTGCCCATGATCTTGCTCATGACCGCCTCGCGCGCGCGCATGAACACGTCGCGGTTCTCGATCACGAATTTCTGCGAGGTGCGCAGGCCCTTCAGGTAGCCGTTGATCTCCGGCACGACATAGCGCGCGACCATGTCGTAGCTGCGCATCGTGTCTTCCGGATTGGCCCAGTCGTGCACGAAGCCGACGACCGTGCCGAAGCCGCCGCTGACCTCGAGGACCGACTTGATCTTGGCCACGAGATCGTCGGGCGTGCCGATGGTCGCCGCCGTGCCCTCGGAGAAGGCCATCTTGTCGACGGCTTCATCCGGCGTCTTGAAGGGCCGCGCGCCCGGCCGCTGCAGGGTGGCGGTGATGTACTCGTTGTGGTGCCGCATCAGGCCGTCACGCGCCTGCTCGCGGGCCTTCTGGCGCGTCTCGGCGATGTGCCAGCTGAGCAGCACGCGCCAGTTCTTGCGGTCGACGGTCTGGCCATGCTTCTTCGCCGCGTCCTCGGCGAAGGCCCATTGCTGCGGCAGCGACTGCAGGCCCTCGTCGGACATCGAGCCGATCGAGATGATGCCGATGCCGTGCTTGCCGGCGAGCGTCATGCCCGAGGGGCTGATCTGCGAGGCGACGACGAAGGGCATGTCCTCCTGCAGCGGCAGGAGCTGCAGGGCGGCGTCCTGCAGGGTGAACCACTCGGACTTGGCCGTGACCCGTTCGCCGCGCATCAGCCGGCGGATGACGCTGATCGCCTCGTCCTGGCGGTCGCGCAGCACCATCGGGTCGACGCCCAGCGTGTGCGCGTCCGAGGCCAGCGCGCCGGGGCCCGAGCCGAAGATGGCGCGGCCGCCGGTCATGTGGTCGAGCTGCACCATGCGCTGCGCGACGTTGAAGGGGTGGTGGTAGGGCAGCGAGACCACGCCGGTGCCCAGCATGATGCGCTTCGAGCGCTCGCCGGCCGCCGCCAGGAACATCTCCGGCGAGGCGATCATCTCCCAGCCGGAGGAATGGTGCTCGCCGCACCAGAATTCGTCGTAGCCGAGCTTGTCGAGGTGCTCGACGAGATCGAGATCCCGGCGGAACTGCAGCATCGGGTGCTCGCCGATGGGGTGGTGCGGCGCGAGGAAGGCGCCAAACTTGAGCCGGGCCATGGGGGAAGCTCCTGGGAATCGCGGGATCCGAGCGGAAACTACCACGGAAGGCGGCCCGCCGGTTCGCTCCGCGACATCGCGCCCGGCCTCAAGGGGCATGCCACCGTTGCAGAAACTCCGCAGCCGTGGCGGATATACTGCCAGCGTCTCATCGGAGTGAAGAAATGGCTGAACCGCAGGATTTCGACGTCATCGTCATCGGCGCCGGGATCTCGGGCCTGTATCAGCTCTACCGCCTGCGCGAGCTGGGCCTGAAGGTCCGTGTGCTGGAGGCCGGCACCGGCGTGGGCGGCACCTGGTACTGGAACCGCTACCCCGGCGCGCGTTTCGATTCCGAGAGTTGGTCGTACGGCTACTCCTTCTCCAAAGAGCTGCTGGAGGAGTGGGACTGGACCGAGCATTTCTCGCCCCAGCCCGAGACCCTGCGCTACCTCAACTTCGTCGCCGACAAGTTCGATCTGCGCCGCGACATCCAGTTCCGCAGCCGAGTCAAGGTCGCGCACTACAACGAGGCGCGCCGCGGCTGGGATATCGCGCTGGAGGACGGCAGCCAGTTCCGCAGCCGCTTCATGGTCACCGCCATCGGCCCGCTCTCGGCGCCGACCATGCCGCGAATCGAGGGCATCCCCAGCTTCAAGGGCCGCTCCTTCCACACCGCCACCTGGCCGCATGACGAAGTGAAGTTCGAGGGCAAGCGCGTGGCGGTGATCGGCACCGGCGCGACCGGCGTCCAGACCATCCAGGAGGTCGCCAAGACCGCCGGCCACCTGACGATCTTCCAGCGCACGCCCAATTGGTGCGCGCCGTTGCACAACGGCAAGATCAGCAAGGAGGAGATGGCGAAGATCCGCGCCGACTATCCGGCGATCTTCAAGCGCTGCCAGGAGACCTTCAGCTGCTTCGTGCACACGCCCGATCCACGCGGCGTCTTCGAAGTGAGCGACGCGGAGCGCGAGGCGTTCTTCGAGAAGCTCTATGCCGAGCCGGGCTTCGGCATCTGGCAGGGCAATTTCCGCGACATCCTGACCGATCGGAACGCCAACGCGCTGATCTCCGACTTTGTCGCACGCAAGATCCGCCAGCGCGTGAAGGACCAGGCGGTCGCCGAGAAGCTGATCCCGAAGAACCACGGCTTCGGCACGCGCCGCGTGCCGCTGGAGACAAAGTACTACGAGGTCTACAACCAGCCCAATGTGAAGCTGGTCGACATCACCGAGACGCCGATCGAGCGCATCACCGAGACGGGCATCAAGACCAGCGATCGCGCGTACGAGTTCGACATCATCATCTACGCCACCGGCTTCGACGCCATCACCGGCAGCTTCGATCGCATCGACATCCAGGGCGAGGGCGGGCTGAAGCTCAAGCAGCATTGGAAGGGCGGCCCGCAGACCTATCTCGGCGTGATGGTCGAGCGCTTCCCCAACATGATGATGCTGATGGGCCCGCACACGGCGCTGGGCAACATCCCGCGCAGCATCGAGTACAACGTCGAATGGGTCACCGGCCTGATCCGCCACGCCCGCGACCACCAGATCTCGCGCGTCGCGGCGACGCCAGCCGGCGTGCAGTCCTGGACCGAGCACGTCAAGGCGCTGGGCGTCGGCCTGCTGTCCAACGAGATCGACTCGTGGATGACCGGCATCAACCGCAACGTCGAGGGCAAGACCACCCGCATCATCGCGCGTTACAGCGGCAGCGCCCCGGCCTACCGCGCCCGCTGCGACGAGGTCGCGGCCAATGGCTACAAGGAGATGGCGCTGGCCTGAGCGGCGTGGGGTTCGAACGGTCGTCCTTCTCCCCGCGAAGGCGGGGAGAAGGTGCCCGAAGGGTGGATGAGGGGCTTCTCAGAGTCTCGACAACGACAGCGTTGGTCGTTGCGCGAAGAAGCCCCTCATCCGCCTCGCTGACGCTCGGCACCTTCTCTCCGCCTTCGCGGGGAGAAGGGAAGAACGCCTAAGTGATTGCCTTCGCTGTGCTCAGGACGACCGGGTGGTTACGGCGCGGTCATTTTGTAGACCCGCGCGGCGGTGCCGCTGTAGAGCGCTTTCTTCTCGGCGGCGGAGGCGCCCGCGGTGATGCGCTTGAAGGCGTTCCACAGCTCGGTGTAGCCGCAGGACTGCTTGTCGGGCGGGAAGTTGCTCTCGAACATGCAGCGGTTGACGCCGAAGGCCTCGATGCAGGGCTCGATGTAGGGCTTCCAGGTCGTCGCCAACTCCTCGGAGGAGGGCGGCACGTCGCGCTCGTGGAAGCCGAAGCCGAACGAGGTCATGCCCAGCCCGCCCAGCTTGATGTTGACGTTGGGGCAGGCGGCGAGTTCGCCGATGCTCTTGCGCCACACAGGCATGATCTCCGCGTTTTTGCCGGCGTATTGCCCGACGCCCAGCACGCCGCCGACATGGTCGACGATGATCGTCTGGCCGGGGAAGGCGCGCGCGAGGTCGACGAGGTCGGGCAGCTGCGGATGGAAGTGCCAGGAGTCGAAGGTCAGGCCGAGCCTGCCCAACTCCGCGAAGCCCTCCCGGAACTTGGGATCGAGCAGGCGGTGCTGCGGCATGCGACGCGAGACGTATTTGCCGGCGACACCCTCGTCATAGGACGTGCCATAGCGCGTGCCACGGAAGCGGCCGTTGCCGGCGGCGATCAGCGCCTCCAGCACCGCGCGCACACGCGTTCCCAGCATCAGGTCGGCCCAGCCGACGATCGCCTCGCAGACCCGCGTCTTGCCGTAGCCGCCCGACGCGGCCATGGCCGCCACGCCGTTGACGAACTCGACCTCGCCGACGGGCTTCATCTCGTCCGGGCCATCGGCGCGGAACATCGACTGGCATTCGAGGAACACGGACGAGACGATGTTGTGGCCGCCGCCGGCATCGGCGAGGAATTCCGGCAGCAGATACTCGCCGCGTTGCGGCGTATCCCAGAGATGATGATGCGGGTCGATGATCGGCAGCGCGGGTTCGAGCGCCGCTTCGGTCGGCCGCTTCGCCAGCCAGGCCGCGAGGTCGGCGTTGTTGCGGTGGATCAGCCCGCGATATTCGCCCTTGCTCGTCATGGTCAGGCCGCCAGCTCGAGGATCTCGCGGACCTGCGCGGGCGTCGGGATCGGCCGCGGGTTGCGCGGCACCCACGGCGTGTGCATCGCGCCCGCGGCGATCTTGTCGAAATGCTCCGGCCCGATCTTCACGGCGCTCAGGCTGCGCGGCATGCCCAGACCGGCGATGAACTCGTGCAGCACGTCGGCGGCCTCGGCGCCGGGCTTGCCCATCGCCGCGGCGATCATCGACTGGCGCTCGGCGTTGGCCGGCTTGTTCCAGCGCATCACCGAGGGCAGCATGATGCACGAGGTATGGCCGTGCGGCACGTCGAAGGCCGCGCCCAGGATGTAGCCGATGCCGTGGCTCGCGCCCATCGGCACGCCGCTGGCCAGCGGGCCCATCGACAGCCACGAGCCGAGCTGGCAGTCGAGCCGCGCCTGCAGGTTGGCCGGATCGGCCTTCACCGCCTTCAGTCCTTGCGTCAGCAAGGTCAACCCGCGCAGCCCTTGGGCGTCGGCATAGGGATGCGCCTCGTTCGAGCAGACGCCCTCGACGCAATGATCGACGGCGCGGATGCCGGTCGACAGCCACAGCCATTCCGGCGTGTGCACGGTGACCGCGGGATCGAGGATCACCACCTGCGGGATCACCATGGGATGGCGGAACAGTTCCTTCACCTTGGTGCGCTCGTCGGTGACGCCTGAAATGGCGCTGAACTCGCCGGCCGACAGCGTGGTGGGCACGCTGACCTGGCGGATGCCCAGCGTCGGCTCGGCCGCGCTGTCCTTGCCCGGTGTGGCGCGGCATTCGTCCATGCCCTCCGGCGTGGTGATGTTGCGCGCCAGGCAGAGCTGCACCGCCTTGGCGCCGTCGGTGATCGAGCCGCCGCCGACGGTGAGGATCAGATCAGCCTTGGCGGCGCGAGCCTGGTTGGCGGCGGCGATCACCGCGGCGCGCGGCGTGTGTGGCGGCATGGCGTCGAAGGTGCCGACGCAGTAATTGCCCAGCGCTGTCCGGATCTTCTCGATCTCGTCGGTCTCGCGGTTGAGCGTGCCGCTGACCATCAGGAACACGCGTTGCGCGCCCAGGCGCTGGACCACCTCGGCCACGGCTTCCGCCGCCGGCTTGCCGAAGATCACTTCCTCCATGCGGCCCAGCGCGACACGTCCGGTCTTGAGCATCGTTCATTTCCTCCGCCATGCTGTCGGCGCTAGTCTAGTCCGTGAACAGGGGAGGCGTCTCATGAAAGCCAAGGCAGCCGTCATGCACCGGCCGCACGAGCCGTTGAAGATCGAGATGATCGATCTCGACCAGCCGGCGCGCAACGAAGTGCTGATCAAGACGGCCTTCGCCGGGGTCTGCCACAGCGACCTGCACTACATGGAGGGCCTCTATCCGCGCCCGTGCCCTTGCGTGCTGGGCCACGAATCGTCTGGCGTGGTGCTCGCCGTCGGCTCGGACGTCACCTATGTGAAGCCGGGTGACCACGTCATCACCTGCGTCTCGGTGTTCTGCGGCGAGTGCGAGTACTGCCTGAGCGGGCGCATGTCGCTGTGCGTCAGCCCGGCGACGCGGCGGCCAGAGAGCGCGCCACCGCGCATGAGCCTGAACGGCGTGGCGATGCCGCAGCCCGGCAACCTGTCGTCCTTTGCCGACCACATGCTGGTGCACGAGCATGCGGTGGTGAAGATCCGCGAGGACATGCCGCTGGATCGCGCCGCGCTGATTGGCTGCGCCGTCACGACGGGCGTTGGCGCGGTGTTCCGCACGGCGAAGGTCGAGCCGGGCTCGACGGTCGCGGTGATCGGCCTGGGCGGCATCGGCCTGTCGGCGATCAATGGCGCGGCGATCGCCGGCGCCGGCCGTATCATCGCCATCGACCGCGTGGCCTCGAAGTCGAACCTGGCCAAGGAATTCGGCGCCACCGACTTCGTCGACGCCTCCACCGTCGATCCGGTGAAGGAGATCCGCGCCATGACCGATGGCGGCGTCGACTACTCCTTCGAATGCGTCGGCCTGAAGCAGACGGTCGAGCAGTCCTTCCGCATGACCAAGCGCGGCGGCTGCGCCACGGTGATCGGCATGATGCCGGTGGGCATGCGCTTCGAGCTGTCGGGCGCGGAGATCCTGGGCGAGAAGCGCATCCAGGGCTGCGCCATGGGCTCGAATCGCTTCCGCACCGACATGCCGCGCTTCGTCGACTTCTACATGCGCGGCCTCTTGAAGCTCGACCTGATGATCTCCGGCCGCGTGGCGCTGGAGCAGATCAACGAGGCCTATGCCGAGCTCAAGAAAGGCGAGGTCGCGCGCCAGGTCATCGCCTTCTGATGCCCTACCTCGTCGACGCCGACCTGCCGCGCGAGCCCGCCGGCCAGCGCTTCCGCCAGTTGTTGGCGCGACCCGGCATCCTCGGCATGCCCGGTACGCACAACGGCCTCGCCGCGCTGCAGGCCAAGGCCGCCGGCTTTGAGGCGGCCTATCTCTCGGGCGCGGCGATGTCGGCATCGATGGGGCTGCCCGATCTCGGCATCATCACCGTCGACGAAGTCTGCTTCTTCATCCGCCAGGTGGCGCGCAGCGGTCTGCCGGTGCTGGTCGATGGCGATACCGGCTATGGCGAGGCGCTCAACGTCATGCACATGGTGCGTGCCTTCGAGGAGGCCGGCGCCGCGGCGGTGCATATCGAGGATCAGCTGCTGCCCAAGAAGTGCGGCCACCTCAACGACAAGAAGCTGGCCGATGCGCGCGACATGGCGGCCAAGGTCGCCGCCGCGGCCAAGGCCCGGCGGCACCTCTTCGTGATCGCGCGCACCGACGCGGCGGCCAACGAGGGCATCGAGGGCGCGGTGGCGCGGGCCAAGCTCTATCTGCAGGCCGGCGCCGACGCGATCTTCCCGGAGGCGCTGACCAGCGCCGAGATGTTCCGCGCGTTCGCGCGGGCCATGCCCGGCGTGAAGCTGCTGGCCAATATGACCGAGTTCGGCCGCACGCCGTTCTTCACGGCGGCCGAGTTCGAGGCGATGGGCTATCGCATGGTGATCTGGCCGGTCTCCTCGCTGCGGGTGGCTAACAAAGCGCAGGAGGAGCTGTACGCCGCGATCCGGCGCGACGGCGGCACGCACAAGATGGTGCCGCGCATGCAGACGCGCGCCGAGCTCTATGCCACCATCGGCTATCACGACTACGAGGCGCTCGACGCCTCGATCGTGCGGACGGTTCTGCCGAACGGGCCGGCGGATCGCGCGGAGTGAGCGGCTAGGTCAGGGGGATCAGACCCATGAAATCGATCAGGATCGTCGGACTCGCGTTCGCCCTGGCGCTCGCGGGATGCGGCGCGTTTAGCCCCGAGATCTACACCGTGGACAAGCCGATCCCGGCCGCGGTGCAGCCCGCTGGCGTCTATCAGATCGAGGCCTTCATCAACCAGGCCATCACGACCAAGGGCTGGAAGGCCGACAAGATACGGCCGGGCGAGCTGCGTGCGACGCAGGAGTGGGACAACAAGGCCGCCGTCGTGACGATCCTCTACAGCCAGCAGCGCTACAGCATCCGCCTGCACAGCTCGCTCAATCTCGACGAGCGCAACGGCACCATCAACAATCAGTACAACATCCGCGTCAGGGCGCTCGAATCGGAGATCGACCGGCGCATGAAGCCGGGCATATGAGCCGCTCCACTTTCGGAGGATAAGCCATGTCGATCCTGGTCATCGGCGGTACCGGCTTCATCGGCCATCGCCTGGTACGCCTGCTGGCCGCGCAAGGCCATGCGGTCATCTGTATGGATATCAACCCGACGGCGCATTCCTTCGCCGACCTTGGCGGCAAGGTCGCCTCGCTGCGCGGCGATGTCACCCAGTTCGACGATCTGATGGCGGTGATGGGCAAGGTGCGGCCCGAGCGCGTGGTCAATCTCTCCTACTACTTGGGATCCGATCACGCGCCGCATGTGGCGATGAAGCTCAACATCCTGGGCATGGACAATTGCTTCGAAGCCGCCCGCCTGCTCGGCGTCACGCACACCATGTACGCCAGCTCGCTGGCGGTGAACGGCAAGCAGACGCATTACGGCAATCGGCCGGTGACCGAGGCCGACGACGTACACGGCGAGTACCAGTACGCCAAGCACAAGATCGTCAATGAGTGGCAGGCACAGGACTACAGCGAGAAGTTCGGCATGCTGATCACCGGCATCCGCCCCGCCAACGTCACCGGTCCGGACAAGGTGCGCGGCTCGGTCGATCACGTGAACCTCATCACCGAGCCGGCGCGTGGCAACGCGATCTCGTTTCCGTTCAAGGACGCGATGCGTTGCCCGATCCATGTCGACGATATCTGCGAGGTCTTCGCCCGCGTGCTGATGGCGGAGAAACCGGCGCATCGCATCTACAACACCGGCGGCATCACCATCAGCCTCGGCGAGATCGCCGATATCGTCCGCGGTTACTTACCTGACGCGAAGATTACCTTCGCCAAGGAGACCGGCGGACGCGACGCGTCGGGCAACTACATGATCGACAATACGCGCCTGGTGCGGGAGTTCGGCGTGCAGTACCGGCCCTATCGCGAGCGCGTGCTGCAGATCATCAACGACATCCGTCGCGACAACGGCGAGCCGGCGTTGGAAGCATAACTGACCTGTGTTGACCGTTCGCGCGTCCGAGGACTAGGCTCGCGACGCGAATGCGGGTTGGTGACGACCCGCACAAAAAAGAATCCATAGGGAGGAAACAATGTCGATGCGCCGCCGTCAGATTCTATCGGGGGCCACAGCGGTCGGCGCCCTGTCGCTCGCGTCGAGCCTGCCCAAGCCCGCGTTCGCCCAGAAGGCGCCGATCAAGGTTGGCTACCTGCCGGCGCTCACCGGTCCAAGCTCGTCGACCGGCGTCGGCATCAATCGCGGCGCGATGCTCGCGGTCGAGGCGATCAACAAGGCCGGCGGCGTCAACGGCGCGCCGATCGAGCTGATCGTGCGCGACACGCAGAGCGATCCGACCAAGGCGGTCAACGCCGTGGCCGAGCTGACCAAGCGCGAGAAGGTCGCGCTGATCTGGGGTCCGCTGAATTCCGGCGAGGCGCTGGCGGCGACGCCGCTGATCGCGCGCGACAAGGTGCCGATGCTGCACCCGTGCTGGGTCGACGAGCTGATCGACGTGGCCAAGTATCCGATGTCGTTCCGCCAGGCGCCGACCAACACCCAGGTCGGCATCGGTGCGAATCATTATGTGCTCGATGTGCTGAAGCTGAAGAAGGTCGCGGTGATCAGCGACACGACAGGCTACGGCACAGCCTCGGTGAAGACCTATGTGCCGATGCTCAAGGCCAAGGGCGCCGAGGTGGTCTACGAGAACCACGTCGACGCGGCCAACCCCGACCTCAAGCCCGAGTTGCTGCGCATGCAGAGCGCCGGCGCGCAGGCGATCATGCCGTGGAGCGTCAACGCCGGCTTCCTCTCGCGTATTCTCAACACGCGTGGCGCGATGGGCTGGGACGTGCCGGTCGTCGGCCAGACGACCTTGGGCTCGGGCCAGACCAAGGCGCTGCTCGAGAAGCCGGAGAACTGGAACAAGGTCTACTCCAACAACTTCCGCAATTGCTGCTACGTCAACGGCAAGCTGCCCGATCGCGCCGCGGTGTTCGTCGATCGCCTGAAGGGCGCCAAGGTCGAGTTCAGCGACACGCTGCTGTGGTGGGTGGCGCTGGGCTGGGATGGCGTGTCGCTGATCGCCGAAACCTTGAAGACCACCGGCACCAAGGCCGACGACATCGTCGCCTACTGGAACAAGCTGACCAACTGGCCGGGCATCTACGGCACCGTCACGTGGACGCCGCAGCAGCACAATGGCTTCCCCGACCGGGAAGTTGTGATGTGCGAGGTCAACTCCCTGCGTGACGGTGCGTTCAACCTCGCGCCCGGCTACAGCAGCTAGCCGATGCTGCAATCGATCGTCTCCTACGGGTTGGCTGTAGGAGCGGTCTACGCACTGATGGGCATCACGTACAACGTGATGTTCTCCGCATCCCGCGTGTTCAGCTTTACCGCTGGCATGCTGGGAATGCTGGGCGGTGTGCTGGGCGCGCTCTTCATCACCAAGCTCGGCCTGCCGGTCGTCGTGGGCCTCGTGCTCGTGCTCGCCTGCGGCGCCATCCTCGGCGTTATCACCGAGATCGTCACGGTGCGTCCGGTGCTCAAGAGCATCGACCAGCACCTCTATGTGCTGTCGACGCTCGCGCTCGCGCTGATGGTCCAGCAGGTCACCGCGATCTACTGGGGCACCGACGCGCAACCGTTTCCGCGGTTGATTCCGATCGGCGAGGGCGTGCTCGATCAGAAATTCTGGCTGCCCATGCTCGCCTGCGCGTTGACCATCGTCGGGCTCGAGTTTCTGTACCGCAAGACGCTGGTCGGCCGCGCCTTCCTAGCCATCGCCGAGGACAGCTACGCTGCTCGGGCGCTCGGCTTGCCCGAGACCAGGTTGCGCATGGCCAGCTACGCACTGGCGGGCGTGATCGGCGCTCTGGCGGGGTTCGCCGGCGCGCAGATCCTGCTGGCCTTCTTCGGCAACCAGGCGATCCTGAACTTCTACGGCTTCGTGCCCGTGGCGCTGGGCGGCATGGGCTCGAACCGCGGCGCGGTGATCGGCGGGCTGGCGCTGGGCCTCTTCCAGCAGGCCGCGAACTTCCTGGTCGGTGGCATCTTCGCCTCGGTCGCCGTCTTCGTCGTCTTCATCATCGTCCTGCTGCTGCGCCCCGAGGGCCTGGCGGGCGCGGCGACGGCGAGGCGCGTATGACGGAGGTCACCGCGTCGTCGCCATCCGGGCGCGCGCCGGGAATCGGCCGGTTCGCGCGCCTCGAAAGCGCCGCCGGCTGGATCGTGCTGGCGCTCATCGGCGTCTGCCTGCCGCTGCTCGGCGACTCTTATATCGGCGTCATCGCCCAGCGCGCCTGCATCTATTGGATCCTCTGCGCCGGCCTCAATCTCATCGTGGGCTATGCCGGCCAGATCGCCATCGGCTGGGTGGCGTTGCTGACCGTGGGTGCCTACACCACGGCGGTGCTCACCGCCGGCAAGGTGATGGCACCGTGGAATCCCTTTCTCGCGCTGATCGCCAGCGGCGTGCTGGGCGCGATCTTCGGCGTCATCGTCGGCCTGCCGGCTTTGCGCCTGCGCACTTTCTACTTCGCGATGACCACGCTGGGCTTCGCCACCATCGTGACCCAGGTGGCGCTGGCGTGGACCGATGTCACCGGTGGCGGCGTCGGCACCCCCGGCCCCGAGTTTCCATGGCCGTTCAACCCCGAATGGGGCTTCTACTATCTCTGCCTGCTGCTGGCCGCGCTGGTCACCTGGATGAGTTACAACATCGCCACCAGCCGTTTCGGCCGCGCGCTGGTTGCGATCCGCGACGCGGAGGTCGCGGCCGAGGCCTCGGGCATCGCCAAGCCGCGCCTGCTGATGACGGTGTTCGTCTTCGCCGGCGCGGTGGCGGGCGTGGCCGGCGGGCTGTTCTCCTCGCTGCAGAGCTACATCACGCCCGACGCCTTCACCTTCGAGATCTCGGTGCTGTTCTTCATCGGTGTCCTGATCGGCGGGCGCGGCTCGATCATGGGGCCGCTTTTGGGCACCATCATCCTTACCATCCTGCCGGAGTTCGCCGCACCCCTTGTGGCGTGGTCGACCTTCGTCTACGCAGCGTTGCTCCTGGTAATCGTGCTGGTGATTCCCGGCGGTATCGCCGACCTGCTCGACTACAAGAACCGCCGGCCGCTGCCGCAGCATCGCGAGATCGTCGCCCGGCCGGAGCTGCTGGCCCACGTGCTGGAAAAGAGACCACCCGCTACGATCGAGCTCAGCGACCTCGCGTTGCATTTCGGCGGCGTGCGCGCCATCGATGGCATCGACCTGAAAGTCAATACCGGCGAGGTGCACGGCCTGATCGGCCCCAATGGCAGCGGGAAGACGACGACGCTCAATGTGATCTCCGGCTACTACGCGCCGACATCGGGACGGGTCCGGCTCAACGGCGCCGAGCTTCCGTCAGGTGCGCCTCACCTGCGCGCCGCCTACCGCATCGCGCGCACCTTCCAGACGCCGCGCCTGATCGGCAGCGCCTCGGTGCTGGACAACGTGATGATTGGCGGCACGATCGACGGGCAGGGCGGCTTCACCGAGTCGATGCTGCGGCTGCCGCGTCATCATCGCGACGAGAAGCGGCTGCGCGAGGCGGCGATGCTGGCGCTGCGGACGGTGGGGCTGGAGTCGCTCGCCTCGGTGCGCGCCGATCGCCTGCAGCACAGCGAGCTGCGCTTCATGGAGATCGCCCGCGCGCTGATGCTGCGGCCGTCCTTTCTGATGCTCGACGAGCCCGCCGCCGGCCTGTCGGCCGAGGAGATCCGGCGATTGGGCGCGTTGGTCGTGGCGATCAGCCGGGCGGGCGTGGGTGTGATGCTGGTCGAGCACCACGCCGACATGATCTTCGAGGTCAGCGATCGCGTGACCGTGCTCAATCTCGGCAAGGTGCTGGCGGCCGGCACGCCCGACGAGATCCGCTCGCACCGGGAGGTGGTCAATGCCTACCTCGGCGGCTGATCCACTCCTCGCGGTCCGCGGACTATCGACCGGCTACGGCAAGATCAACGTGCTGAGCGGCATCGACCTCACCGTCGGCGCCGGCGAGATCGTGGCGCTGCTCGGCCCCAACGGCGCCGGCAAGAGCACCCTGCTGAAGGCGATCTCCGGCCTGCTGCCGCGCACCGGGACCATCCATTTCGGCGGCAAGGACATGAGCCGCGGCGATCCGCGCGACGCGGTCAACGCCGGCCTTGTGCATGTCGTTGAAGGCCACCGCGTCTTCACCCAGCTCAGCGTCACCGACAATCTGATGCTGGCCGGCTACGGCATGAGCGCCGCCGAGCGCACGCGACGGGTCGAGGAGGCACTGGGCTACTTCCCGGAGATCGCCGCGAAGCGCAACGACAAGGCCGTCACGCTCTCCGGCGGCCAGCAGCAGATGCTGGCGGTGGCGCAGGGCCTGGTACGACGCCCACGACTGCTGATGCTTGACGAGCCCTCGGCCGGCCTGTCCCCGGTGCTGGTCGATCGCGTGCTGACCACCGCCGCTCAATTGCGCGAGGCGGGGACATCCGTCCTGCTGGTCGAGCAGCTGATCGACAAGGCGCTGAAGCTCGCCGACCGCGTCTACGCGCTCGCGCGCGGCTCGATCGTGCTGGAGGCTAATACCAAGGAACCAGACCTGCACAACCGGCTGGAGCGTGCGTACTTCGGCTGACTGAGAGCGCCGGCGCACCCAACTCGGTGTGAATCCATAAACGAGCAACGTCCGAGATGGGTGGTCGTCTCCGGACAATCCGCTTGACGACTGAAGTGGGTCGCGACAGTGTCGACGCACATGCTCGGGAACCAGAACCTTTGTGATCGACGCCGACGCCGCTGCACCCAAGCGGCGGCTCTTCGGGCTGCGCGTCGATCAGCGTCCGTCCGCGTGGTGACTGCCTCACCGTAGGTCCCACACGCCGGAGCGACCCCGGCCCGCATTCCTGAACCCCCGCAGCCCCCGGCTCCGGGGGTTTTGTTTTGCCCGAACCCAGAGGACACCACCATGAGCATTCGCATCGGCATTGTCGGGATCAGCGGTTTTGGCGGCGGCGAGGCGATGCGCCTGGTCGCGAGCCACCCGTCTTTCGAGCTGGTCTACGCCGCGGGCGAGGGCAGCGCCGGCAGCCGTTTGGTGGACCGCTTCCCCGGTGTGCCGGCCAGGCTGGCCGAGCTGGTGATCGAGAAGTGGGATCCTGCGAACCTGCCCAAGCTCGACGTGCTGTTCGCGTCGCTGCCCACGGGCGCCTCGGCCGAGGCGCTGGCGCGCGTCCCGAAGGACGTGAAGATCGTCGATATCGGCGGCGACCATCGCTACGTCGAGGGTTGGGCGTACGGTCTGGCCGACGTCTGGCCAGTCCAGATCGAGGGGCGGACCCGCGTTGCCAACCCCGGCTGCTTTCCCGCGGCGGTGCTGACCGCGCTGGCACCGCTGCTGGCCAACAGACTGATCGAGCCCGGCAACATCGTGATCGACGCCAAGACCGGCATCTCCGGTGCCGGCCGGGGCGGCGCCGATAGCAAGTTCGGCTACGCCGAGAACAACGAGAACCTGGTGCCCTACGGTCTGCTCAAGCACACGCACATGCCCGAGATGGCGAAGACCATCGAGCGGCTGAGCGGCGGCAGCGCGGCCGGGCTTGTGTTCACGCCGCACCTGGTGCCGATGACCCGTGGCGTACTCGCCACCATCTACTGCCGCGGCCGCGCCACCACGGAGCAGTGCCTGGAAGCGGCCCGGCGCTTCTACGCTGGCCGGGCGTTCGTCCGGGTGACCGACACGCCGCCACAGACCAAATGGGCTACCGGCTCGAACCTCTCGTTTGTCAGCTATGCGGCCGATCCAGAGCGCAACTTGGTGATCGCGATGGGCGCGGTCGACAATCTCGGCAAGGGAGCCGCCGGCCAGGCGGTGCAGAATGCGAACCTGATCTGCGGCCTACCCGAAATCACGGGGCTGGATGGCGTGCCTGTTTGGCCATGATGAAGGCGGGCCTCCAGGCAGCTATTCAATCCGCAATCGCGAGTCTGCGGCCTAACCAGAAATGATCAATCGCGTGAGCTTATCCGGCGTGCTCAGCATCGGGTAGTGGCCGGTGTCGATCACGTGCCAGCGCGCCTTGAGCTTCTCGGCGCAGCGGCGCTGATGCGCTTCGCCGGGATTCTGTGCCTGCGGGCAGTAGATCACGCTGGCCTTCCAGTCCTGCCGCCAGAAGCTCGGCAGCTTCACCGGCTGGGTGAAGACCTTGATCGGATGCAACGTGATGCGGTCGGCCGCCCACGCGGCCAGCGTGGGGTCCATGCCGGCGAACATGCGGCCCACCGCGTCCTCGCGCGACGGGCCCAGCGAATGCTCGTTATTGATGGTGGCTGGGCGGCTGACGATGTCGCGCAGCTTCTCGCCGTCGAACAGTGCCAGCGCATCGACATAGACGAGGCGGGCGATGCGATCACGGGCCCGCTCGGCGGCGGCGGCCAGCGCCATGCCGCCGCTGGACGTGCCGACAAGGACCACGTCCTTGAGGTCCTCGTAGTGCATCAGCCGGGCGATCTCCTCGCCATGCGATTCAGTGTCGATGCCCGGCCGCAGCTGCGGCGCGCGCTCGGCGCAGCCATCGAGCGAGGGGGCGCACACGGCATGGCCCGCGGCGCGCAGCCGCTCGGCGACCAGCTTCCAGATCCAGCCACCCTGGTATGCGCCGTGGATCAGCACGAAGTTCGTCATGGCCTTTCCTCCCGTTGCCCCGACCACTAGCATGCGCCAAGGGAGGGACGGCCATGGAAATCGGCATGTTCCACGAATTCCAGTGCCCGCGCGGCCACAGCGAGGAGCGGGCCTTCGCCGAGTCGTTCGAGCAGGTCGACGCGGCGGAGCGCTGGGGTCTGGACTGCATGTGGCTCGCCGAGCTGCATGTCGCGCCGACGCGTTCGGTGGCCTCCGCACCGCTGGCGATCGCCAGTGCCATCGCCGCGCGCACCACGCGCATGAAGATCGGCATCGCCGTGCAGGTGCTGCCGCTATGCCATCCGCTTCGCGTGGCCGAGGAGGCGGCGACAGTCGATCACATCAGCCATGGCCGGCTGATCTTCGGTGTCGGTCGCTCGGGCTTTCCCCGCACCTACCAGGCCTATGGCGTGCCGTATGGCGAGAGTCAGGAGCGATTCGCCGAGGTGCTGGAGATCATCCGCCGCGCCTGGACGCAGCCGAAATTCTCCTTCGAGGGCAAGTACCACCAGTTCAGCGACGTGCATCTCGTGCCCAAACCGTGGCAGAAGCCGCACCCGCCGATCCGCATCGCCGCGACCAGCCCGGACAGCTACGCCCGCATCGGCCAATTGGGCTTTCCGATCTTCGTCGCCGTGCGCCTGGGCGTGTTGTCGGAGTTGGCGCCGCTGATCGCCGAGTATCACGCAGCCTGGCGCGACGCCGGCCATCCCGGCAAGGGCGAGATCTATCTGCGTGTGCCGGTCTATGTCGCGGAGACCGAGGAGCGCGCCTACGAGGAGCCGCGCGCCAGCGTCATGCAGTTTTATCAGGAGATGGCGTCGATAATGGCTGCGACCGCCAATGCCGAGGGCACGCGCGCGGTCGAGGATCGCGCCGGCCGAGCCGCGCGGCTCGGCAGCGTCAGCTACGACGAAGCGCTGCGCGAAAAGATCATCGTCGGCACGCCCGATCAGGTCGTGACACGGCTCAAGGCGCTGCAGGCGGAACTTGGCCTCGACGGCATCCTCGCCGAAATGAACTGCGGCGCGCAGATCCCGCATGCGAAGGTGATGCGCTCGCTCGAGCTGCTGTGCAAGGAAGTCATGCCGCATGTGCGCAACTAGGGCGCGGCGTGGCAACGGAACGGGACTAGCGTTCCGGCAAGGAATCTATGGGAGCATGCGCCATGGCTGACGTCTTCGAGATCATGCACACGACGCGGGCGATGCGGCGGCTCAAGCCGGACCCGGTGCCCGACGATCTGATTCGCAAGATCCTTGAAGCCGGCATCTGCGCTGCCAACGGTGGCAATGCGCAGAAGTGGAAGTTCCTGGTGCTGAAGAAGCCCGAGATCAAGAAGGCGGTGGCGGTCTGGTACAGGAAGGCCTTCGACGAGGTGATCGGCCCGCGTTACGCCAGCTCACCGCCGCCGCCGGGCTCCGACCCGGCGAAGTTCAAGCGCCAGCATTCCGCCGTCGAATACCTCACTGAGCACTACCACGAGGCGCCGGTGTGGATCGTCTGCTGCCTCGAGGATGGCCCCAATCCCAGCCGGATGTCCGGTGCGTCGATCTATCCGGCTGTGCAGAACATGCTGCTGGCGACGCGCGCGCTGGGCCTCGGCTCGACGCTGACCACGCGGCACATGCTGTTCGAGAAGGAAGCGGATGCCGCGCTCGGCCTGCCGCCCGGCGTCCGGTCGTACGCCATTCTGCCGATCGGCTATCCCATGGGTAAGTTCGGGCCGGTCGGACGCGGCAAGCTGTCGGAGTTCGTATACTCGGAGAAGTGGGGCCAACCCTACGCGGAGGCGTGATGATGGACGGGCAACCGACTGGCTACATGGAGCGTACGCGGCACTACTACCGCGCCCTGGGCTACAATAGCGACTACGTCTGGGCTACATTCCCCGATGTGCCCTTTGCGCGACTGAAGAAGCCGCTGTCACAGGCGCGAGTAGCGCTTGTCACCACCGCCGGCCCGCCCGGCGACAGCAACCGCGACGCCAACGGCGTGCGGCATGTCTGGTCGGGCGCGGTATCGTCGCCGCCGGAGCGGCCCACGACCAACGTCGCCTGGGACAAGGAATCGACCCATACCGACGATCGCGAGAGCTACTTGCCGATCGCGGCGGTCTCGACGCTGGTTTCGGAGGGCGTGGTCGGCGGCCTCGCCACGCGCTTCCATGGCGTGCCGACCGAGTACAGCCAGAAGAAGACGATAGAGACCGATGCGCCCAATGTGTTGGCGCGAATACGCGAGGATGGCGCGGATGCCGCGCTCCTGTGCGCGCTTTGACCCGTCTGTCACCAAACCGTGAGTTTGGTCGCCCGACATCTCGAAGCTAACGGCGTGCCGACCGTCGTGATCGGCTCGGCGCTCGACATCGTCGAGCATTGCGGCGTGCCGCGTTTCCTGTTCAGCGACTTCCCGCTGGGCAATCCCTGTGGCCATCCCTGGCGGCCCGACATGCAGCGCGCCATCGTCGAGCAGGGCCTGCGCCTGCTCGAATCGGCGACGGGACCGCGCACCACGGCGCGCGCGCCCTTCGCCTGGAAGGACGATCCCGGCTGGCGCGCGCGCTACAACCATATCGACCCGGCCCAGCGCGAGGCGCTGCTGGCGCGCGGCGAGGAACGCCGCCGCGAGCGTGCCAAGCCGTCGTGATGATACCTTCCCCCGGAGGGGGAGGGTGCCCGAAGGGCGGATGGGGGATGTCGAAGCCGGACTCCCGCGTTCGTCTTCGACATCCCTCATCCGTCGCGCTGCGCGCGCCACCTTCCCCCTCCGGAGGAAGGTAGAGAAGAGGTAAAGCATGGACATCGCTTTCACCGTCAATGGCGTGGCGCGCAGCGTCGAGGCGTCGGAGACTGCGAGCTTGCTGGATATCCTGCGCAACCGGCTGGGCCTGATGGGCACGCGTTACGGCTGCGGGCTGGAGCAATGCGGTAGCTGCGTGGTGTTGGTCGATGGCCAGCCGACTTATGCCTGCACGCGCGAGATCGGCACCGTGGCCAAGCGCTCTGTAATGACCGTCGAGGGCTTGGGCAGCGCCGACAAGCCGCATCCCATCCAGCAGGCCTTTCTCGACGAGCAGGCCGGCCAGTGCGGCTACTGCCTCTCCGGCATCGTGATGGCGACCAAGGCGTTGCTCGATCGCAACCCCAGCCCGAGCCGTGCCGACATCATCGCCGCGCTCGATAAGCATCTTTGCCGCTGCGGCGCGCATCAGCGCATTCTGCGCGCGGTCGAACGAGCGGCGGCGTCGCTGCGAGGTGCCACATGAACGCGCCCGCGCTGCCCGCCAGCCTGATCGAGAACCCGCGGCTCGACCGCTGGATTCGCTTCCTGCCCGATCGCACCGTGCGCATCGCCACCGGCAAGGTCGAGATCGGCCAGGGTGTGGTGACCGCCATCGGCCAGATTGCCGCCGACGAGCTCGACGTGCCGCTCGATCGCGTCGTCGTGCTGTCGGGTGACACGGACGCCGGTCCGGACGAGCTCTACACCACCTCGTCGCTGTCCATCGAGGTCTCGGGCGGCTCGGTGCGATTGGTCTGCGCCGAAGTGCGGGCCAAGGCGACGGAGCGCGCGGCGCTTAGGCTCAACTGCAGCCCCAGCGACCTCAGCATCGAGGGCGGCCAGTTCCTGCAGAACGGCGCGGCCACGGGCCAGGACTATTGGAGCGTCGCGGCCGAGATCGATCTCAGCCAGAACGTCACCGGCACCGCGCTGGTGAAGCCGGCGTCGTCATACACGGTGGTCGGCCAGAGCGTGCCGCGTATCGATCTGCCGGCAAAGCTCAGTGGCGCCGCGTTCGTGCACGATGTGCTGCCGCCTGACGTGCTGCATGCGCGCACGCTGCGTCAGCCCTCACGCGGCGCGACGCTCACCGCACTCGACGAGGCCGCGATCCGCCGTGCCGCGAAGGGCGAGTTGCAAATCGTGCGCGAGGCCAATTTCGTCGCCTTCGTCAGCCCGGTCGAGAGCGTGGCGCAGGCGGCTGCTGTCGCGGCCGAGCGGTATGCGACCTGGCGCAACGTGAGGCCGATCGCACCGGCCGAGCAGGAAGCGCATTGGTTGAAGGACCAGCCGGCCGAGGATCGCCACATCGGCGCGCCACCTCAGACAACGCCGCCGAAGAACCTGGCGCGCATCACGGTCTCGCGGCCCTATGTGGCGCACGCCTCGATGGCGCCGTCCTGTGCGCTGGTGCGGTTCCACGACGGCCATCTCACCGTGCGCTCGCACGGGCAGGGCATGCATCCGCTGCGGAAGAATCTCGCGACGGCGCTCAATCTGCCGATCGAGGCGATCACCGCGCAGCATCTGCATGGCGCCGGCTGCTACGGCCATAACGGCGCGGACGACGCGGCGCTGGATGCGTCACTGGTCGCGATACGCATTCCCGATCGATGGATCCGCCTGCAATGGCGCCGCGAGGAAGAGTTCGCCTTCGAGCCGGTCGGGCCGGCGATGCTGGTCACCTTGCATGTCGACCTCAACGATAAGGGTCGGCCGACCGACTGGACGACCGAGATCTGGAGTCCCACGCATGTGCAGCGGCCGGGTAGCGGCAGCGGGTACCTGCTGGCGACGGAAGCGCTGGCCAACCCGCCACCCGAGGTGGAGCCTTTCGATCCGCCTGAGGCGCGCGGCGGCGGCGGCACGCGCAACGCCGTGCCGATCTACGATGTGGCGGCGCACCGCATCCTGCACCACCTCGTGCGACGGCCGCCGGTGCGCACCTCGGCGCTGCGCGGGTTGGGCGCGCTGCCCAACGTCTACGCCATCGAGATGCTGATCGACGAGCTGGCGGCCAAGGCCGGCGAAGACCCCGTCGCTTACCGCCTGTCGATCCTGTCCGAGAAGCGCGCGCGGCGTATCGTCGAGCTGGTCGCCGAGCGCGCGAACTGGAAGGCGCGCGGCGCCGGCGGTTCGGGCAAGGGGCTCGGGCTGGCGATGGCGCGGTACAAGAACCGCGCGGCCTATGCCGCCGTGGTCGCGTCCGTCACAGTGCAGGAGACCGTGAAGGTCGACCGCGTGTGGTGCGTCGCCGACGCCGGGCTGGTGGTCAATCCCGACGGCGCACTCAACCAGCTCGAGGGCGGCATCATCCAGGCGGTGAGCTGGACCTTGAAGGAGCAGGTGAAGCTCGACGCGCAGGGCATCGCCTCGCGCGACTGGGACAGCTATCCGATCCTGCGCTTCAGCGAGGTGCCCGAGATGGAGGCCGAGTTCGTCGACGGCGCCGGCAACCCGCCGCTGGGCGTCGGCGAATGCACCGTTGGCCCCACTGCGGCGGCGATCGGCAACGCTGTCGCCCATGCGCTGGGCGTTCGTATCCACGACATGCCGCTGACGCGCGAGCGCGTCATGGCGGCGCTTCTCAAGACGTGAGGCGACAATGACGACCTACGACCGCGGCGCCGAGGATCTCGGCAACATCGTCGGCCTGGAGCATGTCAACGTCACCATCCCCGACCAGGGGTTGGCGACGCTGTACTACGTCAGCGGCCTGGGGCTGACGCGCGATCCGTACATGATGACCAGCATCGACAACATGTGGATCAATGTAGGGCCACGCAGCCAGTTCCATCTGCCCACCGGCTCACCGCAGGTGTTGCGCGGCCAGGTCGGGCTGGTGATTCCCGACCGCACCCAGCTGCTGACAAGGCTCGGGCGTGTCAAAGACCTGCTGCGCAACACGAAGTTCGGCTTCTCCGAGCATGAGGACTACGTCGAGACGACCTGCCCATGGGGCAACGTCATGCGCTGTCATGAACCGTCGGCGCAATTCGGCCGCACGAGTCTCGCCATGCCCTATGTCGCTTTCGACGTGCCTGAGGGCACGGCCAAGGGAATCGCTGCCTTCTATCGCGACGTGATGGGCACCCAGGCGCGCGTCGAGGAAAAGAAAGGCGCGAAGGCGGCGCACGTCTCGGTCGGCCGGGCGCAGGAGCTGGTGTTCCGCGAGACCGATGCGGAGCAGAAGCCCTACGACAACCATCACATCCAGGTATATGTCGCGAGCTTCTCCGGCCCGCACAAGGCGCTGTCGAAGCTCGGCCTGGTGAGCGAGGAGAGCAACCAGTACCAGTATCGCTTCAACACCATCGTCGATCCGGCGACGGGCAAGGCGCTGTTCAAGATCGAGCACGAAGTGCGCAGCATGAGCCACCCGATGTACGCGCGCCCGCTGGTCAACCGCGACCCGCAGCAGACCAACCGCAACTACGCCGAGGGTCACGACGGCTGGCTCGTCGGCATCCGCGAGACGATGGACAACCCGCGCGACCTGACGCGCCGGCGGTTGTGATCAAGCGAGACTACCTTCCCCCGGAGGGGGAAGGTGCCCGAAGGGCGGATGGGGGATGTCGAAGCCGGACTCCCGCGTTCGTCTTCGACATCCCCCTTCCGTCAGCGCTTCGCGCTGCCACCTTCCCCCTCCGGGGGAAGGTAGGATCGTCACCCGGGAGATAGAGATGAAGATCGCCAGCTACGAGGCCACGATCCTGCGTGTGCCCGAGGATGATCCGCTGGCCAACATGCCGGAGGAGGCGGGCCGCCTGCGCCCCATCGTCATTCTGCGCCTGCGCACCGACAGCGGCATCGAGGGCATCGGCGTGACGCTCTACGGTGGGCGCATGACGCGCTCGCTGCATGCCGCGGTCGAGGATCTCAGCGCGGCGATCGTCGGCGAGGATCCGATGCGCATCGAGCACATCGTCGCCAAGTTGCGCGCCGGCACCGGCGATGCCTGCGGGCCGGGCGGGATCTTTACGCTCGCGTTATCGGCGATCGATACGGCGTTGTGGGACATTAAGGGCAAGGCGCTCGACCAGCCGCTGTGGAAGCTGCTCGGCGGCCATCGCGGTCGCATCGCCACCTATGCCTCGGGCTCGCTGCGCCGTGGGCTGACGGACGGTCAGGCCCGGCAGGCGGCGCAGATCCTGGTGCAGAAGGGCTTCAAGGCGATGAAGACCCAGATGGCGCTGTCCGGCGATCCGACGCCGGCCGAGGAGGTGCGCCGCGTACGCGTCGTGCGCGAGGCGATCGGTCCTGATGTCACGCTGATGTGCGACATCAATCAGCGGTGGCGGCCGGAGCAGGCGATCGATATCGGCAGCCGGATCGAGGATGTCGGCCTGTTCTGGCTCGAGGATGTCACCGCGCACGACGACTATGCCGGTCTGGCACGCGTCACCCAGGCGCTGAAGACGCCGATCGCCGGCGGCGAGTATGTCTGGGGCATCGTGCCGTTCCGCCACATGATCGAGGCGCGCTCGGTCGATATCGTGATGATCGATCTCGCGCGCGTCGGCGGTCCCTCGCAGTGGATGAAGGTCGCCGGAATGGCCGAGGCCTTCAACCTGCCGGTGGTCAGCCACGTCATGCCCGAGATCCTGCTGCACATGGTGGCCGCCTGTCCCAACGGGCTGACCGTCGAGTATATGCCCTGGATGCTGGCGCTCTACGAGGAGACGCCAGCGATCGAGAACGGCATGCTCGTGCTGCCGAAGACGCCGGGGCTTGGCCTGAAATTCGACGAGAAGGCCATCGCGCGGTTCAAGGCGTGAGTTCCTGCTCCCTTCCCCCGGCAGGGCTATCGCAAGTGGATCGCCAAGCTCTTCCTTCTCCCCGCGAAGGCGGGGAGAAGGTGCCCGAAGGGCGGATGAGGGGCTTCGCGGAGGCTCAACAACGACAGCATTGCCTGTGGCGCGAGGAAGCCCCTCATCCGCCTCGCTGGCGCTCGACACCTTCTCCCCGCCTTCGCGGGGAGAAGGAAAGAAAGCCATATGCGATCGCCCTGCTTCCCCAGGAGGGGGAAGGTGCCCGAAGGGCGGAAGGGGGATGTCGAAGACGGACACCGAGCGCGTTGAAACATCCCCCATCCGTCGCGCTACGCGCGCCACCTTCCCCCTCCGGGGGAAGGTAGGAGTTGAGTCTGGAGGCCCGACCCATTTCCGCTCTCAAGATCGCGCTCGTCGCGATGCTGTTGCAGCAGACCTGCGCCACCTTGGGGCGCGCGGTGATCCCGCTGATCGCGCCGGCGATCGTCGCTGATCTCGCGATAAGCCCGGCGCTGGTCGGTGTCTTCCTCAGCGTTTCCTCGGCCGCGGGCTTTCTGTCCACGCTGATCTGCGGCGGCTTCATCCTGCGCTATGGCGCGCTGCGCATGACGCAGGTCGGCATGCTGTCGCTCGGCGGCGGCCTGGCGCTGAGCGCCACGGGCTGGATCGGCAGCTTCGTGCCCGGCGGCTTCGCCAGCGGCCTGGGCCAGGCGGTGTCGACACCGTCGAGCTCGCATCTGCTGGGCCGCTTCTCGCCGCCGCATCTGGCGCCGCTGATCTTCTCGCTCAAGCAGACCGGTGTGCCGGCCGGCCTGATGCTCGCCGGCGTGCTGGCGCCGGCGCTGGTCGAGGCCTACGGCTGGCGCGCCGCGATCCTGGTCTGCGCCGCGATCTGCGTCGGCACCGCGGTGGCGCTCCAGCCGCTGCGCGCGCGCTTCGACACCGATCGCAATCCGACACAGCCGCTGACGCCGGCGGCGATCCGCGGCAACATCGTCTCGGTGCTGCGCGTGCCCGACCTACGCCTGCTGTGCTTCAGCATGTTCAGCTTCGTGGGCTTGCAGTCGCTGTTCACGGGTTTCTTCGTCCTTTACCTCGTGCGCGGCCTAGGCAACGACCTGGCGCGCGCCGGGCTGGTGTTCTCGATCGCCGTGGCCGTCGCGGTGCCGGCGCGCATCGGCTGGGGTTGGGTCGGCTCGCGCCTGATGCGGCCGGACCGACTGCTCGCTTTGCTGGGCGTCGCCATGTCGGCGGCGGCGGCGCTGACCGCGTCGCTGCAGAATGATTGGCCGATGTGGCTGCTGGTGCTGTCGGCGAGCCTGTTCAGCGCCACCGCCGTGAGCTGGCACGGCGTGCTGCTGGCCGAGGTGGCGCGCCTGTCGCCGCCCGGCCGGATCGGCGCCACCACGGGCGTCGTGCTGTCTTTCGGGGACGCCGGTTCGCTGGTGCTGCCGCTGCTGTTCAGCGCCGCGCTGGCCTTCGGCGACAGCTACCGCATCGGCTTTCTCATCGGCGCACTGCCGACGCTGGCGGTGGGGCTCTACGGCTTGCGAGCGCGGGCAGCTGGACCTACCTCTTCAGGGTAATCCAGACCTCGATGGTCCCCGGCGCGGGCCTGGTCGGGAAGTTGTACAGCTCGACGACCGCGAGCTTCCTGCCGCCGTTGAAGGGCTTCAGCTGATCTGCCACCAGGTTGGCGACGCCGCGGTCGTCTTTCGTGAAGACGCGCACTTCGGCGTCGGCTGGCGCCTTCCTGACCTCTTGGGCCGCGGGCACCTGGACCCCGAGCGGACGCAGTCGCGCGCGCAGATCGTCGACCTGATCGTCGTCGCCGACATACTGGATGAAGACGCGCACGCAGTACTGGCGGGGCGCGTCGACCGGCGCGAAGTACTGATCGACACCGGCCCGAGTATGCCTTTCAGGTACGCCAGTCAGCTTGAGGGTGGCGCCGCCTGGTATCAACCCGATCTGCGGCGTCATCACGTAGTTGGCCGCGGGCATCTTCTCTCGCAGGCGAATGTTCACGCCGTCGTTCACCGTGATGGTCGCCCCGGCCTTCAGGTCCTTCAATGCGCCCTGATACTCGATGAGCTTCGCCGCGTCGCTGCCCAGCCACAGCACGCCTTTGCATACGCCCAGATCGGTCGCCACCGGGCGCAGGGTCGGTACCCGAGGATCCCGGTCGATCTTGTCTCCTTGGGCGGCCGATGCCGGTCCGGCCGGCGGCCTGTACTGAAGCCGATCGAGCTCCTCGGGTTGCGCATCGCCCAGGCGCTTCAGCAGCTTCTTGAGCGGCTCCAGCGGATCGTCCCGTCCCCACCGAAGCGCGTCGAGCGCGCTGCGGGCTTCTTCCTGATTTTTCTTGTCGAAGTCAGCCAAGCGCGCGGTCGTTGTTTCGAGCTGCAGGCGCGTTGTCTGCAATTCCTTCGTGACTCGCCAGAGATAGATGCCGGTTATGCTCAGGATCAGGACCAGGATCGCTCCGGCGATGAAGCCGATGAAAACCATCTTCGCGCGCTTCGCCTTGTACAACTCCGCTGCCGTGCGCTCGGCCTCCGCCGCCGCGCGGACGGTTTCGGCCGCCGTGCTCGCGTCGACCAGCGTGCGAATGTCGGGATCCTTGTCGGCGAGCCGGGCGGCTTCCTGCAGCGCCTCGCCCGTCAGCAGATAGCCGGCACCGCGGTTATCGCTCATCCATTGCCGCGCCAAGGTGGCGATGCGGATAGCGGCGCGGGTGTCGGCGGTGGTCGCTTCGATGTCCTCCGAGGATTGCGCCATCGTCAGGGCGCGCCTGACGGCCGATCCGGCGTCGGCCTTCTCGCCATCGAACGGCTGCAGCGACGGCAGCGGCTCCTCTCTCGATCGCTCGCCGCGGCTTACCGCGTCGGCGGTCCAGTAGAAGAGCAGCTTGCGGACAGCGTCGCGATCGCGGCCCGACGCGAGCACCTTGCCCGACGCGATCAGTTCGTCGATGAAAGCCTGGCGTTCGTCGGCACCGACCTGCGCCGACAGGCAACGCCGCGCGAGGTCTTGGTGCTGCTGCCGCAACTGAGCGACGAGAGGGGAGAAGGCGGAGTCGGCGGGTATCATGGCGGCACCGGCGTCAGGGGCAGGCGCAGAACAGCGAAACCTGGGCTTCGAGCGCCTGCAGCGAGTCGCGCAGCGGCAGCAGGCTCGAGAACTCGGCCTTCAACGCCTTGTCGACGGTGAGGAACTGCAGGCTCGCCTTGAGACGGAATTCTTCGAAGGCCGCGGCTATCTCGACCAGTCGCTCCTCGGGCGAAGGGCCGGGCGGCGTCGGCTTGCCCTGGATCGGCAGCGCCCGCTCGTAGAGCACAAGGGCGGCGTTGAGCGGCAGGTCGATCGCCGGCACGTTGGGCGCCGCGTCGACCAGCGTACGCAGGTTCTGCCGGATCGCGCTCCATTCCATGAAGAGGTCGCGCAGGAAGCTGCCGGTAGGGCTGTCCAGGATGCGGTCCAGCGCGCGGATACGGACCTCGGTCGCCTGCCACAGCGCGTGCTCCAGGATGCGGGCGCGCAGGGCTTCGCTCATCTGGCGCAAGGCCTCGCCGGCCTCCATCATCTGTTGGCCGGGCGCGCCGGACACGCTGGCGCCCGAACCAATCAGGTCGCGCAGGGCGCGCAGCGGCAGATCGCGTGACAGAACGAACATCGCCTCGTCGATGACTTCGGGCTCGCGGGCCACCAGGGCGCGCAGCTCAGCCAGCGCGAACTCCGACTCGTCCTCCGCGCCGGTGGCTAGTCGCTGGGCGGCGGCGGTCGCGATGGTGTGGCAGCGACGGCAGCATTCAACGACGTCGCCGGGCAGGCGCGTCTCGACCTCGGCCGCGACGTTGCGCAGCCGCTCGACAATTTCGATGAACGTCTCGCGCGGCAGGTCGCGGGTCTGCTCGGTCTGATCCTCATCGAGCCAATCGGCGCCGTTGACCTGCAGGACATGCAGGCTGTCGTGCAGCGACTTCAACGCGTCAAACTGGTCGAGCGAGCCGATGACGATCTGGAGCGCCGGACGCGACTGGCGCACGAAGTCGCAGGTCGTGCGACCGGGACATTGCGGCGTCGGCGACGCGGCCAGCGCCGCGGTCAGCGCGGTCAAGGCGCCGGCGATCGTCTTGGCCTGGGGCTCCACGGCCGCCGACGCCCGCACCAGCACGCGGACCTTGCCGACGATCGAGGCGCGGAACTTCTCATCTTTCCACTTCTGCTCGACGACGCGTGAGAGGAAGGGCAGCACCGTGCCCTCGAGCTTGACCGCCTTCATGCAGCTCGTCGCGAATTCCAGCGGCGCACCCTTGTCCGGCAAGCAGGTGCCCGGCCCCTCATTGCCGGGATAGCGCTCCAGCACGCGCTCGAAATCTTCGCGCTTCAGGTTGTCGCCCATGACGCGGCAGAGTTCGTCGAACTGCTGGGCTGTGAGCGTGTCGGTCATGGGCCGACCTCAAGCCGACAGCGCCGCGCCATGACCGCGCGCGATGATGCTCTCTTTGACGAGCGCGATAGGGATGGCCTGGTTGAACAGAGGATCGCGAACGCGCGGGTCGCCCAGGTGATGCAGCGCGACCAGGTCCATGTCCATGGTGAAGCATGGCGAGCCTGACGAGCCGGCCTCGGTGTTGGTCCGGTAGCGCAGCCGCTGGCCGGCATGGATCAGGCCGATCACCGAGCCGGTGTCGACGGCGAACTTGGCCGGCTCCCCGGTCGGATGCTGCACGATGATCAGCGGATCGTTGGCCGCGATCGGGGCGCCGTCGAGCTTGGCGAATCCGCGCTCAGTGCCCGCGGCCGCGCCCAGCTCGAGCAGCGCGTAGTCGAGCTCGCCCGCCTTGGGTGGCGGATCATCAGGCGTGGCGGTCCGTTCGGCGTCGCTGCACGGTCGCTCGTCGGTGACTTTGGCGACGGTGATCAGCTTGCCCGGATCGAGCGTGTTGTTCGACAGCCGCCGGTAGTCGAAGCGACAGGCAAGCTGTGCGAGCTTGCCCAGGTTGCGCACCTCGTCGACGACGTGCCAGTTGGTCAGCACCGCCGACGGGCCGACGAGAAAGCCGGTGCCGATCGCCTGGCCGTCGGCTTCGACGCGGCAAATCTGGCGCTCCACCGCTTCGACCCGGTCGAGCCAGATCCGTAGATCGACCTGCTTGAGGCGCGGCCGGACGTTGCGCTGCAGGCCGGGGCCGACACCGGGTTCGGACGGCTGCGCGACGCCTCCCTGCTGGATCTGGAAGACCACAGGCTGTTGCGCCGCATGGGCGGCGATCTGCGGATAGAGCGCATCGATCGCGCCGCGCACATCGGCGCGGAACGGAAGCTCGCGATAGACGACGGCGAGGAATTTCTCGGTGATGCCGAGTTTGTCCAGCTCCTTCAGCAAGTCCTCGATGGTCGGCCTGAGCGGTCGGCCTGGTCCGACATACTGCTCGTAGAGCTGATCGCCGGTGCCGAGATAGACCATGCGCTGCAGGCTGTCGAAGCTCAGCGCCGACGTCAGCAGCTTGGCGAGCGCAACGAGTTCAGCCGGCGTCAGAGCGCGCATGGCCTATTGTCCAGGTCGTCGACCTGCCCCTTGCCCTTGCATTTGTCGTGTCGTCTGCAATTTGGGCGCACCACTATATCAGCATGCGCCAACCGCGTCAGCGCACGAAGCGGATCTGCTCCAGGCTGGCCAGCGGCACGCGCGCTGCCTCGCCGATCGCCTCCTCGGCCTCGGCCAGCGGATCGACCTCGGCCAGCCGGCCGAAGCTCAGCCCGCTCTTGGCCTGGATCGAGCGGATCGGTACCTGCACCGCGATGTTGAGATGCGAGGAGGTCAGCGGGCCGAAGACGAACTCCTCGTCCGCCGCGGGCAGGCTGTCGCTCTGATCCATCTCGTAGCCGGTGGCACAGAGCTTGCCGGTGTCGTCGTGGATGAAGGCGATGATCTTCCAGAAGGCGCGCGGGATGCGCACGCCGTGCATCGTCGGGTCGTCGTCGGCGAAGTAGGGGCCGGTGAAGACCGAGACGCGCATGCGGTCTTCCTTGGTGTGGTCGAGCGCGTAGTCCTCCAGCTCCAGCCAGATCGGCGCGTTGAACGCCTGCATCTGGGGCGTGGCGTTGGTCACATGCATCGAATCCTCGTTGCCGCGCTTCGCCACGGCCGCTGTCTCGCCCCAGCCCGGATCCTCGCGCCGCGTCATGTGCCCGCGGCTGAACTTCGGCGGATTGCCATAGCACTCGTTCATGATCTGCTGTTTCTTGGGGATGCGCGGATCCCATTTCCAGCCGACGCGCTTGCTCTTCTTCGACAGCGCGCCGTCGATGTTCACGGCGCTGAAGAAGCACATGCGGCGGCGACGGCTCATCACCACGGAGTAGTGGTCGTAGCGCAGCTCGGTCTCGGTCTTGCCCTCAAACTCGAAGTCGAGAACATCGTCGGCGTGCCGGTCGAGCGTGGGCAACGCCACCGCCAGGCTGCCGTCACCGAGGAAGGCGGAGTCGTAGCCTTCGCGATCGCGGTAGTCGGCGGCAGGCGCTTCCTCACCGTCGATCGCGCCGTCGTCGAGCGGCGCCGCGGGCGCGACGCGGCGACGAACAGGCGCGCTCGTCGTCGGCTCGCCGAGGGAGACCGTGATGGTCAACGGGACCGTCATGCTGACGCTGGCGCGACCGCTTGGCACGGTCAGCTGGAGTGGCGCGGCGGCCGTCTCTGGCCGGGAGGCCACGCTGATCGAGCGCCGGCCAGCCCGGACATCGTCGAGCACGCGCTTCACCACGTCGGCACGCACCGCGTAGTTGGTGTCGAGGAACCTGCCGCTGAAATGCAGGCCCAGCGCCTCGCCGGTGTCGAGATCGACGACCGCCGATCCGGAATTGCCGCCCAGGGTCGTGCAGTTGTGCAGCAGGCGCAACTCCTCGAGCTTGGTGACGCCGCCCGGCGCCAGCCGCTTCTTGTTGTAGACCTTGCCGTAGATGTCCTCCATCAGCTCCGGCTCGCCGATGCGGCTGTCATAGGCGGGATAGCCGATGGTGGCGGCGTTGTTGGTGACGCGCGGCTTGGCGGCGAGCGCGATGGGCGCGGCCAGCCTGGCGTCGCCCGACATCACCTCGACCTCGAACAAGGCGATGTCGGGGCCGCCGGCATCCTCGACATGCAGCGGCCGCACGAGCCTGAATGTCAGCGCGTCGAGATTGTCGATCTCCTGAAGGAAGTCGATATCGGCCCCGATCCTGCCGCTGCGGCCCATGCCGAAGGTGAAACCTCTTCCGTCGTGTGCCACGAAAAGACTGGCGACATGGCGGTTGGTCACCAGCATGTTGTCCGCGATCAGCCAGCCGGTGCCGACCCAGTCGAGATCCGCGCCGCTCAGGTTGATGCGGCCCACGGCGCGGATCGCCTTGTCGAGGAATGGCCGCGCGGCTTCAAGGCGCGCCTTCCAGATCTCGCTGTCGGCGGGATCGACGAACTCCAGGCGGGTGATGTTGTTGCGGATCGCCAGGACCGGGCGCGTGCGCCGCAGCACGATGCTTTCCAGCGCGACGCGATCCTCGATCGGCACGGCGGGCATGGACTCCAGCGCCCGCGCGCCGCGATCGGCGCTTTCCTCGCCGAGATCCGCATCGCCGCCCTGCACCCAGGCGTTGAAGCTGCGCAGTCGCGCCAGCCGTTTCTCGAGCGCATCCATGGTGACCTCGGCGTCGGGACACTGCGCCGAGCAGTAGAGCAGACGGTTGCGCAAATGCAACCGTCAGTAAAGTTATCGCGTGTCGAACGTCACAACATGGCGGATCTGGAAACCGCCCAGCAGCTCGGTGCAGCGCGCGGTGATCGCTTCACGTGAGGTGCCGCCGGCTGTCGTGACGTGTACCGTGGCGAGGGTGCCGTGGGTCGCATCGTTGCCCGCCGTCACCTCCGCTGTCACACCCTCGGCGCGCAATGGCGTCAGCGCGGCGTCGAAGGCGCGCTGTGCCGCGTCGAGCCGCAGCGCCGGCTTGAAGATCTTGCCGACGCCGGTCACCGGCATGGCCGGGATCGGCACCACCTGCACCGGCACGGCGGCGCGTTCGGGGATCTCCTTGCGGCAGAACTCGCGCAGCTCCTCCGACGTGGCCGTCGCGCCGGGCCGGAGCTGGACATAGACCATCGGCACTTCGCCGGCATAGGTGTCGGGCAGGCCGACGGCGGCGGCGGTCTCGACCGCGGGATGGCGGTTGAGCGCCTCCTCGATCACGACGGGGTCGATGTTGTGGCCGCCGCGGATGATCAGGTCCTTCGAGCGGCCGGTGAGCCAGACATAACCCTCGGCGTCGAGCCGGCCGAGATCGCCCGAATCGAGCCAGCCATCGCCCAGCATCGCGCCCTTGTCGTGGCGCCGATCGAGATAGCCCGGCGTCACCTGGGGGCCACGCATCAGCACGTGGCCGATCTCACCCGTGGCGCAGTCGCGGCGGATGGCGCCGTCGGGCGCCACATCGGCGATACGCAGCTGGACGTAGGGCAGGCGCAGGCCGACCGAGCCTGACCGGCGTTCGCCGTGCAGCGGGTTCATGGTCGAATAGCAATGCACCTCGGTCATGCCGTAGCCCTCGATCACCGGCGCGCCGATCTCGCGCTCGATGCGGCGGATCAGCTCGACCGGCACGGTCGAACCGCCAGTGACGAAGGCCTTGAGCGAGGAGATATCGTGGCCCTCGCGCGGCACGTTCATGATCGCCGCCAGCGAGGTCGGTACCGCGCCACCGACCGTGACCTTGTGGCGCTCGACGATGCCCCAGTAGTCGCGCACCACATTGGGATTGCGCGCACCCAGCGGCGTCGGGATCACCACCGTCCAGCCGTTGGCGATAGGGGCCAGCGCGCCGAATAGCGAGCCGCCGACGTGGAACTGGGGCAGGGGATTGAGCAGCACGGTGCCCGGCCCCATGTCGAACATCAGCGTGTTGGTCCAGGCCATCAGCGCCAGCGCGCCATGCGTATGGCGGGCGAGCTTGGGCAGGCCGGTCGTGCCACCGGTGTGGAACAGCGCCGCCAGCGTGTCGGGGCGCAGCGGCTTGCGCGACAGCAGCCAGTCGCCGGCCTGCGCCGCGCGCTCGGTGTCGAAGTCGATCACGCCCGGGACGTTGCCGCCGCCGCCGACGCGGAAGACCTTGAGGTCGGGAATCGCCGCGCGGATCGCTTCGACCTTGGGCCAGATGTCGGGAAAGATCGAGGGATCGGCGGCGATCAGCGCCTTGGCGCCGGCCTCCCTCATGATGCCGGCGATCTGCGAGGCTTCGAGGAAGTAGTTTACCGGATTGGCCACGGCGACGATCTGCGCGCCCCACAGCGCGTAGAAGGTTTCCGGCACGCTGGGCATCAGCAGCGTGACGACATCGTCGTGGCCGATGCCCTGGCTGCGCAGCAGGTTGGCGCTCTGGATCGTGCGCCGCAGCAGCTGGAGGAAATTGACGTCCTGGACCTCGGCCTCGGGCCCGGTGCCGGCGAGATAGCGGATGGCGACGTTGCGGCCGTTCTTTCGCGCCGCCTCCTGCAGCAGCTCCAGCACGTTCTGCTGCCGGACTCGCTCGCCCAGCGGCGCGCGCTCCAGCGCCTCGATATCGGCCAGCGTGCGGACCTTCATGGCTCGATTCCCTTGTCGTTTGGCGCGGAGTACGTCATAGTATCTGTCCTGTTCCGACAACCGAAAGGAGGTGATCCAGTGTCTCATTGTCACGTTCGGCCCCGTATGGCCAAGGCCTGGATCGTTGCTGTCTCCATTTCGGGGAACACCGACTGATCAGCTGTCTTGGCCTCGGACATGAGGCCGTGGCAATGGAAGGGCCGCCCCCAAGGGGCGGCCCTTCTGCTTTGGTGGTGCTGCCCCTACGATGCCTGTCCAGGAGAGTTGCCCGCATGCTGAACAACGCGCCCGACGCCGCGCACTATCCCATCGATGCCAGCCGCACCGATCTCGTCGAGGAGTTCCGGCGCAGCCCGAAGGGGCCGCATAGCCGCGAGCTGCAGATGCTGCTGCATCGCATGCGCTGGGAATCGCCGGGCGGGCGCTACGTGCTGTTCGCCGTCGAGCCAGGCAAGCGCTGGATGCTCGGCCTGCTGCCCGGCAAGCGCAATGCGCCGGTCGAGCTGATGCACAACCGGACCTACGACTCACCGGCGGCGGCCGAGTGGGACATCTTCAAGCTGCGCTGGGAAGCGCTGACCGGCCAAGCTCTGACTGAACCGGCGATCGGTGACTGACATGCGGTTGGGTGGCATCGATACGACCGCGGTCCTCGGCTACGCTTGGCCGCCGGTGGTCGAAGCGGGCGGGCAGGTCGCCTTCCATCTCTCCAGCGCGACGCTCAAGCAGGTCGACGTGTCGCTGGTGCGCGTGCGCTGCGGCGATCCCGATCCCGGTGGCCCCGGATTGAAGGTCGTACCAATCCCGTCATCGGTCGACGGCAAGCGCGCGTTGCGTCATCAGCCGTTGCGGCCAGGCTCCAGCGTGGTGATCGCGGATCGACCGATGCTGCACGGCATCGAGAGCTTCAGCGTCGGCGCCTTCATCTGGCCGACCATGCCGAGTACGGCGGCGCAGACCATCCTGGCGCGCGGACGCGACGGGAAGGGCTGGTGCTTCGGTCTCGATGCCGAGGGGCATCTCGAGCTGGCAATGGGCGACGGCAAGAGCGTGGTGGCCGCGCGCACGAGCCAACCGGCGCTGAGCCGCGAATGGCTCTTCGTCTGCGGCAGCTACGACGCACGCACCGGCGCGCTGTCCGTCCGCCAAGTCAGTCTCGACCCGCAGGCCGGGCGTGACCGCACTTCCCGGGGCACAGCAACGGCGGCGCCCGGGCTGCGTTGGCCCGGTGACGCGCCGTTGATGATCGCGGCGCGGGCGATCGGCGAGGCGAATTTCGACGGCAAGATCGACCGACCACGACTCTGTCGCGGTGTGATCGCCGCCGCCGCCATGCGCGCGCTGTGCGCGGCGCTCAATCCGCCACCTGGCGATCCCGATCTCATCGCGGCGTGGGACTTCTCGATCGACATCCCCGGCCAGACCGTGCGCGATCGCTCGGCCAACCGCCTGCATGGCGAGCTGGTGCAGATCGCGGCGCGCGGCGTCACCGGCGCGAACTGGGACGGCACGGCCAACGACTGGCGCGCGCTACCGGCGCATTACGGCGCGATCCATTTCTGTTCCGACGACATGCAGGACGCGGGATGGTCGCCCGACTTCACGCTCGGCATTCCCGCCGACCTGCGCGGCGGCTACTACGCGCTGCGCATGACCGCGACGCCGGCCGATGGCGATCCTGTCGAGAGCTATGTCGGCTTCTTCGTGCGCACGCCGCGTGCCGCGCCGAAAGCTAAGCTCGCCATCGTGGCGCCGCTGGCGACGTACCTGGCCTACGCCAACGGCGCGCTGCGCATGGATCAGGTGCACGCCGAGTCGATGCTCGAAGGCCTGATCGTGCTGTCGCGCGATGATCTCTACCTGCAGGCGCATCGCGAGGTCGGCCTGTCGACCTACGACACCCACGCCGACGGCAGCGGCTGGCGCGTGAGCAGCGCGAAGCGGCCGATCCTCAACATGCGGCCGCGCTGCAATACCTTCAACTATGGCAACGACACCCACCTGATCGACTGGCTGGACGAGAAGGGCATCGACTACGACCTGATCAGCGACGAGGACCTGCATCGCGACGGTCTGGCGGCGCTCAGCCCCTATCGCTGTGTCATGACCTTGTCGCATCCGGAATACTATTCACGGGAGATGTGGGACGCGATCGACGCCTATCAGCGCTCGGGCGGCCGCCACATGTATCTCGGCGGCAACGGCTTCTACTGGCGCATCGCCTTCCACCGCGATCTGCCGGGCGTGATCGAGGTGCGCCGCGACGTAACCGGCGTGCGCACCTGGGAAGGCGAGGCGGGCGAGGCGCATTTGGCCTTCACCGGCGAGCCGGCCGGGCTGTGGCGCAGCAACGGCCGCGCGCCGCAGCGCCTGGTCGGCGTCGGCTTCGACGCCCAGGTCTTCGACCGTTCGGCCGGCTATCGCCGCATGCCCGACGGCGAGAACCCGCGCGTCGCCTGGATGTTCGAGGGTATCGCGCCGGGCGAGATGATCGGCGATTTCGGCGCGCGCAATGGCGGCGCCGCGGGGTTGGAGATCGATCGCGCCGATCCCGAACTCGGCTCGCCACCCTCGATGCTGCTCGTCGCCAGCGCCGATCGCATCGGCTACGGCGGCATGCCCGCGCCCGAGGAGTTCCGCACCTTCCATCGCGGCCTCGACGGTGAGCAGAATTCCCGCGTGCGCGCCGACCTCGTCTACTTCCCGACCGCCAAGGGCGGCGGTGTATTCTCCACCGGCTCGATCGCCTGGGTCACGGCGCTCTCGTACAACCGCTACGACAATAACGTCTCGCGGCTGATGGAGAACGTGGTGAAGCGTTTCCTCGATCCCAAGCCGCTGGACTAAGTCAGCGGCGGCGTCATGTCGGGATCGCCCTTGGCCATGGCGCGCTGATAGGCGGGGCGCGCGCCGATCCGTTGCAGATAGGCGAGAATGGCCGGGTAGGGTTTCAGGTCGTAGGCGTAGAACAGCCGCATGGTCGTGAGCGTGAAGACGACCATGATGTCGGCCGTCGTGAACGCCGTGCCAGCCAGGAATTGATTCGCCTTCAGGCGCTCCTCCAGAGAGCCAAGCGCCAGCGCCAACCGATCTCGCATCGCGGTCACGACTGGATTGTCCGTCGGCAACTCGAGCCGGTTCAGGATCATGTTGCGGCCGGTCGCCGGCTGGAACGTGCCGTTGGCGAAATGCAGCCAGTAGAGAAACTGCGCGAAGTCGGGATGCTCGGGCTTGAGGGTCAGGCGCCCGTTGCCGTACTTCGCGATGATGTAGTCGACGATCGCGCCGGACTCGGCGATGCAGGTATCGCCGTCATGGATCACCGGTGCCGCGCCGATTGGATGCAGCTTCTTGTACTCGGGCGGCGCGAGGCGGGTGACCTTGTCGCGGTCGTATACCTTGAGGTCGTAGGGAATGCCGAGTTCCTCGCAGAGCCAGACGATCCGTTCACTCTGCGACTTCCCGAGATGGTGAACCACCAGCATGATCGGATACTCCTCCTCGTTGCCGCTCTCGGCCGCCAGCGACATGCCGTCGATGGCGCGCACCGCACCGAAATGCTTGACGCGCCTGTCGATCGCCGCGCCCTGACCGGACCCGTCCAACGCATTCTCCAACCTGTTAAGCCGATCTCATTCATGACCGCACGGGACACGAACGCAAGTTACGGGCCGAGCTTCGCTCGCCTATGATGGTGACCATGCACGCCCTGATCATCGACCCGTCCCGCACGCCCGCTGCGAGGAGCCTCGCCAATACCCGTCTTTCGGCCACTGCCGGCTTCGACGAGCGCTGGCTGCAGGAGATGCTGTTCGAACACCCTGTGCTCATGCCGATGGATCTGATCGATCCGGGAGCCGGCAGCTTCATTCCGGTCTGCCGCGAACTGGCGCTGCCGACGGAGGGGCGGCCGGTCTTCCTCGACATCTTCGGTTTTGCCAGCACGGGGCGGCCTGTCCTGGTTGAATGTAAGCTGTGGCGAAACCCGCAGGCGCGGCGCGAGGTGATCGCGCAGATCCTGGAGTACGCGTCGCTGCTGCAGCGCTGGAACTATGCCGACCTTACCGCGCGTGTGGCAGCCAAGTTGTCGCGTAGCGGCAATGTCCTGTTCGATATCGCGAAGGCGGCGCAACCGACATTGGACGAAGCGCGCTTCGTGGACAACGTGTCGACCTGTCTGTCGCGCGGCGATTTCGATCTGGTCATCGCCGGTGATGGAATCCGCGGTGACCTTCATGGCGTTGCCGGCTTTCTTGGCATGGGTGGCGGGCATCTCGCCCGAGTCGCGCTGGTCGAGTTCCAGGTCTGGTCGGACGACGCGGGTAGCCGGATCGTGCTGCCGTCGATCTCGCTGCGCACGGAGGTCGTCACTCGTACTGTGCTGGTGGGCGAGGGCGGCAGGCCGCTCGCGCTAGCCGAGACGGAGGAGGTCGCCGAGGAGGTAGAGGCTGTGGCGCAACCCGAGGCGGCCGCCAAGCGTGCCGCCATCCGTGCGTTCTGGGACGACTTCATCGCGCACGCCCGCTTCGATCATCCGGAACAACCGGCACCGCGTATTGGCGGTGTCAACTGGGTGAGGCTACCACTGCCGCCACCTGGACGGCTGACGGCCTATCGCTCGCAGGGTGTTGCCGGCGTCTTCGTGACGCTGGTAGGCGAGCGTGCGGCCGAGCGCTTTGAGGCGCTGCAGGCCGAGAAGGTGACGATCGAACAAGAGATCGGCGAAACGCTGACCTTCGAGCGCGACGATGCCGACGCTGCCAAATTCACTATCGTGGCGCGACATCCCTTTGATACCAATGATGCAGCGACCTTCGATCAGCAGAAGCATTGGTTGCTGCGGACGACCAACGCTTTCGTGACAGCATTCCGGCCTCGTCTGACTTCCTTTGCCGTGGGATGAGCGGTGAACGCAGGAGGTACAGGGTCGTCGCGAACAGGAAGCCAACCGTTGATCGGCAGAACTCCGAAGACGAGCTAACCCGCAATTGGAACGGGCAGACGCGTACGTTCGAGGCGGGTGAGACTTTCGAGATGGTACGCGAGTGTCCGCACGTCGAGAGCTGCGGCACCGAGAGCGCGTTCACGCTCGCCGGCCGCAAGCGCTAGCGAGGCGGCTTCGGGCGGGCAATGGGACAGCTGCCGGCGAGGCGATCGCCGGCTTCGGCCTCGGCGGTTGTCGCCTCGTCGAGGTCGGTCTGGAACGTCGCGTGGAAGCGGTTGACCATGTTGCTGACGCCCACGGTCAGGCAGATGTCGATGATCTGCTCACGGGAGAAATGCCGGGCGAGCGCGCCGTAGGTATCGTCGTCGATCGGCTCGAGCCGGGTCGATTTCTGGGCGTAGCGGATGATGGCTTCGTCAGCCGGCTGGTAGACCGACGCGGGCAGGGGATCGTCCGCGAGGTGGGCCATCTGCTGTTCTGTCAGTCCGGCGGCTCGACCGAGCACGGTGTGCGTGGGGATTCAATAGTAGCAGTTGTTGACGACCGTGGCCGTCAGATAGGCGAGCTCGGCCTGCTTGGGCGGCAGGCTCGATCCCGAGCGGTAGACCGTGTGGATCATCTGCGAGAAGGCCTGGCCCGCCGCCGGCCGGTTGGCCATGGCGCGGTAGATGTTGATCAGCCGGCCGCGCGATTGACCGGCGTGTTCGAGGAACGCCCGCGCGTCGTCGGGCAACGCGGGATCGTCTTCTCGCAGGATAGGAATGCGTGCCATGGCCTTGCTCCACGTCAAAACACAAGTGGCGGCGCTCGTCGCGCCGCCACCGCACAAATGAAGTTCGGGACCTACTTGTCGAGCGCCGCCAGCACCTTCGGCGGCGACATCGGCAGGCTGTCGAAGCGGTGTCCGGCCGCCGCGGTGAGCGCGTTGGCGACGGCGGCGAGGGCGGGGACGAGGCAAACCTCGCCGACGCCGCGCACGCCCTGCGGGTGCTTGGGGTTCGGCACCTCGATCATGACGGAGTCGAGCATCGGCAGGTCCGAGGCCACCGGCATGCGGTAGTCGAGGAAGCTGGCGTTATCGACGCGGCCGTTCTTGTCGTAGATGTACTCCTCGTTCAGCGCCCAGCCGATGCCTTGCGCGACACCGCCCTGCATCTGGCCCTCGACATAGTCCGGATGGATGGCGCGGCCGACATCCTGGAAGGACGTGTAGCGCAGCACCTTGGACTGGCCGGTCGCGGGATCGAGCTCGACGTCGCAGATGTGGGTGGCGAAGCCGCCTTCGGCGCCCGTCGTATTGATGGAGACGCCGCCGCCGATCGGGCCACCGGTCTCGCTCGCCTTCGCCGCGATCTGCGCCAGGGACAGCGGGTCGAACTTGCCGGCGTTGTCGCCGGCCGGTCTCGCCTCGCCGTTCTCCCAGACCACGGCGTCGGGATCGATCTTCCAGATCTTCGCCGCGCGCTCCTTCAGGATGGTGATGACCTTCTCGGCCGACTGCGTGACCACCATGGCCGAGGCGAAGGTGACGCGGCTGCCGCCGGTGAGGTTGCTGAAGCCGATCGAGGCGGTATCGCCGATCAGCACGTTGACCTTCTTGTAGTCGATGCCCAGCAGCTCGGCGGCGATGTTCGCGGTCGAGGCGCGCGAGCCGCCGACATCGGGATGGCCGGTGATCACGACGACGGTGCCGTCCTCGTTGATGTTGAGCTGCGCGCTCGACTCGCCGCCGGCGTTGAACCAGAAGCCACTGGCCACGCCGCGTCCCTGATTGGGGCCCAGCGGCGTCTTGTAGTGCGGGTGCTCCATCGCCGCCTTGATCGTCTCGATGTAGCCGATCACCGGGAAGACCGGGCCATGCGCGGCCTTGGTGCCCTGCTTGGCGGCGTTCTTCAGGCGGAACTCGAGCGGATCGATCTTCAGCTTCTGGCACAGCTCGTCGATGAGGCTCTCCACGGCGAAGGCGCCGATCGGCGCGCCGGGCGCGCGATAGGCCGCGACCTTCGACCGATTCGACACCACGTCGAAGCCCTGCGACAGCACGTTGGGGATGTTGTAGGGCGCGAAAGAGCAGCCGGCGGCGCCGCGGATCGGCGAACCGGGCAGCGCGCCCGCCTGCAGGTAGAAGATGCCGTGCGCGGCGACCAGGGTGCCGTCCTTCTTGGCGCCGAGCTTCACCGTGCACACCGAGCCCGAGGTCGGGCCGGAGGCGCGGAAGACTTCTTCCCGCGACATCTGCATCTTCACCGGTTTGCCTGATTTGCGCGACAGGATCAGCGCCAGCGGCTCGAGGTAGACGATGGTCTTGCCGCCGAAGCCGCCGCCGATCTCGGCGGGAATGGCGCGGATGTCGCTCTGCGGCAGGCCCGTGAGATACGAGCACATGGCGCGGACCATGAACTGGCCCTGGCTTGAGCTCCAGATTGTGCACTTGTCCTCGATCACGCTCACCAGGCAGGCATGCGGCTCGATATAGCCCTGATGCACCGGCTCGGTCGTGAACTTGCGCTCGACGATGACCTCGGCCTCCTTGAAGCCGGCCTCGATGTCGCCGAGCTTGTGCTCGAGCTTGCCGGCGATGTTCGAGGGCTTGCCTTCCCACTGGATATGGTCGTGCAGGATCGGCGCGCCGGGCTTGATCGCGTCCTCGATGTCGATGACGAAGGGCAGCACCTCGTACTCGACCTTGATCAGCTCGCAGGCCTGGGCCGCGATCGCCTGTGTGGTGGCGGCGACGGCGGCGACGGGATGGCCGGGGAACAGCACCTTGTCGCGCGCCATGACGTTGCGCGACATCCAGCGCATGTCCTGGATGCCCAGCATCACCGATTTCTCGACCGGGAAATGCACCACGTCCTTCGAGGTCATCACGGCCTTCACACCCGGCAGCTTCTCGGCCGCCGAGGTGTCGATCGACTTGATGCGGGCATGCGCGTGCGGGCTGCGCAGCACCTTGCCCCAGATCATGCCGGGCATGGTGGTGTCGGCGGCATAGGCGGCGCGGCCGGTGACCTTGTCGAGGCCGTCGGGGCGCAGGGTGCGCTGGCCGATCCATTTGTTGGTGGCGGGGCTTTCGGCGTTCATGGCAGGGTACCCTTGAGGTTCGCGTTCCGGCGGGGAGAGTAGCAGCCAAATCCCCGCTCGTGCATCAAGGGTGTTGTGAACCCAGGAACCGGTTCAGCACATTGCGGGTGACCTGCTCGGTGACGAAATCGCCCTTAGCCAGGCCCATCAGCCACTCGCAACTGCCGGCGCAGAACACCTCGCCCTTGCCGCGCTTCATCGATACCACCATGCCCGAGCCGTAGCGCTGCGGATCCTTGGTCGCTGCCTCGGCGCTGGCGCCCTTGGGCTTGGCCGAGGTCGTCGAGTCGGCGCGTCCGTTGCCGATGTAGTAGCGGAAGCCCTCGCCGCGATGCTCCTCCTCGACGCGCACCGCCGGGGCCATGGCGAGGATCTCGATCGTATCGGGGGCGCCGTCGTCGCCCGTCGGGTAGGGCAGTCCCTTGCGGAAGGTGTAGTCCAGCCCGTCGACCTCGTAGGCAAAGATGCCGGCATCGCCGCCGATCACATCGCCGTAGTGGCTCTCGGTGCCGTCGAAGGCCCAATGCGCCGGGCGATAGACGGTGAAGCCACGACTGGCGCGCGGGATGAAAGCGCCCCATGACGAGTATACGCCCTGCAGGCCGTTGACGCCGAAGGTCAGCGCGCCGGGCCGGCCGATCTTCGGGTCTTCCCAGGCGCCGCTCAGCAAGGCGCCCTTCACCGGGTCCTCGGCATGGGCGCGCGCCTTGTAGCAGACCTGCCGCTTGCCGCCGTCCTCGAAGCGCACCTGCCAGAGGAAGTTGCCGGCGAAGCGCGCCATTCTGCCGCCGTCGTCGACAAAGGCGTCGACCGTGTCGCGCATCTCCTTGGTCCAGTATTCGTCGTGGCCGACGATCACGCCCAGCCTGTAGCGCCGTAGGATCTCCGGGTGATTGTGCAGGTCGGTCTGGGTGATGATGTCAAAGGCGTAGCCCTCGCGCTCGGCCCAGACCACGAAGTGGCGGTCGAACTGGGCCCAGCCGGCCGAGGCGAAGAACTGCGCGAAGCCGTTGGTGTACGCCCATTCCTTGGTGTAGTAGCGCGGCGCTTCCCAGGCTGGCCGCTTGATCGGATCGCTCAGCCGGGGCGCGCCGGGCGGCAGCCAGACCAGGCCGCGCGTCCAAGGGCGCTCGACGCTGAGCGTCGGCGAGAACTGGTTGCCTTCGGGACCATCGATGCCGTCGTAGGAATTGGCGCCGCCCCAGTCGTTGTAGGCCAGCCAGGTCGAGGTCGGCAGGATCAGCAGGAAGCGACCCTCGGGCTTCTCGATGGTGGGCGTAACGACGAAGAAATGGTGCTGCACGAAGCTGCGGCCATCCTCGAGGGCGCAGCTCGACACGACGCGGTAGAAGCCGGAGGCGAGGTCGGATGGCAGCCGCCAGCGATAGCCCGCCGGCCAGCCGCAGCCGCGGGCATAGGCCTTCTCCGGCATCTTGTGGAAGGCGCCGGGCAGGTCCTTCGCGTCGTGCACCAGCGTCGGCTTCGCGCCATCGCGATAGATCTGCAGCGTCCAGCGCGCGGCGGTGGTGCTGGTATGGAAGGCTATCTCGTCGCCCGGCGCGTACGAGATCGCGTCGGTGTAGGTGTAAACCTCCGGCACCGCCGGATCCTCGCGTGGCGCCTCGTACCAGTGCGCGAGATGCCAGGAGTCGCCGGGGTGCATGGCCAACGAATGCCGCTTCACGACGTTCATTGGCCGGAACTCCGGCATCCACTGGGCTTCCGGGCGCGGCGGGCCGGAACGGTTCGACGGCATGGTCGGCTCTCTCAACAACTACCTTCCCCCCGGAGGGGGAAGGTGCCCGAAGGGCGGATGGGGATGTCGAAGACGGATGGAGGAGTCGTTGAGAAATCCCCCCTCCGGCGAAAGGTAAAGAGAGCTACTTCAGCGACACGTTCCAGAAGCGCGGGATGTAGTAGGGCGTGTAGCCCTCGACCTTCTTGTTGTTGAAGACGCGGATCGTGCCGGTGTCGCCGATCTTGATCATGTAGGCCTGGTCGAGCACGCGCTGCTCGATGTCGGCCCAGGCTGCGACACGGATCTTCGGGTCGAGCGAGGTGTAGAACTTCTCATAGGCCGCATCGAGGGCGGTGTCGTTCTTCACCTGCGGGAACGTATAGAACATCACGCGCCACTGCTGCGGACCGAGCAGCGGGTTCGAGCAGAATCCGGTGGTCGAGACGTTCCACGTGCCGGTACCGCGCTGCATGTTGCTGGCGTTGGTCGTCCAGTCCACGACATCGACACTGACGTTCATGCCCACGGCTTTGAGCTGTTCCGACAGCACCAGGATCGCGTTGCGCATGGTGGCGTAATTGGAGTTGGTCTGCAGCGTGATCTTCTCGCCCTTGTAGCCAGCCTTCGCCAGCAGCTCCTTGGCCTTCGCCGCGTTGTTCTGGTTGTAGTACTTCTTCATCGCGTCGCCCTGGTAGTAAGGGCTGTTGGCGTAGACCAGCGAATGGGTGGCCTGCGACACCGAGCCCATCGCCTCCAGCACCTCGGTCGCGTTGAGCGCGGCGGAGATCGCCTGGCGCACCAGCGGATTGGCGGTCGGCCCCTGCTGCGAGTTGACGACGAAGACCGACATGCAGAACGGGAAGATCTTCAGCAGCGTGAATTCCGGCCGGCCATCGAAGCGCTTCATCAGGTCGGGCGGCACGTCGCTGATCACATCGGCACCGCCGGACTGGATGGCGGCGATGCGTGTGTTGGCCTCGGGCACGAAGTTGTAGCGGATGGCGTCGAGATAGGCGGTGCGCTTGCCGGCCAGCCCGTCGGGCCCCGTCGAGCTCTCGTCGGCGACGTAGCCCTCGAAGCGCCGCAGTACGAGATGGCTGTCCTTGACCCATTCGCCCAGCGCGTACGGACCGGTGCCGATGACGTCGAGCGCGCGCGCCGCTTTGTCCTTCTGCTCCACCGGAATGATGGCGAAGGGATAGACCGGCGACTTCAGCACGTCGATGAAGACGGCGTTGGGCTTGGTCAGCTTGACCACGAAGGTATATGGGTCTGGTGCCTCGAAGGACTCGACCTCGGCCAGCACGCTGGCATTGGGGCTGAGCTTCTTGTAGCGCTCGAACGTCGCCAGCACGTCGGCCGAGGTCATCTCCTTGCCATTGTGGAATTTGACGCCTTTGCGCAGGGCGAAGGTGAAGGTCTTGGCGTCGGCGCTCGCCTCGGCTTTCGACGCCAGCGCCGGCTTGGTGTTGTAGTTGGCGTCGATCGCCACCAAGGTCTCGAAGATATGGTGGATCACCTCGAGCTCGACCAGGCTGGCCGCGACATGCGGGTCCAGCGTGCCCGGTCCGGAGACATAGGCGTAGGTCAGCGTGCCGCCGCGCTGCTGCGCGAGGACGGCGGGTGGCAGGGCGACGCCGGCGAGAAGCGCCGATGCCAGCAGGGCTGAGCGGAAGCTTCGGGAGATCATCATCGTCGGATCCTTTCCGTGGGCGGTCTTTGATTACGCATGCAGATGACAGGCGACGTGGCGACCGGGCGCCGTCACGCGCAGTTCGGGAATGTCGATGCGGCAGCGCGGCATCACGTGCGGGCAGCGGGTGTGGAAGCGGCAGCCCGGCGGTGGCGCCAGCAGGCTCGGTACCTCGCCGCCCAACACCGGCCCGCGCACGCGCTCGGGATCGGCGCGCGGGACGGCGTCCAGCAGGGCGCGAGTGTAAGGATGCCGCGGGTCGCTGTAGAGCTCGTCCTTGGGCGCGATCTCGACGATCGAGCCGGCGTAGAGCACGGCGACCCTGTGCGCGATCGCGCGTACCACGGCGAGGTCATGGGCGATGAACAGGTAGCTCAGGCCGAACTTCTGCTGCAGGTCCATCAGAAGGTTGACGATCTGCGCCTGGATCGACACGTCGAGTGCCGAGACCGGCTCGTCGCAGACGATGAAGCCGGGCTGCAGCGCCAGCGCGCGGGCGATGACGATGCGCTGCCGCTGGCCGCCGGAGAACTCGTGCGGGAAGCGCTCGGCGCCGTCACGCGGCAGGCCGACCATCTCCAGGAGCTCGCGTACGCGATCGGTACGCTCGCGGCGCGTGCGGCCGCCGGCGATGGCGATCGGCTCGGCGATCGACTCGCCGACGCGCATGCGCGGGTTGAGCGCCGCGTGTGGATCCTGGAAGACGAACTGCAGGCGCGAGCGCACGGCGGCGAGACCCAGCCTGCGCTGGGCGCCGGTGATGGACTGGCCGAACAGCTTCACCGAGCCGCCGGTCGGTTCGTAGAGGCCGACAAGGATGCGGCCGGCCGTCGACTTGCCGGAGCCCGACTCGCCCACGAGACCCAGGGTCTCGCCGGGCGCGATGTCGAAGTTCAACTTGTGCAGCACCTGCTGGATCACGGTCTTGCCGCCCTGGCCGCCGCGCACCGGGAACGCCATGTCGAGGTCGCGCACCTCGATGATTGGATCGGTGGCCATCAGCCGGCTCCCGCCGCGCGGGTGCGTGGCGCGCAGCGCACGCGATGGCCCGGGCTGACGGACACCAGGTCGGGCATCGCCGTCAGGCACACCGCCTCGGCGTGGCCACAGCGCGGGCTGAAGCGGCAGCCCTCGACCTTCTCGTTGATGTCGGGGATGCGGCCAGGGATCGAGTGGAGACGGCGCACCGGCCCATCAAGCGCCGGCATCGAGGCCATCAGGCCCTCGGTGTAGGGGTGCCTGGCGCGGCGGAACAGCACGTCGACCGGCGCGTCTTCGACGACGCGGCCCGCGTACATCACGACGACGCGGCGTGCGAACTCGGCGATCACGCCCAGATCGTGCGAGATCAGCATCACCGCCATGCCGAGTTCGGCGCGCAGGTCGCGCAGCAACTCGAGGATCTGCGCCTGGATGGTGACATCGAGCGCCGTCGTCGGCTCGTCGGCGATCAGCAGGCGCGGGCGGCAGGCGATGGCGATGGCGATCATCACGCGCTGGCGCATGCCGCCGGAGAAGCGATGCGGATACTCGTCGATGCGGCGTGCGGCATCGGCGATTCGCACCAGGTCGAGCAGCTCTATCGCGCGCTTGCGCGCCTCCAGACGCGACAGCCCGCGGTGCAGCATCAGCGTCTCGGAGATCTGGTCGCAGACCGTCAGCACGGGATTGAGCGAAGACATCGGGTCCTGGAAGACCATGGCGATATCGCGGCCGCGGATGGCCCGCATGTCGCTTTCGCGAACGCGCAGCAAGTCCTTGCCGTCGTAGCGGATCGTACCCGACGTGACGCGCGACGTGCCGCGCGCGTGCAGGCGCAGGATGGAGAGCGCGGTGACGCTCTTGCCGCTGCCGGATTCACCGACCACGCCCAAACAATCGCCGTCGCCGATCTCGAAGGACACGCTCTCGGTCGCCGTCGCCCAGCCGCGATCGGTGCGGAACTGCACGGTGAGGTCCTCGATCGCGACGAGCGGAGACGCCGGCGGTTCGGGCGCCATGCTCAGGCTCCCTTCAGGCGCGGATCGAGGACATCGCGCATGCCGTCGCCCAGCAGGTTCAGGCCGAGCGCCGCGAGGCTGATGCCGACGCCGGGGAAGACCATGACCCACCACGCCTCGGTGGCGTAGTCGCGGCCCTCGGCGATGATATTGCCCCAGCTCGCGATCGGCGGCTGGACGCCCACGCCGAGGAAGGACAGCGCCGCCTCGGCGAGGATCGAGTAGGCGAAGACGAAGGTCATGTGCACCAGCAGCGGCCCGAAGCTGTTGGGCAGGATGTGGCGGAACATGATGCGCGCGTTGCTGGCGCCGGAAATGCGCGCGGCCTGCACGTAGTCGAGCTCGCGCACGACCAGCGCCGAGGCGCGAACGATGCGCACGCCGGCGGGCACGTAGGCGACGGTGAGCGCGATGATCACGCTTTCCATGCGCGGCCCCAGCGCGGCGGCGATGCCGAGCGCCAGCAGGATGGCGGGGAAGGACATCAGCGCGTCGACCAGGCGCATGATCGGCGCGTCGAGGCGGCGGAACTGCGCGGCGATGACGCCGATGGTCGCGCCGACCGCGCCGGAGAGGAGCGAGACCACGAGTCCGATCCACAGCGAGACGCGCGCGCCGTGGAGCACGCGGGTGAAGATGTCGCGGCCGAAATTGTCGCTGCCCAGCGGGAACTCGGGCGACGGCGGGTGGAAGCGGAAGCGCACCCGCATCGCCGAGGGCTCGAGGCTGCTCAGCACCGGCGCGAGGATCGCGGCCAGAGCCAGCAGGACCACGAGCACGAAGCCGATGCGGAAGGAGCGGTGCGCCATCAGCCGGCGCGCGAGCTGGAAGCGTTTGCGCGGCGCCAGCACCGGTGCGGCGACGACCACCGCGTCAGTCATAGCGCACCCGTGGGTCGGCGAAGGTGTAGAGCACGTCGACGGTGAGATTGACGATCACGAAGGCGAAGCCGTAGATCAGCATGACGCCCTGCACGAGCGGGTAGTCGCGCGCCAGGATGCCCTGCACGACGAGGCGGCCGATGCCAGGGAGCGCGAAGACCTGCTCGATCACCACGGAACCGCCGATCGCCGTCGACACCAGGATGCCGAGCGTGGTGATCACCATGATCAGCGCGTTGCGGAAGGCGTGCTTGCCCACGGTCTTCCACTCGCTGAGACCCTTCGAGCGCGCGGTGCGGATGAAGTCCTGGCTCAGAACGTCGAGCATAGCCGAGCGCGTCATGCGCGCGAGAAAGCCGATCTGGAACAGCGACAGCATCGCCGCGGGCATCACCAGCGAGCGGAACCACAGCACCATGTCCTGCGATATCGGCACGTAGCCGCTCGAGGGCAGCCAGCCCAGCGTGACGCTGAACAGGATCACCGCGAGGATGGCGATCCAGAAACCGGGGATCGACACACCCAGCAGAGCGAAGGTCATGACGACCGAATCGACCCAGGTCTGCCGGTAGTAGGCGGCGACCGAGCCGGCGAAGATGCCCACCGGCAGAGTGAAGGCGAGCGACAGACCGGCGAGCGAGAGCGTCACCGGCAGGCGCTCGCCCATCGCCGACAGCACGCTCTGGTTCAGCATCAGCGAAGCGCCGAAGTTGCCCTCGGCGAGCCGCGCGAACCAGCGTCCGAGCTGCACGTGGAAGGGCTGGTCGAGGCCCAGGCCGCGGCGCACCTGATCGATCGCCTCCGGCGTCGCGCCCTCGCCGGCGATGATCACGGCGGGGTCGCCGGGCAGCAGGCTCATCAGCAGGAAGGCCAGCACCGAGACGATCAGGATCACCGGCACGGCCTGCATCAGCTTGAAGAGGAGCAGGCGGCCCATCACGACGCCGCCGCTTTGCGCCGCCGCGGCGGAAACACCAGGCTGCTCTCGCCGGCGTCGTTCTCGACGACGCGCACCGCGCCGGCCTCGATGCGCTCCATCAGGTCGACCAGCCGCGCGCCGCCTTCGAGGATGTCGTCCTGGATGGCCCGCTTGGCGGCGGCGGCGTCGCGCCGGCGCAACGCGTCGAGCAGCACCAGGTGCTGGTGACGGCCGCGATAGCTCGGCGCGGCGTGCGGGTAGAGGAACTTCAGCAGCGGCCCGTTGCGCAGCCAGATGCTGTCGAGGATCTCGACCAGGTCGCTGAGCTGGGAGCCGCGATAGATGGTGAAGTGGAACTGGAAATTGGTGAGCGTCGCGGCCTCGCGATCGTCATCCTTCTCCGCCTTGATCAGCCTGGCGTGCAGCGTCTCGAGCCGTTGGATATCGTGCGGCGTCAGGAGCGGCGTGGCCGTCTCGGTCGCCAGCCCCTCGAGCAGCAGGCGCACCTCGCGCAGCTGCTTGTAGCGGGCGACCGAGAGCTTGGCCACGGTGATGGCCGCGCTCGAGCGCATCTCCAGGCCACCCTCGCGCACGAGCTGCATGATCGCCTCGCGCACCGGCGTCTGGCTCACGCCCATCGCCAGCGCCATCTCGCGGATGCGCAGCCGCTGGCCGGGCCAGAAGCGCCCGGCCATCAGCGATTCGCGCAGCTGCGCATAGACGCGCGCGGTGAGGTTCTCGCGGCTGACGGTCAGGGCGACGATGCTCATGCCCTGGAGGATATATCATGTATCGGCTACGTCTATGGCCTAACTGCGCGGCAGCTGGTGCTTGAGGATCTTGCCGGTGGCGTTGTGCGGCAGCTCGCTGATGAAGCGGACTTCCTTGGGCACCTTGTAGCGCGCGAGCTGGGTGCCGCAGTGGTCGAGGACCGCGCTCTCATCCAAATTCGCGCCGGGTTTGAGCACCACATAGGCGCGGCCGACCTCGCCCCATTTCTCGTGCGGCACGCCGACCACCGCGTTCTCCAGCACGCCGTCGAGCTGGTAGATCACGTTCTCGACCTCGACAGGGTAGACGTTCTCGCCGCCGGAGATGAACATGTCCTTCCAGCGGTCGACGATATAGTAGTAGCCGTCCGCGTCCTGACGCGCGGCGTCGCCGGTGTGGAACCAGCCATCCGCCGTGAACGACGTCTTGTTGGCCTCCGGCCGATTCCAGTAGCCCGGCGTGACGTTGGGGCCCTTGATCATCAGCTCGCCGGTCTCGCCGCGTTTGACCTCGCGGCCCTCGGGGTCGCAGATCTTCAGATGCACATAGAGCGGCGGCAGGCCGGACGAGCCGATCTTGCCGAGCGCCTTGTCCGCCGTCAGCAGCAGGCCGAGCGGCCCAGTCTCGGTCATGCCCCAGAATTGCTGCAGCATCACGCCCTTCTTCCCGAATGTCTCGATCAGCGCCAGCGGGGCGGCCGCGCCGCCGATGCCGAGATGTTGGAGATGGGAGAAATCAGCCTCGGCGAATCCCGGTTGTTGCGCGAGCAACAGGAAGTTGGTCGGCACGCCCAGCGCATGGGTGATGCCGATCTCCTTGTCGGCGAGCAGCGACAGGAACCGGGCGGGGTCGAAGGCGCGCAGCACGACGTTCAAGCCGCCGGTGTGGAAGATCGGGTTGCCGTAGACGTTGAGACCGCCGGTGTGGAAGGTCGGCAGGAACACCAGGTTGCGGCTCTTCGACGTCAGCCCGACGCCGATCGAGCAGTGCACGCTGTTGAAGAAGGCCATGCCGTAGGTGATCTGCGCGCCCTTGGGCCGCCCCGTCGTGCCCGACGTGTACATGATGGTCCAGGTGTCATCGAGATCGAGCGCCTGCCGCTCGAGCGCGCCCGTCGCGGCGGCGAGGCCGGCCTCGTAGTCGCTGGCCTTGCCGTTGGCCAGCGTCGCGAGATGCGGGACGGAGGCCAGCTTCTGCACCTCGCGCGCGGCGTCGGTGAACTCCGAGCCGTGGATCAGCACAACAGGCGTGGAGTCCTTGGCGATGAACTCCAGCTCCGGCACCGCCAGCCGCCAATTCAGCGGCATGAAGATCGCGCCCAGGCGCTGGCAGGCGAATTGCAGCTCGAAGACATCGGTGTCGTTCATCGACAGCACCGCGACGCGATCGCCGCGCTTGACGCCGAACGCGCGCCGCATCCAAAGCGCCGCGCGCGTGATGCGCTGATCGTACTGCGCATAGGTGAACCGCCGCCCCGACGCCAGATCGAGCGCCGCCGGCGCGTGCGGCGCCATCAGCGTGTGATGCGCGATCCAGTCCTCAGCCGTGATGCCCGTTGCCATAGACGTAACTCCACCCATCCCTGTCATCCCGAGCGCAGCGAGGGATCTCATTGGGAGCGCTGGCGTCCCGCCGGCATCTTTATGAGCCGGCGGGACGCCGGCGCTCCCAGGAAGACTTCTTGGATTCCCCGCTGGGCCCCGAATGACAGATTTCTACGTCTGCCGCGAGCCGGCAATCCTCTTGTATTGCTTGACTGTCGCGGCTCGACGTTCGTCTGAGGGCTACTACGGCTTCCCGACCACGAACGACCGGCTCGCGAGCAGGCGGTCGTTGTGCCAGATCTCGAGGACCCATTCGCCCTCGACGATCTCCCAGGGCTGATCGAAGCCGTAGCCGTGGATCTGCGTGTCGCCGATCGACGCGGTGAAGTCGCGCGTGCTCTGGCGGTAAGTATTGCCGCTGACCGGGTTGGTGATTCCGGGCGCCGGGATATGCCACACGCCGCGCAGCCGGGCTTCGCGGCCGGGTGGCGATCCGATCAGCCGGTACTGGAAGCCGAACCGGATGCCAAGCTGCGCGGGAACCCGTGTCTCGTCAGAGTAGAAGGCCGGGCTGTCGACGATCGAGGCCTTGCCGGTGGGCGTGCCGGGCGAGCTGTCGCGGCGCGCGACGCTGGCGGTGTACAGGCCCGACTGAACGACCTCGAGCCGGTCCAGCTTGCCCTGCTGCGCGGACGCGCCGCCAACGGCGAACATCATCAGCGCCGCGAGCGCGCCGAGCGACCATCTCCGGGAACACATTGTCGCCGTCATCACCCGACAACAGTGTCAGAGCGCCGCGCCGTTGAATAGCCTGAGGCCGTCTGGGATCGGGTCGTCAGGTACTTCACGGGGCGTGTGTCGGAGCGTCCGCTCACGCGCCGCTCATTGAACAGTGGTTGTCAGCGTGATTACCTGATCAACTCAGCGTCTGTGCAATGCCGGCTCGAAGGGGAGGCGACCATGCGTTTCATGGCTGGCGCCACGAAAGACGCCGCGGATCGAATGAAGCGGCGCGATTTCATCGCCCTCGCCGGCGGCGCGCTGGCGGCGATCGGCCCGGCGCGCGCGCAAGCCCTGCCGGTCATCGGCTATCTCGGCTCCGAAACACCGGACCGCTATCGCAGTCGCCTCGCCGCCTTTCGCGAAGGCCTGACCGAGGCCGGCTACGCCGAAGGCCGCACGGTCGCCGTCGAGTACCGATGGGCGGAGGGCCAGTACACCAGGCTGCCGGCGCTGGCCAAGGAGCTGGCCGAGCGGAACGTGGCGGTGATCGTGGCCCCCGGCGGCGCCGAGGTCGCGCTGGCGGCGAAAGCCGCGACATCGACCATCCCGATCGTCTTCGAGATGGGCGGCGATCCCGTGGCCCTCGGCGTGGTGAGCAGCCTGTCCCAGCCCGGCGGCAATCTGACCGGCGTATCGAGCCTGAACGTGGAGGTCTCGCGCAAGCGGGTGGAGTTCATGAAGGAGGTGCGCCCGGGCGCGCGGAAATTCGCCGTCGCCATCAATCCGAGAAGCCCGACCTCGGGATCGCAGTTGAAGAATCTCCAGGTCGCCGCGGAGGCGCTCGGCGTCGAGCTCGTTGTCCTGAAGGCCAGCACAGAAGATCAGTTCGCCGCGCTGTTCGCCGCCGCGCGCGAGGCGCAAGCGGGCGGGCTGGTCTTCAGCTCGGATCCCTACTTTACCTATCGCAGCCAGCTGCTCGCCGAGGTCGCGATCCGTCATGCCATGCCGACGATCACGCAATCCCGCGACTTCCCGCTGGCCGGCGGCCTGATGAGCTACGGCGGCGATTTCAGCCAGTCGCACCGTCATGCCGGACTCTATGCCGGCCGCATCCTGAACGGCGGGAAGCCCGCCGATCTGCCGGTGCAGCGCGTCACCAAGGTCGAGCTGTTCATCAACCTGAAGGCGGCCAGCGCGCTCGGCCTGTCCTTCCCGCCCTCGCTGCTGAGCAGCGCCGACCGGGTGGTCGAATGACGCGGCCCACCGGCCGCCGCGCCGCCTGAGACCATGGCCGATCCCCGCGCCCGGCCTCGCCGCTCGCTGTTCTGGAAGTACTTTCGCGCGCTCTTCGCCGCCGTGGTCGGGCCGCTGCTGATCGCGGGCGGCAGCGAGGCGTGGCTCGGCTACGACGACCAGCGCGCCCGGCTGAACGATCTGCTCGACGCCGAAGCCCGACTGGCGTCGGCCAAGATCCAGGACTTCCTCGAGATCATCCACGGCCAGATGAGCTGGGCCGTGCAACTGCCGCTGGACGACCGGGTCGATGACCGGCGACGGATCGATGCGCTGCGCGTGTTGCGCCAGGTCCCGGCCATCGAAAGCCTCGCGGTGCTCGACGCCGCCGGCAAGGAACGCCTGTACGTCTCGCGCATTGGCCTCAACAGGATCGAAAGCGGCGCCGACTACGCCGAGACGCCGGCGGTGGTGGGCGCGCGCTCGGATCGGATCTGGTTCGGCCCGGTGACGTTCCAGGATGGCTCGGAGCCGTTCATGACCATCGCCGTCGCGGGCAACCGCAGCGCCGCCGGCGTCGCTGTCGCCCAGGTGAACCTCAAGTTCATCTGGGAGGTGATCGCGGCCATCCGCGTGGGCCGCACCGGCGACGCCTTCGTGCTCGACAGGCCGGGTCGCCTCATCGCCCATCCCGATCTGAGCCTGGTGCTGCGCGCGGACGAAGCGGCGCAGCGACCACTGCGGGCCCTGCGCGCGGCGATCCTCGAGCGGCCATCGGGCCAGGCGGCGGCCGGCAAGGACACCGCGGGCAAGACGGTGATGGCGGCGATGGTCAAGATTCCCGGCGTCGACTGGAGCGTCATCGTCAAGCAGCCGCTGGGCGAAGCCTTCGCGCCGATCCAGGCCGCGCTGTGGCGCACGGGCGCGCTGCTCGTCGGCGGCACGGCGCTGGCCGCCGCGCTCGCCTACTGGCTGACCCGCCGCATGGTGGAACCCATCCGCGTGCTGGAAGATGGCGTCAGGCGCATCGGCGCGGGACAGCTCGATTACCGCATCCGACTGGCGACGGGCGACGAGTTCGAGCGCCTCGCCAACCGCGCCAACGCGATGGCCAACGAGCTGTCGATCTCGCAGGAGCGCGCCGCGCGCATCGACAGGCTCAAGCGCTTTCTGCCGCCGCAGGTCGCCGAGCTGATCGACCGCGGCGGTAACGACCGCGTGCTCGACGGACGGCGCGTCGAGGTCGTGGTCGTCTTCTGCGATCTGCGGGATTTCACCGCCTTCTCCGGCCAGGCCGCGCCCGACGCCATCATCGGCGTGCTGCGCGAGTACTACGACGCGCTCGAAAGGGTGGCGAGCGACCACGGCGCGACCTTGGTGAACTTCTTCGGCGACGGCGTGATGCTGATGCTCAACGCGCCGGTCGCCACGCCCGAGCCGGCGCTGCGCGCGATCAACATGGCGCGCGACATGCAACGCGAGGTGCAGGCGCTGCTGGTCGGCTGGCGCGCGCTGCACCCCAGGCTCGGCTTCGGCATGGGCCTGGCGATGGGCCCCGCCACGGTCGGCCGCATCGGCTCCGAGGGACGCCTCAACTACACCGCGATCGGCACCGTCGTGAACCTCGCCTCGCGCCTGTGCTCGAGCGCGGAGGATCGCGAGATCCTCATCGACCGCGCGGCGGCCGACGCGATCGGCGCGCGCGTGAAGCTCGTCGAGCTGGAGCCGCGGACGTTGAAGGGATTTGATAAGCCGGTTCCGGTGTTCGCGCCTTGCCACCCGACGAGCAACGCAACAACGCAAGCCTGACACGCTCTTGTTACCTTCCCCCGGAGGGGGAAGGTGCCCGAAGGGCGGATGGGGGATGTCGAAGACGAACACCTGACGCGCTGAAACATCCCCCATCCGTCGCGCTGCGCGCGCCACCTTCCCCCTCCGGAGGAAGGTAGATTGGAAGCCACATGCGATAGCCCTGCCGAACGCGGTGGGAGGGAGGAAAATCCCAGCCCGCCACGCATGGTCTCACTGCTCGGTCCGCAGCCGGCTGTGCTGCACCAGCGCGACCACCGCCAGGGGTACCGCGACACCGATGATGGCGACCGTGATCAGGATCCAGCCGAGCTCGCCGTAATCGGCGGCGGTCTTGATGGCGCCCGTCGCGGGGTCCTTGACCTCGCGCGTCACGGTGAAGACCTGGTTGAGGTACTTGGTCAGCAGGGCGGACGCCGACAAAGCGAGGTTGGTGAACGAGGCCATCACCGCGAAGAAGGTCGCCTTGAGGTTGGCCGGCGCGTTGCGGGCGATCCAGGCCAGCATCGGAATCATCGCGACCTGGCCGAGCGGCGATTCGAGCGCGGTGTCCATGATCGCGATGACGCGCGCATCGACCAGGCCGCCGGTCAACGCCGATGTCCAGTGATGCAGGCCGTAGAACAGGCCGATATTGGGCAACGAGAGCACCCCGGCGGCGATCGTCAGCAGCGCGACGATATAAGCGATGGACCGGCGCGCCATCAGCGGTCGCAACACCACCAGGCCAACCAGCGTCAGGACCGCGGTGATCAGCGACAGCACCGAGACGAATTGCTGGTCGAACTTCAGCACGTCGATCTGGAACCAGGTGGCGCCGGGTCCCGGCAGCGGCACGGCGCGGAACACGAAGATGATGACGGCGGTGCCGATCAGCGGGCCGCGCATATCAGGGGCGATCTCGAGCATGAGTCGGCGGATCAGGAAGAGAACGATCGCCATGGAGCCGACAAAGATGATCTCCTGCGCATAGGGGACGTCTCCCAGTCCCGTGGCCAGGCTGAAGACGACGAACGCCAAGCTGCCGCCAAGGATCAGCCAGTTGGGCTTGACCGTCTCCGGTGGGGCGAAGAGGTCCGCCGCGATCGCGTCTTCCGCGACGCCCTGCGCGCGCAGCCGACTGGCACGCCGATGCAGCGTCAGCCAGCCCAGCGTCACGCCGACGACGGACACCACGGGAATGATCAGTGCCAGCAGGTAGATGTCGGCGTAGATGGCCCTCTTCTGCGCCGCCGCCATCGCCTCGACGCCGTCGAACATCACGATGTTGACGAACGCCACCGCCACCGTCCCGCCGATGATGGCGACGCGGCCGAGCGTCTGCATGGTGGTGTGCATGGCCTTGATGTCGGCCTCGGCGAACCGCTTGCCGTTCGCGTCGAGCCCGGGCACGGCCTCGACCGTCATAGCATCCGCGACCACGTCCTGCACGACGTAGCCGCTGGGCGCCAGCAGGGCGGCCAGGACGTACCAGGCGCCGGCGGACATGATCGCGGTCATCGCATCGGTGTGGGCGATCAGGCCGTACATGATGGCGATGCTGGTCGCGATCAGCCCCGCGCCGAACCACACCAGCAGCGCCTTCCAGCGCCAGATGAGATCGACCAGATGGCCCAGCGGCATCTTGAGCGCCCAGGGGATGCCGGCCCAGAACGCCAGGCCGGCCAGGAAGGCCGCCGACAGGCCGAGATAATCCTTGACGAAGAAGGTGCCGACGATCGCCGTTAGGCTCGATATGCCGGCCGCGAAATAGACCATCAGCGGCGGCAGGTAGGACCAGCGCAGGTGCCGACCCAGATCGACGAAGGTCACGCGGAACCAGACGCGGATGGCGGCGGCGGCGCTGCGAAGGGTTTGCCAGGTTCGGGACACGAGCATCGCACCTGCCTTTGTCACCTGTATGAGGCGTTGCCCTCTTGTGCTGGATTTTCCCAGAGTATCCGAGTCGCCGACAGGCACGTCATCGACGGCGGGGTGGTGAGGGGGCTGGAGGCGCTACTGAAGGGGAGCCACGAGCGCCGCAGGCCGATCGCGACGTAGATCGGGTTATTGGCGGATGCGTGATCGCCAGAACCGAAGGTGCCCGATGCGGCACCGCTTTTCTCTTCGAGGCCATCCGCGATCCCGAGGGTGACACAGGGCGGCTACGCCGCCTTCTCGACCTTCAGGACGATCCGGCGTCCCAGCGCTCTGAACGCCGACTCGATCTGCTCAAGCTTCGAATCGTGCGTGAGGTCGAACAACCGATCGACCTGGGGCGCATGGACCGACAGCCGGCGCGCCAGCTCCGCCTTGCGCACATTGTCCTTCAAGGCGGCTTTATACAGCTCGACCTTCAGGGCGGTCAGCGCGGGCAGCGTGACCAGCGGACCCTTGCCGCTCGTCGGCGCCTTGATCGGCTCGCGTCGCGCGATGCGCGCCGCAAGCGCTTCCTCGATCGCGTCCACCGCCCGCAACCGCGCCTCGTCCTCGTCGTCACCAAAGGTCGTGACCTCAGGAAGATCCGGGCAGGTCACGAGCACGGTGCCGTTATCATCAGGGGTCAGCGCGATACGGTAGGACAGGGTACGCATGGGGATTCCGCTTTCTGTGTTCGTCCGGCCTATTTCAGGCCGAGGTCCTTCTTGATCTTGTTGACCAGGCCGGTGCCGAGGTCCTTGTTGGAGCCGTGCATCGGCAACTGGGACGTCTTGCCGCCCAAGGTCACCGTGACATGTCCGCTGCCGCCCTTGTGGGTCTCGAACTTGCAACCGCGCTTGGCGAGCCAGCGGCGAAGCTCCGCCGCGTTCATGGGATGAAACATACGTGTTGCCAGTGAGTAGCGCAACATAAATGTTGTGTAGGAGGTTGGTGGATCCGGTTCTCATGATCCGCCGCTGCAAAATAACGCAATAGCGCAAGCCTGACACTGTTAAGACACTCGAACGCGGAAGATCGCGAGATCCTCGTCGATCGCGCGGCCGCTGAGGCGATCGGCGCGAGCGTGCCGCTCGTTGAGCTGGAGCCGCGGGTGTTGAAGGGGTTTGATCAGCCGGTTCCAGTGTTTGCCCCGTCAACGATCGTGAACCGTAGCCGATGCAGTATGGGATGGGCTGAAGGCGAAATCGTCGTAGTTGCAAGAACTGGCAACGTTGCCGAAGGGGAGCTACGATTGTGGAAGTCGCCTATAAAGAAGATCGGGTTCGCGGCGGATTCGCGAGTGTCGAGGCACAAGATAGCTAACCGCAGCAGCGATAGATGGCGCGGCGGTTTGGGGGCGTGATGCGGAAGTTGCTAGCTGCACGATGGGCAAGCCTGTGGTTTCGAGTGCGCTATCACTGGCTCCTTTGGAGCTGGCTTCGGAACATCGGCAATTCGCGATTCGCCATGTCAGCACTGCTGGTCCCGGTTCTTGGGTACTTCTTGTTGTACAACGCGCGAATCGAAGAGTGGTTGGCGCTGAAGGGGTTTGCCGGTCTAGTCGGCTGGCGCCTGCACTTCCTATACTTTGGCGGGTGCGCATTTGCGGCGGGATCCGTTGTGTATGCCCTGTGGTGCCCAGCAATGGTGAAGAAGTACCGAGACAGTACTGACTACAATGCCGGTGAGGGCGAGGTCTTGGACCTGCATGCGGATGGCCGACTGAAGGACTTGATCTTCCTCGTGACTGGCGACGAAAGGGATAAGCTAATTGAGGATGTGCTGACGGAGAACGAAATTGCCCTCGGTCACCTCGACCGCGCTGACTACACTCCGGAGCAGCAAATTCACCATGAGCGCCGCAAGTCTCTGATGCTGGTCCTGAACGCTTATCACGCGATGGATTACAAGTATCCTGCGGCTCGCATTGCAGCCGCCATATGTTACGTGCTGGGGATCAGCCTGATAGCAGCCCCAACGCTGACGACCATGGGGCAGGTATTCTGGCACGTTGTGACTAGGTAGCGAGATGTCCCCGTTCTCCTATTAGAGCAATAGTGCAAGCCTGACACGGCCACACAAGATGGAAGAGGGGATGATGACTCAGTGGATCCCGTTATGGAGTCAGCTTCGGCCGATCGGCAATTCAGCTTTGGCAAAGTCCGCTCTGGCCGTTCCCATCCTGGGATACCTGATCCTGTTGAGTGACAAGTTTGTCGACTGGTTCGCGCTACATACCAGCCTGTGCAGCATCGGCCGGTGTGATGCTCTCTGGCGGTTACAGTGCCTCTACTTCGGGGGATGGACGTTCGCGATTGCAGCAGGCCTGTATTGGTTCGCATGTCCTCCTGAGATCAAGAAGCATGAAGATGCGGTGGACTTTGCGAATGTAGAAAACGACTATGCGAAGTCGGGTAGGCTGGAGCGATTTCAGCGGTTGGCGATTCGTTACATTCACTCGGCTAACGTTCCGTATGACGCAAGCCAGTTTGCGCGAGTCTATAACATCGCCGACAGAATTCGTGCGGAATGGCGGGCAATCCTGCTGGTGCTTTACGGGGCTGGATCGATACTGGTGATATGGCCTACCGGATACACATTGGTTCAAGTTGTGGTTAGCGTCTTTGGCAAATGACAGCCGCAGGGAACTAGGTGTGCAAAAGTCCGTATGAGTCCTGGCGGGGGCGAGATGGGAGTCCGCTCAGGTCGATACTGGATCGGCTATTGCTTTCCACACGCGCATCGGTGTCGCCGGCCCGTCGATCTCCACTACCCCCACCGGCGCCAACGCATCCAGCACCGCATTGTGAATCGCCGGAAACGCCGCGATCGCCCCAGCCTCACCACACCCCTTCACCCCCAGCGGGTTCGTCACGCACCGCGTCGGGTTGAACCCGAGATCGAAGCTCGGCAGATCGTCCGCGCGCGGCATGGTGTAGTCCATGAACGTGCCGCTCAGCAGCTGCCCGCTCTGCCCGTCATACGCCGTCACCTCCATCAGCGCCTGGCCGATGCCCTGGGCCATCGCGCCGTGCGCCTGGCCTGATGCGACCATCGGGTTGACCAGCACGCCGTAGTCGTCGACCGCGGTGTAGCGCAGCAGGCGCGTCACGCCGGTCTCGGGATCGACCTCGACCTCCACGACATGCGTGCCGTTGGGGAAGGTCATCGCCTCGCGCGTCCAGGCGTGGAAGGTGTCGAGCGGCGTGCCGTGCGCGCGGCCCAAGGCGGCGACGTCGAGAATGCCGATGGCACGGTCGGTGCCGGCGACCTTGAAGGCGCCGTTGTCGAACACGATGTCGGCCTCGGCCGCCTCGAGCGCGCGCGCCGCCAGCTTGGTGCCCTTGGCGATGATGTCGTCCGAGGCGCGCCACATCGCCGTGCCGCCCATGTAGGTGGCGCGCGAGCTGCCGTGTCCTCCCCCGTTGACGATCAAGTCGGTGTCGCCCTGGCACAGGTGGATGCGCGCGTTGTCGATGCCCAGGCGGTGCGCGAGGATTTGTGGGAAGGTCGTCTCGTGGCCCTGGCCGATGGTCTGCGTGCCGGTGATCAGCCGCACCGTGCCGTCTTCGTCGAAGCGCACGTCGACGTTCTCGTCGGGCGAGCCGCCGGTGCCTTTGATGTGATAGGCGAAGCCCAACCCGCGCAGCATGCCGCGTGCCTCGCTTTCCTTTTTGCGCGCGGCGAAGCCCTTGATGTCCGCGCGCTCCAGCGCCTTGTCCATGGTCTCGGCGAAGGCGCCGCTGTCGACCTTGAAGCCGAAAGCGTTGGTCATCGGCGCCGGTGACATGTTGCGGCGGCGCAGCTCGACGCGATCGAAGCCGTGGCGGCGCGCGGCGGCGTCGATCAGCCGCTCCATGACGTTGATCGACTCGGCGAAGCCCGGCCCACGCGTGACGCCGATCGGCGTGGTGTTGGTCAGCACCGCCTTCACCAGAACCTCGATCGCCGGGATGGCGTAGACCGAGCCGGGCAGGTGCACGTGCTGGAAGGTCGCCACGCCGGCGCCGGCGCCGCAGAGATAACCGCCGACGTTGAAGGTGCTGTCGCAACGCAGGGCGAGGAAGTTGCCCTTGATGTCGAGCGCCAGCGAGGCGGTGGCGTGGTGGTCGCGCCCGGCATGGTCGGCGGTCATCACCTCCGAGCGCGTGGCGATCCATTTGACGGCGCGCCCGCTGCATTTCGCCGCCCAGGCCAGCAGCGGGAACTCGGCATAGACGAAGTTCTTGGCGCCGAAGCCGCCGCCGACATCCGGCGCGATGAAGCGCACTTGTTCGGGTGGCACGTTGAGCGCGCGGGCCGTGAGGGTGCGGATGCCGTGGATGTTCTGGCTCGAGACGTGCAGCGTGTAGCGGCCGGAGGCGGCGTCGAACTGCGCCACCGCGCCGCGCGGCTCCATCGGGTTGGTGGTGATGCGGTGGTTGTCGAGGCTCAAGGTCACGACGTGGGCGGCGCGCGCGAAGGCGGCGTCGACGACGGCGGCGTCGCCCATGCGCCAGTCCAAGCAGGTGTTGGCCGGCACCGCGTCGGTGATCAACGGCGCGCCGGGCTTCATGGCGTCGGTGGGCGTGACCAGAGCGGGCAGGGGGCGGTAGTCGACGTCGATCAGCTCGGCGGCGTCGAGCGCCTGGTTCTTCGTGTTGGCGACGATCAGCGCCACCGGCTCGCCGACATAGCGCACGCGATCGGTGGCCAGCAGCGGCTGCGGCAGGAACTTGAACGGCTCGCCGGTCTGCACGTTCGCTTCGACATGCGGCCGCAGCGCCTGCAACCCGTCGGCGTTCACCTCGGCCGCCGTCAACACCATCAGCACACCCGGCGCCTTACGTGCCGCTGTGGTGTCGATCCCCCCAACCTCCGCATGCGCATGCGTCGAGCGCAGCACGACGGCATGCGCCAAGTTCTCGAACACGAGGTCGTCGAGGTACTGCCCCCGCCCCGTGGTGAACCGCACATCCTCGCGCCGCCTGGGCGCATCGCCAATCGTCGACCACTTCATTTCACAAGCTTACTCCCTTCCCCCGGAGGGGGAAGGTACCCGAAGTGCGGAAGGGGGATGTCGAAGACGAACACCGAGCGCGCTGAGGCATCCCCCATCCGTCGCTTCGCGCCACCTTCCCCCTCCGGGACAGGGCGATCGCATATGGCATTCTTTCCTTCTCCCCGCGAAGGCGGGGAGAAGGTGCCGAGCGTCAGCGAGGCGGATGAGGGGCTTCCTCGCGCAACGACAAACACTGTTGTTGTTGAGCCTCCGCGAAGCCCCTCATCCGCCCTTCGGGCACCTTCTCCCCGCCTTCGCGGGGAGAAGGAAGACACTGGCGATCCAACCCTGCCCTCCGGGGGAAGGTAGAAAATGATCGGCGCGGACATGGGCGCATCGGCTGCGCGGAGGGTGGACCTATTCTTTCGTTCGGCTACAGTCGCGCGTATCGCCGGGGGCGCGCTTGCTAGAGGGAAGGCATGTCGACCGCTTGGGCTCGATTGCAGAGTGGCATCGTCAAGTATCCGTGGACGTCTTTGATCGGGCTGGTGCTGGCGGCCTGGGGCATCGGGCTGTTCGTCGCCAACTCGTTGCTGACCGGCGCGATCTTGACAGGCGGGGCCGCGATCGCCGTCGCGATTCCGCGCACCCGGCCGGCGGCGCGAAACGCCGCCATCGCGGTGGCGGCGATCGTCCTCTGCCTCGCAGCGGCCGAGATCGTCATCCAGGCCTCGAAGGGCTCGCACACCGAGCATGTCGGCGTCGTGCACCGCCACGAGCCGCCGCCGCTTTACGTGCCCATCCCGATGCTCGGCTGGCAGCCCAGGGCATCGGCCACCATTCGCGCCCTGTCGATGTACGGCGACAAGACGATCTACGACGCCGTCTACACCATCGACGCCGAGCAGCGTCGCGTCGTGCCGGCGTCGAACCCTGATGGCGAGCTGGTGATCTTCTTCGGCGACTCCTTCATTTTCGGCGACGGCGTCAACGACGCGGAGACCCTGCCGAACCGCGTCGCGCTGGCGAGCGGCGGGCGCTACCGCGTGCTGAATTTCGGCGTCAGTGGCTATGGCGCGGGCCAGACGCTGACGCGGCTGGAGTCGGGCGCGGTGGACAAGGCGGTCGCCGGCGGCAAGGTGCGCCAGGTCTTCCTGTGGTTCAACGACGATCACCTGTTGCGCGACGGCGGCGACTACGCCCACGCGCACTGGGGCGACGTGGCGCAGTACGAGATCACGCCCGAGGGCGTGCGCAACATGGGCATGTCGCGCGACGTGCGGGCCAAGCGCGGCTGGATCGTGCGGCGCGTGATGTCGGCCGTGCTGGGCTCGGAGATCGCGGTCATCGTCCGACGCGGCTTCCGGACCTCCCGGCAGCTCGCGCTGGCCGAGGCGATCCTGACCAGGATCAGGCTGCAGGTGCGCGAGCGCTACGGCGCCGAGCTGGTCGTGATCTACTGGAGCAAGGATCGGCTGTACTACCCCGATCGCATCCCGCCGATGATCGCGCGCACCGGTGCGACCATGCTGTTCCTCCAGCCGCTCTTCGCCCAGGCCGGCCTGACGCTCGAGGATTTCCTCATCCCCGACGATGGCCACGGCACCGCCCGCTTCCACCACTTCGTCGCCGACCATCTCGTACGCCGCTTCCTGCCGCCGGCGGAGGCCAACGGCGCGAACTGACCGGCCTCTCGCTCCCCGCAAGCGGCAGGGGATTCGCATATGGCCTCGACCTCACCCTGAGGAGCGCCGCTTGGCGCGTCTCGAAGGGTGGGCAACCCGCGCGGTGCCTGTGGCCCATGCTTCGAGACGGCCGCAAGCGCGGCCTCGTCAGCATGAAGTCGGGTGTGCGGACGCCATTTGCGATAGCCCTGCCGCAAGCGGGGCGAGGGGGCGGCAACCGTAGCGGCGGGCAAAGAGCCTGCGCCATCGGCATCGGAGGCTCGGGTTGTTCGCGCGTAGCGGCGGAAATGGCAGGCGATCGTTGTTCGGGCTTACAACGGCTTCAGCTTTTCAACCTGGAGCCCGCCCGATGGCCCGCGATCGCACCCTGCCTTCTGACTTCTGGACCTGGGAGGCCGTCATCGACTGCCCGGCGATGACCCGCCTGCTGTTTCTGGGCCTGTGGAACTTCGCCGACTCCTTCGGCGTGCAGCCGCTGCGGCCGCGCACCATCCGCATGCAAGTGTTTCCCGGAGACCCGGTCGACAACGACCAGGTACGCACGATGATCGACGAGCTGGTGACGCGCGGGCTGCTGCGGATCTACACGGTCGACGCGATGGAGTATCTCGAGATCGTCGACTGGCGCCGGATCCAGCGTGTCGGCAAGCGCGCGCGGCGCCGCTATCCCGGCGATCCATCGCGGCCCGATCCAGTGCCCGCGCCG
>JALHMM010000025.1 GCA_022844045.1 Reyranellaceae bacterium | reverse complement strand
GCCCGCACCGGCCCGGCCGGCCGATGCCAAGCCGCCTGTGGCACCGCCACCCGCCCCGCCGCAACCGGCACCGCCCAAGCCGGCCGAAGCGCAACCACCCGCGCCACCGCCACTTGCCCCGCCTAAGCCACCGGAGCCCAAACCGGCGGATGCTCAGCCGCCAGCGGTTCCGGCCAAGCCGGCCGATGCGCAGCAGCCGGCAGCGAAGCCACCCGAGCCCAAGCCTGCCGATGCGAAGCCGCCCACGGCACCGCCGGCCCCGGCCAAACCGGCGGATGCCAAGCCCGACGGCAAGCCTGATCGCGATGACGCGCAGGTCGCCGTGCGGGTGCGCGGGCTGGTGGAACGGGCTCGTGCCGCGATCGGTCGCGACGATCTCGAGGCCGCCGAGCGGCTGGTGATCCAGGCCGAACGGCTCGACGCGCAATCCCGCGACGTCATCGCCGTGCGCGCCGAGCTCGAAGCGGCCGAACGCCGCCCTGATCGGCGACGCGACAAGAACTGATCGCCGGCATCCGCCTTCCCCCGGAGGGCGAGGTCATCGCATATGGCCTCGACCTCACCCTGAGGAGCGCCGCTTGGCGCGTCTCGAAGGGTGGGCAACACGCACCATGCCTGTGGCCCATGCTTCGAGACGGCCGCAAGCGCGGCCTCCTCAGCATGAGGTCGGGGTGTGCGGCCATATGCGAATGCCCTGCCCCGGAGGGGGGGAAGGTAAACTGGATGAGATCTACGTCAGGGCGCGGACGTTGAATTTGGCGCCGACATCGTAGCGCGCTGATTTCAGGCTATCGCTTCGGAAGGCTATCCAGGAAGCCCACGACCTGCTCGGTGAAGGGATCGTTGACGTCGCCGGCCACCATATGCGCGGCGCCCTGGACATCGACGTAGCGCGCATTGGGCACGCGCGACACGAACTCCCGGGCGATCTCCTCCGATACCAGCTCGCTCGATCCGCCGCGCACCAGCAGCACGGGCACGTTGAGCCCCTGTGCCGCCGCGGTCAGACGCGCCTCGCGATTGGCATCGCCGCGCCGCGTATCGTCGCGCACGAAGGCCGGATCGTAGTGCCAGCGATAGCGGCCATCCGCGCCCAGCCGCAGGTTCTTGCTGAGCCCGTTGAGGTTCTTCGGTCGCGGGCGATGCGGCAGGTAGGCGGCGATCGCGTCGGCGGCGTCTTCCAAGGTGGCGAAGCCGTCATCGATATGCGCGGCCATGAAGCCGCGGATGCGACTGACGCCGACGGAATCGACGCGCGGCGTGATGTCGACCAGCACCAGGGCGATGGCGATCGGGCTCGACGCCTCGCCGGCCGCGATCAGGCTGGCGATGCCGCCGAGCGACGCGCCGATCAGAATCGGCTTGCGCGGCAGGCTGGCGGCCAGCGTGCGCACGTCGCCCGCGAATCTGTCGATCGCGTAGCCGCCGTCAGGCGACCAGCCGCTGTCGCCATGGCCGCGCAAATCCGCGGCGATGGCGTAGTAGCCATGACCCGCCAACACCGCGGCGGTGCGCTTCCAGGCGTGCCGCGTCTGGCCGCCGCCATGCAACAGGACCGCCGGCTGACGATCCGGCGCACCCCAGGTATCGGCAACGAGCTCGATGCCGTCGGCCATGCGGAAACGCCGCTCGGTCGATGGCGGGTCTTTCGATTCGATGGACGTGTCCACTCAAGCCACCTTTGCGCCACGCGCCTGTTGTTCGATCGCCTGCTCGATGATCCCGATTACGATTTTGATCTACCTTCCCCCGGAGGGGGAAGGTGGCGCGCGCAGCGCGACGGATGGGGGATGTTGAAGACGAACGAGGGAGTCCGTCTTCGACATCCCCCATCCGCCCTTCGGGCACCTTCCCCCTCCGGGGGAAGGTAGGGCGATATCGTTACGTCCGTGCCCGGAAGTTGAACTCGGCGCCGGCGCGGATGCCGGTGGGCCAGCGCGCGGTGATGGTCTTGAGCTTGGTGTAGAAGCGCACGCCTTCCATGCCGTAGATGCCGTGGTCGCCGAACACCGAGGCCTTCCAGCCGCCGAAGCTGTGATAGGCGACCGGCACCGGGATCGGCACGTTGATGCCGACCATGCCGATCTTGACGTTGTTGGCGAAGGTGCGCGCGGCGTCGCCGTCGCGGGTGAAGATCGCCGTGCCGTTGCCGTAGGCGTGGTCGTTGACCAGCTTGATCGCCTCGTCGAAGCCGTCGGTGCGCACCACCGAGAGCACCGGCCCGAAGATCTCGTCCTTGTAGATGGTCATGTCGGGCTTCACGTCGTCGAACAGGCAGCCGCCCATGAAGTTGCCGTTCTCGTAGCCCTGCAGCTTCAGCCCGCGGCCGTCGACCACGAGCTTGGCGCCTTCCTTCACGCCCTGGTCGACATAACCCATCACCTTGTCGCGGTGCTGGCGCGTCACCAGCGGGCCCATCTCCGACTGCGGGTCGAGGCCTGGCCCGACCTTCAGCGCGGCGACACGCGGGGCGAGCTTCTCGATCAGCTTGTCGCCGATGCCGCCGACCGCCACGGCGACCGAGATCGCCATGCAGCGCTCGCCGGCCGCGCCATAGCCGGCGCCGATCAGCGCGTCGGTCGCCTGGTCGAGATCGGCGTCGGGCATGATCACCATGTGGTTCTTGGCCCCACACAGCGCCTGCACGCGCTTATTCATCGACGTGCCCTTGTGATAGACGTACTCGCCGATCGCCGTGGAGCCGACGAAGGAGATCGCCGGCACGTCGGGATGCTCCAGCAGCGCGTCGACCGCGACCTTGTCGCCGTTGAGCACCTGGAAGATGCCCGCCGGCGCGCCGGCCTCGGCATAAAGCTCGGCCAGCAGCATCGGCGCGCTGGGATCCTTCTCCGACGGCTTGAGGATAAAGGCGTTGCCGCAGGCCACGGCCATGGCGCCCATCCAGCACGGGATCATGATCGGGAAGTTGAACGGCGTGATGCCGGCGACCACGCCCAGCGGCTGGCGGATCGACCACGAATCCATGTCCGAGGCGACCTGCTCGGTGAAGTCGCCCTTCATATGATGGGCGATGCCGCAGGCGAACTCCACGACCTCCAGGCCGCGGCCGACCTCGCCCTTGGCGTCGTCGAAGGTCTTGCCGTGCTCGAGCGACATCATGCGCGCCAGATCGTCGATGCGCTTCTCGATCAGGCCCTTGAGGTTGAACATCACGCGCTGGCGGCGCAGTGGCGGCGTCGCCGCCCAGGCGAGCTGCGCCTTCTTGGCGACCTGCACGGCGGCGTCGATCTCGCCCACCGAGGCGAAGGCGACCTTGGCCGTGACCTCGCCGGTCGCCGGATTGGTGATGTCGCCCGTGCGGCCGCTGCTGCCCGCGACGCTCTTGTTCCCGATGTAATGCCCGATCTGCGCGACCATAATTTTCCCTCCGCCGCAGCGCTTCGCTGGTTTGGCGGCGTCTTAGCATTCTCCGGCGGTACTGGGCTACGGCAGATGGCCGCGCCGCAAATGCGGTCATTCACCCTTCTTCACGATCCGCAGCAGGTTGCGCAGAAACCCCGATCCCCGGCCTCCGCGTGACGCATCGCCAGTCCGAATGACCTCGTCTTCATGAATGCCCAGAACGGCGAACGCTTCTTCGACGAATGCGTCGCGCGCTGGCTTCTGATCGGCGGTGTAGAAGGTCTGCAGGCTCCCGCGGCTGGCACTACCCGCGATCAGGGCCCCATGGATCGATACGCCCGATCCGCGGTCCAGAGCGATGCCGCTTTGAGCATGGTCGGGTACCTCTGTCCGTCTTGCGTGTTCCGCGAGCCGGTCGGGATCATCCAGCAAGCGGCGCCGGGTTCCGCTCCAGCCAAGGCAGATGTCTGCGAAGGTCCTGGCGAAATGCTCGCACAGCAATGCCTCCGGCAACGCCCAGTTCTCCGTCCCTTTCGTTGCCTCGATCTCGGCAAGCAGTTTTGTCGAGTCCTCCGACCGATGCACCGAGCGGCTGCCAATGTCGTTGGCCCCGACTCTGAGATCCCATTCGCCGTTAGGGCCGCGTTCCACGAAGACGTTGAAGAACATGTCCTCGGCGACATACATGAAGTAGCCCGTTGCAATGTAATCTTCGCCCCGGTACAGGCTGCTGCGGGCCTCGAGGGGAAAGAACGCAGCACGGCCGTCGTGTCGAAGAGAGTGCGGCACGATCCCTTGAAAGCCTTCGAGCGGAGCATTTGCGGGTAGCGACCGTCGACCATCAGGCGACACGACGAGATGTGCAAGCTTCGCCTTTGATGCAACGGCGCGCACATCGACATAGCGCCACGCCTGCGGCGCCGGACGACTAAGGGGCCACAGTTCCGCGGCGAAGCGCGACGGCTCTGCGAGCCTATTGTCGAGCTCCTTGGCTAGCAGCTCCTGCCTCAGCCCGGCCGACCACACGCCGTTCAGATAGCCACCGACCGCAGCGACCGCCGGCCGACGCAGGCCAAGCTGAGCGGTGTCGGGCCAACACGCCAGTGCATCCAGGCAGCGGTCGGCGACACGCCGCCAGGCACCATAGATCGGCTGCCTGGTGGACGTCTTCATTTCGGCCGGCCAGCGTTCAACGGACGCACCGTAGTCGATCTGCCAATCGCTGAGTCCGCCATAGGCGGCGGGACCGAGGAGACGCAGCTGGATGGGCAGGCGAGTCTCATGGTCTTCGTAGATCAGCCATTGGATCCGCTCGCCAGCCGCGTTCTTGCTCGAATCGCCTCGGACCTCTGTTTCGAGCCAGAAGCGCTGGCCAGACGTCACGTTGATGAGCGTTCCACTGTCGCGATCGATGTCCCACCAGCCGACAGAACGCGAACGGCCGACCGCCGGTGGCTCTGCGGGTTCGGAGTGAAAAATTGCATGCGGGTGTGGTTTGCCGGCCTCCTTGTCAGCGATTGAAGCGGTCATCTCCAGCGAGATCGACTCCTCGCTGCCGCCAATCGGCGAGGAGAGCAGCACCGAGACGACATCGACTGCGGCTCCTTCGGGCTGCCCGCTCTGCCACTGCAGCCACGCATCTGCCAGGACCTGCCGGAGCTGAAGGACCAGCCGGTTTGGCAGGTAGGTCGAGCGGCTGGGTGGTAATGTGCCCAGGCGCAGCGGCGGACCCAGAACGAGGTCGATGCCCTTGCCTGACTTGCGGTCGATGAACGGCCGGGCAGACGAGTCCGTGGCCACAAGCGACCATTCCCGAAAGGGTGACGATGGGTCGTGACGGGGACTCACTTCCAGACAATCGCCGTGGACGAGGTCGTCGACATAGAGCAACCGGCGACTGGAGTGCGGGTACGGCAACGGGGCGCAAGCATCGCTGTCACGCCCGATGGGGATCAAGAAGCGTCGACCATCGGTGCTGCGCAGATGGGGTCGCCTGAGACGTTCATCACGAAATGTCGTCGACGCTGGTAGCCACCAGGCGCCATCAGGCCGGCGGACGAAGCCCCAGTCCGACCTAGTCGAGTCGTCGTGCGTCGCTCCCGCGACAAACTCCCATGACGCAGGCACAGGCGCCTCGTCCGTTTCCAGCAGGGGTTCGTGGATCACCGGTAGATCGGCGGCCTTGCGGCCGCGAATGTCGGGCGCAAGTTCACTGACGTTGAAGCGTCGATAGCAGTCGGTGCGCCACGCGCTAGCGCGCCAGCCACCCTCAAGAGACACGATTCTTGGTCGAAATCCGGCCACATCGGTCGCCGGCCATGCCGACAGCGCGTCAATCAGGCAGTCATCGACCCGCCGCCACAACCCGTATGACGGATGCTCCTCCGGACTGCCAGATTCACGTCGCCACAACTGCGCTGACCTTACGTGGTCCAGCCGCCAGACCATCGGCCGGTGATTGGTGGCGATGAGCAGGTTCCGCTGCTCGATAAGCAGCGGGTATGTGGACTTCGAGTCCCGATAGTCGAAGCGTGTCCACCGACGCTCCGCCGTCCGCCGCAGCCGCAGCGTCAGATCATCGGCAACCACGCCGCCAAAGCGCAGCTCCTGACCAGTCTTGGTATTGATCAGCGTGACGCTGGCCGTATCCAGCGACCACCAACCCACAATCTTGCGCATCGCCATCAGCGAGAGCCCTTGGTCCCTACCGATATCACCACCAGACGACGATCGTAGGGACGGAAACACCGGCTTTGGCCGCCTTGTCAGATCATCGTGCAGGTGTAGGTACGGGCAGACAAGCGCTTGATCCGGCGTCGTGTCCGCAGGTCCCGGTGGCCAGCACGTCGCAGCAGGGGAATCTCAACCAACCCTCTGGAACCATAAGAAAAGCGCAGCGATAGGAGCCGAAGCCTTAACTCGCGGCCACCTGATGGCGGGCGCCCGCGTTATCTGAAAGTACTGACTCGGTCTGCGGAAGAATCGGCGCTGCGGCCTCGTATCGCTTGCCGGCGCGCAGGCAGAAGAGCGGGCTCAGCATGCGGTCGGTGATCACCTCGGTGCCCTCGTTATCCGACAGCCGGAAACGGCCGCGGTCGTCGGCCAGCACCGACACATCGGCGATAGCGCCGACGTACAGCGTGCCGATCTCGCCCGCCATGCCGATCATCGCCGCCGCGTTGGTGCTCACCATGGGCACGATCTGCTTCAGGCTCAGGCCCAGCGCCAGCAGCTCGGTCATGGCGTAGCTCAGGCTGAAGCGCGCCGAGCCAGCGAAGGGATGCGCCTCTTCCTCGTCGGGATGGGTCGCGGGTGTGCCCGGCGGTGGCGGCACCTTGGTGTTGTAGCCATGCATGTCGGCGCCCAGCGTGTCGGGCACGATGCCCGCCGCCAGCGCGCGGCGCGCCATGCGGAAGCTGAAATGGCTGCCATGGCCGATGTCGATCTTCAGCCCGCGCGCGATGGCCTCCGCGACGATCGGATGCACGCGGCCGTCCTTGTCGATGAAGCCGCCCGGATGGCGCGTGAAGGGATGGGCGAGGATGTCGCCCGGCCGCATCAGCGCGACGATGTCGGGCAGGATGCCGTCGGGGTCGACGCCGTTGGTGCCGGTGGACGGCAAGGGCCAGAGCTGGCCGAAGTGGATGTAGACCGGCAGCTCCGCCTGCCGGCCGATCTCCGCCGCCTTGCGCATCACCTCGATGCCCCAGCGCGCGAAGCCACCGACTTCAGCATGCGCCTTGATCCCGCGCACGAGATCGCGATTGGCACGCGCCGCCTTCACCGTAGCGTCGATGTCCACACCATCAGGGCCATAGAGGTTGGGGTAGTAGTGCCCTTCGAGTCCACCGACGACATAGGCCGAGATGAAGGCCAGCACGCGGCTGGCGGCCGGCTCGGCGATAAAGTGGCGGAAGCCGGGAAGGGTCATGCAGGATGGACCGCCCTGATCGACCAGGGTCGTCACGCCGCTCTGCACGCCCACCATGTCCGCCGGCAGGCCGAAGCGGCCCGAGACGTAAGTGTAGACATGCGCATGGGTGTCGATCATGCCCGGCAGCACGATGCGCCCGCGCAGGTCGGTAACCTCAAGCGCGCTGCCTGGCAGGTTGGCCTGCACGGCCGCGATCCGGCCATCACGGATGGCGACATCGGCCACACCGTCGAGGCCGGTGGCGGGATCCACGACGTGTCCGCCGCGCAGGATGAGATCGTAGGGGGCGTCGTTCATGCCCAAATACATGCAAATGCCGCACCATAGAGAAATTGCATACTGTGCAAATTAGATTGCATGATTGACAAGGCCAACATAGCGTCGCCGCTATGCCGTCCGACATCGACCTCGCCCAGGCCATCGGCGCACGCCTGCGTAGCGCACGGCAGCGGCAGGGCCGCACGCTGGAGCACGTCGCGACCGCCGCTGGCCTGTCGGTCGCGTTCCTGTCGCGGCTGGAACGGGGCGCGACCAACGCCTCGATCGGCAATCTGATCAGCCTGGCGAGCGTGCTCGGTCAGCCGCTCGCCGGCCTGTTCGAGGATCTCGGCGGCGAGACGCCACGCTACGTGTTGCGTCGCGCCGACGAGGCCGCGGCGAGCTGGCTGCGCAGCCCGGCGGGCTACGCGTGGCGACGGCTCGGCGGCGATCTGCGCGGCGCGCGGCTGGATGCGTTCGAGCTGGTCTTTCCCGCGAGCCCGCGCAAGGCGATCGAGCTGGTCTCGCACGAGGGCGAGGAGTTCCTCGAGGTCACCCAAGGCCGGCTCGAGTTCCATCTCGGCCGCGAGCGGCTGGAGATGGCGCCGGGCGATACGCTGCATTTCGATGCCGCGACCCCGCACATGGGACGCGCGCTGGGCAACGCGCCGGCGCATCTGCTGATGGTGCACACCCTGAGCGGCGCGGCCACACAGACGCCGCCGGCCTTCCGCGCGCTGCGCGACATCAAGCCCGCGACCAACCTGTCGCCGAGGAGGAGAGCATGAGCGAGACCCATCAGGCGCCGATCGCGCGGCATGTCGATGACCTCGATTGGGAAACCATTCGCTGGCCCGGCGAGACCGGCAAGATGCTGTTCCATCCCCGGCCGGAGAATCCCACCGAGCCCAATGCCGGATTGCTGAGGCTCGAGCCCGGCGGCTGGCATCCGCGGCATCGCCACGACTTCGCGCAGGTCTGGTACGTGCTCGACGGCACCTTCCATATCGACGGCAAGGATTACGGCCCGGGCACCATGATCTGGCATCCCGATCCGCACTACGAGGAGGAGCTGCGCACCGCGACCGGCGGCACGATGCTGATCGTGCAGTATCCCGGACCGACCACCGGCGGCCGGCCGATCTACGACAAGCGCTTCAATATGGCAGAGCGCCGCGCCGTGGAGCGGGAGCGCACGGATCTGTGATGCGAAAGGGCCGCCCATAGGGCGGCCCTTCGCGTGTCGGCATGATCGCCGAGCTCAGTCCGTCGTGTAGGATGTGACGTCGGTGTCCTTGTTGTACTTCATGTAGACGTTGTCGATATTGCACAGGTTCAGGCCGCGGAAGAACGACGGCGAGCTGCCGTCGGCCCAGTCGACCTTGATGTTCCAGATGCAAGCCCGCCCGCCGTCGGCGCGGGTGAACTTGACCAGGAACTTCGCGCCGTTGGCCAGCGGCGCGTCGAGCTCGTTCTCGTTGTAGACGTTGTCGTTGGGCAAGTTCACGTAGATGCCCTTCATCGCGTAGCCGGTGTTGTTGTGCAGGGTGAAGTTACGGTCCTGGGCGCTCGCGCCCGCGGACATCAGCGCCACCGCGACCAACGCGACCAATCCAACCATCAAGCGCTTCATCGATTGCTCCCCCAAGAGGTGAGGCGAAACGTCGACCGCTCGCCGGCGCGCATCACGTCAGGCGCGAGTCGATCGATCAAGCAAATTGGCTGTCTTGCAGCGGTCTTCTCGGAAAATTTCAGAAACCTTCAACTGATCATCAGATGTGCTTGGCGATCTAGTCGCGATGGACCCTACGAGACGTCACCCGCGCCGCGCCGCCGCAAGCAGCGGTCGACGACCTTCGAGGTGATGCCGCCGGCCGATCCACGACAGGCGCTTCAACATGGCGGAGCGCCGCAGCATCGAGCAGGAACGTATCGATCTCTGACGCGGTTCGTTCATCATCAACGCAACGTCTGCAACATCGACATGTTCTGCCATCTTGGCGATAGTATCCCTGCTGCCAACAGGCGGGGGAGAGCGAGATGGCGAACGGTTCCGTGCGCACGCGACGCGATGTCTGGAGCTTGCAGCAGCCCTGGGATCCCATCCTCGAATGGTACGCGCGCGGCGTCACGGCGATGCGCGCGCGGCCGATCGCCGATCCGCTGAGCTGGCGCTATCAGGCGGCGATCCACGGCTACCACACCAGCCTCGATCCCTATCGGCAGCCGGGCGAGTCCCTGCCGAGCGCGAGCGAGCGCCAGCGTCTGTGGAACCAGTGCCAGCACAGCAGCTGGTTCTTCCTGCCCTGGCATCGCGTCTATCTCGGCATCTGGGAGCGCATCCTGAGCGATGCGATCGTGCAGCTCGGCGGCCCCGCCGACTGGGCACTGCCCTACTGGAACTACAGCGACGCGACCAATCCCAACGCGCGCAGCCTGCCGCCCGCTTTCGTGGCGGCGGCTCTTCCCGACGGCACGCCCAACCCGCTGCGCCTCGAGCAACGTTTCCGCATGGGCGTCGAGGCCGACGGCAGCGTCCCCCTCGACGACTCCGATGTCAGCCTCGACTGCCTGCGCGATCGCGTCTTCACGTTGGATCCCAATTCAGGCACGACCGCCTTCGGCGGGCCGAGCACGCTGTTCAGTCATGGCGGTGGTCCCGCCGGCAGCCTCGAGCAGACGCCGCACGGCAACGTCCATGTCGCCGTCGGCGGCTTCAGCGGCAACGACGCGGGGCTGATGAGTCGGTTCGAGACCGCCGGACTCGATCCGGTGTTCTGGATGCACCACGCCAATATCGATCGGCTGTGGGACGTATGGCTCGGTCGCGCTGGCAGCGGCGGCAACCCGACCAGCCTTGACTGGCTCAACGCGACGGGCGCACGGTTTCGCTTCCGCGATCACACCGGCGCGGACAAGACCTACGCCCCTGCGGATGTGCTGGACAGCAAGGCGGAGCCCTTCCACTACGCCTACGACACCATCGCCGATCCGCTGCCGGTGGTCGTCGCCGGGCCGGGTCCCGGGTTGGAGTCGCTCGCGACAAGAGAGAGCGCCATGGCCGAGCTGGTCGGGGCCACCAAGGCCCCCATTCCTCTGTCGTCACCGACGACTCGCGTGGGTATCGAGCTTGCGCGGCCCAGCGGGCCGGCACTGGAGTCGCTCACCCCACCACGCGTCTACCTCAACCTCTCCAACATCACGGCCAAGCGACCAACGACACGCGTGCGCGTGTACCTGGGCGCGCATGGCGAGCCGCGCGAGGAGGATCTGGCGGGCACGCTGCCGATGTTCGGCGTCGAGACCGCCAGCGACGCGGAAGCTCCGCATGGCGGGTCCGGCCTGTCCTACGTGCTCGATGTCACGCGCATCGTCGAGCGGCTGAAGGCCGAGGGCCGCTGGAATCCCGAGCGGCTCGACCTGTCCTTCGTCGCCCGCGACGAGCTGGGTGCGGATGTCGGCCTGCTGGTCGGCAGCGTCAGCGTCCATTACGAGTGAGCGCGCAGGCCTTATCGCGATCCCGCGCGCTGGCGTGGCGCCAGCCGCAGTGGTGGCTCGTGGCGCTCGTCGCGGCGAGCTGGGCGATCATCCTGACGGCGACACCCCAGACCTTCGGCGCGCTCTGCGCCGCGCTCGGCGCGTCGGGCGACAATCGGATCGCCGGCGTTCTTGCGCACTGGCCAGTGATGATCGCGGCGATGATGCTGCCGCTTGCCTTGCCAATGGCGCGACACGTCGCCTCGCGCAGCCTGTGGCTTACCAGACATAAAGCGATGGCCTGGTTCACGCTGGGTTATCTCGCACCGTGGCTGATCGTCGGACTCGCCGGCGCCGTAGTGACCTGGCTGCTCGGTGAGTCACGCTTAGCGACGATCGTGGTCTTCATCGTCGCCGCGATCTGGCATTGGACGCCGGCGCGACGTTCGGCGTTGCGTCGATGCCATCGGATCCTGCCCATCGCACCCGGCGGCGCCGAAGGCCGTCGATCTTGCCTTGCCTTCGGAGTGTTCCATGGCCGCGCCTGCGCGACGACGTGCGCGCCGCTGATGATCGGCCTCGTGCTCGCCGGCCACCATCCGGCGACCATGGCTATCGTGGCGCTGGTTAGCGCGGCGGAGCGGTTCTGGCCACGCCTGCCGCCCGCCGCGATGGGCTGCGTGCCGCTCGCGCTCGCGGCATTGCAGCTAGTCTAGAACGACGTCCGTGGGACCACGTCGAGCGCCGCCACGGCGCCGGAGAGAGTTGATGGCACCAGCAAATCGACGCGTCGCGCGATCCCGACCCGCGCCGGTGCGAACAGGATTCATGGGCCTCCCCGTGCGTGCCGACATCGGTCACGCGCGCGCGGCCATTCTCGGGTTGCCGTTCGATTGCGGCACCGACCCCTACCGGACCGGCTCGCGCTTCGGCCCGGCGGCTATCCGCGAGGCGTCGCAGCAGCTCAATCCACATCACTGGGAGAGCGGCCGGGATCCGCTCGCGGCGCTGGGGGCCGTCGACGCCGGTGACGCGGCGGTCGTCCCAGGCGACATCGAGGTGTCGCAGCCGGCGATCGAGGCGGCGGTAGCGGCGATCGCCGCACGGGGCGCGGTGCCGGTGAGCCTGGGCGGCGACGGCGCGATCGCGCTGCCCGAAATGCGCGCGCTCGGCCGGCACCACGCGGATCTGGTCACGGTGCATATCGACGCGCACACCGATGCCTACCCGATGGAGGGCCACAACACCGCCACGTCGTTCACGCGCGCCGTCGAGGAAGGACTGATCGACCCGCGCCGGTCGTTCCAGATCGGCATGCGCGGCTTCAACATGATGCCCGGCGTGCGCGCGCACGCTCTGGCGCTCGGCTACACCGTCGTCTCCCTCGAGGCCTTGTTCGAGACCGGTGTCGATCGCGTGTTCGCGGGCGTGCGGCGCAAGATCGGCCGGCGCCCGGTCTATCTGTGCTTCGACCTCGACGTCTTCGATCCGTCGGTGGCGCCGGGTGTCTGCTCGCCGTGCTTCGGTGGTGCAACGGCGCGCGAGGGGTTGGCGATGCTGGACGCGTGCGCCGGCCTCAACATCGTCGGCGTCAGCGTCAACACGCTTTGCCCGCCGCATGACCCGACCGGCGTCACGGCCTTGCTCGCCGCGACCGTGACGCTTGACTGCCTGCGTCTGGTCGCGGAGCGGCGCGCCGCGGCCTGACCGAGACGCCAAGAAGAAGGCCGCCCGAATGGGCGGCCTTCGCTGGCGTCCGACGACGTCGAACCGCCTCAGTTGTGCTTGGCGATCTCCATGCGGCCGACTTGGTCGCGATGGACCTCGTCCGGACCGTCGGCCAAGCGCAGCGTGCGCTGGTGCGCGTACATGCTGGCGAGCTTGAAGACCTGCGAGACGCCGCCGGCGCCGTGCAGCTGCAGGCAGCGGTCGACGACCTTCGAGGTGATGTTCGGCACCGCGACCTTGATCATGGCGATCTGCTGGCGCGCTTCCTTGTTGCCGAACTTGTCCATCGCCCAGGCCGCCTTGAGCACCAGCAGGCGGGCCATGTCGATTTCCATGCGCATGTCGGCGACATGCGCCTTGGTGACGCCCATCTCCGAGACGCGCTGGCCGAAGGCGACGCGGCTCTTGGCGCGCTTGATCGCCATCTCCAGCGCCCGCTCGGCGACGCCGATGGCGCGCATGCAGTGATGGATGCGGCCCGGCCCGAGGCGGCCCTGGGCGATCTCGAAGCCGCGGCCCTCGCCCAGCAGGATGTGGTCCTTCGGCACGCGCACGTTGTCGTAGATCACCTCGGCGTGGCCGTGCGGCGCGTCGTCATAGCCGAAGACGTGCAGCATCTTGACGATCTTGATGCCGGGCGTGTCGCGCGGCACGACGATCATCGACTGCTGGCGGTACGGCGGGGCGTTCGGATCGCTCTTGCCCATGAAGACGATGACCTTGCAGCGCGGATCGCCCATGCCCGAGGACCACCACTTGCGGCCGTTGATCACGTAGTGATCGCCGTCGCTCTCGATGCGGCTCTCGATGTTCTTGGCGTCCGAGGAAGCCACCGCCGGCTCGGTCATGGCGAAGCAGGAGCGGATCTCGCCGTTGAGCAGCGGGGTGAGCCACTTCTTCTTCAGGCTCTCCGAGGCGTAGCGCGCGAAGACTTCCATGTTGCCGGTGTCGGGCGCCGAGCAGTTGGTCGCCTCCGAGGCGATGCTGGAGCGGCCCAGCACCTCGCAGATCGGCGCGTATTCGAGGTTCGACAGGCCCATCGTGCCGTGCGTGTCGCCGCTGTCGCGATCCTTGGGCAGGAACATGTTCCACAGGCCGCGCTTGCGCGCCTCGGCCTTGCACTCCTCCATCACGGGCGGCAGCGACCAGCGGTCCTTCGCGGTCTCCATCTGCTGCTCGTAGACTTCCTCGGCCGGGTAGATCACCTCGTCCATGAACTTGTGCATCCGCTCCAGCAGCTCTTTGGTGCGGTCCGTGTATTCGAAATCCATCGTTGCCTCTCCTCGTGCGGCGCTTCCCGCGGCGCGTCGATCGCGCCCTCTGCCCGGCGGCCGACGGGCCGGGCTGCTATCACTGGGGTGGTCGGACTCTGGCGCAAATCGCCGGTCAGATGAACGGTCATTTAACCGCAGGGGGCGCTCACCATCCGCTTCGCGGAACCTCTCAATTCACCTAAAATACCGCTCTCACATCAGGAGACGCGTGATGTCTATTCGATCCCTGCTGGCGGCCGCCGCGCTGGCCCTGTTTCCGACCATCGCCCAGGCGCAGATCACGCCGCCGAGCAGCGGCGACGTCGACCCGGCGGAGATCGTCCGCATCCTGCAGGCGTTGGGCAACACGGCCAAGGTGCAGCTCGACAAGGACGGCGAGCCGGAGATCGAGGGCAGGACCCAGAACATCAATTTCCTGATCTTCTTCTACAACTGCCAGAAGCAGGCGCAGCCGGTGCGCTGCCGCAGCTACCAGTTCTGGGCCAGCTTCCACGACCTGAACCCACAGCCGACGCTCGACCAGCTCAACCGTTGGAACGAGACCAAAAGGCTGGCGCAGGCCTCGACCGATGGCCAGGGCCGCTATCGCCTGAAGATGAACGTCAATCCCAAGGGCGCCGATGTCGACGTCAACTTCCGCGCCTATATGGAGTGGTGGAACCTCGCGCTGCGCGAGTACATGACCTATATCGGCTTCAGGAAGTAGGCCGCTGCGCCAGCCACAGGCCGCCGGCGAGGCAGGCCACGGCGGCGAGGAAGAGCGGCGACAGCGGCTCGCCCAGCAGCGCCCAGCCGAGCAGCGCCGCGGTCGGCGGGCTGACCGAGACGAACACCGTCACGCGCGTCGGGCTGGTGTGCGCCAGCGCAAAGAGCCAGAGGAAATAGGCCGCGGCGCTGGCCAGCCCGACGAACAGCACCGCCCCCCAAGCCGCGCCATCGAAACGCGGCCAGTGGTCGAAGAAGCCTTCGCCGGCCGCCAGCGGCACGACGAAAGCGACCGACGCCACCATGGCGAACCAGCTCACCTGCAGGGTCGGATATTTCCGCACATAAGGCCGGTAGAACACGCTGCAGACCGCGCCGGTGAGCGCCGAGGCGAACACGGCCGCCTCGCCCCACCACCCCGCTTCTGCCCCCAGCGCCTTGTCGCCCAGCACCAAGGCCACACCGGCGAAGCTCAACAGCACACCGGCCGTCTTGGCCACGGTCAGCCGCTCGAGCCGCAGGGCTGCGGCCAGCAGCATGGTGAGCAGCGGAAATGTCGCAAAAATCAGGGTCGCGCGCGCCGCCGGCATGAACCGCAGGCCCCAGTTCAAGAGCGCGATCAGGATGCCGAACTGCGCGATACCGAGCAGCGCCACCGGCAGCAGGTCGCGCCGCTCGAAGCGCAGGCGCCGGATCATCAGCAGCGGCGGCAGCAGGCACAGCGCACCGACGCTGTAGCGCAGCAAGGCCAGGGTCGCCGGCGATATCTGCTCGAGCGCGAAGCGGCTGGCGACCATCGCCGCGCCGATCAGCAAGCCGTTGGTCGCCGCGGCGAGGATCGGCAGCGACGGCTTCACACCAGCGCCTTTTCCCAGGTCTCGCCGACGAGGTCCTTGCCGAACTTGTGGTAACGCTCCTCCTCGACCAGCCGATAGCCCTCGGAGGCGTAGATCGCGCGCGCCGCGACCAGCACGTCGTGCGTCCACAAGGTCATCTTGCGATAGCCTCTCTCGCGCGCGAAGCGCTCGCACTCGCGCACCATCATGCGGCCCAGGCCCGAGCCACGCGTCTCGGGCTCGACCAGCACCATGCGCAGCCGCGCGACCCGGGCGCTGTCGCGCACGACGAAGGCGCAGCCCACCGGCCTGCCGTCCTTCTCGGCGATCACCGAACGCTCGTGCGCGGGATCGAAGTCGCGGATGAACTTGCCGGCGATCTCCGCTACCAGCCCCTCGAACTCGTGGTTCCAGCCGAACTCCTCGGCGTAGAGCGTGCCGTGGCGGCTCACCACCCAGCCCATGTCGCCGATCCGATGCGGCCGCAGCACGTAGGTGGCGCGCTCGCGATGGCCGCCCAGCACGCGCTCGATGATGTCCATCGATTCGAGCAGGCGGCGCTGGTCGGGCTCGGCCACCTTGGCCAGCATCGCCCGGAGCTCGGCCTGCGAATTGCGATCGACCGGCGCGAAGGCCTTGCGCCCGGCACGGGTCGCCGCGAGCACTTGCCGCCGACCGTCCTCCGAAGAGCGCACGCGCTCGATCAGGCCCTGCCGCGCCAGCTTCGCCAGGATGCGGCTGAGATAGCCGGCATCGACGCCCAGCTCGCGCACCAGCTCGCTGGCCGACAGCCCGTCGCGGTGCGTCAGCTCATACAAGACGCGTCCCTCGGTCAGGTTGAACGGCCCGTCGTTCAAGCCCTCGCGCAGGGCGCCGATGCGCGCGGTGTAGAAACGGCTGAAGCGGCGCATCGCGCGCACGCGGCGGTCCAGTTCGCTGTCGCTCATGGTCGCGATCGTCAATCGGTTAGTTGCTTTTGTCAATCATTGCCCGCAAGAGCCGCGGCGGCTACACCGGATGCAACGAAGAACACGCGTGGTGGAGAAACGTCCTTGGATACCCCGATGAAGGCGCCGTTCCGGCCGATCGAGTTCCTGAGCCGCGACGTCGAGCTCGACCGGCGCGCCGACGGCAGCATGGTGCTGCGCTCACGCCACAGACTGATTCCGTATGAGCGTCACGTGCCGACCTTCCTGGCGAAATGGGCCGACGAGGCGCCCGATCGAGTCTGGCTCGCGCAGCGTCGCGGCGCCGATCGCGCCTGGCTAAAGGTGACCTATGCCGAGGCGAAGAAGCGCGTCGACGCGCTGACCCAGGCGCTGCTCGATCGCGGCTTCGGCCCGGACAAGCCTGTGATGCCGATCAGTGGCAACTCGATCGAGTTCGGCCTGCTAACCATGGCCGCGATGCAGGCGCGCGCACCGCTGGCGCCGGCGTCGCCGGCCTATTCGCTGATGAGCCAGGACCACGCCAAGCTGGCTTACATCGTCAAGCTGATCCGCCCGGCGATGATCTTCATGCAAAACGGCGCGATGTTCGCCAAGGCGCTGGCCTCGCTCGACGCCACCGGCCTGCTCGAGGGCGTGACCTTGGTGCATGTCGACGACGCGCCGCCGGGGCTGCAGTCGACGCCTTACGCTGCGCTCGAAGCGACCAAGCCGACCGACGCCGTGGCGCGTTCGCTGGCGGCGATCGACGGCAAGACCGTGGGCAAGTTCCTGTTCACCTCAGGCTCGACCGGCATGCCCAAGGCCGTGGTCAACACGCAGGAGATGATGTGCGCCAACATCGCCATGGGGCAGATGTCGCGCGTGCGCAAGCCGGACGAGCCACCGGGCGTGATGCTCGACTGGCTGCCTTGGAATCACACCATGGGCGGCAACGCCACCTTCCAGGCCAACCTCGCCGACGGCGGCACGACGTATATCGACGACGGCCGGCCGGTGCCCGGCATGTTCGAGGAGACGCTGCGCAATCTGCGCGAAGTACCCACCACCTACTTCGCCAACGTGCCGGCAGGCTACGCCATGCTCGCCACCGCGCTGGAGCGCGACGACGAGCTGGCGCGCGTCTTCTTCCGCGACCTCAAGGTGCTGGCCTATGGCGGCGCCACCCTGCCCGACGATCTCTACGACCGCATGCAGGCGTTGTCGGTGCGCCACACCGGCTATCGCATTCCCTTCGTCACCGGCTGGGGCTGCACCGAGACGGCGCCGACCGCGACCAGCGTGCATTGGGCGAGCGAGCGCGTGGGCTTGATCGGCCTGCCCTTCCCCGGCGTCGAGCTGAAGATGATCCCCACCGGCGAGGACGGCCGCTACGAGCTGCGCCTGCGCGGCATCATCGTCACGCCCGGCTATCACCGGCAGCCCGAGCTCACGGCGACGATGTTCGACGAGGAGGGCTTCTACAGAATCGGCGACGCCGGCCGCTTCGTCGATCCCGCCGATCCGGCGCAGGGCCTGATCTTCGACGGCCGCGTGGTCGAGGATTTCAAGCTGATGTCCGGCACCTTCGTGCTGGTCGGCACCTTGCGCACGACAGTGATCGCCGCCGCCACGCCAGTGCTGCAGGACGCGGTGATCGCAGGCCAGGACAAGAGCTACGTGGCGATCCTCGGCTTCCCCAACATCGCGGCCTGCCGCCTGCTCGCGCGCGACAGCGACGGCCAGCTGCCGCTGGCTGACGTACTGCGCTATCCAGCGGTCGTGTCGCGTCTGAAGGACGGCATCGCGACCATGAACCGCGAGGCGCGCGGCTCCTCGATGCAGGTCAAGCGGGCGCTGCTGATGACCGAGCCGCCGTCGGTCGACGGCCACGAGCTGACCGACAAAGGCTACATCAACCAGCGCGCGACGTTGACGCGGCGCAAGGCGCTGGTCGAAAAGCTCTACGCGGATCCACCGGATCCCGACGTCATCATCATCGGTTGACGATCACTCGTCCGCGCGCGACTCGCGAATCCGCCGCGTGCCCTGGAACACCGGCTTGAGCGGATCCATCACGAAGCGGATGCGTGGCAGGTCGGTGTCGACGGTGCAGCAGGTGCCGACGATCGGGTCGGCGAGCGTGATGTCGCCGGCGTTCCACGCCGCGGCGTCGAAGGCCGAGACCTGCGGCTTGCCGCGCTCGGACTTGTAGAAAGTGTATTTGGGATCGACCTGGATCAAGAGCGGCGCGGTCTGGCCGTCGAGCGGCGCGTTGGCCGCGGTCACCCAGTTGATGTACTGCACGTCCGAGCCGGCGACCGGCTGCGGATCGACCAGCGCGCAGTCGAGCACGATCTTGCCGTTCTTCTTCGCCGTGCCCATGACGCGATCGTGCCGGCGCGTGAACTTCACCTCGCCGTGCTCGACCGGAAAGCCCCAGCGGCTGCGCAGCTCCTTGGCCGCGGCCTCGGTGCTGGCCAGCGCGCCCAGCAGGAAGCCACGGGGATGCGCGCCGGCGCGGCTGCCCAGACGCAACACCGCGAGGTTGAAGGCGCCGACCGGGCTCTCAGGATAGCGCGTCACCGCGGCGATCACGTAGGACGGCAGTGCCGGGTGCATAGCCTTGGGCAACAGCCCCTCGGTCGAGCTGCGGGGCACCTCGATCAACAACTGCATCATCTCGGCCTTGGGCAAGGTCCATGCCTCGGTGTCGAGGTTGGCCACCGTGGGCAGACGCTTGGGGTTCTGCGTGATGTCGAGGGTTCCGTAGAGGGGCATGGCCTACTCCGCCGCCGCGACGTTGGCCGGCTTCTTGGCGAAGACCGGCATGACTTCCTTGCCGAACAGGCGAAGGCTCGCCATCACCTGCTCCTGGGGAATCGTTTCGTTGGCGTTGAGGATGAAGTTCACGCAGTCGACACCGAGCGATTCCCAATGCTTGATCGCCTTGATGATGCGCGCCGGATCGCCATAGGCCATGCCTTCGGTCTGCTGCTCCGAAGCCTCGGGGCCGGTGGCGGCGCGGCGTAGCGCCGGCAGCAGGCCGAGCGACTGGTAGGACGGCGAGGAGAACACCTCGCGCGTCGAGATCAGCTGCGTGGCGAGATAGTTGAAGGTGTTGCCCAGCCGCTTGCCCGTCTCCACGCCGGTCTTCTCGTCCTCGTGGCAGAACAGGAAGTTGGTGGTCGCGACCTGCTCGTTGACGAAGGCGCCGACCGGATCGCAGAGCTGGATGCGCCGACGGTACTCCTTGATCTTCTTCTCCTGCTCGGCGTAGCCGGCGAAGGACAGGCCGAGGCTGCCGAGGCCGCGATCGGCGGCGTCGATCTCGGTGCCCGGGCTGGTGACCGCGACCCACATCGGCGGATGCGGCTTCTGGTAGGGCTTGGGCAGGATGGTGCGCTCCGGCATCGACCAGAACTCGCCCTGATAGGCGAAGGTCTCCTGCGTCCACATCTTGGGCAGGCAGCGCACGAACTCGTCCCAGCTCTTCTTGGTCGTATCGGGGTTGGCGCGGAAACCGCCCAGCTCCGTCCAGGTCGCTGAGCGGCCGGTGCCGACCTCGAGCCGGCCACCCGACAGGATATCGAGCGTCGCCGTCTTCTCGGCGATCTTGATCGGGTGGTTGAACTCCGGCACGCAGACCACGATGCCGTGGCCGACGCGGATGTTCTTGGTCACCATGGCGCAGGCGGTGAGGAACAGCTCCGGCGCCGAGCAGTGCGAGTATTCCTCGAGGAAGTGATGCTCGACCGCCCAGACATTGGAGAAGCCGAGCTGGTCGGCCAGCTTCACCTGCTCCAGGCAGTTGTTATAGACCTCGCGCTCGCGCTCGGGCGTCCAGGGACGGGGAATCGAGATCTCATAGAACAGGCCGAATTTCATGGCGTCCTCCCGGTCCGGAGTGCTTGTCCCGCGCACAACGATAGGCATTCCGGCCGCATCCCGGCAACCCGCCCCGGCCACGCGCTTTCGCGTGGCAGACATCTTCGGGCCGCGCCGCTCCAGCGGCTCTCATGCTAGGCTAGACTGAAGAGCGCCGCTGGAGCGGCGCGGCCCGAAGAGAGTTTCGATGCATCCCACCGATTCGCACCGTCTGCACGCCCATCTGATCGGCCAACAGGGCTCGCGCGGCCTGCTCAACACGCCGTCGCTGTCGCTCGACCTGGAGATGCTGGAGCGCAACATCGCGGCCATGGCGACCTTCGCCAAGAAGCACAACGTCTCGCTGCGCCCGCATTCCAAGACGCACAAATGCCCGGAGATCTCGCGCCGCCAGATCGCTGCCGGCGCGCTGGGCAATTGCTGCGCCAAGCTGGGCGAGGCCGAGGCGCTCACCGATGGCGGCATCGATGGACTGCTGATCACCTCGCCTGTTGTCACCCAACCGGCGATCGAACGGCTGATGACGCTGAACGCGCGTGCCAAAGGCCTGATGGTCTGCGTCGATCACCCCGACAACGCCGATGCGCTGGCCAACGCGGCCAAGGCGGCGAAGCAGGTGCTGACGGTGATCATCGACATCGATCCCGGCATCCACCGCACCGGCGTCGCCTCGCCGGAGGGCGTCGTGGCGCTGGCGAAGAAGATCACGGGACTGCCCTCGCTGCGCTATGCCGGCGTGCAGTTCTATTGCGGCCGGCATCAGCACATCGAGGACTACGCCGAGCGCCGCAAGCAGATCGTCGAGCGCACCGAGTACCTCAAGGGCATCCTCGACCTGCTGGCCAAGGCGAAGCTGAAGCCCGGCATCATCACCGGCTCGGGCACCGGCACGCACCAGATCGACTGCGAGCTGGGCGTCTTCACCGAGCTGCAGGTCGGCAGCTACGTCTTCATGGACCACCAGTACAACATCTGCGACCTGCGCGGCGAGAACCGGCCGACCTTCGAGCAGTCACTTCAGATCGATGCGCGCGTGGTGAGCCGCAATACCCAGGGCATGGCGACGATGGACTCGGGGCTGAAGTCGATGGCGACAGAAGCCGGCCCGCCGAAGATCCTCTCGGGCGCCGCCGAAGGCAGCACCACGCGCTTCATGGGCGATGAGCATTGCGCGGTGATCGCGCCGGAAGGCCAGGAGGCGCCAGCGCTGGGCGCGCGCGTCGTGTTGGTGCCGCCGCATTGTGATCCCACGGTCAACCTCTACGACGCTTATCACATCGTCAAAGGCGAGACCCTGGTCGATATCTGGACGATCGCCGGCCGCGGCCGCTCGCGCTGACTTAGTTCCGCGTGACGTGGGCGGAGACGCAGAGCCACTTGCCGCCCTGCCGCGCCCAGACGTCCGTATAGCGGCCACGCCCGACCTTGCCGTCCGGGAGCGTGTACAGCGTGCGCGCATGGATGATGGCGAAGTCGCCCATCAGGCGGATCTCGACGTCCTCCGTGCGCAGGCCGCTGATCGTCACGGGCTTGGCGGTCTGCGCCAGGAAGCCGGCACGGTCGAGCAGCGAGCCATCGGGATTCGAGCAGCGGAAGTCCTGGGCCAAGATCTCGTCGAAGCGCTTCACGTCGGAATGCTGCACCGAATGGATGTAGTCGTCGTTCAGCGCCTCCAACAAGTCATGGTCGGCCTTGGACATCGCGTCCTCCCTAAATCAACGCCTCGCCCTTCCAGTGGCGCGCCAGGGCGATCGTCGCCAGCAGGCTGACGCTCGCCAGCGCCGCCATGGCGAAGAAGGCGTCGCCGCCGAAGCGCGCGTAGAGCGTACCCGAGACCTGGAATACCACGGCGATCACCAGGCCGCTCGCCAGCCCATAGTATAGGCTCTGCGCCAGCGGCATCGCGTGCGTCGGGATCGCCTGGCGCAGGAAGGCCATCGCGGCCAGATGCGTGGCGCCGAAGGTCAAGGCGTGCAGCGCCTGCAGCACGACCAGGGCGGCGACGTCGGTACCGAGCCAGGGCATCGCCGCCCAGCGCACCAACGCGCCGCCGGCGCCCAGCGCCAGCATGCCGACGGCGCCGAAGCGCGCGGTGAGCGCGCCGCCGACCATGAACAGGCCGATCTCGACCAGCACGCTCTCGCCCCACAGCAGGCTGATCACCACGTCGTCGATGCCGGCGGCGCGCCATGACAGCGTGCCGAAGCTGTAGAGCACGGCGTGGCTGGCCTGGCAGAAGCCGCAGGCGACCAGGAACAGCACGAAGGTCGGCTTGCGCAGCAACTCGCCGGCGCGGACCTTGCCGCGATCGGCCGGCGCGCTGCGCGATGCCGGCGCGGGCAGCCACAAGGCGGCGGGAATGGTCAGCACCACGCCGATGCCCAGCAGATAGAGCACCCAGGGCGGCCCCCAGCGATCGACCGCGACGCCGGCGGCCAGCGCGCCGCCGATGAAGGTCACCGAGCCCCAGACGCGCACCCGCGCATAGTCGATGCCGCGCTCGCGCGTCACCGCCACGGCATTGCCGTCGCCCAGCGACAGCAGCGGGTGCCACATCGCGCCCCAGATCATGGTGACGATCAGGTTGGGCCAGAAGCCATAGGAGAACTCGTAGGCGATGGCCATGGCGAGCGCGCCCGACAGCAACGCCATCATCAGGCCGCGCGTGCCGGCCAGGCGCTGGGCGATCCAGCCCACGGCGATGGTCGCCGCTACCGTCACGAACTGGCGCGCCATGTAGATCGTGCCGATCTCGGCATCGCCCACGCCGCGGTCGCGCAACCACACCGCCCAGTAACTCAGCGCCGCGCCGCCGGCGAAGAAATAGGCACCGAAGAAATAGGCGAGGCGCGCCGGGATCATTGTCTCCTACCGCCCCCCGCGGGCGGGGGTGGGTGGCGCGCAGCGCCGGATGGGGGTGGACAGGGGCCGCGGACGGCCCCGGGGTGCGACAACTCAAACATCGCATCTGACCGCAATACCAGCACCCCCATCCGCCCTTCGGGCACCTTCCCCCGCAGAGCGGGGGAAGGTAAGACGCCTGCGTAGATCACTTGAACTCGGCGCGGATCGTGTCGCTGTGCTCGCCGAGCGCCGGCACCGCGCCCAGAGTCCGCACTTCGTTGTCGATGGTCGCGGCCAGTGCCGGCAGCGAGACCTCGCCTTTGTCGGTCGTGATGGTCGTGCGGCGCACCTGCGGGTGGCCGCCGAGATCCTTCACTGAGCTTACGCGGGCATAGGCGATCTGCGCCTTTTCCAGCTTCGCCGTGATGCTATCCCAGGTGTGGCGCTTGAAGACCTCGGCGACGATGGCGTTGGTCTCGTCGCGAATCGCGTTGCGCGCCACGCCCGTCGCGAAGCGCGGATCGTCGGGCATGTCGGGGCGATCGAGCACGCCGGTGCACAGTCGCCGCCACTCATTGTCGTTCTGGATCGAGATCAGCACCGGCACGTCGTCGCCGGTGGGATAGACGCCATAGGGCGCGATGAAGGGATGCGTCAGGCCCAGCCGCGGCCAGTCATAGTTGTTGTACTCCCAGGACATCAGCGGGATCGCCATCCACTCCGCCATGGCCGAGAATAGCGACACCTCGATGTGGCGGCCCTTGCCGTCGCGGCCGCGCGCGATCAGCGCCTCGAGCACGGCGGCATGGGCGAACATGCCGGTGCCGATGTCCGTGGCGGAGATGCCGACGCGGCCCGGCGCATGGTGCGACCCGGTGATCGACGCGAGCCCCGACTCGGCCTGCACCAGCAGGTCGTAGGCACGGCGCTCCTTGTACGGCCCGAAATCGCCGTAGCCCGAGATATCGACGGTGATCAGGCGCGGGTTGAGCTTGCGCATGTCCTCGGCGCCGAAACCGGCACGCTTGGCCGCGCCCGGCGCGAGGTTCTGGATCAGCACGTCGGCCTTGCCGATCATGCGATGCAGCAGCGCCAGATCCTCGGGCCGCTTGAAGTCCAAGGTCACCGACTGCTTGCCGCGGTTGAGGAAGACGAAATAGGCGCTGTCGCCTCTGATGTGCCGGTCGTAGCCGCGCGCGAAATCGCCCTCCGGCCGCTCGACCTTGATCACCCGCGCGCCCGAATCGGCCAGCCGCGCCGCGCAATAAGGAGCGGCCACCGCCTGCTCCACCGAGATCACCAGAATACCGTCGAGCGCGCCGGGCATGCCCGTTCCTCTTGTCCTGTTCGCTTGGCCGGCACCATATGCCGAGAGCGGCGGGCCCTGACAATCGCCTTGCCTGCATGGGAGTGCTGGCGGGACGCAGGCCCTCGCTGTCGCTACACTACCGCCCATGCAGCTCACCTCGGACGAACGCGCCGTGCTGGAGGGCCGCGACGGCCCGGCCGCCGCCCTGTCGATGCGCGTGGTATCGGAGACCGCGCGCATGATGGGCGCCGAGCGGCTGATCTCGGTTGAGTCCGCGCATATCGACGGCTGCCTCTATCACGGCGATTCCGGCACCTTGTTCGCCGAACGGTTGGTCGAGGGCGGCGGCCGCGCCGGCGTACCGACGACCCTCAATGTCGGCGCGCTCGACCTGCTGCATACCGGCCGGGTGAAGCTCGACACGCACAAGGCCGCCATGGCGCGTCGCATGATGGATGCCTATGTCGCGCTGGGCTGCCAGCCGACATGGACCTGCGCGCCCTACCAGGCCGGTCACCGCCCGCGCACCGGCGCGCATGTCGCCTGGGGCGAAAGCAACGCCGTCGCCTTCTGCAATTCGGTGCTGGGCGCGCGCACCGAGCGCTACGGCGACTTCCTGGACATTTGCGCCGCCATCGCCGCGCGCGCGCCGGATTATGGACTGCATCGCGACGCCAATCGCCGCGCCACGCTGCTGGTCGAGTGCGGCGGCCTCGATCCGCGCCTGCTGGCCGAGGACGCGCTCTATCCCGTGCTCGGCGCCTGGCTGGGCCGTGTCGCCGGTGGTCGCGTCGCGGCCTTCGCCGGCTTGCCACGCGACACGTCGGAAGATCGTCTGAAGGCGCTGGGCGCCGCCGCCGCCTCCAGTGGCGCCATCGGCCTGTTCCACGTCGTCGGCGTCACGCCCGAGGCGCCCGATGTCGCGACCGTCCTCGGTGGCGCGCCGTCGGCCGAGACGATCGCGCTGACCGGCGCGATGCTGCGCGAGAGCTACGACCGGCTCTCGACCACCGGGGGTGCTCGCCTCGACGCCATCGCCATCGGCAGCCCGCACCTCTCAATCAATGAGGTTCGGCGACTGCTGGCGCTGCTGAATGGCCGCCCGAGTCGCCTGCCCTTCTTCGCCTGCACCGGCCGCCATACGCTCTCCGCGCTGGAGCGCGAAGAACTGCTCGGCGCGCTGGCTGACGCCAACATCACGCTCGTCGCAGATACCTGCGTCGTCGTTGCGCCGATCCTGCCCGATATCACAGGCGCCACCCTACTCACCAACTCCGGCAAGTTCGCCCACTACACGCGGCCCAACACCGGCTACGACGTGGTGTTCGGCTCGCTGAGCGACGTCGCCGAATCCGCCGCCGCCGGCCGCCTCGTGCGGGACGTGTCGTTATGGCGATGATGCACTTCATGCTCCCTCGCCCCGCCTGCGGGGAGAGGGTTGGGGTGAGGGGGAGTCGCAGGTTGCTTGCGGCCGTAGTGCGACACCTGATTCAGCCCCTCACCCCGACCCTCTCCCCGCTCGCGGGGAGAGGGAGGAAGACGCAATGATCCGCGCGCGTGTCATCCTTCCCGGCGCCGCCTCGGGCCGCGCGCTGAAGGTCGCGGCGCTGAGTTTTTGGGGCGGCGTCGATCCCGATACCGGCGCGCTCACCGATCCATCGATCGCCCATCACGGCGAGCGTATCGCCGGCCGCGTGCTGTTGGTGGCCGAGCCACGCGGTTCGTCGTCCTCGAGCGCGGTGATGCTCGAGCTGTTGCGCAACGGCCATGCACCATCGGCCATCGTGCTGGGCCGCGTCGATGCCATCCTCGGCCTGGGCGTCGTCGTGGCGCGCGAGATGGGCTGGCCCGCGATCCCGCTCTACGAGCTGGCGCCGCGGGAGATGGAGCGGATCGAAGACGGCGCCGAGATCGGCATCGACGCCGAGGGCCTGATCAGCTTCCTTCGAACTTGAAGGACAGCTTCACCTTGGTGCGGTAGGCCGCGACCTTGCCCTTCTCGATCACCATGTCGAGCTCGACGACCTCGGCGACACGCAGGTCGCGCAGCGTTTTGCTGGCGCGGCTGATCGCGACGTTCGCCGCCTTCTCCCAGGACTCGGTGCTGGTGCCGATGAGCTCGATCACCTTGTAGACACTGTCCGCCATGGATCCCTCCTTCGCTAGCCAACGCCGTGCTCAACGCAACGCGCAGCGATGCAGAAGTGGGACGGGAGCGGCGGCGCTCCCGCCTGAACTAGTGCCGCCAGCTCGAATCGGTCTTGTCGAGCTTGCGGATCAGGGCGGCGAATTCGAGATCGCCCATGCCGTTGGCGCTCTCGCGCTCGGAGAACGCGTCCATGTCGGCGCCCGACTTGGCCGCGAGATTGTCGCCCATGACATTGAGCGCGCCGGCGGCCGCGGCGTCGATCTGGATCTGGCAGGCGCGTTCCAGGCGATAGAGGCGCAGGAAGGCCTCGGGCACCGAGCGACCGGTGACCAGCAGGCCATGGTTGCGCAGCATCATCGCCTGGTTGTCGCCGAGGTTCTTCAGGAGCCGGCCGCGCTCGTCGAGATCGAGGCTGGGGCCTTCGTAGTCATGCTGCGAGAGCTTGCCGTGGAACGCCGTCGATACCATCGAGATCGGCTTCAGCCCATCCTTCAGCGCGCAAACCGCCATGCCGGCGCGGGTATGGGTGTGCATCACCACGCGGTGGCGCGAAGCGTGCGCCATGTGGATCGCCGAATGGATGACGAAGCCGGCGTAGTTCACGGGATGCGGCGAGGGCTCGACGATGTTGCCGTCGAGGTCGATCTTCACCAGGTTCGAGGCGGTGACCTCGTCGTAGTTCAGACCGAAGGGATTGATCAGGAAATGCGGCGCATCGCCCGGCACGCGCGCGGTGAGGTGGCCGTAGATCAGCTCGGTCCAGCCGAAATGGTCGACCAGGCGATAGGCGGCGGCGAGCTGGCGGCGTAGCACCCATTCGCCCTGCTCGCGCGGCATGGCGTAGACATCGGTTCCAGTCAGCGGCAGCTCGGTGATCGGCATGTCCATCGGAGAACTCCCTCGGCGGCCTGATCGCCCGGGCAGCCTACATCAGCCCCGGCCGAACTTCACCAGCCCATCACGCCCCGCCGGGCTGAGCGTATAGACGCCGCGCTCGACCCGCTCGAACCAGCCATAGACATCGTCGAGCAGAATCTTGCCGGCGTTCGGCACCTCGGCGGATGCCTTCAGCACCGCGGCCTTCATCGGCCCGTCGCGCGCCAGCAGTTCGGCGCAGCGCAACGCCTGCTGCCGATAGGCGGTCATGATCGGCACGCGCGTCGAGCCGCCCTTCGTCGGATCGCCGACACGCCGTGCATGCTCGCCCAGCAGGCGGCCGGCCTTGCGCGTGTTCTTGCGCGGCACGTAGGGCGCGGGATCGAGCAGGATCTCGACCCGCGCGCCCGTCACGATCATCAAGCCGAGCCCGAGCCGCCGGCACAATTTCTTGACCTCGCGCATGCGCTTGGGCCAGGCGCCGACGGCGAGGTAGACCGAGTCGGTCATGCCCAATCGCTCGACGCCCTGCAGTACCAGGCCGAGCCCGAAGGCGCGTTTGAGCTCGACGATCACCGGCGGCTCCGCGCCGCGCACGCCCACGACGTCGCAGCCGCGGACCTCGCCCTTGACGTCGTAGCCCTGGCCTTCGAGTAGCGCCTTCACCGGCGCGTAGAGATCAGTTTCGAGGGGCATTGTTTTGTGGCCATGATAGCGCAGCCGAGTCGCCAAGCCCAAGGACAACCCCGATGGACCTGATCGATCGAACCGCCGCCGAGATCGCCACCGCGGTCCGCTCCGGCAAGGCCAGGGCCCGCGACGTCGCCGAGGCCGCCATCGCGCGGGTCGAGGCAAGGAATCCTGCGCTCACCGCCATCGTCGACTTCGATCCCGCGGAAGCACGGCGCGACGCCGACCGCGTCGACGCGCAGCGCAAGGCCGGTTTCGACGGGCCGCTGCTGGGCGTGCCCTACACGGTGAAGGACACGACCTGGGTCGCCGGCCGGCGCGTCACCAATGGCTCGCTGCTCTACAAGGACTTCATCGCGCCGCGCGACGCGGTGTCGGTCGAGCGGCTGAAGGCGGCGGGCGGCGTGTTCCTGGGCATGACCAACACGCCCGAGATGGCCGCCAAGGGCCACACCGAGAACAAGGTCTATGGCCCGACGCGCCATCCGATGAATCCGGCGCTCACCCCCGGTGGTTCCTCCGGCGGCGCGGCGGTGGGCCTGGCGGCCGGCTTTTCACCGATCGCATTGGGCACCGATGGCGGTGGCTCGGGCCGACGGCCGGCGTCGCATTGCGGCGTGGTCGGGCTCAAGACCTCGGCCGGCGCGATCCCCTCGCCCTTCGGCTTCGGCGGGTCGTACGGCCCGCTCTATGGCGTGACGGCGCCGATGGGCCGCACGGTGGCTGACGCCTCGCTGATGTTCGAGATGATGGCCGGCGCCGATCCGCGCGACCCGCATTCGGTGCCGACCTACGACGTGGCACCGCCGGCCAAGCCGCGCATCGCCTACAGCCCGCGCCTGGGCCTCGACGTCGCCGTCGACGCCGATGTGCGCGACGCGGTCGACGCCGCGGTCGAGACACTGCGCGGCGCCGGCTGGAGCATCCAGAACGCCGACATCACATGGCCCGCCGGAACCGGCGAGCTCGCCTTCGCGGCGGTCAACGCCGCCGCCAGCGCGCTGCTCTACGGCGAACGGCACGCGACCGAGCCCGGGCTATTCGGCGACAACATCGCGGGCTTGATCGAGCGCGGCCGGGGCACGTCGGGCACCGACGTGGTCGCCGCGTTGCGCTTCGCCGATGCCGCCGCCCGCGCCGTGGCGGAGTTCTTCACCCGCTACGACTACCTGCTGACGCCGACCACCGCCTGCGTGTCGTGGCCGGTCGAGACGGTGTATCCAGCGGTGATCGAGAACAAGCCCGCCGGGCCGCGCGGTCACGCGGTGTTCACGCCGCTGTTCAACCTCGCGCTGGTGCCGGGTATCTCGATTCCCTGCGGTAGCGGCCGCGATGGATTGCCCGTTGGGTTGCAGATCGTGGCGCCGCGCCTGCACGACCGGCCACTGCTGAAGATGGCGGCGCGCGCCGAACTGGCGTTGGCGCGCTGATGTCTTTCGTCGTCTGCTCCTACAACATCCTGGCCAACGCCTATATCGAGCCGCGCTTTTTTCCGCATACCGCAGCCGAGCACCTGCGGCCGGAATGGCGGATGGGCGCGCTGGCCGACGCGATCGAGCGGCGGGCGGCCCATATCCTGTGCCTGCAGGAGATCGAGGAAGAGACCTTCGCCCTGCTCGAGCGACGCCTCGCGAAGCTGGGTTATGCCGGCGAGTATCTGAAGAAGAGCGGTACCCGCCTCGACGGCTGCGCGACGTTCTTCGATCGCAGCCAGTTCACGCTCGGCAATGTCCACCGGCTGGTCTACGACGACGGCATCGCGGATCAACCGTCCTCAGGCAGCATCGCCCTGCTGCTGGAGCTGCGCCACGACGCGCGAACACTGGGCGTCGCCAGCACCCATCTCAAATGGCAGGCGCCGACGACGCCGCCAGACCAGCGCATCGGCCTGCGTCAGGCGCGACAGCTGGTCGGCGCGCTCCAGCCTTGCGACGCCTGGATCGCCTGCGGCGATTTCAACGCGACGGCGGCGACCCCGACGCTCGACACCTTCTGGTCGGCGGGGTTTGCCGACGCCTACGCCGCGCGACCGGACGACTTCACCTGCAACTCCAACGAAATCGCCAAACGCATCGACTATCTGCTGTATCGCGGCCCACTGAGCGCCGAACCCCACGCGCTGCCGACGATCCACGCAACCACGCCGCTGCCCTCGCTCGAGCAGCCCTCCGACCATCTGGCGATCAGCGCGACCTTCGAGTGGCACTGATCATGCCGGTGGCGGCGTGGGCTCCGTAGAAAGAAAAGCGGGTTGACCGAGCAGCGCGCGCGTCATCGCGCGCAGGCGTGGCATCTGCGCATCGGTATCGATGCCAAGCCCGCGCCCCAGGCGTTCGGCGACGAAGGCGGTGATGTCGGCCTGGGTCAGACGGCCGAGCAGCAGGTAGGGATCATCCGGCTTCACCATCGCGTCGACCGCCGCCAGCGCGTTCGTCATCTGCGCCATGCAGTCGTCGATCCAGGGCTGATGCCACTTCTCTTTCGGTGTGTGATTGCGATGATAGGCGGCCTGCAGACCCTTGTCGCAGGCACCCATCATCATCGCCGCAATCTTCAGCACGGCGCGACGCTCGGCACCGGATCGCGGCGTTAGTGGCTGGTCGCCGCCATAGGTCTCGTCAAGAAAGTCGACGATGGCGCCGCTGTCGATCAGCGTTTCGCCGCTGTCGAGCACCAGCGCCGGGATGCGTCCCACAGGATTGGCGGCGCGCACCGCCTCGCGGTGGCCGAAACCGTTGAGGTCGCGTTGCTCGTAGGCGATGCCGTAGACCTGCAAGGTGATCGCGACGCGGCGCGTGTAGGGTGAGCGGTTGACGCCGATGAGGATCATGTCAGGCCTCCCGTCGCAGCCGGCGTCCTTCGACCAGAAGCCATAGGCCACCGGCGCCGACGGCGACGATGATCAGAACGAAGCCGGCGACGTAGGAGCCGCTGGCGCCGACCACGGCGCTGAACAGGCCGGGGCCGATGACGCCGCCGCTGAAGACGATCGCGGTGCTGGCGGCGTTGATCGCGCCGGCCTGGCCTGGCGGCGACCAGCGCACGAACTCGCCGACCGAGAGGCCGTTCCAGCTCGCCGCCGTGGTGCCGCAGATCACCGCCGCGGCGGCGATGGCGAGGAACGGCCAGTCGGGCCGCGCCAGCGATACCGCGGCGCAGCCCGCCGCGGTGATCAGGCCGATACCGCCAAGCAGGCTCAGCCGCTCGCGCAGACGGTCGGCGAAGCTGCCGAGCACGAGACGCAACGCGGCGGCGCCGAACTGCGAGGCGGCAAGGATCTGGCCGGCCACCACCATCGACAGGCCGCAGGCTTCGACGAGGTAGGTGACAAGCACGAAGGTCACGGTGTGCTGCGCCACGACATACAGCAGCGAGGCGAGCGCCAGCGCGCGCAGCCGACGGTCGGCGAAGATCACGCGCAGCGGTTCAAGCAGCGCCGGTCGCGCGATCGGCGGCGCGCCGCCCTCAAGCTCGGCAGCGAGTATCTGCAGCGCGACGATGGCGATGACCAGCACCGCGGCCAGACTCCAGGCGGCGCCCTGCCAGCCCAGCCAGGTCGCCAGCGGCGGCACGATGGCGCCCGACAGCGCGAACCCGAACGGCACGCCGGTCTGCTTCACCGTGAAAGCGGCGCTGTACCAGTTGGGCGGCACGCGATGCGCGAGGATCGCCGCCGACGCGGCGTTGAGCGGTCCGTTGGAGCCGCCGACCAGGAACACGCCCACGACCAGCGCCAGGGGCGTGGCGAGCGTCATGACGGCGAGACCGAGCGCGCCCGAGAGCAGCGCCGCCTGACACAGCCGCACACCGCCGAAGCGTGCCAGCGGCTGGGCGCTGAAGAACGAGGAGGTCGCGGCGACGGCGTAGATGATCGCCGTGAAGGCGCCGATCACCCAGCTCGGCACGCCGACATCGGGCCCGACCTTGGGCATCATGGTCGCCAACGCCAGCACCGCCGCCGAGCACAGGGTCTGCACGAGGAAGGTGGCGGTCAGGGGAACCAGCGCGCGGCGCATCACGCCACTGTAGCCCGGCCCTCCGTGGCGCTATAGTGCCGCGACAAGCGGATGTTTCGAGCCGCGGGAGGAAACCATGGAGCTGGTGAAGCTCGGACCGGATTTCGGCGTCGAAGTGCGTGGCGTGACCATCCAGGACGTGGCGCGCGACGACAACGTCTACCGCCAGGTGCGCGCCGCTTTCGAGGAGCATTCGGTGCTGCTGTTCCGCGGCCAGGAGCTCACCGACGAGGACCAGCTCGCCTTCTCGGCGAAGTTCGGGCCGCCGGAGCCGACCAAGGTCAACGCGATCGGCTCGGGCTCGTTCTATGTTCATCTCCGGAACATCGACCCCGAGACCAACAAGATCGTGCCGACCAGCCATCGCCTGTGGCTAACCAACAAGGCCAATCAGTTCTGGCACACGGACAGCTCGTTCAAGGCGATCCCGGCGCTGACCTCGATCCTGTCGGGCCGCATCATCCCACCGTCAGGCGGCGAGACCGAATTCGTCAGCACGCGCCGCGCCTTCCAGCGCCTGCCCGAGAGCCGTCGCGCCAAGCTGCGCCAGATGGTGGCGATCCACGACTTCTCCACCTCGCGCGACCGGATCTCGCCGACGCTGATGAACGAGGAGGAGCGCCGCTCGTTGCCGCCGGTGCGTTGGCGGCTGGTGTGGCGCAACCCGGTGAACAACACCGAGTCGCTCTACATCGCCTCGCACATCCGTGCCATCGAGGGCATGGAGTCCGAAAGCCGCGCGCTGATCGACGAGCTCGAGGAGCTGGCGACCGCACCGGGCAACACCTGGGAACACACCTGGCGCGCCGGCGACGTGGTGATGTGGGACAACCGCGCCACCATGCATCGTGGCCGGCCCTGGCCCGAGGATATCGGTCGCTACATGGTGCGTACGACGATCTCCGCCACCGCCGCCGACGGGCTGGAGCTGGTGCGGCCGATGGCGCTGGCGGCCTGACGCCGTTCTTCGGCTTAGCGGCACCGGTGGTGCGCCGGCCAGCCGACGCTTGACCTGCATCAACGCATGACCTGGGCGGCCCGCTAGCGTCCTCGGGCAGGCCCGCGCCATCCGCCGGGCGCGGGAGAAGCGATGGACAAAACGATGCTGCCGGGCCTCGAGCGCAGTGTGCCGCGCTACACGAGCTACCCTACCGCGGCGCAGTTCGGCAGCGCGATCGACGCTTCAGCCCACCGAGCCTGGCTGAACGCGCTGCCCGCGGGCGGCGACGTGGCGCTCTACCTGCATGTCCCTTACTGCCGTGCGCTGTGCTGGTACTGCGCCTGCCACACCGCGGTGGTGCGTGGTGCCGAGCAGATGGAGGCCTATGGCGCGCTGCTGACACGCGAACTGGACATGGTCACGCGCGATGTCGGCGGCGGTCGCCGTCTGGCGGCACTTCAGCTTGGCGGCGGTACGCCGACCGAACTCGGCGGCGATGGCCTGAAGCGTCTGGCCGATCGGATCGCCGACCGCTTCACGATCGATCGATCGACCGAGATCTCGATCGAGACCGATCCGCGTTACCTGACGCCCGGACGCGCGGCGGTGCTCGGCGAGATCGGCGTCAACCGTGCCAGCCTCGGCGTGCAGGACTTCGCGCCGGCGGTCCAACGCGCGATCAACCGCTGGCAGCCGGTCGAGACGACCGAGCGGGCGATGGACGCGCTGCGCCATGCCGGGATCGAGCGCATCAACATCGATCTGGTGTACGGCCTGCCGACGCAGACAATCGACATGCTGGCCGCCACGCTGGCGCAGACCGTCGCGCTCGGCCCGTCGCGGATCGCCGTGTTCGGCTACGCCCATGTGCCGTGGATGGCGCGCCGTCAGCAGGCGATCGACGCGGCGACATTGCCTGACACGGCGACGCGCCAGGCCATGGCCCGGCTGGCCGCGCGCGATCTGGTCGCCGCCGGCTACGTGGCGATTGGTATCGACCACTACGCCCGCCCCGACGATCCGCTCGCCGTCGCCGGGCGCGAAGGCCGCCTGCGACGCAATTTCCAGGGCTACACGGATGTTCCGCTGGCCCCGCAGATCGGCCTGGGTGCCAGCGCCATCAGCCAGCTACCCCAGGGCTTCAGCCAGAACGCCGCCGGCGTGACCGACTACGCGCGGTGCCTGCGCGAGGATTCCTACGCCACGGCGCGCGGTTGCACGCTGAGCGAGGACGACCGGCTGGTCAGCGATGTGATCGAGCGGCTGATGTGCGACTTCGCCGTCGACCTCGATGTCGTCGCGCGACGCCATGGCAAGGTCGCCGTCTTCGACGACGATCTCGAGCGGCTACAGCCTTTTGTGACCGCAGGATTCGTCGCCATCGATGGCCATCGCGTGGAAATCTCCGCCGAAGGCCGCATCGCGACGCGGCTCGTATGCGCCGCCTTCGACCACTATCTCCCGACCTCGGGCGCTCGCCACTCCGTCGCCGTCTGAGGCCCGATCTTCGTCAGGTCGCGGCCACGTCGCCCACGACGCGCACGCGTACCCGCAAGGCGTTGCCCGGCAGATAAGCCAGCGGCATGTCCTCGGTCTCGATGATCGAGAGCGTAGCGCGGTCGGCGCCGGCCGAGACGGCGCGATCGGCGGCCAGCTCGTTGGCACGGGCGATGGCGTCGACGCGGGCCATGTCGCGGAAGATCTGATCGCACTCACCGGAGACCTGGGCGATCGCCGCGCCCACGGCGTTGGCGCAATCGCCGTACTGCACGCGGATGACCTCGGACACGCCCTCGAGCTTGTCGGGCACCAGGAAGGCCCCGCCGCCGACGGCGATCAACGGCACGTCGCCGGCCTCGGTCTTCATGCGATCGACCGTCTCCTCGACCATGCGCTTGGCCTCGCCGAAAACGCGGGCGCAGGTCGCGGCGTCGAGGTGGGCAACCTTCGCCTTGTCGCCCAGCCCGAGGCGGCCGGCGGCGATGGCGATATCAGTGGTGGTGAGCTGCGTACCACCGAAGGCGATGCCCTCGCGCAGCAGTTTGTAGCCCACCGATAGCGGGCCGACCTTCAGCGGATCAAGCGAGACATGGCTGCCGCCGCCCAGGCCGATCGACATGAGGTCGGGCATGCGGAACAGGGTGCGCACGCCGCCCACACGCACGACGGAGTTGGCCTCGCGCGGAAAGCCGTGGCGCAACTGGCCGACATCGGTCGTGGTGCCGCCGACATCGATAACCATGGCGTCCAGCAGGCCCGAGAGATAGGCGCCGCCACGCATCGAGTTGGTCGCACCAGAGGCGAAGCTGTAGACCGGCAGGCGGCGCGCCTGCACCGCCTCGACCACGGTGCCGTCGTTCTGCGTGATGTAGAGCGGTGCGGCGATGCCGCTGTCGCGGATCGATTGCTCGAAGGCGGCGATGGTGTCGCGCGCCAGATCGGCCAGGCCGGCATTGAGCAGCCCGGCATTCTCGCGCTCCAGCAGGCCGATGCGGCCGAGATCGGACGAGCAGGTGATCGAAACGCCGGGCACCTCGCCGGCGACGATCTCCGCCGCGCGCTTCTCGTGCGAGGGATCGAGCGGCGAGAAGATCGCCGAAATCGCCACCGACTTCAGGCCTTTGGCCTTCATCTCCCGCGCCGCCGCCATGATCGCCGCCTCGTCGAGCGGCATGAAGGGTCGTCCGTCGAACTCGTGGCCGCCTTCCACCATCCACACGCCGCCGCGCACGATCTCGGCGAGATCCTCCGGCCAGTCGCAGAATGGCGGGAGCGAGGCCGAGGCCGGCATGCCCAGCCTGAGCGCGCCGACCTTGGTGAGATGGCGGCGCTGCACCACGGCGTTGATGAAATGCGTGGTGCCGATCATCACGCCGTCGATGCGCTTGCCCTTCAGCACGCCGGTCGCGGCGAGCGCCTTCAGCGCATCGAGGATGCCCGTCGTGACGTCCTCGCTGGTCGGCGCCTTGACCGCGCCGGTTACCTTGCCGTCCTCGATCAGCACCGCATCCGTATTGGTGCCGCCGACATCGATGCCAATGCGTCTCATGACGAAAACACGCTCCTGAAGTCGAGGTCGTAGCCGAAGGCGCGCGGGCCGACGTGCTGCAGGCCTCTTTCCGAAAGGAAAACCTCGGGTGGCGGCAGCGCGATCGCGGTGACGCGCTGACCATAGCGGATCGTCTCGCTGCCCACCGCCTCGCCCGACACCGAGTCGAGCACGCAGATCAGGTCGGGGGTCATGGCGACGGGCTGCTCGTCGCGGTATGCGACGATCCACTCGTTCTGGAAGTTGATGGTCATCGCCGAGCCGCGATAGTCGTCGAGCCCGTCGAAGCGCACCACGCCGCGCAGGAAGCCCTCGGTGGTGCGCCGCGCCACGTCGACCACCTTGCCGGTGTAGAGCAGCTTGCCGGGCTCGACCGAGAGGATCGCGGCGATCGGATCGTCGTGCTTGCGCTGGGCTTCGCGGACAGCGGCACCGATGGCGATGGCCTTGGTCGTGGTGCCGTGGATGCCCCACTTCTTGACCTCGGCACCGGTCCGCGGTGGCTGGCAGGTGGCGGCGACCGAACCGTACTCGACGCAGATCTTGCGGCCGACGCGCTCCGTCCATTTCCAGGTCGGCACCTTGTGCACGATGCTCTCGAAGCCGCGCACATCGACGGCGGTTAGCGGATAGGGCGTGAGACCGCCGACCGCGACCGAGGTCATCTGCGCCTCGGGGTAGGCACGCCCCATGGTGTCGCTGTCGACCACCGGCAACTTGTGGTGCGCCGCCGCCATGAACGGCCGCACGCCGTTGGCGCCGCCGATCTCCATGCTCATCAGAGCGCGGAAGCGCTTGCCGATGTGCTTCTCCATCGCCGTCACGGCGCGTGCCAAGGTGATGCTATCGGTCAGCCGCTCCTGCCCCACCAGCGGCGCGCCCATATTGGCGACGGTGCCGACCCAGTCGTCGTCAGCGAGATCGTCTGACGACATCAGCTGGCAGCGATAGCCCTCACGGTACAACGCGCGCATGTTGAGCAGCGGCAGATAGGGGTTGCCGCCGCCACCGGTGCCCAGCACCCAGGCGCCGACCGCAAGCGATTCGATGTCGTCGAGCGTGACGTCGCGCAGGCTCACGCGAAGACGCTCCGGAACTCGATGTCGTAGCCGAAGGCGCGCGGGCCGACATGCTGCAAGCCCTTGGGCGACAGGAAGACCTCCGGCGGCGGCAGCGCGATCACGGTGACACGCTGGCCATAGCGGATGGTCTCGGTGCCCACCGCCTCGCCCGAGACGCTGTCGAGCACGCAGATCAGGTCGGGCGACATGGCGATCGGCTGCTGGTCGCGCCAGGCGACGATCCACTCGTTCTGGAAGGCGATCTCCATCGAGGCGCCGCGATACTCGTCCATGCCCTCGAAGCGCGTGCGGCCGCGCAGGAAGCCCTCGGTGGTGCGCCGCTCGACGTCCTTGACCTTGCCGCGATAGAGCACCTTGCCCGGCTCGACCGAGAGGATCGCCTCGATCGGATCCTCATGCCGGCGCTGCGCCTCGCGCACCGCATGGCCGATCTTGATCGCTTTGGTCGTGGTGTACTTGATGCCCCATTTCTTGACCTCGGCGCCGGTGCGCGGTGCCTTGCAGGTCGAGGCGATCGAGCCGTACTCGACGCAGATCTTGCGGCTGACCCGCTCCATCCATTTCCAGGTCGGCACCTTGTCGACGATCGATTCCAGGCCGCGCACGTCGACGGTCGATAGCGGGCATGGCGTGAGGTCGCCGACCGCGACCGAGGTCATCTGCGCCTCGGGATAGGCTCGGCCCATCATGTCGGCGTCGACCACCGGCCGGCCCAGATGCGCCGCGGCCATCAGCGGCTGGATCGAATTGCCGCCGCCGATCTCCAGCGACATGATCGCACGGAAGCGCTTGCCGGTGTGCTCCTCCATCAGCGCCACGGCGCGCGCGATGGTGCGGCTGTCGGTGAGCCGCTCCTGGCCGACCAGCGGCGCGCCCATGTTCGATACCGCGGCGACCATGTCGTCGTCGGCAAGGTCGTCGGGGCTCATCAGCCTTACCCGCAGATTCTCCTCGCGGTAGAGGCGGCGCATGTTGAGCAGGCCGAGATACGGGCTGCCGCCGCCGCCGGTGCCCAGCACCCAGGCGCCGACTGCGAGCGATTCGATATCGTCGAGCGTGATCTCGCGGTCCATCTCTACTCCAGCAATTCGCGCAGCACGCGCGCCGTGGCGGTGACGCCCAGCAACGCCGGCACGCCCGAGACGCGCTTGACGATGTCCTTGGTGGCCGGCGTATAGCTCATGCAGTCCATGGCGATCAGGTCGGGCGCCTTTGCCTTCAGACGCGCCGCGGCGGCCTCGATCTCGGCGTCGCCAGCGCTGGGCGCCAGCGCCTCGGCGAACACTTCGATGCCCGGCCGTTGCCACTTCTCGGTGAGCTTGGCGGCCTGCTCGGCCAGCGGCACCAAAAGACCCAGCCGGCCAGTCGGTAGCAGCCCCGCGCTCAACCCCGCCAACACACGCGAGGGGAACAGCACCCCGGCATCGCCCGGCATCGAGGGAAAAGCGCCGGTGCAGTTGAAGACCAGCGCATCGGCGCCGTCGTCGCGCAGCTTCGCCAAGGTCTGGGGCGCGCGCGCGATCACGGCCTTCTTCGAGATCTTCACGTCGCGATCGCCGGACAGGCGCGTGTAGAGCGTATCCGCACCGTCGACCGGCGCGACCGCCGCGATCTCGGCGTCGCTCATGCCGTCAAGACAGCCACGCAGGATCACCCTCGTGCCGGCCGGCGCCTGTGCCGCGAACAAGGCGGCGATGTCATCGCGCGGCGCCTGACCAATCACCGCGATGCCGAGCGTACGGGTCATGATGCATCTCCTTTACCTTCCCCCGCAGGGGGAAGGTGGCGCGCTTCAGCGCGACGGATGGGGGATTTTGAAGACGGACTCCTCAGTTCGTCTTCAACATCCCCCATCCGCCCTTCGGGCACCTTCCCCCTCCGGGGGAAGGTAAGAGTCGCGTTCATCCTCACGCCTCCAAGCTCACCGCGTCGGACGGCATCCAAGCGACGCCGACGCGGTCACCGACCTTGCGGCCGCTGTCGCCGACGTTCTGTTCCTTGGCCAGCACGGCGCGGCCCTCGTCGGTGACGACGCGGTAGAGCACATGGCCGCCGAGGAAGTTGGCGCTCTCGATGCGGCCGCCCAACGCGCCATCGACCTCGCCGACAAGGCGCGTCTTCTCCGGCCGCACGGCGATCATGCCCGCTCCCGTACGTCCGCTGGCGCTCGCCGCCGGCAGGGCGCGGCCGTGGCCCATCACGAAACGCCCGCCGCTCCAGGCGCCCTCGAACATGTTGATCTCGCCGATGAAGTCGGCGACGAAGCGCGTGCGCGGGCGATCGTAGATCTCCTGGGGCGCGCCGACCTGCTCGACCTTGCCGGCGTTCATGACGGCGATGCGGTCGGACATCGCCAGCGCCTCCTCCTGGTCGTGCGTGACGAAGACCAAGGTGACGCCGAGCTCCTTCTGCAGCTGCTTGAGCTCGAACTGCATGGACTGGCGCAGCTTGCGGTCGAGCGCGCCCAGCGGCTCGTCGCACAGCAGCACGGCGGGGCGGATGACGACGGCGCGCGCCAGCGCCACGCGCTGCTGCTGACCGCCCGAGAGCTGCGAGGGCCGGCGCGCTTCGTAACCGTCGAGCGCCACTTGCTTGAGCGCCGCCGCGACGCGCTCGGCGATCTCCGCCTTGGGCAGGCCGCGCATGCGCAGACCGAAGGCGACGTTCTCCGCCACGGTGCGGTGCGGGAAGAGCGCGTAGGACTGGAACACCATGCCCATGTCGCGCTTGTGCGCCGGCAGGTCGGTGATATCGCGGCCGCCGACGACGATGCGGCCGGCATCGGCGATCTCGAAGCCGGCGATCAGACGCAAGGTCGTGGTCTTGCCGCAGCCCGACGGTCCCAGCAACGAGAAGAACTCGCCGGCCTGGATGTCGAGCGTGACGTCGTCGACGGCCATGACCCGGCCGTCGAAGGTCTTGGTCACGCCATCGATGCGGATCGATGCGGATTCACGCATGGCGTGCCGCCTTACCTTCCCCCGGAGGGGGAAGGTGCCCGAAGGGCGGATGGGGGATGTCGAAGACGGACACCCGACGCGTTGAGGCATCCCCCATCCGTCGCGCTGCGCGCGCCACCTTCCCCCTCCGGGGGAAGGTAGGAAAGAGCGCCATCATCAGCCGCGCAGCAGACGCGCGACGCGGGCGTCGATGTCGTCCTTGCGCGCGTTGTACCACTTCCAGTCGGGCTGGATGAGCTGCGCCACCTTGGCCTCGGTGTTGAACAGCTTGGCGTCGTACTTGGGATCGAGCTTCACTTTCTTGTTCGACGGCGAGTACCAGACGCCTTCGGCCAGCTGCTTCTGGATGTCGGGCCGCAGCATGAAGTCGATATAGGCGAAGGCCAGTTCCTTGACCTTGCTGCCCGGCGTGACGTTCAGCACCTGCTCCAGCGCCAGCACGCCCTCGCTGGGGATCGCGAAGTCGACCGGCTGGTTCTGGCCGTCATAGCGGTAGATGCCGCTGTCGTGGATCACGCCCATGGTGACCTCGCCGCTCAGCAGCATCTTTTCCATCTGGCCGGTGAAGTCGACCATCTTGATCGGCTTGAGCTGCTCGAGCGCCTTGTAGGCGGCGTCGAGGTCCTGCATGCCCTTGCCGTAGATCTTGCCCAGCATCATCAGGTGCGCTTGGCCCAGGCTGTTGACCGGGATGATGTAGCCGCCCCGCGCGCCATCGAGCTTGCGGTCGGCGAGATCCTTCCACGACTTGGGCGGGGTCAGGCCCTTGTCGGTGCGATAGCCCAGGCCGATGGCCGAGGTGAAGATCGACACGCCGACGATCTTGTCGCTCACCGCGTAGGGATACACGTCGGCGACATTGGGCACTTCCTTGGGCGTGATCTTGGACATCACGATGCCCTGCTCGACCGCATTCCACTGCTCATTCGAGTTGGTGTGCAGCACGTCGTAGATCGGATCGTTCTTGGGCGCGGCCTGCAGCTTGGGCAGGAACGGGAAGGCCTGGTCGGCCGACACCGTGCACTTGAACTCCTTCTCGAAGGCCGGCAGCACCGTGCCCTTCATGATCTCGCCCCACTTGCCGCCCCAGGTGGTGATCTTCAGGGTCTTGACCTGCGCATGCAGGATCGCCGGCGCCGCCAGGGTGGCGACGGCCGACGCGGCGGCGACTTTCAACGCGGTGCGGCGGGATAGACGAGTCATTGGCAATCCTCCATTCGAGATCAGAGCTTCACGTAGGCTTTCAGACCGATCACACGCTCCAGCAGGAGCACGACACTCAACGCCATCAGAATGGAAACCATCGAGGCCGCGGCGATCGCGCCATCGAGGTCGAACTTCATGTAGTTGAACAGCACGACCGGCAGCGTCTCGCCCTTGGGCAGCACGAGGAACAGCGAGATCGGGAACTGGTCGAAGGAGACGATGAAGGCGAAGATGCCGCCGGCGATCACGCCCGGGCGGATCAGCGGCAGGGTCACCTCGAAGAAGACGCGCATCGGCGAAGCGCCCAGGCTGGCGGCGGCCTCCTCGACCTTGGTGTCGAAATTGGCCAGCACCGCCAGGGTCGTGCGCAGCACATAGGGCACGGCGACCAGCGTGTGGCCCAGCACCAAACCCCAGACCGGACGGCCGACGCCCGACAGCAGCAGCACCTGGAAAAGCGCCAGGCCGGTGAGGATCGCCGGCAGCATCAGCGGCGACATGAAGAAGGCGGTCAGCACCCGCGCGCCGGGCAGGCGCCCACGCGCCAGCGCCAACGCGCACATCGCGCCGATGGTCGTCGACAGCACCAGCACCATCGCCGCCACGCGCAGGCTGAGCCACAGCGAGCGCATGAAGTCGTCGGTGGCGAAGAACTTCTCGAACCAGCGCGTCGTGACGCCGACCGGTGGGAAGGAGATGTAGGGCGTCGGATTGAGCGCGAAGACCGCGACAATCGCCAGCGGCGCCAGCAGGAAGGTCAAGATGGCGCCGTTGAGCGTGAGATACGCCGCCCGGCCGGCATCGAATCGCCTGGCGTTCATTCGGGGCGCGCTCATGTCAGCGCCTCGTCGCCGGAGAGGCGGGCCAGCACGCGGTTGTAGGCGACGATGATCACCAGCGAGACCGCCAGCAGCACGACGCCCAGCGCGCCGGCGAAGCCGACGTTGAAGGACGAACTGACCTGCTGATAGATCATCATCGGCAAGGTCAGCACGTTGGTGCCGCCCATCAGGAAGGGCGTGACATAGGCGCTGATCGACAGCGCGAAGACCAGCAGCGAGCCGGCGAGGATGCCGGGAAGGCTGAGCGGCAGGGTGACCTCGACGAAGGCACGCGTGCGCGTGGCGCCGAGATTGCGCGCCGCCTGCTCCAGGCGCTCGTCGATACGGCCGATCACGCCGGTGAGCGTCAGCACCATGAACGGCACGTAGATGTGCACCAGGGCCACGATCGTGCCGAACTCGTTGTACATCAGCGGTAGCGGCTTCTCGATCAGGCCGATCTCGATCAGCGTGGTGTTGATCACGCCCTTGTCCTGCAGGATCGTCATCCAGGCGAAGGTGCGCACGACAATGCCGGTCAGCATGGGCGCGATCACCGCCATCAGGAGCGCCGCGTGACCGATGCGCGACTTCATGCGCGCCATCCAATGGGCCAGCGGATAGCCGATCAGCAGGGCGACGATGGTTGTGATCAGGCCGATGCGCAGGGTCGACCACAGCGCGTCGTGATAGAGGTCGTCGCCGAGAAAGCGCTCGTAGTGGCGCGTGGTCCAGATCGTGTTCGGATTGGTGGCGGGATTGCCACTGAGGAACGACAGCAGCGCCATCACGCCGAATGGCAGCACGAAGAAGACAACGAAGAGCAGCAGGGCCGGCGCCGCCAGCCAGGCGATCGGCGACACACCGCGCCGACGCATCGCCGGTAATGGCGCGACATCATCGAGCGCGACGCTAGCCATGCGCGCGCCTCGGCTCGGTCAAGGGTTCCTCGCCGAAGCGGTCGATCAGCTTCATCTTGACGTTCAGCAGCATGGTGGCGAGCTCGCGGCGACGCTGGCGGTTCACGTGCAGGCCAGAGAACGCGATGTACAGGGACATCGCGTCGCCCGACTGCGGATCGGCGATCGCCACCGATACCGCGGCGACACCCGGCAGCGCCTCGTCGTCGGATTCATCGAAGCCACGCGCGCGGGCGCGGCCGATACGCTCCATCAGCTGGCCGAGATTCGCCGGCGCGTTCGGCCGATCGAGTGTCGGATAGGGGGAGAAGCGCCGCGCGATCTCGGCGTCAGTCAGGCGCGCCAACAGATTACGGCCGGTGGAGTTGGCCCAGGCCGGGCCGCGCGCGCCCGGCGGCGTGACGACCTGCAGCGGATGCGTGCCGGGCCGCGAGCGCAGCACGACGACCTCGATGCCGTCGAGCAAGCTGATGCCCGTGGCGAAGCCGGTCCGGCGCGTGAGCTCGATCAGAGCCGTATCGGCCGCCTCGACCAGCGGCTGGCCGGCGCGATACTGGCGGCCGAGCTCCAGCAGCAACATGCCGACGCGGTAGCGCTGCGTGGCGGCATCGCGCTCGAGCAGACCCTGCCCCGCCATGTCCTTGAGCAGTCGCGACGCCGTGCTCTTGGGCATGTCGAGCCCCAGCGCCACCTCGCTCACGCCGAAGTCGGGTTCGCGTCCCCGCGCCCAGCGCAGGATGGCCACCGCATTCGACAGCGCGCCCATCGGTCAGTCCCGGAAAATGGAACAGCGTTCCATATTTTGATCAGCGTAACGGCCGATCCGCGCCGGAGTCAATGCGAGCACCGTGCCAGATCACTGAATGCCCGATCTCAAACCATATCATTCGGCCAGCGCCGCCTCGACCCAGGCGGCCGCGTCGATCAGATCGTCGTCGGCACCCGGCGCGCCGACCAGTTGCACGCCGATCGGCAGCCCCTTGGCACCCGTGCCGGCGGGGATCGACATCAGCGGCCCACCGAGCAGGGTCCATAGGCGGTTGAACAGCGGATCGCCGGTGCGATCGATACCCTGCGGCGCCTCGTCGGGCGCCGCCGGCGTCAGCCAGATCTCGCCGCGCCCGATCATGCGCGTGAAGTCGCCGCGACGATCGGTGATCGCCTGCGCCAGCACGGCGGCATCGGCGGCCGAGATCGAGGCGCCTTCCTTCACCTGCTCCTTGAAGCCCTTGCTGATTTTGCCGCCATGCTCGGCGATGATCTTCTCGAAGATCGCCGGCATCTCGCGCAGCATGAAGCGGCGGTGGGTCTCGACGAGGTCATTCCAGGACGGCGGGCAGACCACCTCGAAGGTCGCGGCGCCGGCGGCCCGCAGTTTCTCGAACGCGCTTTCCACCACGCGCTTTGTGCCCGGACCGGCCTGGTCCCATTGCGGCGTGCGGCACAGGCCGATCATAGGCTTGCGCGCGCTGACGCGATCGCGCGCGCCCTCCGCCAGGGCGGCGCGCACCGGCGCGACGTCGGCGACGGCACGGGTATAGAAGCCCAGCGTGTCGAAGGACGGCGCCAGCGGATGAATGCCCGCCGTATCCGTCCAGCCATAGGAGCCCTTGTAGGCGACCACACCGCAGAACGAGCCCGGGCGGATCACCGAGCCGGCGGTCTGCGTGCCCAGCGCCACCGGCACCATGCCGTCGGCCACGGCCGCTGCCGAGCCGCTCGAGGAGCCGCCCGGGGTGTGCTTCAGGTCATGCGGGTTGCGCGTCTTGCCGGGATGCATCGAGGCGAACTCGGTGCTGACGGTCTTGCCGAGGACGATGGCCCCGGCATAGCGCAGTGCGGCGACACAGGCGGCATCGGCGCTCGTGCGATGCCCTACGAAAGCCCGCGAGCCGTAGCCGGTCGGCAGGTCGACCGTGTCGATGATGTCCTTCACGCCAACCGGCAGGCCGGCCAGCGGGCCGACCAGGTTCATGCCGGCGATGCGCCGCGTCGCCGGCTCGTCGATCGTCTGCCAGGCGCCGACCGCCTGCTCCCGCGCATGAATGCGCGCGAAGCAGCGATCAAGCAGGCTCTGGGGCGTCAGGCCGCCGTCACGCAAGCCCGCGAGCGCCTCACTGACGGTCGGGCACAAGGGCGTATCGGTCATCATGGCTCCCCTACTCTGTCGGCCGGCAGCATCGCAGGCTCTACACGGGCGGATCAATCGATCGATAGTCGGGCCGGCCAACCGGCGCACCGGCGACAATCAGAACCGCCGATCAGCATTTCCGATTGAACACCCCCTCGACTCTGAGATCGATTCTGTTCATTCTTTCCAACGGTCCGCCGTGCCGCATCCGGGAGAGGGATCAGCCCCGTGGACTGTTACAGCATCGCAACGTCGATGCGCTACGTAGTCGCCAGTGCGCCTCGCGCCCGGGGGGATTTGACCTATGGCCGTTGATCTCAAGTCGCTTGTCACAAAGCTCAATGATCCCTGCCGCAAAGCGCTCGAAGCGGCCGCCGGACTGACGATGTCCCGGACCAATTACAACGTCGAGATCGAGCATTGGCTGCTGAAGATCCTCGATGTCGCCGATAACGACATCGCCAAGATCATGGGCAAGTACGAGGCCGATGTCGGCCGGCTCAGTGCCGACCTCAATCGCGCCATCGATCGCTTCAAGACCGGCAACGGCCGGCCGCCGGCGCTGGCGCCGCAGATCGTCAAGCTGGCCAGCGAGGCCTACCTCTTCGCCTCGGTCAACAAGTCCTCGCCGCAGGTGCGCTCGGGCCACATCCTGGTGGCGATGCTGAGCGACGAGACCATGGCGATCGCCGCGCGCAACACGTCGAGCCAGCTCTCGAAGATTCCCGTCGAGGCGCTGGCGCGCGATTTCGATGCCGCGACCGACGGCTCGTCGGAGGCCAAGGCGGCCGAGGTAGCGCAGGACGTGCAGTCCGCCGGTGGCGCGGGTGCCCCACGGCCGGCAGGCGCCAAGACCGGCGCGCTCGACCTCTACACCACCGATCTGACGGCGCGCGCCAAGAGCGGCAAGCTCGATCCGGTGCTGGGCCGTGACAACGAGATCCGGCAGTGCATCGACATCCTGCTGCGCCGTCGCCAGAACAACCCGATCCTCACCGGCGAGGCCGGCGTCGGCAAGACCTCGGTGGTCGACGGCCTGGCGCTGAAGATCGCCGATGGCGATGTGCCGGATAAGCTGAAGAACTGCGCCATTCGCGTGCTCGATCTCGGCCTGCTGCAGGCCGGCGCCGGCATGAAGGGCGAGTTCGAGAACCGGCTGAACAGCGTGCTGCAGGACGTCAAGGCCTCGCCGCAGCCCATCATCATGTTCATCGACGAAGCCCACATGATGATCGGCGCCGGTGGCGCGGCTGGTCAGGGCGACGCCGCCAACCTGCTGAAGCCGGCGCTGGCGCGCGGCGAGCTGCGCACCATCGCGGCTACGACCTGGGCGGAGTACAAGAAGTACTTCGAGCGCGACCCGGCGCTGACGCGGCGCTTCCAGGTGGTCAAGGTCGAGGAGCCGGACGAGAAGTCGGGCATCGACATGCTGCGCGGTATCGCCAACGTCATGGAAAAGCACCATCAGGTGCGCGTGCTCGACGAGGCGGTGCAGGAGGCCGTGCGTCTGTCCAACCGCTACATCGCCGGCCGGCAATTGCCCGACAAGGCGATCAGCGTGCTCGACACGGCCTGCGCGCGCGTCGCCATGGGTCTCGCCTCGACGCCGCCGGCGGTCGAGGATCTGCGCCGCCGCATCGGCCTGCTCGACAACCTGATCAACATCCAGAAGCGCGAGCAGCAGGCGGGCACCGACCACCAGGAAGAGATCACCGAGGGCGAGGAATTGCTGGCCAAGCTCAAGGAAGAGCTGGTGGCGATGGAGGAGCGCTGGAAACAGGAGAAGGTCCTCGTCGACGAGGTCACCAAGCTGCGCGCCGAGCTCGAGGGCGAGACCAACGAGGCCGAGCGTCCGGCCAAGAAGGCGCAGCTCGACGAGAAATGGGAGGCGCTGAAAAAGCTGCAGGGCGAGTCGCCGCTGGTGCTGCCGCTGGTCGACGCCCAGGCGGCCGCCGCCATCGTCGGCGACTGGACCGGCATTCCGGTCGGCCGCATGCTGGGCGACCAGATCCGCACCGTGCTGAACCTGAAGGACAAGATGGCGGAGCGCGTCATCGGCCAGGATCACGCGCTGGAGATCATCGCCAAGGGCATGCGCACGGCACGCGCGCGCATGCAGGATCCGCGCAAGCCGCTGGGCGTCTTCATGCTCGCCGGCACATCGGGCACCGGCAAGACCGAGACCGCGCTGACGCTCGCCGAGGAAATGTACGGCGGCGACCAAGCGCTGACGATCATCAACATGTCGGAGTTCAAGGAAGAGCACAAAGTCTCGATGCTCGTGGGCTCGCCGCCGGGCTATGTCGGCTACGGCGAGGGTGGCGTGCTCACCGAAGCGGTGCGGCGCCATCCCTATTCGGTGGTGCTGCTCGACGAGGTCGAGAAGGCTCACCCGGGCGTTCAGGACGTGTTCTACCAGGTGTTCGATAAGGGCATGCTGCGTGACGGCGAAGGCCGTGACATCGACTTCAAGAACACCGTCATTATCCTGACGTCGAATGCCGGCACGGATCTGATCGCCAAGCTCTGCGCCGATCCGGAGACGCGGCCGAACCCCGAGGCGCTTGCCAGCTCGCTGCATCCAGAGCTGTTGAAGACCTTCAAGCCGGCCTTCATCGGCCGTATCACGGTGGTGCCCTACTATCCGCTGGACGACTCGACGATCAAGAAGATCGTCCGGCTGCAGCTTGGTCGCGTGGTCAAGCGCGTGGCGGAAAACTACAAGGCCACAATGGTTTACGACGAGGCGATGGTCGATGCCATCGCCGCGCGCTGCACCGAGGTCGAGTCCGGCGCCCGCAACATCGAGCAGATCATCCAGCGCACCATGCTGCCGGAACTCTCCGGCCATTTCCTGTCCGCCCTCGCCGACGGCAAAGTTATCAACAAGGTGCATGTGGGGGTAGACAAGGATCAGAAGTTCGAGTACAAGATTGAGTAATCACTCAGTTGAGTGAGCGTCGGGGCGGCGGCGAGATGGCCGCTCAGGGGCGAGCGGTTAGAGCCCCGAACGACAGATCAGGCGGACCGAAGACCGGTCCAGAAGGAGGAGCAAAATGGCGATCTACGTGAAGTATGGTCCGATCGAAGGCGATGCCACGGCTGCGTCGCATGAGAAGTGGATTACCTGTGACTCGATCCAGTGGGGCGGTGGCCGCGCGATCGGCACGTCGACCGGTTCGGCCAAGAACCGCGAAGCCTCGATGGTCTCGATCAGCGAGGTCGTGGTCACCAAGCCGCAGGACGGCGCGTCCCCGGAGCTGCTGAAGCGGTCCTATGTCGGTACGGAAGGCGAGGATGTCACCGTCCACCTGACGACGACCAGCGACCAGGGCGTCAACACCATCATGGAGCTGCTGCTGACGAACACGCTGATCAGCGGCTTCTCGGTCAGTTCGGGCGGCGACCGCCCGCATGAGTCGATCTCGATGAACTTCACGAAGATCGAGTCGACCTTCCACAACCAGTCGGTTGAGGCCACCGAGGCGAGCACGCCGTTCGCCGTCACCTACGATCTCGCCACGGCCGTCGCCACCTAAGCGCGCCAGGGCAAGAGGCTAGGACCAAACCAACGGGGCCCATGCGGCCCAACACGGAGACTACAATGGCTATCTTCATGGAATACGATGGCGGCAGCATCAAGGGCGATGCGACGGCGGAGTCGCACACCGACTGGATCACGCTGCAGTCCTGCCAGTTCGGCGTCGGCCGCGGCATCTCCACCCCGGTGGGCAGCGCCGAGAATCGCGAGGCCTCGACCGCTTCGGTGAGCGAGATCGTGGTCACCAAGGTGATGGACGCGGCCTCGGGCCCGCTCTGGCAGGAGCTGGTCAAGAACACCAGCGGCAAGCCTGTCACGATCGACTTCACGTCGACCAGCGGCGGCGCCGACAACACCTTCATGTACATGAAGCTGGAGAACACGCTGGTGAGCGGCATGTCCTTCTCCTCGGGCGGCGACCGTCCCCAGGAGTCGATCTCGCTGAACTTCACCAAGATCGAGACCAAGTACATGGTGCAGGCCAAGGAAGGCACTGACGCGACCGGCGGCAGCGCGGTCACCTACGACATCGCGCTGTCCAAGGCGACCTGATCGCCGCGGCCGAGCACCAACAACGCGATCGGCGCGGCGTGTGAACGCCGCGCCGTTTTGCTGACAGATCGACCCTTCCTGGCCAGGGAGCCATCACATGCCGATCTACATGAGTTACGACGGCGTCGACGGCGACGTCACCGCCGAAGCCCACGCGGGCTGGATCCATCTGGATTCGGTGCAGTGGGGTTCCTCGCGCGCCATCACGACATCGGGCGCTGTCGACAAGCGCCAGAGAAGCGCTGTGAGCATGAGCGAGGTCCTCATCTCAAAGAAGCGCGACCACGCCAGCGGCAAGCTGTGGCGCGAGCATCTCATGGGCGATCCCAAGACCGTCATTCTCAACTGGACCGTGAACTCCCAGGGCGGCGAGACGCTCTTCCAGGCGATAAAGCTCAGCAACGTGCTGATGAGTTCGTTTGCCTCCTCCGGCCAAGGGGACGACCGGCCAACCGAGCTTATCGCGCTCAACTTCACCGAGATCGAGTGCACCTTCTACGACATGGAGCAGAAGGGCACCAAGACCGGCAAGCCGTTCGTGCAGTCCTACAACCTGTCGAAGGCCTGAGAGACGTCAGAACTGGCCGGGCCCGATGCGCTGGATGTCGGAATTGCCGGGCGCCAGCACGTAGACCAGGCGCAGCTGGACGGAGCCAGGCCGCGGATCGGCGGGTTGGCCCTGCACCGGCGGCCGGGCGGCGACCACCATCACCAGCTCTATGGCGCGGCCCTTGTCGTCGGCGCCCTGGAACAACAGGATGCGGCCATCGGGCAGTTGGACGTTGGCCTTCACCTGCTCCTTCACGAAGCGGGTGGTCTGGCCGACAAAGTAGTCGCGCAGCGCGTTGCCGGCGCCGATAACGATCTCGGTGCCGGCCGGATCGGCGGCGGCCCAAAGGATGTTGACTTGGATGAGCGTCTTGGAGCGGAAGCCGAAGACATACGCGACCTGCGCCTCGCCGCTGTTGGCGACCAGGTCGCGCACAATGATCGAGAGGCTGCGCGTCTGCTCCAACGGATGGGTGGCGGCCTTGATCGCGGTGTCGTTTAGCTTGAAGTCCTCTTTGATCGCGGCCCGGACCTGGGCTTCGGTCTGGCCGAACTTGGCAGAGCGGAAGCCGTCGATGCCGGTGGGCTCTGGAGCAGGTGTGGCCGCGGGCGCTGCAGCGGCCGGCGCAGGCGGCTTGGCTACAGGCGGCGTTGGCTGCTGGGCTATGGCATGATCGAGACCGGCCGCGTACAGAACAACGAGCAGGCAGGCGCTCAAGATCAGACGCATGGGCTTGGACCTTTCAATCGAAACGCGGATGTCATCCAAGAAGTGAGCGAATGATCGCTTTTTTCTTGACCTCGACGTCAACCTGTCGGACACTTTGCCATAGACTGGCCGCGCGATATGTTCGCGGCCATCAGGAGCGCGGCCATGGCTATCTCTGACACCAAACGCTGGCTGCAGCTCAAGACGCCGCTGGGCAAGGATCAGATGATCCTGACCGGGTTTTCCGGCGAGGAGGCGGTCAACGGGTTCTTCTCCTTCCGGCTCGACGTGATCTCGCTCAAGGAAAATATCCAGCCCACCGATCTTCTGGGCAAGGAGATCACGTTCAGCGTCGCCTCGGGCGACGCACGGCGCCACTTCCATGGCTTCGTGAGCCGCCTGAGCTCGAGCGGCACGATCGACCACTGGGGCGATGGCCTGACCTACTACGTCTATCACATCGAGCTCGTGCCGGAGTATTGGTTCCTCACCCATCGCGTCGACTGTCGCATATACCAGCAGAAGACGACAAAGGCGATCATCGAGGACGTGCTGTCGAAGGCGGGCGCCAAGGCGGCGACCAAGCTGCCGACCGGCCGCACCTGGGAGTACTGCGTGCAGTACCTCGAGAGCGACTGGGCCTTCATCCAGCGCCTGTGCGAGGAAGAAGGCTGGGTCTGGTTCCTCCGCCACAAGGACGGCGCCAACGAGCTGCACGTCGGCGAGGACGGCGGCGTCTACTACGGCATCGAGATGGCCAACGTCGAGATGGACGCCGAAGGCACCGCCAACGACGTGATCAACGCCTTCGACCTCGAGTACCGCTTCCTGCCGACCAAGTGGGCGAACGAAGACTACGACTTCAAGGCGCCATCGAAGGATCTGCTGGTCTCGACCAACAGCGTCAAGAAGACGGCCAAGCCGGGCCAGTTCGAGGTCTACGACTACCCCGGCAACTACATCGACAAGGGCACCGCCGACGGCAAGGGCGATCACATCGCCAAGCGCCGCATCGAGGCGCTCGAGGCGAACTTCAAGCTGGCCGAAGGCCACGGCGCGGTGCGCTTCTTCGAAGCCGGTGGCTACTTCACCCTGAAGGGCGCGCGCTTCAAGGCCGAGGACGGCAAGCAGTGGGTCGTCGCCCGCGTGCGGCACGCCGCTTCCGGCGCCGGTCACGCCGCCGGCGCTGGCGGCTCCGAAACCTACGGCAACAGCTTCGTCGTCGCGCCGAAGGAAACCATCCTGCGGCCCGCGCGCACCACGCCCCGGCCGATCATCGCCGGGCCGCAGACCGCACTCGTCGTCGGCCCCTCGGGCGAAGAGATCGATGTCGACGAGTTCGGCCGCATCCACGTGCAGTTCCACTGGGACCGGCTGGGCGAGAAGAACGAGAAGAGCTCGTGCTGGATCCGCGTCATGCACGCCTGGGCAGGCCCGCAATGGGGCACGGTGTTCACGCCGCGCATCGGCATGGAAGTCGTGGTCGAGTTCCAGGACGGCGATCCAGACCGGCCGCTGGTCGTCGGCTCCGTCTACAACGGCACCAACATGCCGCCCTGGGCGCTGCCGGCGAACAAGACGCAGAGCGGCATCGAGACGCGCAGCAGCAAGGGCGGCGCCAAGGCCGACACCAACATCTTCCGCTTCGAGGACAAGAAGTCTTCGGAGGTCATCTACATGCACGCCCAGAAGGACCACGTGGTCGAGGTCGAGCACGACGAGAACATCACCATCGACAACGACCAGACCCGGCACATCAAGAACAACCAGACACTGAAGGTCGACAACAATCAGCAAGAGACGATCAAGCAGAACCGCGACACAACGATCACCCAGGGCAACGACACCTACAAGCTGAGTATGGGCAATCTCAAAGAAACCATCGACATGGGCAATCAGACCACCAAGCTGGGCATGGGCAATCGCGAGACCACGCTCAGCATGGGCAACGACAAGCTGGTAATGAGCCTGGGCAAGCAGGACGTCGAGGCGATGCAGAGCATAGAGCTCAAGGTTGGCGGCTCCTCGGTCAAGCTCGACCAGATGGGCGTGACCATCAAGGGCATGATGATCAATGTCGAAGGAAAGATCATGGTGGATATCAAGGGCCTGATGACGTCGGTCAAAGGCACTGCGATGCTCACGCTCAAGGGTGGTATAACGCTGATCAATTGAGTCGGGCGGCGAGCGGAGTCGGGTAGGAGGCGGGATGGCCGGAGAAGTGCAGCCGTTCACGAAGCTGGCCAATGCGGAGGTTCCCGCGGTGGCGCAGTCGGGGGAGCTTGGCCCGGAGGCGCAGGCCCTGGTGCCCGCGGCCGCGAGCCCGGAAGGATTTATCACCTCGTTGATGGATGCGGGCCTGCTGCAGGACGCGGTGCGCTTCCTCGCGCATTCGCTACGACCGCGTGAGGCCGTATGGTGGGCCTGCCTCGCCGCGCGCGCCTATGTCGATGCCGGCAACCCTGTCGACCCGCCGGATACCGATGCGCTGAGCGCCGCCGAGGCCTGGGTGTTCAAGCCCGACGAGGACAATCGTCGCGCCGCCTACGACCGCGCCATGGCCACCGGCTTCCAGACTCCCGCTTCCTGGGCGGCGATGGGCTCGTTCTGGAGCGGCGGTTCGATCGCGCCGCCGAATCTTCCTTCCGTGCCGCCGCCGCCCAACGCCTTGGGCCGCGCTATCTGGGGCGCGGTCATCCTCGCCGCCGTGGCCAATCCGAAATCACCCGAGGATATGGAAGCCAAGCACCGGGCGTTCCTCACCCAAGGCATCGACATCGCCCAAGGCGGCAACGGCCGCCCCAAGTAAGGCGCGTCACCGCTATCGGCGCGGCGCGTCAGCTTCATGTGACGGGGACCGAGGCGCGCTGCTATACATGAGCGGCCAAGACTGACTCTGCCGGAGAGCCGACGAATGGCTGCGTCCCTGACCCTTCGCGTCGTATCGGCGCCGCCGACCGAGCGGGCGCCGCCGCCGTTCACGCTCGCCGGCGGTCGCGCGACGATCGGTCGTCGCGACGGAAACTCGTGGGTGCTCCCCGACGCGTCGGCGGGTGTGTCGCGCGAGCACGCGGTGATCGAGGGCGCGCAAGGCGGCTGGCAGATCGTCGACAAGTCGGCCAACGGCACCTTCGTCAACGGTCAGAACGTCGGCAACGGCAACGCTTGGCCACTCGGTCCGGGCGATTCGATCCGCATCGGCGGTTACGAGATCGCCGTCGAGATGGAGGGCGGCCAGGACGACTTCGGCCGCGCGGCTGCCGGACCGCCGACCATCGGCAACGACTCGTTCGATCTTGGCGACCTCGCGCGGGCGGACTTCGGCGCGCCACGCGCCGCGCCGCGCGGCCCCTCGCCGCTCGATCCGATGGCCGAGGAGCGCCCGCCGGAATTACCGGCGAGCAACGACCTGTTCGGCGAGCTCGGCGACAATCGCACGCCGCTGTCGCCGGGCGGCACCATGGCCGACCCGTTTAACGCACCCGAGCAGCGCGGTCTCGGCGCCCCGCCACCCGACGCCTCGCCATTCGGCGCGCCTTCGCCGTCAAGCGGCTCTCCCTTCGGCGGGCCGATGCCCGACAACTGGGGCACACCACAGGCGGGCAATCCCGATCCCTTCGCTGCGCCCGCGCCGCCACCGCAACGGTCGGCATTCACCAACGCACCGGACCCGCTGGCGGCGCTTCCCGATCCCTTCGATCAACCGCCCGCCGCGCCAGACGATCGGCACGTGCCGATGCCGCAGTCGCCCTTCGCGCTGCAGCCGGTTGCGATCCCCAATCCCGTCGGGCCCGGACCGCAGCAGGCGCTGCCGACCGACTGGGATGCGACGCCATCGGGCGGATTGAGCGCACCGCCGGCCGAACTCGATCCGATCGAGGCGGCACTGGCCGGGTTGGCGCCAAAGACCGGCTCGTCGCAGCCCGTCGCGCCCGATCCTGGCCTGGACCGCGCCTTCGGGATGCCGCCAGGGCCCGTGCCGGGACCGACGCCACCGCAACCGGCCGCCGCTCGACCGCGCCCGCAGGCGCCGACGCCACGGCCAGCACCGCCGCCGCCGGCTCCGCCCCAACACCGCCCACCCGTACCATCACCCGCGCCCGCACCGCGGGCCATGGCGCCAGTCGCGCCGCCGGTGGACGATTGGGTTGATGTGCCGCAAGCGCCGCCGGTGGGCGACAATCTGTTCGGCGATGCGAATGCCGGCCAGCCCGCGCCAGGTCCGGCGAACGCCATGCAGTCGCCGCCGATTCCAACCGACGATCCATTCGACGGCCCGTCGGACCGGCAGCCCTCGGGACGCATCTCGGTGTCGAAGGTGGTGTTCCCGCCGCCGGGCGTGCCGGCCGCTCCAGTGCCAGCGAAACCGACACCCGTCGCCACACCAACACCGGCGCCACCACCACCACCGCAGCGTCGGACGGCACCAACACCGCAGCCGAGCGCGGCACCCGAGCTGGGCGGCGACGAGCTGCTGCGCGCTTTCCTCGACGGTGCGGGAATCGAGAATCTGCCGCCGAACACCGACGCGGCGACCGCGCTCCGGACCTTAGGCGCCTCGACACGCGCCATCGTCTCGACCCTGGCGCGGCTGCTCGAGGCGCGCCGCTTGCTGAAGGGCGAGTTCCGCATCAGCCAGACCGTGGTGGCCGCGCGCGAGAACAACCCGCTGAAGTTCTCCGCCGACGAGTCGGAGATGCTGCTGGTGATGCTGGGCTCGGTTCGGCCCGGTTTCCAGTCCGGCCAGGCCGCCGTGTGGGACGCCGGCAAGGATCTCGAGGCGCATCAGCTCGCGCTGCTCGCCGCCTTCCGCGCCGTGCTCGACGCCGTGCTGGCACGTCTCTCGCCCGAGGCCATCGCCGGCGCCGGCGGCGAGGAGGCCGGTATGTTCGGACGCCTGCTGCAGGCGCGCGAAGCGGGATATTGGCAGCGCTACACCAAGGCCTATGGCGAGGTGAAGCAGGACATCGGCAACACGCTGGCCGGCCGCATCGGCCAGATCTTCGCCGAAGCTTACGAACGGGAAAACAGCAAGAAGGGTGGCTCGCGCTGACGGCACCGCCGGCCTTTACCGCCAGCGAGAAAAGTGATTAAATACTCATATGATGCCAGCAGCCAGAGTGACAGACATGCATGTCTGTCCGATGCTCACAGTCCTCGTGCCGCACGTGGGCGGGCCGATCATCCCGCCCTGCGCGGTCACGGTGATCACCGGCATGATGCCTCAGGCGCGCATCACCGACATGGCGATCTGCGTCGGCCCACCTGATGTGATCGTCAAGGGCTCGATGACGGTGATCGTGATGAACATGCCGGCGGCGCGCATCCTCGACAACACCGCGCATGGCGGCATCATCATCACCGGTTTTCCCACGGTGATCATCGGCGGATAGCGTCGCGTCAGGCGATCACATCGCAGGACAGGATGGTATCATCGGGATTGGTCGGCGGCGCCACCGACGTCAGCCACGTGTTCCAGCCCAGCCGCGCGCCGTCGCCGCCACCCCAGTCACCCAGCTGCAGCGGCGGAACGTCGTCGCGACGCAGCACAAGCTGGACGTCGAAGAACATCGCCTCGCCGACGAACAGACGCGCCAGGTGCACAAGCTCGCGCAGCCGGGTCTGGTCGGGCAGGAACGAGCGCAACGTCTTGTAGTCGAGCGGCCCCAGCTTAATGCGGAACTTGGCTTCCGGGCGCATGACGCGCGCGCCGATCACCGCCTCGTCGCCCAGCCGACAGAAGCTGGTCGGAATCATCTGCGTCTGCTCACTGGTCGGCAGGCGCTCCCAGTGCGGCATGAAGGTATCGACGGTGATCTTCTCGCCGAAATAGTCGCTGAGGATCGCCTCGAGGACGACGGCCGAGCGTGGATTGCCGGCATAGGCGCCGGCGTAGAAGCGCAGCGCCGTGTGGCGCGGCGCCAGCCTGCCCTTCAATCCGCCGGTGCTGAAACCCAGGATCGCGTCGACGAAGCCGGCTATACCGAGATCGGAGGGCAGAGCCGTGGGGCCCAGCTCGTCGTATGTCGAGTTGACCTGCGCCGCGAGCCGATACTTCTTCCACGCGCGGATGAAGAAGCTGACCGAGCGATGGGTGAAGAGGTCGAGAAAGTCGGCGAGCGCTGTGTCCTTCTCGCGCTGCCGCTCGAGCACCTTGTCGCTATAGGCCTGCGGCAGCACGCCCGAAGGGCCGTGCAGGCCCATGAAGGTGATCTCGACCTTCGGCGGACCGCCCGGCGTTTCGCGCACCTGGGTCAGCGCGGAGACAGGGAAAGCCAGCGCCGTCTCGCTGACGAAATGCAGCACCTCATCCTGGGGCAGCGCTTCGCCGCCGATCGGCGCGCTGCCGCTGACGCGCCCGCCCTGACGCGCGGCGTGGCGCTCCAACGTGAGGATGGCCTGCAGCGCGTCGAACGCCTCCGGCTCCTCGCGCAGGCGCTCGATCAGAGGAGGGTCTTCTCGCCCGTCCGGGGAGGCCATGTGGCAAGGACTCCAGTGCGCCCCGACAGACGCGCGGTCAGCCGGGTGAAGGTGTTGACGGCGACGTAGAGGCCGAAGAAATGCTCGAGCACCGAGGCCATCAAATAGGCGCCGCCCGGCGGATAGCTCTGTGGATCGAGCAATACCTCGACGTCGAGGCCCTGGGTGATGGCCGTCGAGCGGCCCAGCACGATGCGCGCCAGGCCGCGCTTGCTGGTGACGGATCGCACGCCGTCGATCAGCCGGCGCGTCTCGAGCCCCTGCCCCCAGTCGTAGAGCCTGAGGATCTCGCGCAGCGCCTCGCCGCCATCCTCGCCGCCGGCCATCGACAGATGATTGAGCGAGAGGTGCGACAGCAATCGCCACATGCGACCATTGCCCAGCGGCGGCCGCCGCGTTGGGCTGAAGGGGCTCGCCATGTAGGCCCGGCGCACCGCCGGTGATGGCGACACCAAGTCGAGCGGCACCTGGCCGCCGACCGAGGGAATGCGCGCCAGCAGGTCGCGATTGAAGCACAGCGTGTCGACCGAAAGCGTCCAGTTGGCCGGCGCGCCAGCATCGGCTTCGCGGTCGAGCAGCGAGATGAAGAGTTCGTTGCCCCTGTCGCGCGCACTGGCGGCCTGGCGCCGCGACACCTGCCAGAAGCGCACCTCGCCGGCCGCATCGTGGCGCAGCCCGAAGAACGGCTCGAATGGGTATTCGTTGCCGTCGACGTCGCTCGCGCTCACCTTCTCCACCATATAGACCTCGAGCGCCTCGGGCCGACGCGCGTCGGGCACGATGCGATGCTCGAAAGCCGTGCCGTCGAGCCGGATCGGCTCGGCGCGCAGCGGGAAGAGATTCACGACAGGTACGCAGCCGGTCGAGATATCGGCGGTGGTCACGCCGCGCTCGAGCTCGGCCTCGGTATCGGCTAGGTAGAGATAGATGCTGAGCTCGCGGCCGGCGCCGGCGAGCATGCGCGCCGACACGCCATTGATCTCGAAGAAGAGGAACTTCTGCGGCAACGCGAAGTACTCGGTGAGCATCCGGTAGCCGACGAAAGAACGCGCCGGATAGGGCAGGATCGCCTCGTCGCGCGAGAAGCCGACCGGCTTCAGCGCCGAGGGCGGCAGGAAGACCGCATTGGGCTCGTCCGGCTGCTCGCAGACCGCGATGCCCAGCAGGCGGTTGCGCAAAAGTTCGTAGAGCGGCAGGGCGCGGGCGCCGGCGCCGCCGAGATAGAAGCGGATCGGATCGGGCTGCAGGTCGCCGAAGGTCGCGCCGTCGCTGGTTGTCGCGAGCCGGATGTGCAGCACCGAGAGCGCGCCCTGGGCGCGCGGGTTGACCGGCGCGCGAAACGGCCGGCCCTGCAGGCCGACCTGGGTGACCTCGAACGGCCACATGGTCAGCGCCTGGGTGGTGCGCAAGCGGCAACGCTCGCCGTCGATCGCGCCGGTATCCAGCTCGGTGCCGCGCGCGATTTCGTAGGGCTCTGAGAGCGCGCTCGACGCCTCCAGTCGAGCGATGCCCATCGGCGGCACCGGCGCGAGGTAGTGCGGATAGAGCGCGTTGAGGACAGCCTCGGTCAGTTCGGGGAACTCGTCCTCGAGCTTCAGCCGCACGCGTGCGTTGAGCAACGCGACCGCCTCGATCAGCCGCTCGACATGCGGATCGTCGGCCATCTCCGGGCCGAGACGCAGCCGTCCGGCGACCTTGGGATGCGCGTCGGCGAACCGGCCGGCCTGGCGGCGGATGAACTCAAGCTCGCGATTGTAGAGGGGAAGGACGTCGTCCACGGTGCCCTCAGCGCCCGGTCGACACGTCGACCCGACGTGTCGTCGGCTCGAGCGCGGTGTCGAAGCTGACCGGCTCGGGCGCCGGGTCGGCCGACAACAGGGCGTCGATACGGAAGCGCGCCGAGCGATCCATCCGATCGCCCTTGTCCGGCAACGTCACCCGCACCATCGAAAGCCTCGGTTCAAAGCGACGGATCGCGGCCTCGATCTGCCGGCATACCAGGAGGCGCCAGTTGCCGCCCTGGATCGACGTGATCGAGAAATCGGGGATGCCGTAGCCGACGACCGACTCGTCGATCTCACCGAACACGTCGGGCCAGCCGCGGCAGCGCTCGCGCGTGTTCAGCAACGCCTCGACGTCGCGACGCACACCCTCGCGCAGCCGGTCGAGCGCCTCGGTCGGTGTCGGCGGCAACTCGACCTGGTTCTCCGGATCGCGATCGATCAGCCGATCCAGCAGCGAGAGCAGCGCACGCGGGGTGTCCTTGTCGTTCATGGACACGGTGGTTGATCCTCGCTAAGCGCTCGCGGTCGCGAAATCGATTTCCGACAGCTCATCGATGCCGACACCGTCCTCGCCGACCACGAACAGGCGCAGGCCGACGCCGCGGACGACCTCGCCCTCGCCGCCCTGCCAGTCGGTGGCGCGGCCCAGGCGCAGCGCCGTGGCCTCCGGGCCGGTGGGCGTTGTCGGGTAGGTGGCGGGAATGTAGACCACGCCCTCGGGACCGTCACGCACCTCGACCGCGGCCGGCCGCCACAGCAGATCACGCGGCCGCGCCGACTTTTCGAAGCGGATCGACACGACCTTGTGCATCGGCACCCAAAAGTACTTTCCGGTAACCGAGATCACCTCGAGGATACCGGCGCTGAGATCGTCGGCGTCGCGAAAATCGTCGAACGGCTTGTCGCCGTCGCGCGTGCCGGTGACCTTGATGCGCGCTTCCTCGGCTTCGGCGAGGATCTCGCTGGCACGCTTATTATCGCCTTCGCGCAGCGCCAGCAGCGCCTGCAGGCTGGCGGCGACAAAGGCGTCGGGCTCGGTCACCACGTCGGGCGCGCGTCCCTTCTCGAAGACCTCCTGGCGCGCGATGGCGCCGCGGATCACCTGGCGCGTCTGCGCCACGGCGACGGCCAGCTTGGTATTCTGCGTGCCGATGATGTCGAGCTGCCGATCGGCTTTGTCGAAGGCGCCGGCGAAGCACTGGAAGTCGGCGAGCAGCGCGCGGGCTTCGGCGTCGTTCGGATTGTCGCGCACCGTGTTGGTGGCGGCCTCGATCGCGCCGTCGAGATTGCCGTCGCGGAACAAAGCTCTTGCGTCGGTCGCCATGTGAACCCCCTCAATGCCGGTCGGTCAGCCGATCACGCCGCGTTCTGCGTGCGCACGGTGCTGACAAGATTGAAATTCGCGCCGATCTCGTCGAGCTGGAATTGCGGCTGGAGCCGCGCCACGACGGCGAAGCTGCCGGGCTTGCCCACCAGTTCCGTGACCTCGATATCGGCGTCGCGCAACGGATACTTGGCCTTGATCTCGAGCGAGGCCTCGTCGTTGCTCTGGGTGTAGGTCTGCAGCCACTTCATCAGCTTGTCGCGGCATTCGTCGGCGGTGCGGAAGCTGCCGACCTCGTCGCGCGCCATCACCTTGATGAAATGCGCGAAGCGCGACACGCAAAGGATCTGCTGCAGCATCGAGGACAGCTTGGCGTTCATGCGCGCCGCCGCCTTGTCGTAGCGCGGCGGTTGCCAAGCCGACTGGTTGGAGTGGAAGGCGGCGAAGGCGGTGAGCCGCGCCGGCACCAGCGGAATGAAGCCGACATCGGAGAACTCCTTCTCCTGCCGCTCGGTGAGCTGGATCTCCACCGGCACGCGAATGCCCACGCCCGGCCGGTCTGTGGTGAACCACGGCGTCGGCATGTCGTCGACCAGCCCGCCGCCGCTCAGGTCGCGGCCCGCGCCGCGGATATCGGCGAACCATCCGTAGGTCGCGAAGGAGCGCACGACGACGGCGCCAAAAGCATAGGCCGCCGATCCCCACAGCCAGCCGCGGCCACTGCGCAGATGCGTCGCCTCGCTGTAGACAAAGCCGTCGGCGCGGTAGCCGTCGTTGCGGTAGGGCTTGCGCATCAGCACACGCGGCAGGGCGAAGCCGAGATAGCGCGCATCCTCGGTCGCCGAGCAGAAGCCACGCCACGCGGCGAACTCGCCGCGCTGGAACAGCGCCGCGATGTCGATAGTCGAGACCAGCTCGCGGTAGCCGTCGACGCCGAACACCGCCGGCGAGCAGCCCAGCACGGTCGTCGTGTGCGCGGCACCCACGGCGCTGGCGAGGCCACGCAGGGTGGCGATATCGCGCGGGTGCTTGGTCGGCTCGTAGTCGGCGATGATCAGGCCGTAGGGAATGCCGCCGGGCGTGTCGAATTCCTGGGTGTAGACCTTGTCGAAGATCTGGCTCTGGTCGAACTCGAGCGCGCGGTCGATGTCGCGCGTCAGCTCCATCCAGGTCATGTTCAAGAGCTTGATGCGGATCCACTTCGAGCCATCGGCGGTGCGGATCAACCACATGACGCCGCGCCACGACGCCTCGAGGCGCTGCACCTTGGGGTGATGCAGGATCTCGTCGACCTGCGCCGACAACATGCGATCGATCGCCGCGATGAGCCTGTCGATCGCGCGGCGCGTCCAAGCGTTGCGCTTCTCGATCTCGGCCCGCGTGATGGCCGGAACGAGAGACGCCTCCGGCACCGGCTCTTCGACCGGCGGCGGAGGCGTACCCTCAAATGTCTCTGGCGCCGCAGCGCCGGCTACATCGGCAGCCGGCGCCGGGAGATCGAAGCCGAGTTCCGCCAGCGAAATACCGGTGGGTCCGGTATCCGCTGATGGCGGAACCTCGTCGGGCGCGGCCACGCCCCCTCCGTCACTTGGCCGCGGCCGGTATGCGCGCGACCATGCGCAGCGACGCGGTCAACTCCTCCATCTGCAGCCACGGACGCAGATGCGCCACGGCCGAGTAGGAGCCCGGCGAGCCAGGAACCTCGACCACCGTCACGCGGGCCTCGCGCAGCGGGTACTTGGCCTTGGTCTCCTGGCCGGCATCGGGGTTGGAGTTGACGTAGTTGCTGATCCAGCGATTCAGCCACTTCTCGACGTCGCCCCGCTCCATGAAGGAGCCGACCTTGTCGCGGCCCATGATCTTCAGGTAGTGGGCGAAGCGCGACGACGCCATGATGTACGGCAGGCGCGCCGAGATCGCGGCGTTCTCCGTCGCCTCGGGGCGGTCGTACTTCTGCGCCTTATGCACCGTCTGCGCGCCGAAGAACACCGCGTAGTCCGTGTTCTTGTAGTGCGACAGCGGCATGAAGCCGAGATCCGACAGCTCCTTCTCGCGCCGGTCGGTGATCGCGAACTCGGTCGGGCACTTCTGGTCGAAGTCGCCGTCGTCGCTCTCGAACACGTGGCTCGGCAGGCCTTCCACCTTGCCGCCGCCCTCGGCACCGCGGATGGCGGTGCACCAGCCGTACTGCGAGAAGGCGTTGGTCAGGCGCTGGGCGTAGACGAAGGCGGAGTTCATCCAGCAGTAATGGTCGTGCGCCAGCGCGCGGCCGGGCTCGCCCTCCTCGTAGTCGAACTCCTCGATCGGCTTGGTGTCCTTGCCGTACGGCACGCGGGCGAGCGCGCGCGGCATGGTGAGGCACAGGAAACGCGAGTCTTCGCTCTCGCGCAGGCCGCGCCAGCCGATGTACTTGCCGCCTTCGAAGCCCTTCTTCAAATCGCGGACTTCCTTGAGGTCGCGGAAGTCGCCCACGTCGAACATCTTGGCGCTGGCCGAGGAGATGAACGGCGCGAACGAGGCCGCGGCGACGCCGGAGAGGCCACGCAGCAGCTCGATGTCGTCGGGATGGTTGGAGAACTCGTAGTCGCCGACCATGCAGCCATACGGCTCGCCGCCTGGCGTGCCGAACTCATTCTCGTAGATCTTCTTGAACAGCATGCTCTGGTCGAACTCGGTCGCCTTGGCGAAGTCGTTCAGCAGCTGCCGCTTGGTGATGTTGAGAACGCGGATCTTGAGGTTTTCGCCGGTCTCGCTGTTCATCACGAGATAGTTGAGACCACGCCACGAGCCCTCGATCTTGAGGAACTTCTCGTGGTGCATGATCTCGGCCAGCTGTCGGGAGATCTTGCCATCGATCATCTCGATGGCTTTGGTGATGGTCTGCGCCAGGTTGCGGCTGAACTTCACCGTGCCGGCCATCGCCTGCTCGGTAAGAGCCTTCAGCAGGTCCTGGGCCTCGTTGGCATCGGTCTGCTTGGTCGCACCGATTGCCTGGTCGAGCAGCGAAAAGCCTTCGCCTTCAGCCGTCGTCGTGCCGGCTTGGGCTTGGGTCGAGGTCTCGGCGGCCATGCTCAGCCCTCCTTCTTGTTACGCGCTTCGATTTCAGAGTGCAGCTTCTTCACCGCCTCTTCATCGGCGAGGATCTTCTCGAGCATCTGCTCGAGGTTCTCCGAGCGGTCGGCCTTCGCCAGCAGGTCACGCAGCTTGTCGCGCGTCTCCTTGAGGCGCTTGAGCGGCTCGACCTGGTTGACGATCCGGTTCGGCTCGAAATCGTCCATCGAATTGAACTTCAGGTTGACGGCCATCTCCGAGCCGTCATCCTGCAGCTTGTTGGCGACGCGCATGTTGGCGCCCGGCGCCATCGTCGACATGATCTTGTTGAAATTGTCGCGATCGATCTGCACGAACTTGCGGTCGCGCAGTTCCGGCAGCTTCGCCGTCGGGTCACCCGAAAAATCGCCTGTCACGCCAACGACGAACGGCAGTTCCTTGACCACCATCGCGCCTTCGGTCTCGACTTCGTACTTGATGTGCACGCGCGGCTTGCGCACCCGATCAAGCTTTTTCTGTACCGATTCAGCCATGATCGCACCTCTCCCGTGTCTCGTGGAACCCTAGCACATATCCAAGCCGCGACGCGAGAACAGGCGACGCGACCATACCGTCATTTCTTGGCTTTCGCGTCAGGCGCCGGCGGGGGTTCCGGCGGCCTGATGCCCGCAATCTGCAGCATCTTGCGGCGGGCATCGACGTCCGGCAAGAGTTCCGCGAGCAGATCGGGCAGTGACATGCGCGCCCGATCGATGGTCGCATCGAGCGCGTATGACACCGGCGATTGCGGCTCGTACTCGCGGAAGTACTTCGCTACCGCCGCCAACATGTCGAGCGCTTGCTCGCGAGTGGCGAAGGTTCCGGGCCGCGCGAAATTGGCCTGGGCGCCGCCCGGCGCGCCATCGGCGGCGGCGGCGGCGTCACCTTCCGCCGCCGCAGGACCAGCTGCCGCTGGTGGATCGACCAGCGAGCCAGCCACCAGCTTGACCATCTTCTCAAGGTCGACGAGCAATTCGGACAGCGGACCCAACATGGGCGCGTCGTCGCCCATCTTGCCGTTGAGAAACTTGTTGATCCGTTGCCAGCTCGCGATAGAAGCCCGGATATGCACGCCCAGCGGCTGATAGAATGGCCGGCCGCCAGTGCGCGCCGCGGCCTCCGCCTCGCCGAGACCGGCCTTGTCCTTCTGCATCCGCTGCAGCGCGGCAAGCGATAGCGGCCCCTTGTCGCCCGCCGGAGGAGTCACCGGCGTTCGCATGATTGGCGCGGCCAGCGTCTTATTCAGCCGGTCGAAGTTGAAGCCTTTGGCCGTGGGGTCATCGGGGTCGACGCTGTAGTTGACGTCGTCCCAGTACTTCTCGAGCAACTCGGCGGCCAGAACCAAGCCGGCGTGCAAACCCGCGAACTCCTCGAGCCGGACAAGCGCCTCGATCAGCCACTCGAGAATCTCCAGATCCTTGCATTTCTCGCGTAGGATCGTTTCGCATTTCTCCTGGACCTGACCCCAGGCCTGTATGGCGCGGTCGCGCGCCTCGTCGGCGCCTGGAGCGGCCGAGAGTTCCAGATTGAGCCAGTCCTTCTCCGCGGCGTTGGCCACGCCGCGGACATTGCGCACGTCGTAGTACGGCGACGTCGCGGAGTCATCGTCACGCGGATTGGCACCGGTCGGCTTGTCCCCGGGTATGGGGGCGAGCAGCGCCGGAACCTCGATGACTAGCTCTACTTTTGGCCCGCCCTGCGCTTCGCCCGCCATAAGCCTGCCTCAGGTTCCGACATTGAGTATCTGCACCCGGCGATTGCGCGGATCGGCCGGCTGATTGGGAACAACCAGCTTCGAGCGACCAAGGCCGACGCTTTCGAGGCGAGCACGGTCGATAGAATGCCGTGTCGCGAGATACTCGACAACCGCGCGCGCGCGCCGCTCCGACAGATCCTTGTTGTAGTCGTCGGCGCCGACCGCGTCGGTATGGCCCTCGATGATGAAGCGATCGCTCGGATTGCGCTTCAGCACGTCGGCGAGATCGTCGAGCAGCTTGCTGGCCGCCGGAGTCAGCCGATCCGAATCGAACTCGAAGAGGATCGGCAGCGACAATGAGTACGGCATCGCACGGCTCGGCGGCGCACGATCGACTGGTGCGGCGGCTGTCGGCGGCGCGCCTGCCGGCGCAGCGCCTGTCGGTGCCGCGGCGCCAGGCTGACCGCC
>JALHMM010000024.1 GCA_022844045.1 Reyranellaceae bacterium | reverse complement strand
GCGCGCGTGGCGCCGCCGCGGCCAGCGCCAGGCCGCCCAGCACGCCGCGCCGGCCCGGCCAGGACCCTCTCGTTCGCAGTCTTCCCATCATGGCGCGATTCTAGGCGTGGATTGATGGCGTCGCCATGGCACAATCGTCGCGAGCCCTCGCGTCCTTCGAGATCCGCACCGCATGGTTCCGTTCCGCGTCCGCGACATTGCGATCGGCCTGCCCGGGTTGGTCGCGGCCCTGTCGCTGATCGCCACCTGTCCGACGGCCGCGCGCGAGCCGGCACCCGCCGTGCCGATCGAGATCGCCGCGCAGGCCGTTCCGCTCAACATCGAGGACCCCGCCCTCGCCGAGATCGGCAAGCTGCGCTGGCGCGGCGGCCTGGTGCTGACCTCGCGCGAACCGCGCTTTGGCGGCTGGTCCGACCTGTGGGTCACGCCCGATGGTCGCGCCCTTCGAAGCATCTCCGACGAGGGTTCCTGGCTCACCGCGGCGCTGCGCTACGACACGGGCGGGCGGCTGATCGGCATCGAGTCCGGCCTGATCGGCTCGCTGCGCGGCGAGGACGGCCAGCTGCTCGGCAACAAGCTCGAGACCGACGCCGAAGGCCTCGCCCGCCTGCCCGATGGCGGCTGGCTGGTGAGCTTCGAGCGCGACCACCGCGTGCTGCAATATCCGCCCGGCGAGGAGAGCGCCGGCCAGGGCCTCGCCGGCCGGCCACGCCGCCTGACCACGCCGCCGGAATTCCGGCGCCAGCCGGTCAATGGCGGCGTCGAGGCGATGGTGGTGCTGCCCGATCGCCGCACGGTGCTGATCAGCGAGGAGGCGAGCGAGCGGCCGGGCACGGCCGTGGGCTGGATCGTCGATGGCGCCGCGACGTGGAGCAAATTCCACTACCAGACGCGCGACGGCGATCACCGCCCGACATCGCTCGCCATGCTGCCCGGCGGCGATCTGGTGCTGGTCGAGCGCGCCTTCGACCGGGCGCGCGGCGTGCGCGTCGCGATCAAGCGCGTGCGCGTCGCCGATATAGCGCCCGATGCGATCGTGCGCGGCGAGGAGCTGGCGTGGCTGCGCCACCCGTTCTCGCTCGACAATCTCGAGGCCGTCGCCGCCGCCAGCGGGCCGCGCGGCGAGACGCTGCTGTGGCTGCTGTCGGACAACAACTTCAACCCTCTGCAGCGCACGATCCTGCTGCATTTCGAGCTGATGCCGTGAGTCGCACAAGCGCACTACCTTCCCCTGGAGGGGCAGGGCCATCGTCGATGGCCTCGTCTCTCCGTGAGCGGGGGAGAGGGAAGGAAGCGCCACATACGATCGCCCTGCCCCTCCGGGGGAAAGAAGAGGTGAACCAATGACCCGCTTCCTCGCCGCCGGTGCGGTCATGCTGGGCGCGTTGCTGTTGTTCCTGGTGCAGCCCATCGTCGGGCGGCTGCTGCTGCCACGCTTCGGCGGCGGTGCCGCGATCTGGAGCGCCTGCCTGGTGTTCTTCCAGGTGGCGCTTCTGCTCGGCTACGCCTACGCCGCCTTCATCACCGCCAAGCTGAAATGGCAGACGCAGCGCTGGCTGCATGTCGCACTGATCGTCGCCAGCCTCGCCGCCCTGCCGCTGGGCCTTGGTGGCACCTTCTCCGCCGACGGTACCGGCGATCCGGCGCTGGGCATCCTGATCTCGCTGGCCCTGGGCATAGGCCCGACCTACGGCCTGCTTGCCTCGACCAGCCCGTTGGTCCAGGGCTGGCTGGCGCGCGCCGGCGCCGCGCCCTGGCGGCTGTTCGCGCTCTCCAACATCGCCTCGCTGGCGGCGTTGATCGCCTATCCCTTCGTCATCGAGCCCTGGCTCGGCCTGCAGATGCAGACCTGGGTGTGGTCGGGCGCGTATGCCGTCTACGCCGTGCTGATCGTCGCCTTCACCTGGCGCATCGGCAACGCGCGGGACATCGAGCCGGCGCGGGCGGCGCCGGCCGAGGATATGGGCATCGATGTCCAGCCGACGCCGCTTTGGATGATCGTTGTGCTGTCGGCGGTGCCCTCGGCGCTGCTGGTGACCGTCACCGAGTTCCTGACCCGCGATGTCGCGCCGGTGCCGATGCTGTGGATCCCGCCGCTCGCCGTCTACCTGCTGACCTTCGTGGCGTGGTTCGACGGGCGACTGGGTTATGTCCGGCCGATGTGGATGGTAGCCGCCGCGCTGGCGGCGGGCGCGATGGCCTGGACGCTGATCGTCGATCCCTTCGCCTTCAAGCTCAAACCCAACCTGCTGATCTTCGTCGGCGGGCTGTTCATGGTCTGCCTGTTCTGTCACGGCGAGGTATCGGCACGACGGCCGGCGCCCTCGAAGCTCGGCCCCTATTATCTGGCGATGGCCCTGGGCGGCGCGCTGGGTGGCTTGGCGATCGGCCTGCTGGCGCCGGTGGTGCTACAGGACCAGTACGACCTGGGCATCGTGCTGGCGCTGGTGGCCGCGCCGATGGCGCTCGCCATCCCGCGGCTGGAGTCGCGCATTATCGCCTGGTGGCGCAGGCGCCGCGGCAAGCACATCGGCGCGGCGGCATGGGTCGAGTCCTGGGTGGTGCGCGGCCTCGCCTCGGTGCTCGCCCTGCTGGTCTTCGCCAGCGGCGCCGCCGCCGTGTGGGATCGCTACGAGACCGACCGCTCGCGCACCGTCTCGGTGCAGCGCAATTTCTACGGCGTGCTGCGCGTCACGGAGAGCAACAAGGGCGCGCAGGATCATTCGCGCTCGCTGGTGCACGGCGCCATCCTGCATGGCTTCCAGATGATGGCGATCGAACGCCAGTTGCAGGCCACCGGCTACTATCGCGAGGAATCCGGCATCGGCCGCGTCCTGCGCTCGCTGCCGCCGCAGCCCCGACGCATCGGCGTCGTCGGCCTGGGCAGCGGCGTGATGGCCGCGCATGGTCGTGCCGGCGACATCGTGCGCTTCTACGACATCGATCCCGTCGTACCCATCGTGGCGCGGCGCGACTTCACCTTCATCAACCGCACGCCGGCGGCGATCGAGATCGTGCCGGGCGACGCGCGCATCCGGCTCGAGCGCGAGGAGCCGCAGCAATACGGCCTGCTCGCCATCGACGCTTTCAGCGGTGACGCGATTCCCATCCATCTGCTGACCATCGAGGCCTTCGACATCTACATGAAGCACGTTGTGCGCAACGGCGCGCTGGTGGTGCATGTCAGCAACAAGTTCTTCGACCTGGCGCCGCTGGTGAAGAACGCGGCCGACCGGCGCGGCCTCTATTCGGCGCTGCTGCGCGACCTCGACGAGAAAGGCTGGATCGTCAGCGACTGGATGGTGATAACGCGCGATCCGGCGCTGCTCGACTCGCCGGTGATCAAGCCGGCCATCACGCCGCTCACGGCGCAACCGCAATGGGGCGTATGGACCGACGACCGCGCGAGCATCCTGCCGTTGATCAAGTGGTGATGGGGGCTCTTCGCCTTCCCCCTCCGGGGGAACGAAAGGCGCGGTGACCTCGACGGATTCGGCGTGAGTCTGTAGACTCTGGGCTCCCTCCTCCGGCCCGCGTCCGCGGGACCGCACCACGGCGACACAATGCCGGTTCATGCGCTGACGATCTTCCTCGGATCGTTTCTGCTCTTCCTCGTCCAGCCGCTGGTTGCGCGCCAGGCCCTACCCTGGTTCGGCGGCGCCTCAGCGGTGTGGACGACCTGCCTGGTCTTCTTCCAGTGCGTGCTGCTGGCGGGCTACGCCTATGCCGACCACGTCACGCGCCGCATGGCGCCCAGACCGCGCGCGCTGCTGCACGGCGCGATCCTGCTGGCCAGCCTGCTATGGCTGCCGGTGCTGGCCGATCCGTCGTGGAAGCCCAGCGGCGAGGAAAGCCCGACCTTGCGCATCATCGGCTTTCTCGCCGTCACCATCGGCCTGCCCTTCGCCGCGCTGTCGGCCAACAGCCCGCTGGTGCAGGCCTGGTTCGCGCGCGAGAACCCCGGCGCCAGCCCCTATCGCCTGTTCGCGCTCTCCAACCTCGCCTCGCTGCTGGCGCTGCTGAGCTATCCGCTGCTGCTCGAGCCGATGCTGGCGACGAAACCGCAGGCCTGGCTGTGGTCGGGTGGCTATGTGCTGTTCGTCGCCGTCGCGCTGTTCGCGACGTGGCGCGATTCGCGCCTGCCGGCGACGCGTGTCGTGATCACCGAGACAACCGTCGAACCGAGCGCAGCGCCGGCGGCCGGCGACTACGCGCTGTGGACCACCTTCGCGGCGATCGGCTCCGTCCTGCTGCTGGCGGTCTCCAACCACCTCACGCAGAACGTCGCCGCGGTGCCGATGCTGTGGGTGCTGCCGCTGGCGCTCTACCTGATCACCTTCATCCTGACCTTCGAGAGCGCCGGCTGGTATCGGCCGGCGATCTTCATGCCGCTGCTCGGCGTGCTGGTGATGGGCATGTGCTGGGCGCTGCTCGACGATCGCCTGCGCTTCGACCTGATCGTGCAGGTCAGCCTGTTCTGCGGCGGTCTCTTCGTCGGCTGCATGGTCTGTCACGGCGAACTGGTGCGGGCCAAACCGTCGCCTGCGCATCTCACCGGATTCTATCTCACCATCGCGCTCGGCGGCGCGGTGGGCGCGGCGTTGGTCGGCGTGCTCTCGCCGCTGGTGCTGCCCGACTATTTCGAGCTCGAGATCGGGCTGGCGGCGCTGCTGGTGCTGGCGATGAAGCGCACGACGGAGGCCATCCGCTACGCCCGCATCCCGCTGCTTCTAGGCCTGTTCGGCGTCGCGCTGGCCGTCGGCATCCACGTCCAGCAGATCCGCACCCAGACGCTGCTGGTGACGCGCAACTTCTATGGCGTGCTGCGGATCAACGAGACCGGCGCGGGCGCCGAGCGCGAGCGCGGCCTGTCGCACGGTGGCATCTCGCACGGCCGGCAGTATCTGACACCCGAGCGTCGCTTCGAGCCCAGCGTCTACTATCGTCGCGACGGCGGCGCCGGACGCGTCATCGATGCGCAGGGCGACACACCGCTGCGCATCGGCGTCATCGGCCTGGGCGCCGGCGCGCTCGCCGCCTACGGCAAGCCGGGCGGCGTGATCCGCTTCTACGAGATCAACCAGCGCGTCATCGACATCGCCCAGCGCGACTTCACCTACCTTGCCGACAGCAAGGCCACGATCGAGACCGTGCTCGGCGACGCGCGGCTCAAGCTCGAGCGCGAGAAGCCGCAGCAGTACGACGTGCTGGCGGTCGACGCCTTCTCCGGCGATTCGATTCCCATGCATCTGATCACGGCCGAAGCGCTCGACCTCTACATCCGCCACACAAGGCCGGGCGGCGTGATCGCCTTCCACATCAGCAACCGCTTCCTCGACCTGAGCGCGCCGCTGTTCAATCTGGCGCGCAGCCGCGGGCTGACCTCGTTCCGCATCGTCGACCGAGGGTCGGACGGCAAGCGCGTCAGCGACTGGGTGCTGATGACGACGGATATCGCGCTGCTCAAGCACCCCCGCATCGCGCCGATCGCCACCGGCCTGCCCGACCGGCCCGAGGTCGGGCTGTGGACCGACGACTTCAACAGCATCCTGCGCGTCATCCAGTAGGCGACAAAAAAGGCCCGCTCGCGCGGGCCTTGGTCGTCTGGCGCCGATCGCCGGATCAGGCGGCGGCCTTGGCGTCCTTGCGGGCCTTGGCGGCGACGACGCGGCGCTTCAGCGCCTTCATCTCGTCGGTGAGCTTGGAGTTGCCGGTTCCCAGCAGGTAGGCGTCGAGCCCGCCATTGTGCTCCAGGGTCCGGATGGCGCGCGGGGTGAGCCGCAGGCGCACGCTGTGGCCCAGCACATCCGACAGGACCGAGGTGTCCTGCAGGTTGGGCAGGAATCGCCGCTTGGTCTTGTTGTTGGCATGGCTGACAATGTTGCCGACCTGGACGCTCTTGCCGGAGAGCTCGCAACGACGGGTCATGATACGGGTCCCGAAAAACGAAGAACCGGCCCGAGGGGCCGGCGTGCGGGCGGACTTGTACGCAAGAGGGCGGGCGCGGTCAAGCAGCGCGGGTCGGCGCCCAAAATCTCTTTCTGATCAATCAGTTGGGCGCCCGCAACCGGTACAGCACATGGCGTCGCAGCCAGTGGCCCTCGGGGAGCGAGGGGTGGTCGAAATCACCACATGGGTCGTGGCGCATGCCCAGCCGTTCCATCACCCGGCGCGACGGCAGGTTGGCGACCACGGTGAAGGAGACGATCTCCCGCAGTTTCAGGGTGCCGAAACCGAAGTCCAGCGCCGCCCAGGCGGCTTCGCTGGCGTAGCCCTTGCCCCAGCACGCCCGCGCCAGCCGCCAGCCGATCTCGACGCAGGGCATGAAGGAGGCGTCGAAGCGCGGGACCGACAGGCCGACGAAGCCGGCGAAAGGTGTCACGCCCGGCACCTCGACCGCCCAGTTTCCGAAGCCGCGCGCCGCGAAGCTCTCGCGGATACGGCCGGCCACCGCGTCGCTCTCGGCGCGGCTCAGCGTCGCCGGGAAATAGCGCATGACCTCGGGATCGGCATTCAACGCCGCGAAGGGCGCGAGGTCGGCGTCGCGCCACGGCCGCAGGATCAGCCGCTCGGTCTTCAGGACTGGACCCGACACGCTCACATCCAGTCGTCGAGCACGTGGTCGCGATGGTCCTCGATCTCGAGCTCGGAGATCACCTTGTCGCGCGCCGAGACGCCGGCCTCGTGCACCGTTTCAGGGTCACCCGAGACCAGCGGATGCCACCAGTAGAGGTCCTTGCCCTGCAGCACGAGGCGGTAGGCGCAGGTCGACGGCAGCCAGTCCATCTCGGCGACCACGCCGGGTGTGAGCTGGATGCAATCGGGCACCACCGCTTTTCGGTTGGGGTAGTCCTTGCACTGGCAAGAGTGTGTGTCGAGCATCTGGCAGCAGACATTGGTCTGCACCACCTCGGTCGTGCCCTCCCACTCCAGCTTGTGCACGCAGCACTTGCCGCAGCCGTCGCACAGCGACTCCCACTCGCGCAGGCTCATCTGCGCCAGCGTCTTGCGCTTCCAGAACGGCAGCGCGTCGCCCGCGACTTCGGCGCGATCGACCTTCTGCCCGCGGGCGCCGTTGGCCTTCACACCGAGCTTGCGCGCGATGGTCTTGGCGACCGCCTTGCGGCCTTGGGTGAGGGTGCGTTTCTTCATCGGCCGAGGAACGCCCCGATCAAGCGGCGCGCGGCGGCCGACGGCGTCAGTGCGCCGCGCTCGACCTCGCGCTCCAGCTGCGCCACCTGGCGTTTCACATCGGGATGGCCGCGCAGCGCGCTCATCAAGGTCTCGCCGACCTCGTTCCACAGCCAGGCGCGCGCCTGCGTGGCGCGACGTTTGGCGATACCCGCCTCGCCAATGGCCGCGCGGAAGCGACCCGCCGTCTCCCACACCTCGGCGATGCCGATGCCCTCGACCGCCGAGCATGTCCGCACCTCGGGCGTCCATTGCGCGGTGGTGGGATGCAGCAGGCGCAGCGCGTTGGCGTAGTCGGCGGCGGCGCGGTTGGCGGCGGCCTTGAACGCACCGTCGGCCTTGTTGACCACCAGCAGGTCGGCGAGCTCGACCACGCCCTTCTTGATGCCCTGCAGATCGTCGCCGCCAGCCGGCGGCAGCAGCAGCACGAACATGTCGACCATGTCGGCCACCGCCGTCTCGGACTGGCCGACGCCCACCGTCTCGACGATCACCACGTCGTAGCCCGCGGCCTCGACCAGCAGCATTGCCTCGCGCGTGCGCCGCGCCACGCCGCCCAAGGTGGTGCCGGCGGGCGACGGGCGGATGAAGGCGCCGGGATCGCGCGACAGCAGCTCCATGCGCGTCTTGTCGCCCAGGATCGAACCGCCGGTGCGCTTCGAGGAGGGATCGATCGCCAGCACCGCGACGCGATGACCCTGCCCGATCAGCTCCAGCCCGAAGCGCTCGATGAAGGTCGACTTGCCGACGCCGGGGATGCCGGTGATGCCCAGCCGCGTCGAGCCGCCGGTGCGCGGCAGCAGCGCGCTCAGCAGCGCGTCGGCGCGCAGCCGGTGGTCCTCGCGGGTCGATTCGACCAAGGTGATGGCGCGCGCCAGCGCCCGGCGGTCGCCGGCCAGCAACGGGGCATGGAGCGGATCGTCGGAAGCCTGCGAGCGCGAGGCGGCGGCGGTCATCGCTGCGGTCTAGCCGATGGCGCCCGAAATGTCAGCCACGGCGCCGGGCCATGACCACGATGGCCAGTGCGCAAAGTGCATACGCCCCCGCCAGCGACCAGCCCAGGCCGCGGCCACCGAAGACGTCCATCGCCGCGCCACTGATCGGCGGGCCGACCAAGCTGCCCACGGTGTAAATCATCACGAAAGCGGCATTGGCGCGCGCCATGTCGCCGGCGGCGAAGCGCTGGCCCAGGATGGTGAGGCCCACGGTGTAGATGCCGAAAGCGATGCCGCCCCAGATCACCAGCAGAGGCCACATCGTCCAGGGCGAGGCGCCGACGAAGGGCAGAATGGCGGCCGCCAGCGCGCTGGCCAGCACGCAGGCCAGCAGCACGCCCAGGCGCGGCAGACGGTCGGCGACCCAGCCGATCGGCAGTTGCAGCGCAAGGTTGCCGATGACGAAGGCGGTCTGCCACAGGGTCGCTTCCTGGGCGTTGACGCCGACCTCGACGCCGTAGATCGGCAGAAAGGTGAAGACCACCGTCTCGCCCGTGCCGGCGGCCAGCGCCGCCAGCATCGCCACCGGCGCGATCCACACCGTGTCCATCAACCGGCCGCCGGCTTCCGGCTCGATCCGCGGCGCGCCGCGCGCGGCCAGCAGCGGCAGACCGACGGCGAGCGTCAGCACGGCGCAGGCGATGAACGGCGCCGGACCCTTGACGTCAACGACCTGCAGCACCAACGGCCCGACCGCCAGACCGCCAGCGATCAAGGTCGCGTAGATCGCCAGCGCCCGCGCACGATGGCGCTCCTCGACGACGAGGTTGATCCAGATCTCGGTGACCAGCCAGGGAATGCCGACCGCCGCGCCCTGCACGAAGCGCAGCGCCGACCACAGGATCAGCAACGTCCAGATCGGCAGATCGAGGGTGAAGGCCTGCACCAGCTGGATCACCGCCGAGCCGATCAGCGCGATCCAGATCAGCCGCACCGCGCCGACGCGCTCGGCCCAGCGCGGGATATAGGCGCCGAACACCAGCAAGCCGACCGACCACAGCGCGCCGCTCAAGCCGATGGTCAACTTATCGACGCCGCGATCCTCCAGCGCCAGCGGCACGATGGGAATCGACGTGCCCATCATGACGCCGGCGCCGAAGATGGCGACGTAGACAGGCCACAGCGCCGAAGCGCCGGCCAGTGACGGAGGTGCGGCCGAAGCCATCGCGAGAGACCAATCCTGAACGCGGGAGGGCGGTGTCTAGCTGGTCCCGCCGCGACTGCGCAAGCGGCGCACGGGCTCAGCCGGCCACGAGCTCGCAGGGTCGAAGGATATCGCGCAACGGTTCGCGCGAATCCCGCTTCGGCATCAGAAGACGTCCACGCTATCCGGCAGAATACGGCCCAGCGACGTGGCCGGCAGCAGGTCGCGGCGAACAACGTCGACAGCGCAGCCCAGCGAATCGGTCAAGGCGTTGACGACGCCGGCGCGATCCAGCAGCGAGAACTTGGACGACGCATCGACATCGATCAGCACGTCGACATCGCTGTCGGCGCGAGAGTCGCCTCGGGCGATCGATCCGAACAACGCAAGACGCCTTACGCCGCGCGCCCGCAGCACGGGCTCGGCGGCCTTAAGGCGAGTGATAGCCTCATCAAGTTTCATCGTATCACCGGCCGTCAGTCGCCCGCGCGCAGACGGCCTTCGGAGCGCAGCGATGGCGCTTCGGGCAGCGCGGCGGTCGCTTCCTCGGCGGCCTCGGCCTGGCGGCGCCACATGTCGGCGTAGACGCCGTTCTTCACCATCAGCGCAGCGTGCGTGCCGCGTTCGGCGATCCGGCCCTCGACCAGCACGACGATCTCGTCGGCGTCGACCACGGTCGACAGGCGGTGGGCGATGACGATGGTCGTGCGCCCACGGGAGACCTCGCGCAAAGACTGGGCGATCTCCTGCTCGGTGCGCGTGTCGAGCGCGCTGGTCGCCTCGTCGAACAGCAGGATGCGCGGATCCTTGAGGATGGTGCGGGCGATGGCGACGCGCTGCTTCTCGCCGCCCGACAGCTTCAGGCCGCGCTCGCCGACCATGGTGTCGTAGCCCTCGGGCAGGCCGGCGATGAAGTCGTGGATGCGCGCCAGCCTGGCCGCGGCCTCGATCTCCTCGCGCGTCGCTTCGGGGCGGCCGTAGCAGATATTGTAGTAGATGGTGTCGTTGAACAGCACCGTGTCCTGCGGGACGATGCCGATCGCGGCGCGCAGGCTGGTCTGGGTGACGTCGCGGATATCCTGGCCGTCGATGCGCACGCTGCCGCCGGCGACATCGTAGAAGCGGTAGAGGATGCGCGAAATCGTCGACTTGCCGGCGCCAGAAGGGCCGACGATCGCCACGGTATGGCCGGCCGGCACCGCGATGCTGACGTCGTGCAGGATCCGCCGGTTGGCCTCGTAGTGGAAGTCGATGTGATCGAAGCGCACAGCGCCGGGGCCGGGCGCGAGACTGGGCGCGCCGGGCTTGTCGGCGACTTCGACATCGGCCTCGAGCAGGCCGAACATCTTCTCTATGTTGACCAGGCCGGTGCGGATCTCGCGGTAGACGAAGCCCAGGAAGTTGAGCGGCTGGTAGAGCTGGATCAGGAAGGCGTTGACCGCGACGAAGTCGCCGATGGTCATCGTGCCCTTGACCACCTCCTGACCGGCCATCGCCATGACGACCACAAGGCCGACCGAGATGATGAAGCCCTGGCCGACATTGAGCAGCGATAGCGAGACGCGGCTCTTCACGGCGGCTTTCTCGTAGGCCTTGCGCGCCACGTCGAAGCGTGCGGCCTCGTGCTTCTCGTTGCCGAAGTACTTCACCGTCTCGTAGTTCAGCAGGCTGTCGATCGCCTTGGCGTTGGCCTCGGTATCGCTTTCGTTCATGCGCCGCACCAGCGAGGTGCGCCATTCCGAGAGCTTGATGGTGAAGACGATGTAGCCGGCGATCGCCGCCATGGTGACCGCGGCGAAGCGCCAATCGTACAGGTACCATAGGATCCCGGCGACCAGGAGGATCTCCAGGATCGTCGGGATGATGTTGAAGGTCATGAAGTTGATCAGGAAGTCCATCGACTGCGTGCCGCGCTCGATGACGCGCGACAGGCCGCCGGTGCGGCGCTCCAGGTGGAAGCGCAGCGCGAGCTTGTGCATGTGCTCGAAGGTCGATAGCGCCAGCGAGCGCACGGCGCGCTGCGCGACATTGGCGAAGATCGCGTCGCGCATCTCGCCGAAGGCCTGCGCCGCGACCCGCGAGACGCCATAGGCCACCAGCAGCAGAATGGGCACCGCGACGACCTGGGCGCGCTGATCCGACAGCGCATCGACGGCGTATTTGTAGAGCAGCGGGACGTTGACGTTGACCAGCTTGGCCAGGACCAGCAGGACGCCGGCGGCGACGACCCTCAGCCGCAATTCCACCGCATTGCGCGGCCACAGATGGGGCAGGAGGATTCGCACGACCCGCCAGGCGTTGGCGGCCTTGATGTTGGGTAACGGCGAATCGGGCGGCGACATATGGTGACAAATACCGGTGCTGGACGACGCGGAGGGGACGCGATATGCCGCGCGGCGGCCCCCATACCGCGAATCGCAGCGAAAGTCTTGCAGGGAGCGCCTGGAGCAGCCTGATGATCACGGATATGAGAACGACCCGAGGTCGGGGCAAGGCCGGCCGGGTACTGGCCGCCCTGTGTTTGGCGGCCACCTTGACCGGCACGGCGGCACAGGCACAGGCGCCGCGCACCAATACCGCACCACCACAGAGCCGGGTCATCGTGCTGGAGTACGAGGTCCATATCATCGGCCTGCGGACCCTGACGGTCGACACCATCACGCGCATCGACGGTACGCGCTACCAGTTCGATATGAGCGTGCAGAACGAGGGCGTGCTGCGTGCGCTGACCGCGGCGTTCGGCTCGCGCAACCAGGCGATCGGCACACTTGGGCCCGCCGGCGTGACGCCGGGAACCGCCTATACCGGCATCGCCGTCGGCCGGGACTTCAAGCGGACCTGGACTGTACGCTATCTGCCCGACGGCTCCCTGGACGAGACCCACACCAATCTCGACCAGCCCGAGAGCTTCAAGCCCACCCCGGCGCAAAAGAAGGGCGCGGTCGACCCGGCCACGGCCCTGATGATCGCCGCCTTCAGCCCGGGCGGTCCGTGCAATCGCACCATCAAGATGTTCGACAGCAAGCGCCGCTTCGATCTGGTCGCCGGGCCAGCGACGCAGCAGGTGCTGCCGCCGGGCTTCACCACGCTATTCTCGGGCGAGACCAATACCTGTGAGATGCGCATGAAGAAGATCGCCGGCTACGGCGACGGCAACCCCAAGGACCAGGCGACCGACGACGAGCCGATCCGCGTCTGGCTGGGCAAGCTCGACGACAGCGGCGTCGAGTTCCCGGTGCGAGTGACGCTATCGACCGGCTGGGGCACGCTGGTCGGCCGCCTCAAGAAGCGCGAGATCCGCGAGTTCCGTCCCGAGGATCGCCAGGCGATGAGTCGCTGACCCGCATGTGGCTGGCTTGATCCGAAGGTGGAAGGCGGTCGCATATTGCTTTCTCCCCTTCTCCCCGCGAAGGCGGGGAGAAGGTGCCGAGCGCCAGCGAGGCGGATGAGGGGCTTGCTCGCGCTACAACCACCATCGCCGTCGTCGAGCCTCCGCGAAGCCCTTCATCCGCCCTTCGGGCACCTTCTCCCCGCCTTCGCAGGGAGAAGGGAAGAAGTCCATACGCGACATCTCCGCCGTAGCGGCAGGCAAAAGCGCTGAGCCACAAGCAACGGATGCTCCAATTTGCCGCCCGTAGCTGCGGAAATTGGAGATGGCGAAAATAGTCGGTACACCGATCCCATCTTTTCAATCGGAGACCGACCCATGGCCCGCGACCGCACTCTGCCATCAGACTTCTGGACCTGGGAGGCCGTCATCGACTGCTCGATGACGGCACGCCTGTTGTTCCTTGGCCTCTGGAACTTCGCCGACGATCACGGCGTGCAGCCCCTGCGGCCACGCACCATCCGCCTGCAGATATTTCCCGGCGACGCGATCGATGAGAACGCGGTGCGCGCCCTGATCGACGAACTGGTGGCACGCGGGCTGGTGCGCATCTTCACGGTCGAGGGCCAGGACTATCTGTCGGTGGTCCATTGGGAGCAGGTCCAGCGGGTCAGCCGCCGGGCGCGGCATCGATATCCGGCGGATCCCGCCAAGCCCGTGCCGGCAGAGCCCCCGCCCGTCGCATCCTCCGCGACCGGCGCCGATGGCGTCAGGGTGTCATCGCGCTGGCGCAAGGCGATCCGGCATCGATTGCACAAGTCCTGGCCGGGCAGACCGCCAGCCGACATCGAACGCTGGATGGCGCGCTGGTTGGTCGAAGGCCACGAGCTGCAGCGTGACGTGCTGCCGGCGATCGACGCGGTTTGCCAGGCCGCCGCCGCCGGACAGCCGCTGGCGGGATTGCAGGCGGTGTCGGACTATCTCGCGACCCATTCCCTCGCCCGTAGAGGCACAGGGGATGTCGAAGCCGAACGCATCAGTCACTGAGGCATCGACAGATTTCTTACCTTCCCACGGAGGGGGAAAGGAATCTACTCGGCGGCGATGCGGCCGGGCTTGCGGATCAGTTCGAGGATCTCGTGCGCGGCCTTCGGGATGTTGGTGCCGGGGCCGTAGATGCCGGAGACGCCGGCCGCGCGCAGGAAGTCGTAGTCCTGCGCCGGGATCACGCCACCGCAGACCACGAGGATGTCCTCGCCGCCCTGTGCGCGGATGTGCTTGATCAGTTCAGGCACCAGCGTCTTGTGGCCGGCCGCCTGCGAGGACACGCCGACGACGTGCACGTCGTTCTCGATCGCCTGGCGCGCGGCTTCCTCGGGCGTCTGGAACAGCGGCCCGATATCGACGTCGAAGCCCAGATCGGCGAAGGCGGTGGCGATCACCTTGGCGCCGCGGTCGTGGCCGTCCTGGCCCATCTTGCAGACCATCATGCGGGGACGGCGGCCCTCGGCCTCGGCGAAGGCGGCGATCTCGCGCTGGATGCGCTGGTAGCCCTCGTCGCCTTCCCAGCCCTGGTTGTAGACACCGGCGATCGAGCGGATCACCGCGTTGTGCCGGGTGAAGACCTTCTCCATCGCGTCGGAGATCTCGCCCACCGTGGCGCGCGCGCGCGTCGCCTCGATGGCCAGCGCCAGCAGATTGCCCGAGCCGTCGGCGGCGGCGGCTGTCAGCGCGTCGAGCGACGCCTTGACCTTCGCCGCGTCGCGCTTCGACCGGATCGTGTTGAGCCGCGTCACCTGCGCCTCGCGCACGGCGGCGTTGTCGACATCGAGAATGTCGACCGGGTCTTCCTGCTTCAGCTTGTATTTGTTGACGCCGACGATCACCTCGTCGCCGCGATCGACGCGCGCCTGGCGCCGCGCCGCGGCCTCCTCGATGCGCAGCTTGGGCATGCCGGCCTCGACCGCCTTGGTCATGCCGCCCATCGCCTCGACCTCGGCGATCAGCTTGCGCGCCTCGGCCACCATGCTGGCGGTCAGGCTCTCGAGGTAGTAGCTGCCGGCCAGCGGATCGACCACATTGGTGACGCCGGTCTCGTGCTGGATGATCAGCTGGGTGTTGCGCGCGATGCGCGCCGAGGTCACCGACGGCAGCGCGATCGCCTCGTCGAAGGCGTTGGTGTGCAGCGACTGGGTGCCGCCCAGCACCGCCGCCAGCGCCTCGATCGCCGTGCGCACGACGTTGTTGTAGGGATCCTGCTCGGTCAGCGACACGCCGGAGGTCTGGCAATGCGTGCGCAGCGCCAGGCTGTCGGTCTTCTTCGGATTGAACGGCGCGATCAGCTCGGCCCACAGGAAGCGGGCGGCGCGCATCTTGGCGATCTCCATGAAGAAGTTCATGCCGATCGCCCAGAAGAAGCTCAGCCGCGGCGCGAAGGCGTCGATGTCGAGACCCTTGCCCAGCGCGGCGCGCACATACTCCAGACCATCCGCCAGGGTGAAGGCCAGCTCCTGCACCTGCGTCGCACCGGCTTCCTGCATGTGGTAGCCGGAAATCGAGATCGAGTTAAACTTCGGCATGTTCTGCGCCGTGTACTCGATGATGTCGGCGACGATCCGCATGCTGGGGCCGGGCGGATAGATATACGTGTTGCGGACCATGAACTCCTTGAGGATGTCGTTCTGGATGGTCCCCGAGAGCTTGTCCTGGCTGACGCCCTGCTCTTCAGCCGCGACGATGTAGCCGGCGAGCACCGGAAGCACCGCGCCGTTCATGGTCATCGACACGCTCATCTTGTCGAGCGGGATGCCGTCGAACAGGATCTTCATGTCCTCGACGGAATCGATCGCCACGCCGGCCTTGCCGACATCGCCGACGACGCGCGGATGATCGCTGTCGTAACCACGATGGGTGGCGAGATCGAAGGCCACCGAGACGCCCTGCTGACCGGCGGCGAGATTGGCGCGATAGAAGCGGTTGCTCTCCTCCGCCGTCGAGAAGCCGGCGTACTGGCGCACCGTCCAGGGACGGCCGGCATACATCGTCGCCTTGGGTCCGCGCAGGAAGGGCGGCATGCCCGGCAGGGTGCCGAGCGTCTCGAGGCCCTCGAGGTCGGCCGCCGTGTACAGCGGCTTCACCTTGATGCCCTCGGGGGTGATCCAGTCGAGCGACGCCAAAGGACGGTCCTTCAGCTCGCGCTGCGCCAGCTTGGTCCAATCTTCGAGGGTCTTCTTCGGGAAGTCGGCCATCGTCCTGCCCTGCGTCCTGCTGTGGCACGCTCCACGCGCGGTCTTAGCGCATGCGCCCGGTACAGGCAAAGCCCGGTCGCCACACCTTCCGCCGTATGGCGAAAACGGGCACAGTCGCGCCGCGGGCGATCGCGGCGGGAGGACACCATGAGGATCACAAGGCGTGCCGCGCTGGCCGGCGTCGCCGGCTTGGCCGCCCTACCCGCGCCGGCGCTGGCGCAGGCCTTCCCCACGCGGACGATCACGCTGGTAGTGCCCTTCCCGGCCGGCGGGCCGGCGGACGTCTACGGCCGGCTGCTGGCCAGGGGCATGTCCGAGCGGCTGGGCCAGCAGGTCATCGTCGAGAACAAGAGCGGCGCCGCCGGCGTCACCGGCGTCGATTTCGTCGCCAAAGCCATCCCCGACGGCCATGTCATCGGCCTGGCGAGTTCCAGCGCCGCGACCATCATGCCGCACCTGATGGGTCCGCGCATGCCGTTCGACATGTTCAAGGACCTGGCCGCGATCACCATGGTGAACCGCGTGCAGGAGGTGCTCGCGGTCAACGCCGATATCGGCGTCACCGACGTCAAGGGCCTGGTCGCCAAGGCCAAGGCGGAACCGGGCAAGCTGGACTACGGTTCGGCCGGACTGGGCGGCATCACCCATCTCGCCGGCGAGCTGTTCAAGCGGGAGGCCGGTATCGACACCGTGCACGTGCCCTATCGCGGCGCGGCGCCGGCCGTGGTCGACCTGCTGGCCGGTCGCGTGCACTACGCCATTCTCGACATCACGGTCTTCCTGCCGCACATCAGCAGCGGCAAGATCAAGCCGCTGATGGTGACCAGCAAGGTCCCGGCGCCGCTGCTGCCGGGCGTGCCCACGGCGGCGCAGGCGGGCTATCCCAGCGTGCTGTCGGACAACTGGTACGGGCTCTACACGGCCGCCGCCGTCCCGCAGGCCGCGCGCGACAAGCTCTACGCCGCGGCGGTCGCGACGCTCAACACGTCTGAGGTCATCGAGGCGTTCAAGGCCCAGGGCGCCGTGACCGGTCCGTTGACGCCGGCCGAGCTCGTCGCCTTCATGCGCGAGGAGCACGAGAAGTGGGGCGCGATCGTGAAGTCCGCCAACGTCAAGCTCGAATAGGCCCGCTCGAATAGGAACCCCATGCTCGACGCCGAAGTCCGCCTCTTCCTCGACCTTCTGGAAAAAGCGACCGCCGCGGGGCGGCCCAAGCTCAGCGACCTGCCGGTATCGGTAGGCCGGCCCGCTGTCGATCGCATGTCCTGCGAGGGCGAGGCCGATCCGCCCGACGTCGCGCGCGCGGTCGATGGCGCCCTGCCCGGCCCAGGCGGCGCGATCGCTTATCGTCGCTATTGGCCGCTGGGCGTCGATGAAAAGATGATCCCGACCCTGGTCTACTATCACGGCGGCGGCTTCGTGATCGGCAACATCGAGACGCACGACTCGACCTGCCGACGCATCGCCGACAAGAGCCGCTGCCAGGTGATCTCGATCGACTACCGCCTGGCGCCGGAGCACCCCTTCCCGGCGCCGGTCGACGACGCGCTGGCCGCGTTCCGCCATATCAGGGACAACGCCGCCGCCTTCGACACAGTGGCCGATCGCATCGCCGTGGGTGGCGATTCAGCCGGCGGCAACCTCGCGGCCGTGGTCTGCCAGCAGGCGAGGAAGACCGGCGAGATCATGCCCGCCTTCCAGATGCTGATCTATCCGGCGACCGACAGCGTCGGGCATGACGATTCGCGGCGCGCCAAGAGCGAGGGCTACTTCCTCACCCAGGAGCTGATGGACTGGTTCTTCGGCCACTACGCGCCGGCGGGCACGGACCGCAACGACCCCAGGATGTCGCCGCTGCTATCGGAGGATCTGTCGGGTCTGCCGCCGGCCTATGTGCTGACGGCCGGCTACGATCCGCTGCGCGACGAGGGGCTGGCCTACGCCACCAAGCTGCGCGCGGCGGGCGTGCGCACGGTCTACAGCGAGTTCCCCGGCACCATCCACGGCTTCTTCTCGCTGACGAGATTCCTCCGGCAAGGCCTGGTCGCCAACGACGAAGCCGCGGGCGTGCTGGCGGCGTTCTTCGGCCGCTGAGCACGGGGATGGCCGGCGCCGCTCTTGCGTATCCATCCACGGGAGCCGCGGATGGAGGCGTAGCGATGCCACATGCGAGCCGATGGGCCTTGGCGGCGATCGCGCTGGGCCTGGCGATGCTGCTGCTGTCGGCCTCGCTGGTCGAGGCCGGCGAGCAGCGCACGATCAATGTCGCCGGGGTCAGCCGCGCCTACTACGTCGCCGGCAGCGCGACCGTGAACACGGGCGCGCGTCCGCTGGTGATCATGCTGCACGGCGCCGGCGGAAACGGCGAGCACGCGGTGCGCCGCTACGGTTGGGAAGGCAAGGCCGAACGCGAAGGCTTCGTCGTCGCCGGCCCCGACGCCTCACGCCCATTCCCCGACTGGCCGGCGAACGTCCTCACCAACCCACGTTTCTGGAACGACGGCGGCGCGCGCGGCAACGCCGCGATCCAGCGCAGCGACGATGTCGGCTTCATCGACGCCATGGTCGATGACATCGCACGCATCACGGCGATCGATCGCGCGCGCATCTACGTCGTCGGCTTTTCCAGTGGCGCCGGCATGGCGCAGCGCATGGCGATCGACCGCGCCAATCGCTACGCCGCCGTGGCGCCCATCGCCGGCATCGTCGTCGTGCCACCGACGGCGCCGGCGCGCGCGGTGCCGTTCCTCTATGTCTCGGGCGATCGCGATCCGCTCAACCCGGTGCAGGGCGGACCAGTGCGGACGCCCTGGGGCACCACCTTCACCAAGCCGGCGCACGCCGCGATCAGTCAGCGTTGGCGCGAGCTCAATGGCTGCCCGCCGCCAACGCGCAGCGTGATCGCGCCGTCGGTTAATCTCGAGCTGGCGAGCCCGTGCCGCGACGGCGTCGAGGTGCGCTACGTGCTGGTCGAGGGGCTGGGCCATCGCTGGGCCGGCGGGGGGCGCGACATGCTCCCGGACTCGATCGCCGGTCCGGCATCGAACGCGCTGAACATCACCGACACGGTCTGGGATTTCCTGCGGCGCTGGCGTCTACGTTGACGCCGGCAGCACGCGCAGGAACGGAACCGGCTCGGCGAAGCCCTTGAGCGCCACGGTCTCGGCGCGGCTGGGCAGGTCGGCGAGCAGCGGGCGCACGGCGGGATCTTCGGCCACGGCGCGCGACAGCACGATGTCACCGCCGCCCGACTGGCCCTGCAGCCGCGCCGCCATGTTCACCGTGCCGCCGAAATAGTCGAGCCGGTCGTTGAGCGTCACGACGATGCAGGGTCCGGTATGGACGCCGAGCTTCACCACCAGACCATCGTCCACACCGTGTTCCCGCGCGAAGCGGCTGTCGAACGCCACGATCGCCTCGCGGATCGCCAGCGCCGCGCTGGCGGCTTCCGCCGGATCGGTGAAGGCGGCCATGACCGCGTCGCCGATCGTCTTGACCACCGCGCCGTTGTGATCGCGCACCACGCGGCCCAGCACGGCGAAATGCTCGCGCACCAGGTTGAAGGCCTGGGCGTCGCCGATGCTTTCGTACAGCGCCGTCGAGCCGCGCAGGTCAGTGAACAGGATCGCTACCTGGCCGACGCCCGCCTCGTCGCCGGGCCTCAGCGTGGCGCCCGCGAACATGTCGCGGAAGGCCTGCAGGGTCGTGACCTCGTGCGCGGTGAGCGCGTCGCGCACCCACTCGCGGGTCTCGATCAGCATCGCCAGCTCGAAGCCGGCGTCGTTGACGAAGTCGATGGTGCCGGCCGCGCCCGCTGGCAGCGCCTCGATACCGGCGGCTGTCGCACGCAGCCCGGGAAACGCGCCGCCCTCATGTTCGATCTCGACGGCGCTTCCGGGATGAAGCGTGCGCAGGCGATAACGACCCGACGCGATGTCGATGCTCACCGTGCGGCGCTCGCCCGGCGCCAGGAGCTGTTGCACCAGGACATGCGGTGTGACGCTGGGGCCGCTCAGGCAGAAGCCACTACTAGCCACCGGGCGCAACGAGGCGGCCGGCGCGAAGCCGAGCTCTACATTGCGCGCGAAGTCACGGCCGTAGTCGATGTTGCACGAGCCGCAATGCGCGCCGCGCGGCAGCTGGTCGAGCGACGGCACCGCGACCTTGGCGCCGCGGCAATTGGTGCACAGCAGGTTCCAGCGCATGTCGAGCATGCCGCTCTTCACGCCCGCGAGGCAGAGCTCGATAGCGTGCCGTTCGGGCACGTCCCACAGACGCGCCAGCGTCCGGGGCCTGATGTTCTGCAGGTCGACGTCCATCGAGCCGCGAATGTGCTCGACCAGGCGCCGCGCCAGGCCGTGCGCATAGCCGGTGCCCTCGGCCAGCGTGACCATCGCCTCGGCGCGCTCCGCCGCACCGGACGGCGGCGGGGGCGGCGGGAAGTCGAAGACCGTCGGCCGCTCGCCGCGCAGGAAGGCGGCGGCCTGCTCGACGCGCTGCTTGACCGCGGTACCCGCCTTCTCGGTCAGCCGCCGACCAGTGAGCCGGCCGAGCCATGTCAGCGGTTCCCATTGCAGCGCATAGGTCACGCGCGAACCCGCCCCGTCGGCGACGACCTCGAAGACCGGGCCAAAGCGCTCGAACGGGCCCTTGGAGAAGACGCGGGTCTGGCGGAACTGCCGGTTCATCACCCACTCGTAGGGCTTTTCCTCCCAGGCCAGCTCCATGCCGGCGACCTTGCCGGTGCCGTGCCGCAGCACGGTGCCATTGGCCTGCGGGATCTCCTCCAACTTGTAGGCGGGCAGGCCCAGCGCCTCATTGAAGCGATTGGTGTCGGCGATCACCGGCCACAGACGCTGAGGCGGCAGATCCTGGAAGTGCCAGACCCAGTCGCGTCGCGGCATGGACAGCTCCCCCTTACCAGTCGAGCCGGCAGGCCAGCCAGGTCGGACGCACGCCCTGCTTCCCGGCCGCCGCCGTCATCGTCGCGATGTCGGCGGTGCCGTCCATACGCAGGAACTCGTCCCTGTGGATGCCGCTGGCGAGCAGAAGGCTGTCCAGCCCGGCGGCATTGGCCCCGGCGATGTCCGTGCGCAGTGAATCCCCGACACACAGGACGCGGCGTGGGTCGGGGTTGCCGAGCATCGTCAGCGCCCGGGCATAGACCGGCGCGTGCGGCTTGCCGTGGTACATCACCTTGCCGCCCAGCTCTTCGTAGCGCTGCGCCAGCGAGCCGGGGCAGTACTCCAGCTTGCCGGCATAGACCACCACGAGATCGGGATTGGCGCAGATGAAGGCGGCGCCATTGCTGTGCGCCGCCTGCATCACGTCCTCGAAGTCGGCCGGCGTCATGCCGGGCCGCACCAACGAGTTGGCCAAGATAAAGTCGCTCGTGGCGGGGTCCTCGACACGCTCGATATCCAGCGCATCGAAGAAGCCCGGATCCCGCCCCGCGCCGAGCACAAAGCCGCGTCGCCCGAGATCGCGATAGAACGGCAGTGCATCGGCGCGGCCACGCGTCTTCAGCCCGCGCCAACTCTCATCGCCCGAGGTCAGCATGTCCTGATAGAGCTCGCGCGGCACGCCGATCCCGGCCAGGTGCGGCGTCACAGAGGCCGAACGGCGCGCGGCGTTCGATAGCAGCAGGACAGGCTTGCCGAGCCGCTTCAGCGCCTCGAGCGCCGGCAGCACGCCGTCAAATGGCTTCACGCCGTCATGCAGCACGCCCCAGACGTCGAGGATAAAGGCGTCGTAGCGATCGGCGACGTCGCGCAGGCCCTTGATCTCTTTCATACGAGCGGACTCAACTCAGCATCCGGGGTGGGCGGTACAATGGGAAGCCATTGTAGGGCTTCGAACGGTCGTGGTCGGGCACCGCGTAGAACGAGGAGCGCGCGTTGTTGTGCAGCCCGCCATCGACACGCACTTGCGTGCCGGTGATGTAGGCCGCCGCCTCGCTCAGCAGGAAGACGACGGCGGCGGCGATCTCCGACTCCGTGCCATGGCGCTTGAGCGGCACGCGACCGACGACGTTGCGCAGCACGTCGTGTGCGCTTTCGGGATAACGGTCAAGTCCCGAGGAGGCGATGAAGCCCGGCACCACGCTGTTCACGCGCACACCCGAATGCGCCCATTCGACCGAGGCGGTGTAGGTGAAGTTCGCCTGGCCGGCGCGCGCCGCGCCGTTGTGGCCCATGCCGGGCATGCCGAGCTCCCAGTCGGCGCCGACATTGACGATGGCGCCGCCATTGGCCTCCATCCACCGCAGATAGACCTCCTTCGACACCAGGAAGGTCGCGGTCATGTTGTTGGCGACCACGGCGTTCCAGCCATTCAGGGAAATGTCGCGCAGCTTGGCCGGGAACTGGCCGCCGGCGTTGTTGACCAGCCCGTCGATGCGGCCGGTGGCGGCGAGCACGGCGTCGATCGCCGCCTTGACCTCGTCCTCGCGCCTGAGATCGGCGGCGTGGATCACGGTGTCGGGATCGCCCAGCTCCTCGCGCACTTCCTCCAGCTTCGAGCGCGTGCGGCCGATCAGCGCCAGCCGCGCGCCCAGCGAACGCAGCTCGTGCGCGGCGCAGCGGCCCAGCCCGCTGCCGCCGCCGGTGACGATGATGGTCTGCCCGGCGAACAGGTCGGGGCGGAAGATCGAACGATAGGATTGCATCAATCGGCCTTGATGTTGGCGGTCTTCACCACGTCGGCCCATTTGGCGATCTCGGACCGCAGAAAAGCGGCCAGCTCCGACGGCGTCGAGCCGACGGCATCGGCGCCGAGATCGGCGAGGCGCTGGCGCATGGGCGCGGCCGTGAAGATGGCGGCGACCTCCTTGTGCAGCCGCTCGATCACCGCCAAGGGCGTACCCGCCGGCGCCAGCAGCGCGTTCCATTCGGAGATCTCGCAGCCCGCGACCCCGGCCTCGGCCAGGGTCGGCACCTCGGGCGCGGCCGGCGAACGCGTCGGGCTGGTCACCGCCAGCGCGCGCACCCGCCCGGCCTTGGCGTGCGGCCACGCCGCGCTCATGTTGCCGAAGAACATCGGCACATGGCCGGCGGCGATGTCGATGATCGCTTGTCCGCCGCCCTTGTAGGGAATGTGCTGGATATCGGTCCCGGTGCGCAGCTTGAAGAGTTCGGCGGCGAGATGCTGCGCCGAACCGTTGCCGGACGACGCATAGGACAGCTTGCCGGGTTGCGCCTTGGCCATCGCCACCAGCTCCGCGACGGACTTGGCGGGAAAGGCCGGTGAGACGACGAGAAGCTCGGGCACGACGACGAGCAGCGATACCGGCGCGAAGTCGTCGGGGGTACGGAACGGCATCGTGCGGTGCAATGACGGATTGACGGCATGTGCGAAGGCTCCGATCAGCAGCGCATGGCCGTCCGGTGGCGCCTTGGCGACGATGTCATCGCCGATCATGCCGCCGGCGCCGGGCTTGTTGTCGATCACAACGGGCTGGCCCAACGCCTCCTGCAGCGCCGGCGCGAACATCCGTGCGACGGTGTCGGCGCCGCCGCCCGGCGCGTAGGGCACGATGATCCGCACCGAACGCGACGGGAAGGACTGCGCGCGGCCGATCGCGGGCGCGGCAAGCGCCATGGCGGTCGCGGCACCCAGCGCGCGGCGTCTGGTCAGGATCATCGAGTGGCTCTCCAGGCTTTCGTCGTACCATAGTGGCGCACCGCGTCGCCGCCCTCAATGCGCGCCGGCTGGGCTCGGGAGCTCTTTCGACCAGGGACATTGAGCCGCGCCGCCGCGCCCTCTATCTTCGCCGCGACCATGAGCCTTTCCGATCACGCCTGCGACCTGCATCAACGAGTGCGAACCCGCTCGCCACTCGTGCATTGCATCACCAATCCCGTGGCGATGGACACCGCCGCCAACGCGGTGCTGGCCGTCGGCGCCTCGCCGGTCATGGCGCACGCGCGCGAGGAGGTCGCCGAGATCGTCGCGGTGGCCGACGCGCTCACCATCAACATCGGCACGCTGGTGCCGGAGCGGATCGACGCCATGCTCGAGGCGGCGCGCGCCGCGCTGGCATCAGGCAAGCCCTGGGTGTTCGACCCCGTCGGCGTCGGCGCCACCCGGCTGCGCCGTGCCACGGCGCAGTCGCTGCTGGCGCTGAAGCCCACGGTCGTGCGCGGCAACGCCTCGGAAATCATGACACTCGCGGGCATCGCCGGCGTCACGGCGCGCGGCGTCGACAGCGCACGCGACAGCGCCGAGGCCGAGACTCCGGCGCGGACGCTCGCCGCCTCGCTCGGCGCCGTCGTCGTCGTGACCGGCGCGCTCGATATCGTCACCGATGGCGAACGCGCGCTGCGCATCGCCAACGGCCATCCGCTGATGCCGCGCGTCACCGCGCTGGGCTGCGCGCTGACCGCGATCACCGGCGCCTTCCTCGCCGTCGGCGACGACGCGCTCAGCGACGCCGCCGTCGCCACGGCGCTGTTCGGCCTGGCCGGCGAGATCGCCGCGCGCGACGCGCGCGGCCCCGGCTCGCTGCGGGTCGGATTGATCGACGCGTTGCACAATCTCGACGCGGCCACGATCCGCGCCGGCCTGCGCGTGTCTTGACACAGGTCACACCGGCGGGCGTCTCGTGTGCCAGTCGGTGGCGCCCTGGTAGGCATGGCCGGCGCGCAGCACCAGCGTCTCGTCGAAATGCCGGCCGACCAGTTGGAAGCCCACAGGCAAACCAGCGGCGGTGAAACCGCCCGGCAGGGTGATGGTCGGGCTGCCGCTCATGTCGAAGGGGGCGGTGTAGCGCAGGCGGCCGGCGATCTCGGCCGGCTCTCGGCCCGCGGCCTCGATCGTGGCCCAGCTCAGCGCCGCGCGATTCATCGCCGGCACCAGCAGCAGGTCGATGTCGCGCATCATGTTGGCCAGCGCGCCGGAGAAGCGTTGCCGCTCGGTCCAGATCTTGGAGATGGTGAGTCCGTCGACCGATCGGCCGCGCTCCAGCAGCATACGTAGCACCGGGCCGTAGCGCTCGGCGCGCGACGGGAACGTCGCCTCGTGCGCCGCAGCGGCCTCGACCGCGCACAGCGTCGACCATTCGGCGACGACCCGATCGACCGAGGGCACGGTTACCGGCACGATGCGCGCGCCCAGACTCGTCAGCACGCGCTCGGCCTCGCCGATCACCCGCTGCACGTCGGCGTCGGCGCTGGCGATCAACGCGCGATCCAGCCCGATGCGCACGCCCGAGATGCCGCCGTCGATGCCCTGGAGATAGTCGGGCACCGGCTCGCGCGTGGCGGTCGGATCGTTGGGATCGGCGCCGGCGATGGCGCCGAGCATGGCCGCCGCATCGATGGCGCTGCGCGTCATCGGGCCGATATGGTCCATCGAGCCCGCGAGTTCGAAGACGGCGAAGCGGCTGACGCGACCCCAGGTCGGCTTCAGCCCGGTGATGCCGTTGGCGGTCGAGGGAAAGCGGATCGAGCCGCCGGTGTCGCTGCCCAGCGAGCCAAAGCACAGCCCGGCCGCCGTCGCGACGCCCGAGCCACTCGACGACACGCCGGTCCACGCATCGGCCAGCCAGGGGTTCACCGGCCGGGTGATCTCGGGATGGTGCGCGCCGAACGCGCCCTCGGTGAGTTGCAGCTTGCCCAGCGACACGGCGCCGGCCTCGGCCAGCTTCACCACCACGGTGGCGTCGTGGTCGGGCCGGAAGTCGCGATGGATCGCCATGCCGGCGCCGGTCGGGATGCCCTTGGTGTAGCAGAGATCCTTCACCGCGATCGGCACGCCGTGCAGCGGGCCGCGCGAGCGGCCGCCGGCGAGCTCCGCGTCAGCCGCCTTCGCCTGCGCCAGCGCCTGATCGGCGGTGACGGTGGCATAGGCGTGTAACGTCGTATCGAGCGCGGCGATGCGCTCGAGCATCGCGGTGGTCAGTTCGACCGACGATAGCTTGCGCGCGGCGATGGCGCGGCCGGCCTCGACGAGGCCCATGTACCAGGGATTGCTCACCACTAGTCTCCCCTCACGCCGCGTGATCGGCGGCCTTGCGCAACAGTTCGAGCGATCGCGCGCGATCCGCCGGCCGCACCAGCGCCGAGAAGCCGGCCAGCCGTTGCTCCAGCCACTCCGGCGCGATCCGGCGCAGCTGCGCGATCTCCGCGGCAGCGTGGGTCATGTCACCCAGCCCGGCATAGTTCAGCGCCAGATAGTGGATGATCGGCGCGTAGCCCGGCTGCTGACGCTTGCCCAGATTGCCCCACTCGACACCGTGCGCGTAGTCGGCGTCGACGAAGGCGCCAGCGCACAGGCATGTATAGGCGTTGTACTGCTGCGGATCGCGCGGGCTGATGCGCAGCGCCTCGCGCAACCGGCGCGTGCCGTTGGTCGTGTCGCCCGAGGCGACCTCGGCCCAGCCGAGCGCGATCAGCGTGCTTACATCGTTGGGGTTCTGCTGCCAGGCGTCGCGCATATCCTCGAGCGCCTCGTCGAATTTCTGCGCGATCCACAGCGCCGCGCCGCGATAGACGCGCGCCATGTAGTTGCCGCGATCGAGCTCCAGCGCGCGGCTGCCATGCTCGATAGCGCGGGCGATGGCCTCCTCGGGCGGCAGGCCGGTGCGGAAGTTGGCGTGCTGCCAATAGGCGAACGCCAGGGTCGAGAGCGCCCGGCCGCAGCTCGCATCGAGCCGCAACGCCTCCTCGGCCTGGGCGATGGCGTGATCGCGCAAGCGCGAGTCGCCGCGGACATAGGCCTGCGAGGCATCCGCCCAGGCGCGTAGCGCCCGCTCGTGCGCGTTGAAGTTGGCCGGCCGGGCGCGACGCAAGATCGCCACCTCGGCGGCCTCGACCTCAGGCGCCACGGCGGCGACGATGCGCCGCGTGATGTCCTCCTGCACATCGAAAACGTCCTCGACCACGCTGTCGTACCGCTCGGCCCAGAGATGGCCGCCGCTGAGCGCGTCGATCAACTGGGCGTTGATGCGCGCGCGCTTGCCCGACATGCGGACGCTGCCTTCCAGCACGTAGCGCACCCCCAGCTCGCGCGCGACCTGGCGCACGTCGACGGCGCGGCTCTTGTAGGTGAAGGCGCTGTTGCGGGCGATCACGAACAGCGAGGAGAAGCGCGACAGTTCGGTCGTGACATCCTCGCAGATGCCGTCGACGAAAGCGTCGTCAGAGGGATTGTGGCCCAGATTGTCAAACGGCAGCACGGCGATCGAGGGCCGCGCCGGCAGCGTGAGCTGAGGCTGTACTGGTGGCACGGGCGCGTCGTCGACCACCGCCCAGGCGCGCAGCGGACGCATGATGTTGTGCAGGCGCCGTTCGCCGAGATCGATCAGCGGCAGCTCGATCTTGCCTTCGATATCCTCGCGCACGCGATCCGACAGCAGGATGCCGCCGGCCTCGGCCAGCGACTGCAGCCGCGCGGCGATGTTGACGCCGTCGCCGAAGATATCGTCGCCCTCGACCACCACGTCGGCGACATTGATGCCGATGCGGATCTGCACGCGTCGCTCGATCGGAATCGGCGCGCCGCTGCGCTGGACCCCGGCCTGGATCTCGACGGCGCAGCGCACAGCCTCGACCGCCGATTCGAACTCCATCAGCGCGGAGTCGCCGGCCGTCTTCACGACGCGCCCGCCGTGCCGCGTCACCGCCGGCTCGACGACGTTGCGGAAGACGCCGGCGACGGCGGTGAGCGTGCGCATCTCGTCGGCTTCGACCATGCGGCTGAAGCCCACGACATCGGCGCTGACAATGGCGCTGAGGCGACGTTTCATGGCGATGGCGCGATCCGACTCCTCGCCCGGCCTGTCCTCACATCGTGGCGCCGATCTTCCACGGCTCGAACTCGTCGTCGCCGATGCCCATGGCCTCGCTCTTGGTCTGCTCGCCCGAGGCGACACGCAGGATCAGGTCGAAGATGCGCTGGCCGGCCTGCTGGATGCTCTCCTCACCATCGACGACGGTGCCGCAATTGATGTCCATGTCGTCGGTCATGCGGCGATAGAGCGAGGAGTTGGTGGCGAGCTTGATCGACGGTGTCGGCTTGCAGCCGAAGACGCTGCCGCGGCCCGTGGTGAAGCACAGCACGTTGGCGCCGCCCGCCACCTGGCCGGTGGCCGCGACCGGGTCGTAGCCTGGGGTGTCCATGTAGACGAAGCCTTTTGCCGTGATCGGCTCCGCGTATTTGTAGACGTCGACCAGGTTGGTCGTGCCGCCCTTGGCCACCGCGCCCAGCGACTTCTCGAGGATGGTGGTGAGGCCGCCCGCCTTGTTGCCCGGCGACGGGTTGTTGTTCATCTCGCCGCCGGTCCGGGCGCAGTGGCCTTCCCACCACTTGATGCGCTCGACGATCTTCTCGCCGACTTCGCGGTTCACGGCGCGGCGCGTCAGCAAGTGCTCGGCGCCGTAGATCTCCGGCGTCTCGCTCAGCACCGCCGAGCCGCCGTGGCGCACCAGCAGGTCGACCGCCGCGCCCAGCGCCGGATTGGCGGAGATGCCGGAATAGCCGTCGGAGCCGCCGCATTGCAAAGCGAGGATCAGCTCGCTGGCCGGGATCGGCTCGCGCTTGACGTTGTTGGCCTCGGGCAACATTTCCTTCAGGAACGACACGGCACGCGCCACAGTCTTGGCGACGCCGCCCTCGTCCTGGATCGCCATCGGGATCAGCTTGGGCCCTTCCTTCAGGCCTTCGGCATGCATCAGGCCCGAGATCTGGTTGGTCTCGCAGCCCAGGCCGAGCACCACCACAGCGGCCATGTTGGGGTGGCGCGTGTAGCCCGCCAGGGTGCGGCGCAGCACATCCATCTCCAGGCCCGAGGCGGCCATGCCGCAACCGCCGCCGTGTGTGAGCGGGACGACGCCGTCGATGTTGGGATAGGCCTCGAGCAGCGGGCCGAGCTTGCCCGCGATCATGCGGCTGGTCGCGGCCGAGCAGTTCACCGTGGTGACGATGCCGATGTAGTTGCGCGTCGCGGCGCGGCCATCGGCGCGGCGATAACCCTGGAAGGTCGCGGGATTGGCGACGTAGTCGGTGGGCCGCGCATCGGCGCAGAAGGCGTAGTCACGCTCGAAATCGCCCATGGCGCAGTTCTGCGTGTGGACATGCGTGCCGACCGCCAGGTCCGACGTGGCGAAGCCGATGATCTGGTTGTACTTGCGGATCGGCTCGCCCTGCTTGACCGCGCGGGTCAGCATCTTATGGCCGGCGGGAATGGTCTGTGTCGCCTTGGCGCCGGGCTCGACCTCGGTCCCGGGCAGGATGTCCATACGCGCGACGACGACGTTGTCGGCGGCATGCAGGCGGATGGCTAAGGGCGCGGCCATGAGTTCCTCCGATTTGCGGCGCAGCCTAGACCGAAACTTCTCACCCCGCGAGCAGCAGCATGACGCCGGCCACCGACAACACGACGCCGGCGACGACGCGCGGCCCCAACGGCGTGGCCCGGATGGCGACGGCGCCGAAGACCAGGGTGAACAACGGATAGGTCGCGATCAGCGGCGACACCAGGCTGACGGGTCCGCCGGCCAGCGCCATGTACATCAACAGCACGGCCATTCCATTGCACAGGCCGACGCCGGCGAAGAGCCTCGCGCCCCGCGGTGTGATCCCGCCCAGGGCGCCGGCGCGCGCCGCGACAGCCAGCAGCACGATGGTTGAGACGCTGTAGCCGATCAGTCCGGCGGCGAAGGGCGCCGGCCACAACGCCAGGCCGGCCTTCACCGCCGGCTGGATGGCGCCGCGGATCGCGGCGGCGGCCAGCGGCAACAGCAGCGCCCAGAGCGGCCAGCGGCTCGCGCCCAAGGCGCCGGCCGGCCATGATAGCAGCAGCACCCCGGCGACGATCACCGCGAGGCCACCGAGCTGCGCCAGACCCGGCCGCTCGCCCAACGCAACGAAGGCGACCAGCACGGCGAAGAGCGGCGTGAAGTTGCCCAGCGTGCCGGCGATGGTTGGGCCCATATGGCGGTTGGCGGCGAAGGTCAGCACGGTAACGGCGGCGGGAAACAGCAGGCCGACGGCGGCGAAGATCGCCACCGCCCCGCCATCGACCGCGGCGACGTCGATGGTGAACGGCGCGGCCAGCCAGAACAGCGCCGTCGCCGTCGGCACGCTGACGGCGGCCCCGGCCAGCGGCGGCATGTGGCGCAGCCCGACCTGCGCGAGAATGAGCGCCAGCGCGAAGCACACGGCCGAAGCGAGGGCGATGACCACCGACGTCATTGGCCGATCATAGCCATGTGCCATCGTTCACAAGTTGGTGCGCGGTGCATGGTTCCGACTGGAGGAACCGGCATCCGCCGCCTAGGGTAACGACCTCATGCCAAGGGAGGGCTGTCATGATCGGCTATGTGACGTTGGGCACCAGCGACCTCGCCCGCGCGGCGAAGTTCTACGACGCGATCGCCGCGGAGTTGGGGGCGAAGCGCATCATGGAGTTCGAGGGCTTCATCGCCTGGTCGGGCGGCGGCGCCGGTATCGCGGTCACCAAGCCCTTCGATGGCAAGGCGGCGACGGTGGGCAACGGCGTGATGGTGGCGTTCGCGGCCAAGGACAAGGCGCAGGTCGACCGCCTGTACAATCTGGCGATGTCGCTGGGTGCGGCCGACGAGGGCAAACCCGGGCCGCGCGGCGACAATTTCTACGCCGGCTACTTCCGCGACCCCGACGGCAACAAGCTCAACGCCTTCGTGATGGGCTAACGCGGACGCGATCGCGCCTCAGCACACCTTTGTACGGCGCCACCCTGCGGCCATCGCTTCCGCTTCGCTGCAGAACCAGCGCTCGCCGCGCGCCGGATCGATCCTGGTCGCGTTGTAGTAGCGACAGCCGGGCGGATGATAGATTCGCTCGCCTCGGGCCGAGACATTGCCCTTTATCAGGCACCCGGTTGATGGCGACGCCGGGTCCCGCGGCTGGGCGATCGCTGTGGGCATGCCCGACAACAGGGTTGCGAGCAAGAGTGCCAGTATCCGGATCGACACCACCATCTCGGAAGCATAGCGCCGTTTCCGGTCGCGCGGGTCGCGGCCCCTTGTCCGCTGGCCCTTAAGTGCATATACACTTATTTGACCGGACGACACGACGCGACTAGGGTCGCTGCGAAACGCGAGGAGAGTTCCATGACCGCCTGTATCGTGGGCTGGGCCCATTCCAAGTTCGGCAAGCTCGACGGCGAGACCAGCGAATCGCTGGTGACCAAGGTCGCCAGCGAGGCGATCGCCCATGCCGGCATCGAGCCCAGGGACGTCGACGTGATCTACGTCGGCAACATGAACGGCGGCTTCGTGAAGCAGGAGTTTCATTCCTCGCTGCCGCTGCAGACCCATCCCGATCTGCGCTTCAAGCCCTCGACCCGCGTCGAGAACGCCTGCGCCACAGGATCGGCGGCGATCCACATGGGCATCAACTCGCTGGCGGCGAAGAAGGCGCGCTTCGTGCTGGTCGTCGGCGTCGAGAAGATGACCGAGCTCAACAGCACGCAGGCCGGCGACGTGCTGATCAAGGCCTCCTATGTCGCCGAGGAGGCCGAGATCGACGCGGGCTTCGCCGGCATCTTCGGCAAGATCACCTCGGCCTATTTCCAGCGCTACGGCGACAAGTCCGACGCGCTGGCGCGTATCGCGGTCAAGGCTCACAAGAACGGCATGAAGAACCCCTACGCGCATTTCCAGCGCGAGTTCGACTATGCCTTCTGCCGCAATCCTTCGGACAAGAACCCCTTCGTCGCCGGGCCACTGAAGCGCACCGACTGCTCGCCGGTGACCGACGGCGCCGCCGCCGTGATCCTCGCCGACAGCGACACGGCGCTGGGCATGAAGCAGGCGATCGCCTTCCGCGCCGCCGAGCATGTCAACGACTTCTTGCCGATGTCCAAGCGCGACATCATCCAGTTCGACGGCCCGACGCTCGCCTGGCAGCGCGCGCTGGCGTCGGCGCGGCTCGACCTCTTGGATCTCAGCTTCGTCGAGACGCATGACTGCTTCACCTCGGCCGAGCTGATCGAGTACGAGGCGATGGGCCTGACGCCGCGCGGCCAGGGCGAGCGCGCCATCCTCGAGGGATGGACCGAGCGCGACGGCAAGCTGCCGGTCAACGTCTCCGGCGGACTGAAGGCCAAGGGCCATCCCGTGGGCGCCACCGGCGTGTCGATGCACGTGATGACCTCGATGCAGCTCGCCGAGGCCGCCGGCGCCATGCAGCTCGCGTCGCCGAAGCTCGGCGCCGTGTTCAACATGGGCGGCACCGCCGTGGCCAACTACGTGAGCATCCTGGAGCGGGTGAAGTAGGCTCAGCTGGCCACACGCCGGTAGATGTCCTCCAGCGCGCGGCAGAGACGCGCGCAGTCGCAGACGGGTGAGGCCGCGAGCCGCGCGCGCATGCCCTTGCGCATGGCGTCAAGCATCGCGGGTGTCGCCGGGTCCGTCGCCAGCGCGACCGCCCGGTCGACATAAGCCGTCTCGTCGGCCAGGCACCAATCGCCCAGGCCGGCGGCGACCAGCAGCGACTTGCTGGTGCGCGAGGCCCAGCGGTCGCCATCGAAGGTCAATACCGGCACGCCCTGCCACAATGCCTCGGTCGTCGTCGTGCCGCCATTGTAGGGAAATGTGTCGAGCGCGATATCGACGCGCGCGTAGGAGGCGAGGAAGTCGAAATGCGCGGTGCGGCCGTCCAGGTCGATGCGCGCCCTCTCGATACCCGCCTTGGCGAATCGGGCCAGCAACGCCTCGCGACTCGATGTGTCCGATAGCTCACCGTTGCGCAGATAGAGACGCGATGTCGGCACACGCTTGAGGATCGTCGCCCAGGTCGCGATCACGCCGTCCGTGACCTTGTACTGCGAGCCGAGGCAGCCGAAGGTGATATGGCCGTTGGCGATGCAGGGCGGCGGTGCGATCTCGGGCACGGGATAGGCGACCTCGAAGGCGAGATAGCTGCCGGGCACGCGCCATACGCGTTCGCTGTAGTACCGCTCCTCGCGTTTCGGGATCACCTGCTCGTCGCCGACGATGTGGCCATAGCCCGGCATTCCCGACGTGGCGAACATGTTGAACCAGCCGACAATCGCCGGCGCCGGCTGACGCAGATAGAGGCCCAGGCGGCCGGGCGCGCTGTAGCCATTGAGGTCGACCAGCACGTCGACGCCGACCCGTCGGATGTAGTCGGCGAACTCCGCGGTGCCGGCGCGCCGGATGCGATGCACCACGTCGGCATCGTGATCGCGATAGCCGACCTCGGGCGACGGCAGGCCGCCATCGGCGAACAGGTGCAGCTCGAAGGCGGCGCGATCGTGCCGGTTGATCACGCCGTAGACCGGCTTCATCCAGTTGGCCGCAGCGAAGAACGAGGAGATATAGCCGACCTTGAGCTTGTCACCCGGCGCACGGTGACGGCCGGGTGCATGGAATAGGCCCTTGGCCTTGCCAATCTCGGCGTGCGCCCAGTTCCGGCGCGCCTGCAGCACGGCGGCATCGTCGGCGCGCGGATCGCCAGGCAGGGCGACGGCCTTGTTCAGCAGCGCCATGTCGCGATGCGCGGCGTCGGGCGCGTCCTCGATCAGTCCGTACTGGTCGATCGATGCCTCGACCTCGCCCAGCGCGAACAGCGCGCGGCCCAGTGCCAGGCGTGTCGGCGCGGCCGTCGCACCGCAGGCGATGGCGCGTGCCAACGCCTCCGCCGCCTCGCCGTGGGCACCCAGCGACTGCGCCGCGGAGCCCAGCCCGTACCAGCCCTCGGCCGATTCGGGCCGCCGCGCCAGCGCCACACGATAGTGCGCGATCGCCTCCGCGAACCGCCCCGCCTCATGCGCGCGATGGGCGTCGGCCAGGGCCTCAAGCTCGCCGCTCATGTCACGCGCACGCGTCGCGCCTTGCGCCGCGCGGCCAGGCCGGCGACGACGCAGTCGATCAGGAAGTGCACCATTTCAGAGGCAGGCGCGGCGTCGAGCCGGCCGATGCGCCCATCGCCCTCGACCAGGGTCACGACGCCATGCAGCGCGCCCCAGGTCGAGAGCGCCGCGACGCGCCGCTCCTCCTCGCTCGCGCCGGGATCGAGCGGACGCAGCGCATCCTGCAGCAGCGCCAGCGGCCGCTCCAGGGTGGCGCGATACCACGCCTCGCGTGTCGCCGAGGCCTTGGGCAGCGGCTCGAACGCCGCTTCCCAGAGCCGGCGGTTGCGCGTGGTGAAGGCGATGTAGGCGTCGGCCATGGCGTGCAGCTGGCGCACCGGATCGCTCTCGTGCGCCGAGGACAGCGCCGCCGTCAGCCCGTCCACCGTGCGCGCCGTGACGTGACGGATCAGGTCGTCGAGATTGGCGAAGTGGTTGTAGATCGTGCCCGGCGTATAGCCGATCGCCGCCGCGATCTCGCGCGCGTTGGCCGCCGACGTGCCGCCCTGAGCCACCAGGCGCTCGGCGGCGTCGATGATCATCGTGCGCAATTCCTGCGGGCTGTGGTCGGAGCGGCGAGCCATGGATTCCGATCAGAATGAACAATGTTCAATATTTCCGTTGACTCGCGTGGGCGCAAGCCTCAATATTGAACAGTGTTCAATTAAATCGTTTCACAGGAGGGAACGATGATCACGGTCAGGCATGAGGCGTGTTGGACGCGCGAGGCGATCGGGGAGATCGTCGTGGCGCTGGGCCGCTCACCGGCGGCGATCGACGACGAAACGCCGATGCCCGAGGCGCTGGGCGATTCGCTCGACGCCATCGAAGTGGCGCTGGGCGTCGAGCGGCGCATCGGCGTGACGCTGAGCGACGACGATCTCTCACACGTGCCGACCTTCGGCGCCCTGGTCGACCTGATCGCCGAGCGTGCCTGATCGGCGTTGCCCAATCGTGTCGGACGCGGCTAGATCGCGTCCGACATGTCTCTACCCTCCCCCTTCACCATCGCGCGCATCGAGACCTTCGTCTTGCGCGTGCCGATCGACAAGCCGGTGATCGCCGCCTTCGGCACCTTCACCGATCGCGTGGCGGTGCTGGTGCGCGTCGAGGATCGCGACGGCGCGCATGGCTGGGGCGAGATCTGGAGCAACTTCCCGTCCTATGGCGCCGAGCATCGCGCGCGCGTGTTGCACGCCGCCGTGGCGCCGCGCGCATTGCGTCAGACGGTGGGCGATCCCGCCGCTCTCTGGCGCACGCTCAGCGCCGCGACCCATGTCTGGGCGGTGCAGAGCGGCGAGCCCGGCCCGCTGGCCGCGGCTTTGGCCGGGCTCGACCAGGCGGTGTGGGACCTCGCCGCGCGGCGCGCCGGGATGCCGCTCTGCGCCCTGCTCGGCGGCGCGTTGGACGCAGTGCCGGTCTATGCCAGCGGCATCAATCCCGGTGACGGCCCGGCGATCGTCGAGCGCAAGCGCGCCGAGGGCTACCGCGCGTTCAAGCAGAAGATCGGTTTCGGTGAGGACACCGATGTGGCCAACCTCCGCGCGTTGCGTCAGGTGCTGCGCGCGGACGAGCGGCTGATGGTCGACGTCAATCAGGGCTGGAGCATCGAGCAGGCGGTGCGCTTGGCGCCCGTCATGGCCGGGTTCGCGCTCGACTGGGTCGAGGAGCCGATCGTCGCCGACCGGCCAGAGGCCGAGTGGCGCGCCTGCGCGGCCGCCTATGAAGTGCCGCTGGCCGGCGGCGAGAACCTGCGCGGTGACGATCTGATGTCGGCGGCGCATGGCGGCGTGCTGCAGGTGATCCAGCCTGATATCGGCAAATGGGGCGGCGTCAGCGGCTGCGTCGCGGTCGGCCGCGCCGCCGTGGCCGCCAGCAAGCGCTACTGCCCACATTGGCTGAGCGGTGGCGTGGGCTTGATGCACTCCGCCCACGCGCTCGCGGCCGTCGGCGGCGCCGGCTGCCTGGAGATCGACGCCAACGACAACCCGCTGCGCACCGCGTTGGTCGCCGTACCGACGCTGCGCGACGGCGCATTGCCAATTCCGGGCGCGCCGGGCATCGGCGTCGAGCCCGACCTGGAGTCCTGCGGTCGTTGGCTGACCGACCGGCGGGAGAGCCATTGATGTCGGACGGCGCGCCCGATCTCGGCGAGGTCCGCCTCTTCCTCGAGGAGATTTGCGGCGAGCTCTGCCGCATGGATCACGTCGCACGCGACCATCTCGCGGCCGAGGCGATCAAGGTGCGGCGCGAGGTGTCGCTCGGCAGGTCCGCCGCCTTCGCCGACCTCCATGTCGCGCCCGACGGCGCCGCGCCGTACTTCGTCGAGGTCAAATGGGGCTATAGCGGCCGCGAGCTGATCGAGCGCCTGGCGCGCAAGTACGAGCACAATCCCGACTCCGACGCCCGCCGGCTGCTGCTGGTCAGCGATCTGGTCGACGGCGACGATTGGAGCGGCACGCTCGGCCGCCTGCGCGAGCGCCTGTCGCCCGATCTCGCCATCGAAGCCTGGGGCGAGCGCGAGCTGCTGGCGCGCGTGCAGGCCGGCTTTGGCCTCGATCTCGACGGCTTCAGCGGCGGCAGCCTGCGCCTGATTCGCGACGCGGTGATGCGCGCCGAGTGGCGGTCGGCGTTCGGCACGGCCGCGGACGAACGCATGATGCCGACCCTGCTCTGGCACTTCAGCCCGTGGACCTTGGCGCGCCTGCACCGCGAGCGCGGCTTCGGCCCCGACGACGTGATGCAGCCCGGCACCTATCGCGACATCATCATCGTCATCGCCGATCTCTGCGCTTTCTCCAGCTACGTGCGCGACACGCGCGACGATGCGCTGGTGCGCCTGGCCCTGACCTCGTTCTACTCGCAGGCGCGCCAGGCCGTGCTCGATGCCGGCGGCATGATGGACAAGTTCGTCGGCGACGAGGTGATCGGCGTGTTCGGCTATCCCACCCCGCGGCGCGGCGACGCCGAGGCGGCGCTCGGCTGCGCGCGCCGGCTGATCGATATCGGCGAGTCCGTGTCGGACCACTGGCAGCGGCGCATCGATCGCGTGCAGGACGCCAAGGGCGTGCATCTCGGCATCGCCATGGGCGATCTCAACCTGATGCGCCTGCGCGCCTTCTCTTCCCGGCACTACGGCTTCATCGGCGACGCGGTGAACATGGCGGCGCGGCTGATGGCGACCGCCGGCCCCGGCGAGATCGTCGTCAGCAACCGTTTCCACCAGACGCTCGACGACGCCGCGGCGGCACAGTTCGCCGAGACGCCACCGATCGACGCCAAGAACGTCGGCCGCATCAAGGCGTGGCGGTTCAACGGTTGACTGTCAGCCCGGGCGCCGAGACGACTGACGACAAATACCTTCCCCCGGAGGGGGAAGGTGCCCGAAGGGCGGATGGGGGATGTCGAAGACGAACGCAGGAGTCAGTCTTCAACATCCCCCATCCGTCGCTCCGCACCACCTTCCCCCTCCGGGGGAAGGTAAAGGCTACATCGACTTCCAGTCGCCGGACTGCTCGAAGGCGAAGGCCGCGCGATAGATCGTGGGCTCGTCGAAGTGCTTACCCGTGAGCATCACCGAGGCCGGCAGCCCGTCGATGAAGCCGCAGGGCAGCGCCATCGACGGATGATGCGAGATGTCGAACGGCGCGGTGTTGGAGATCATGTTCAGCGCGCGTTCGACGTAGAGCTCGCGCGGCGCGTCGGGCGGCGGCAGCGGCGTCGCCTTGATCGGCGTCGTCGGCATCAGCAGCAGGTCGTGCTTGGCCAGCGCCGCGTCATAGGCCGCGGTGAGCAGGCGGGTGATGTTCATCGCCTTGCCGTAATAGCGGCTGCCGTAGTTCTTGCGGATATAGGTGCCCAGCATCAGGAAGATCTTGGTGGTCTCCGACAGCTCGTTGGCACGGCTGCGCCAGTGGCGGTGGAAGTCCATCAGACTGGTCACGTAGAGGTCCGGCCGGCTCACGCCATAGCCGTCGCCGTACATCATCGTCTGCGTCATGCCCTCGGTGCCGATCGGCGTCCACAGCGCCGGCGCCACCAGATGCATGGGGATCGACACCTCCTCGACGATGGCGCCGAGCGATTCGAAATGCTTCGCCGCCTTGCGCACCTTGGCGTTCACCGTCTCCTCGGCGTTCGCCTGCTGGAAGCCTTCCTTCACCACGCCGATCTTCATGCCCTTCACGCCGCCCTCGAGCGACTTGGTGTAGGCGTGGGTCTTCACATTGTACTGGCGCGGGTCGTAACCGTCCGGTCCGGCCAAGACCTCCAGCAGCAATGCGTTGTCGGCCACCGTGTTGGTCATCGGCCCGGTGTGATCGACATAGATCTCGATCGGCATGATGCCGGTATAGGGCACCAACCCATGCGTCGGCTTCATGCCGTAAATGCCGCTGAACGAGGCGGGCATGCGGATCGAGCCGCCCTGGTCGCCGCCCAGCGCCATGTCGGCCTCGCCCAGCGCCACCACGACCGCGCTGCCCGACGATGAACCGCCAGCCGAGTAGCCCATCTTGAACGGGTTGTGCACCGCGCCGGCGGCATTGGTATGGCTGCCGCCGGACATGCAGTAATACTCGCAATGCGTCTTGCCGAGGATCGTGGCGCCGGCATCCAGCACGCGCTGCACGACCGTGGCGTCGATGTCGGGGACATAGCCTTCGAGTGTCGAGGCGCCGTTCATCATCGGCACGCCGGCCAGCATGATGTTGTCCTTGAGCGCCACGGTCTTGCCCTTGAGCTTGCCGTCGGCGGCGCCCTTCACCGTCGTCTTGTAGTACCAGGCGTTGTGCTTGTTCTCTTCCGGCGCAGGTCGCTTCCCTGGCGTGCGCGGATACTTCACTTCCGGCAGGTTGTCGGGCATCGCGTCGACGACGTTGTAGGCGCCGATGCTGGGACGGATCAGCTCGATAAAGGACGTGACGTCGGCGTCGGTCAGCGACAGGCCGATTTCATCGGCGGCTGCGCGCAATTGCGTCGGCGTCGGAACTTGCACTGCCATGATTTCCTCCTTAAGGCGCGAGATGCGTGATGAGAGCGGGATCTGACTTGACCGCGGACGCGGTGCCTTCCAGCGCGATACGGCCGCGGTCCATGACGTAGGCGTAGTCCGCGAGATCCAGCGCGAGCTCGATGTGCTGCTCGACGAGGATCACCGTCATCTCGCGCGACAGCAGGCGCAGCCGATCGGCGATCTCCTCGATCACGCCGACCCAGACACCCTCGGTCGGCTCATCGAGCATCAGCAGGCGCGGCCGGCCTAGAATGGCGCGGCCGATCGCCAGCATCTTGCGCTCGCCACCCGAGAGCGTGCCCGCCGTCTGATCCAGGCGCTGCGCCAGCTTGGGGAAGAAATCGAGCGCATCGTCGATCGCGTTGCGCTTGGGCTGTCGGATGGCGCCGAGCACAAGGTTCTCGCGCACCGACAGCTTGGAGAAGATCGCATACTCCTGGGGCACGTAGCCGAGGCCGCGCCGGATACGCTCCTCGGCCGGCATCGCGCCGACCGGCGCACCCGAGAAAACGATTGCTCCCGACAGCGGCGGAAGCTCGCCGAACAACGTCCGCAACAGGGTCGACTTGCCCGCGCCGTTGCGGCCAAGAATGGCGACGCCGCCGCGCGCCGGCGCCGTCAGCGACACGTCGAACAGCACCTGGCTGCGGCCGTAGCCGGCGTTGAGGTCCTGCACTGTAAGGAGCGCGGCGTCAGACACGGGTCGTATACACTTGCTGGACCTTGGCGGAGCGCTGGATCGATTCGACGTCGCCCTGGTCGAGCACCTTGCCCTGGTCGAGCACTGTCAGCTGGTCGCAGATGTCGCGGATGAAATGCAGGTCGTGCTCGACGATCACCAGCGCGCAGTCGGACTTGATCGGCTCCAGCAGTTCGCCAGTGACGCGACGCTCCTGCGGGCTCATGCCGCCGGTCGGCTCGTCGAGCAGCAGCAGCTTGGGCTTCAACGCCAGCGCCATCGCGATCTCCAGCCATTGCTGCTGGCCGTGGCTGAGCTCGCCGGCCGGATCGTGCGCGCGCTCCGCGAGGCGGAAGCGCTCGAGCAGCGACCAGACCTCGTCGTCGAGCGCGCGCCGGCGGCGGGAAAACAGCAGGCTGGTCATCGTCTCGCCGGATTGCGCCGCCAGCAGGATGTTGTCGTAGGTGGTGATCTCCGGCAGCACGGCGGTGATCTGGAACTTCAGGCTGAGCCCGGCGCGGGCGCGCTCGTAGGGCGTGGCGCGGGTGATGTCGCGGCCGGCGAAAGTGATGCTGCCGCTGTCGGCGAAATGCGCGCCGGCGATCGCCTTAAGCAGCGTGCTCTTGCCCGAGCCGTTGGGCCCGATCAGTCCGTGGAACGAACCGGCCTGTACGTCGATGTCGACGCCATCGAGCGCGCGCAGCCCGCGAAACGACTTGCCGACACCACGGATCTCCAGCAGCGCCATGGCTCAGCCCTTGTCCTTGCGGCGCACGCCATAGCTGCCGATGCGCTCGCGTTCGGACACGAACAGGCCAAGGATGCCCTTGGGCTGGAACATCACGACGATCAGCAGCACGGCGCCCAGGATCACCGGCCAGAAGCGCTTGATCGCGTCGACATCGGCCAGCACGTAGGACAGCACCTCGACCGCGGCGGTGCCGAGGATCGGGCCGATGATCGTGCCCGAGCCGCCGAACAGGCAGTAGATCACCGCCGCCGTGGACAGGCCGGGGCCCATGTTGCCGGGACCGATGAAGCCCTGGTGGTAGCTGTAGAGCGCGCCGCCCAGGCCGGCGACCGCGCCGGCGAGCGAGAAGACCAGCGCCTTGAAGAGCTGCACGCGGTAGCCGAAGAACGCCAGCCGCTCCTCGTTCTGGCGCATGCCCGCCAGCACGAGTCCCAGCTGCGAGCGCTTGAGGAATCGCGCGCCGCCATAGACCAGCAGCAGGATGGCCAGCGCCAGGCAGTAGAAGGTCGTCCCTTCGACGAACTCGTAGGCGCCGATCTTCAGCAGCTTGACCGAGGACAGGCCGTTGCCGGCGCCGACATACTGCCAGCCCGACACCAGGCGCTCGGCCGCATAGGAGCCGGTGAGTGTTCCCAGCGCGACGAAGATCGTCGTCGGCGGCTTGCGGCCCAATAGCAGGAACGCCGCGAACAACGCCGACAGAACGAATCCCACCAGCAACGCAAGCGGCAAGGTTCCCCACAGCTCGCTGAACTGGAGATCGCGGCCGACCAGCGCGATGGCGTAGCCCGCCACGCCGAAGAACAGGGCCTGGCCGAAGCTCATGATGCCCGACAGGCCCCAGCACAGGTCGAAGCTGATGGCCAGCAGCGAGAGGATCAACACGTTGGTCGCCAGCGTCACCAGGTCCGTACGCTCGGCGAACGCAAACGGCACGGCGATCGCCACCACCAACGTCACCGCCTCGACAATCGGCAGCACACCGGTGGGAAACCGGCGCCGGGAAGCGGGCTTGCCGCTTGCCGGTGCCGTACGCTCCTGGTCCACAGGCGCCGCCTCAGCGCCGACACCCACCTCGTTCAGCATTCCTTGGGATCGACCATCTTGAAGCTGTTGATGACGTCGTAGCGGGTCTTGCCGGCGTCGACTTTGCACTGCGCGACATACATGTTCATCTTGCAGTGCATCTTGCCCGGCACCATCTCGGCGCCGCCGCCGGGGCCCTGCTCGATCTTGGCCTTGTCCATCGCCGCGGCGACCGAGTCGCGATCGAGCTTGCCGCCGGTCGCCCTCACCGCCGCCTCGTAGAACTTCACGCCGCGATACATGCCGGTCGCCGCCGAGCCGGCGGTGAACAGGAACTTGGTGTCGGGGAACTTCTTGGCGTAGTCGGCCTGGAGCTGCTTGCTGAACGGATCGTTGATCGACTGGAAATAGTCGAGGCAGCTGTAGAGCCCCTCCATCTCCTGCGCCGGGTGATAGTTCAGCAGGTTCTCGTCGTAGTAGACGCACGAGAGGACGCCGCCGTTCCGCTGGAAGCCCGATTCGTAGAGCTGCTTCACGAAGGGCTGCAGGCCGGGCGGGATCACGGTGTTGAACACCACGTCGACCTTGCCGTCCCTGATCTTGCCGATTGTCGCCGAGTACTCGGGCTGGTCGAGCGGGTAGTACTCCTCGAACACGACCTCGCCGCCATTCGCCTCGATCACCTTGCGCGCATACTTGTTCAGCAGCTGCGGCCAGACGTAGTTGGCGCTGGGCATGGCGAAGCGCTTCTTGCCCAGCGTCTTGATGATGTAGGGTATCAGCTCATCGCATTGCTGCGCCGGCGTCGGGCCGGTGCAGAACAGGTTCTTCGTGCACTCCTGGCCTTCGTAGAGCTGCGGATAGATGTAGAGCGTGCGGCCGCGGTTGACGATCGGGTCCTTGATCGCCTGGCGCATCGCCGAGGTGATACCGCCCAGCACGACGTCGACCTTGCGCTCCTGGATCAGCTTGCGGACATTGCCGACGGCGATCTTGGGATCCGACGCGGTGTCCTCGAGGAAGAGCGTGATCTGCCGGCCGGCGACGCCGCCCGCCTTGTTGATCTGCTCGACGGCGAACTGCGCGACCTGCCAGTTGGCGTTGCCCGACGGCGCGATCGCGCCGGTGATGTCGGTGGCGATGCCCATCTTGATCGCATCGGCGGCCGCGGCGCCCTTGGGCGCGAGCATCCAACCGCCCGCGCCGCCGGCCACCCAGCCGGCGGCGCCGAGCGCCGATGCGCCGCTCAACAGGCGGCGTCGGCCGATGAGTCCGGGTTGGTTGGGATCATGCGACATGGCTAGAGTCTCCCCTGTGTGATGAAGCCCTGCGGGCGAAACTTCACGATCGCCAGCGCGAGCACGAAAACGAGCGGATCGGCCAGCACCGGGATGACGATCCACGGCAGGCCGGCGGTGGTGGCGCCGACCACGGCGGCGCCGAGCACCGGCCCTTCGAAGGTGCCGACGCCGCCCAGCATCACCGACAGGAAGGCCTGCACCAGGAAGCGCGTGCCGATATCCGCCGAGAGCTGGTAGAGCGGCACGATCAGCGCGCCGGCCAGCCCGGCCAGCGCCGAGCCGAAGGCGAAGGTCGCGGCATAGAGCGTGGTGGTCGAAATGCCGCTGGCGCGCGCCAGCATCGGATTCTCGAGCGAGCCGCGCACCTGCAGGCCGATCGAGGTGCGGGCGAGGAACAGCCAGGTGCCGGCGATCACCAGCAGCGTCAGCACGACGATCACCGTGCGCCAGATCGAGAAGTCGAGGCCGAACAGGGTGAAGGCGCCGGGCAGCGGCTCGCTCACCGACTTGTAGTGGCCGCCCAGAAGGCCGCGCACGATCTCGCGGATGATCAGGCCGATGGCATATGTGCCGAGCATGGCGATGATCGGCGCGACGTAGAATCGTCGGATCACCAGGCGTTCGAGCACCAGCCCGAGAAGCGCGAGCACAATCGGCGCGGCCAGGATACCGGCCCAGACGGGCAGCCCGTTGCTCTCGAACACGAACACCGTGAAGGCGCCGAGCATCACGAACTCGCCGTGGGCGAAGTTGAAGATGCCCATCATGCTGGCGATGACGCCGAGCCCGAGCACGATCAGCACCATCACCGATGTGAACGCCAGGAGGTCGAACGCGAGCTTGATGCCGGTGTCCATTAATGTACTTGAACGGGAAATCTTTTCCTTTTCAAGTATTATTTGCGATGCAGCAGACCGAACCGTTAGAAGCGGTCGAGCAGCCGGAAATCGAAGCCGTCGGCCTCGGCGAAGAAGATTGGCATCTCCACGCGGCCACGCCGCATGCCGATCGTGCCACGCCCGCCGCTATAGACGGCCCCCTCCGCCGCCTGGGCAAGCGCGAGAACATCGCCATCAGAGGCACGGCGAATCACAGCGTCGAGGAAGTGCAGCCCTTCATAATTGGATTGCGCCGTGGCCCCGGGCACCGGCGCGGTTGGGCCGTAGGCTGCGTGATAGAGGCCCTGGAAATGCTCGCTGGCAGCGCTGCGATGGCGCTCGAAATAGCCCGAGGCGGCGAACAGGCCTTCGGTGTTCTCGACGCCCACGCCCAGCAGCACGGTCTCATCGACGCAATTGGCCAGCCGCAGCATATGGCGCGACAGGCCATGCTCGCCGAAGGCGCGATTGAAGACGATGCCGTCGACGCCGATCAGCGAGATGAAGACGACATCCGGCCGGGCGCGGCGGATACGCTCGAAATGCGGTGTGTGGTCATGCTCGCCCAGCGCCACGAAATCCTCGCCGACAACCGCACCACCAGCCTCGGCGATGTAGCGCTTCACCGCGCGATGCGACAGCCAGGGCCACACATAGTCGCTGCCGATCAGATACCAGCGCCGGGCGTTCCTGTGCTCCGCCAACCATTGGATCGCGGGCCGCGCCTGCCGCGACGGCGTCTCGCCGATGGCCAGCACGCCCGGCGTGCGCTCGCCGCCCTCGTAAATTGGCGTGTAGACGTAGGGAATCCGCCCACCCACCGCGCGCCGAACCGCCAAGCGCACGGCGCTGGTGTGGCAGCCCATGATGACGTCGGCATCGTCATCGTCGATCAGGCGCGCGGCCTCGCGCGCCACGGTTTCGGGCGAGCCGCCGGCATCATGGACGGACAGCTCGATCTCGCGACCCTGAATGCCCCCGCGCTGATTGATCTCGGACGCCGCCAGGATCGCGCTGTTGATCGAGGCGATGCCCCATATTCCCGCAGGCCCCGATAGTGCCGGAAAATGCGCCACCCGCAGTCTGGCCTTCGATCGGCGGCGCAGCCGGCCGGCGATATCGGGGTCAGCCGGAAACAGCGCAGGCACGGGTGGCCGGATGCGCAACGCAACGTAGGGATCCTGGCGCATCATCATGGCGATGACCCTCCCGATACCGTTTTACCCCACAGATTAATCATTGAAACTTCAATATTTGCCGGCCATATAAAGCGGCCCTTGGTGATATCGGGACCTAGCTCTTGTCCGACTCCGCCGCTACCTCTCCCATCTCCGGCCATTTGGCCTACCTGCTTGCCCAAGCCAATCGCGAGATCAACCGGCAGCTCGAGGCGCGGTTGAGCGTGGAGGGCGTTCCGGTCGAACGCTGGCGCATCCTCAAGGTGCTGTCCAACAGCAACGGCAAGTCGATGGGCGAGCTGGCCGACGCCGTGCTGCTCAATCATCCGACGCTGACCAAGATCATCGACCGCATGGCGGCGGACGCGCTGGTCTATCGCATCTCCGACCCGCAGGACCGGCGCAAGGTGCTGATCTTCAGCTCCGACCGCGGCAAGGAGCTGGCGCGCCGGCTCGATCCGCTGGTGCAAAGCCAGGAGGAGCACATCGCCGGCAGTTACGGCGACGCGGCGACGAGCGAGCTCAAGCGGCTGCTCGAAACCCTGATCCAACGAACCGGCTGACCGTTCCATCGCGCCGCCCCAACGCGGCCTCTCTCCGGGCCACGCCTCACCGCAGCAAGTTTCAAGCCAGAACCTGACGATCGCGCCGCGCGCGCTCCACCGCCATCAGAATGCGCTCCGGTGTCGCCGGCGCGTCGAGGTCGACATCGACCCGGTGATCGGCGACCGAGGCGATGGCGTCCTTCAGCGCGGTCCACACCGCCGTGGCCAGCATCAACGGCGGCTCGCCCACCGCCTTGGAGCGGAAGATCGTGTCCTCGCGCGACGGCGCGTTCTCGAGGAAGCGCGCGTTGAAGATCGGCGGCACGTCGCGGCTGCCGGGGATCTTGTAGGTCGAGGGACCTTTGGTGCGCAGCCGGCCTTCGGCGTCCCACCACAGCTCCTCGCAGGTCAGCCAGCCCATGCCTTGGACGAAGGCGCCCTCGATCTGACCGAGATCGATCGCCGGGTTCAGCGAGCGGCCGCAATCCTGCACCAGGTCGGCGCGCAACACGCGGCTCTCGCCGGTGAGCGTGTCGATGGCCACCTCGGCCACCGCGGCACCGAAGGAGAAGTAGAAGAACGGCCGGCCCTTCATCGCCACCGGGTCCCAGTGGATGTTGGGTGTGCGGTAGAAGCCGGTCGACGACAGGGAGATACGGCCCAAATGGGCGAGCCGCGCCAGCTCGCCAAACTCGACGACGCGGTTGGCGCCGGGCGGGCCGAGATGCACGTGGTTGTCGCGGAAGGCCACCGACTCGGCCAGCACGTCGAAATGCGCCGCGGCGAACGCCGTCAGCCGCGCCTTGATCGTGCTCGCCGCCTCCAAGGCCGCCCAGCCATTGAGATCGGAGCCGGTCGACGCCGCTGTCGGTGACGTGTTAGGCACCTCGCCGGTGGAGGTCGCGGTGACGCGGATGCGATCGAGATCGACCTGGAAGACCTCGGCCACGACCTGCGCCACCTTCACGAACAGGCCCTGCCCCATCTCGGTGCCGCCATGGTTCAGGCGGATCGAGCCGTCGCTGTAGACATGCACCAGCGCGCCGGCCTGGTTCATGCTCGGCACGTTGAAGGAGATGCCGAACTTCAGCGGGAACATGCCGAGCCCGCGCCGCAGCGGCCCGCCCTGCCGGTTGAAGGCGTCGACCTCGGCGCGCCGCGCCTGCCAGTCCGACTCGCGCGTGACCTGCTCAATGCAAGCGCGGATGCGATTGTCTTCGACCCTCTGGCCGTAGGGCGTCTCGTCGTTGATGCCCTCGCCATAGAAATTGACCGCGCGCACCTGCTCGGGCGTGCGGCCCAGCGCGCGCGCGATACGCAGGATCGCATCCTCCATCGGCAGCACGCCCTGCGGTCCGCCGAAGCCACGGAAGGCCGTGTTCGACACGGTGTTGGTCTTGCAGGGGTGGCCGACCGCGCGCAGATGCGGGATCCAATAGACGTTGTCGATATGCGTCAGCGCACGGCCCAGCACGCCGGGCGTCAGGTCGACCGAGTGCCCGGCATTGGCCGCCAACAACGCATCGAGCGCCAGCACACGGCCCTCGTCGTCGAAGCCGATCTCGTAGCGGAAGAGGAAGCCGTGGCGCTTGCCGGTGGCCACCATGTCGTCGCCGCGCGGCAGGCGCAGCTTCACCGGGCGATGTGTCCGACGCGCCAGGAGCGCCGCGACGGCGGCGACCCAGGAGGCGTTGCTCTCCTTGCCGCCGAAGGCACCGCCCATGCGACGCACCATCACCGTGACCTGATTGTAGTCGAGGCCCAGCACGCGGCTGACGATGTGCTGCACCTCGGTGGGATGCTGGGTCGAGGACTGCACCACGAGATCGCCGTCCTCGGTCGGTGTGGCGACGGCGATCTGGCCCTCGAGATAGAAATGCTCCTGCCCGCCGCAGCGCAATTCGGCTTTCAGCCGGCGTGGCGCGGCCGCCATCGCCGTCGTCACGTCGCCGCGCGCGACGGTCGACGGCGGATAAAGCAACGATGCCTTCTGCAGCGCCTCGTCGATCGTGAGGATCGCCGGCAGCGTCTCGATGTCGAGCGTTACGGCGCGCGCCGCGGCACGGGCGATGTCGAGACTCGTCGCCACCACCGCCGCGATCGGCTGGCCGGCATACTCGACCAACCCGTCGGCGAACATCGCCTCGCCCTTCATGCTCGGCGCGATGTCGTTGGCACCAGGCACGTCGGCGGCGACCACGATATCGACCACACCATCCATCGCGCGCGCGGCGGCGAGATCCACCCGCTTGAGCCGGCCATGCGCGACGGGGCTGAGCACGAGGGCGGCGTGCAGCAGGCCGGCCGGCTCGGGCTGATCGTCGATGTAGATCGCCTCGCCTGTGGTGTGCTTCAGCGCGCTGTCGTGGCGCTGCGCGGTGTGCACGCCGCTCTTCATAGGGCGTCGAGTTCCACGGCTACGCCGGTCGAGCGCAGGAACAGCCGCCGCAGCAGATTGCCGGCGACCGCCAGCCGATAGCCGGCGCTGGCGCGCCAGTCGCCGAGCGGCTTGAAGTCCTCGGCCAACGCCGCCGCAGCGCGCTCTACGGTCGCCTCTGTCCAAGGCGCGCCGATCAGCGCCGCCTCGGCATGCGGCGCGCGCGCCGGGATCGCGGCCATGCCGCCATAGGCCAGCCGCGCGCCGTGCACGACGCCATCGACCACGCGCAGCCTGTAGGCGCCGAGCACGGCGGAGATGTCCTGATCGCGGCGCTTGGAGACCTTGTCGACGTGGAAGATCTCGTCGGCAGCGGGTAGCTGTATGTCGATCGAGACGATGATCTCGTCTGCCGCCATTGCGGTGCGGCGATAGCCGAGGAAGAAGTCGTCGATCCCGACCGCCCGCCGCCCCCTGACCGAGGCGAGATGCAACGTCGCGCCCAGGGCCAGCAGCACCGGCGGCGTGTCGCCGATCGGCGAGGCGGTTCCGAGATTGCCGCCCATGGTGCCCATCGCCCGGATCTGCCGCGAGCCCAGGCGACGGATCATCTCGGCGAAGGGATTCACATGCTGCGCCAGGATCGGCAGCAGACGCTGGTAGGTCGTGGCCGCGCCGATCTCGATGCGGTCGGGATGCACGACGAGGCCGTTGAGCTCCGGCACGCCAGCGACATGGATGATGCGGCCGGGAACTTCACGGTCATGGCTGATCTTGACGCCGAGGTCGGTGCCGCCGGCCAGCAGCCAGGCCTCGGGATGGTCGGCGCGCAGCTTAAGAAGCTCGGGCAGCGAGCGCGGCGCGTGCAGGATGGTCGGGCCGTCGAAGGTTCGCGAGGTGGTGTCGATTGAGGTCGTGGGCGTGGGCGGCAATGGCTCCGCCGATTGCGCGCAGCGCGCCACGGCCTCGACGATCGGGCGGTAGCCGGTGCAGCGGCAGAGATTGCCGGCCAACGCGTCGTGGATCAGCTCGGGGGTCGGCGGCTCGCCGCCGCAGGCGAACGCCACGGCGCTCATGACGATGCCCGGCGTGCAGAAGCCGCACTGCGTGCCGTCGCTCTCGGCCAGCGCACGCTGCACCGGATGGGCGCCGCGCAGTCCTTCGACAGTCAGGATGGCGCGGCCATGCATCTGGCCGACGAGGGCGAGGCAGGCGTTGACCGGCATCTGATCGACCAGCACGGTGCAGGCGCCGCAATCGCCCTCGGCGCAGCCTTCCTTGGTGCCGGTCAGCCGCGCCGGGCCGCGCAGCCAGTCGAGCAGCGTCATGGCCGGCGACACGCCGTCGAGGCGCCGTCGCTCGCCATTGAGCACGATCTCGATGGGCTCAGCCATGCACCCGACCCTAGCACGCGGTTGACAAGCGATCCCGCCATGTCGACATGGCACTGTCGAGTCCTCATGGCGCCACGCAAGACCCGTTCCACCACCTCCGTCACGCTGACCAACCTCGAGCGGTTGGGCGCGGCGCGTCTGGCCGCGCTGCTGATGGAGCAGGGCAAGCGCGACCGCGCCTTCCGCGAGCGCCTGGCGCTGGCGATCGCCGCCGAAGCGGGGGCCGAGGAGCTGGCCGAGCAGATCGAGCGCCGCCTGATCTCGCTCTCCCACCTGTCGCGCCGCTCCCGCCTCGGCGAGGCGCGCGCACGCGAGGTCCTGGGCGAGGTTCAGGCGCTGCGCGACGTCATCGCAAACGACGTGGCGCCCGCTTTGCCCGGCCGCGCCATCGACCTGCTACGCCGCTTCATCGCCATGGGGCCGACGATCCTCGACCTGATCGGCGACAGCGAAGCCCTCGCCGCCGTCTTCGACCGGGCGGAAGCGGATCTATCCGGCCTATGGGCTGGGCATGCGACGCGCGACATCGCCGAGGTGGTCGAATGGGTCATCGGCCGCATCGAGCAAGAGCAAGAGCGCGCCATCGACCTGCGCCCCTACGAGCGCGCGCTGGGCGAGGGCGGACTGCGGCTGCTGGCCGATCGCATCGGCGCGGCGTTCGGCGCCTTGCCGCGCGAGGCGGTGGGCCAGCGCTGGGCGCACACCATCGGCCGCCACTACGATTCGCGGGTGCGCGCCATGGTGCTGCGCCAGATCCTGCGCCAGATCGCCGACGCGCTGGGCGATGTCGACGCGCTGATCGCCGTCGAGAGCGAATTCCACCCCACCGAGATCGACGCGCCGGCGATCGCCCAACGCCTGCTGGCCGCAGGTCGCGCCGAAGACGCGCTTAGCTGGCTCGACAACCCGCGCTTCGAGCGCGTGACGCGCAACGCCACCGGCCTGCGCCTGGAGGTGCTGGAAGCGCTGGGCCGCCGCGACGATGCCCAGGCGCTGCGGCTGATGACCTTCGAGCGCACCCTCGACGTGCCGCTGCTGCGCGACTACCTCAAGCGCCTGCCCGACTTCACCGATGCCGAGGCCGAGAAGCGCATCGTCGCGCGAGCAACAGAGCACCGCTCGGCCGGCGAGGCGCTGGCCTTCCTCACCACCTGGCCAGCCCTCGACAGCGCCGCGGCGCTGGTCGATTCGCGGCTGGCCGAGCTGAAGCCGGTGCCGCCCGACGCGCTGCTCGACGCCGCGACGCGGCTGCGCGAGAGCCACCCCGCGCAGGCCGTGACCCTGATCCGCGCCGCCGCGCCCACCATCCTCGACAGCGGCTTCGCCCATCACTACGCCGCGCTGGCCCGCGCCATGGTCGAGGTGCGCGACCTGCCGCCAGCGGCCGAGGGGCAGACGCATGACGGCTGGGTCGACGAGCTGCGCATGCGCTTTCCCCGCCGCGACGCCTTCTGGTCGCGCTACCGCGAGCTGGATCGGCCGGCTCCGACCTAGGCGTATCCACCTATTCGATCACCTCATCGGCGCGGGCGAGCAGCGTTGGCGGCACCGCGAGTCCAATCGCCTTTGCCGCCTTGAGGTTGATGGCCAACTCATGCTTTGTCGGCGTCTGCACCGGCAGTTCGCTCGGCTTCTCGCCCTTGAGGATACGATCAACATAGTCAGCCGCCTGTCGATAAAATTGGATCGCGTCAGGGCCGTAGGAAGACAGGCCGCCTTCAGCGACGAAGAATCGGAACGGATAGACAGCCGGTAATCGGTGGCGGGCGGCCAGAGAGATGATCAGTTCGCGATTGTCGAGCGTCAGCGGAGCCGCTGTGCAGATCAAACCACCATGCGATCCGCGGGAGAACTCGGTGATCGTCCGCTCGATATCTTTCGCGTCTCGTCCACCGAGTGGCGTCAACTCCACGCCGAATCGCGACGCCACGGATTGGATCGCAGCGAACTGACCAACGCCGGAAGTGATCACTGGGTCTCGAATGACCCCGACACGCGTGACGTGGGCCGCGATGTCCTTGAGCAGCTCCAGCCATTTGCCAGCGACGCCATACTCGAAATTGGCGAAGCCGGTGATGTTCCCACCGGGCCTCGCCAGACTCGCGACAAAGCCGGAAGTCACTGGATCCGCGACCATTACAAACACGATCGGCAATGTCCGGGTCGCTTGCTGCAATGCGGCTACCGGTGGCGTGGCGGTCGCAAGGATGACGTCAAGGTTCAGTTCCACCAACTCCGTCGCGGCCTTCCGAAAATCGCCCGTCGTCCATCGATACTCGATGTGTAGATTGCGACCCTCGCTCCAACCCCGCTTTTGCAGTTCCTGAACGAACACAGCGACACGTGCCTGCGCGTTCGAGTTGTCCGAGGAAACAGGCATCAGCACGCCTATGCGCGCCCTGCGCTCGCTCTGTTGCGCGCGCGCCACCAGCGGCACCGTTGCCGCGCCACCGAGGAGACACAAGTATGTCCGGCGCCTCATGGTTCGAGGTTAGCACATCTGCGTCCGCGATTGTGAGTCACACCGCCGTCACCCCGATCCCCGTTCAGGCTCACGCGCCGTCCATCTGACCTTCCGCCTCCGGGAGAAGGCAGTTATGAGGAAGCTTCAAGGGGAGTTCAGCACATGATCGATTTCGCCCTCACCGACCGCGACCGCGAGCTGCAGGAGCGCACGCGCGCCTTCATCCGCGATTCGATCATCCCGCGCGAGAAGGATCCGAGGCAGTCGCCGCACGGTCCCAGTGACGAGCTGAGGCGCGAGCTCAATGCGCTGGCGCGCCAGGCCGGACTGCTGTCGCCGCAATGCGGGCCGGAATGGGGCGGGATGGGCCTGACCCATCGCGAGCGCGCCATCGTCTTCGAGGAAGCGGGATACTCGCTGCTCGGGCCGATGGCGATGCACTGCATGGCGCCCGACGAGGGCAACATGCACATGCTGGAGGCGGTGGCCACCGAGGCGCATAATCATCGCTGGCTCAAACCGCTGGCAAATGGTGACATCCGCTCCTGCTTCGCCATGACCGAGCCGTCACCGGGCGCCGGCTCCGACCCTTCGGCTATGAACACCACCGCGGTGCAGGACGGCGATCACTTCGTGATCAACGGCACCAAGTGGCTGATCACCGGCGCCGAAGGCGCGGGCGTGATGATCATCATGGCGCGCACCCTGATCGACGGCGCCGACAAGGGCGCCACCATGTTCATGGCCGACCTGCCCAACAAGGCGATCATCACCGAGCGCATCCTCGACACCATCGATGAGTCGATGGCAGGCGGCCACGCCGTGATCCGCTTCGACAATCTGCGGGTGCACAAGGACGACGTGATGGGCGAAGTCGGCCGCGGCTTCCGCTACGCCCAGGTGCGGCTGGCGCCGGCGCGGCTGACCCACTGCATGCGCTGGCTGGGCGCCGCACGGCGAGCGCACGACATCGCGGTCGAGTACGCCAACCGCCGCAAGGCTTTCGGCAAGACCTTGATCGAGCATGAGGGCGTCGGCTTCCAGCTCGCCGACAATCTGATCGACCTGCATCTGGCGCGGCTGGCGATCTGGCATTGCGCCTGGGTACTCGACCAGGGCCGCGACGCGCGCTTCGAGTCGAGCGCGTCGAAGGTCGCGGTGTCCGAGGCGTTGTTCCGCGTCGCCGATCGCTGCGTGCAGGTGCTGGGCGGGCTGGGCGTCACCGGCGACACGCCGGTCGAACGCATCTTCCGCGAGATTCGCGCCTTCCGCATCTACGACGGCCCGTCGGAGGTCCATCGCTGGAGCCTGGCGCGCGGGCTGGCGAGTCGTCACTGAGTTACCTTCCCCCGGAGGGGGAAGGTGCCCGAAGGGCGGATGGGGGATGTAGAAGACGGACTCCGAGTGCGTTGAGACATCCCCCTTCCGTCGCTCCGCGCCACCTTCGCCCTCCGGGGGAAGGGGAGTTCCTATAAACGCGCGAGTGCGCGCTGGGCGATTACCTCGACCGAGGCATCGATGACGATGGTGATCGCCTCGTCGTCGCCGGGCGGTTCGAGCGTGGCGAACTGGCTGTCGAGCAGAGTCGGCGGCATGTAGTGGTCCGTGCGCGCCGCCAGCCGCGCGGCGATCAGCGCCTTGTCGCCGGCCAGATGGATAAAGCGCACGTCGCCGCCGGACCGCAGCATGTCGCGATAACGGCGCTTCAGCGCCGAGCATGCCAGCACCACGGTCTCGCCCTTGGCATTCCAGTCCCGGATCGCCGCGGCCATCGCCGCGAGCCAGGGCGCGCGGTCGTTGTCGTCGAGCGGCTGGCCGCCGCGCATCTTCTCGACGTTCTGAGGTGGATGGAAGGAATCGCCTTCGGCGTAGCGTGCGTTCAACCCCTCGGCGATCAGCTTGCCGACCGTCGACTTGCCGCAGCCCGACACGCCCATCACGACATAGACGGTCATCAGCCTTTGTCGTCGCCGGCGTAAGGCGCCCAGACGGCGTGATGGCGGCCGGGCTTGTCGAGGCGGGTGAAGCCATGCTGGCCGAAGACGTCGCGCTGGGCGGCGATCATGTCGGCCCACAGCCGGCCGGTGCGCAGCGCATCGACATAGGACAGCGCGGAGGCGAAGGCCGGCACCGGCACGCCATGGGCGATCGCCGTCACCACGACTTGGCGCCACGAGGCGTCGCCGGCGTTGACCAAGCGCCACAGGGCCGGCGCGCGCAGCAGGTTGGTGCCCGCCGGCAGCGAGGCGCAGGCCTCGGCGATCGGCTCGAGTAGATCGGAGCGCACGATGCAGCCGCCTTGCCAGACCCTGGCCACGGTGGCGAGGTCGACGCCCCAGCCCTCCTCCTGGTCGGCGGCGCGCATCAGCGCGAAGCCCTGCGCGAACACGGCGATGTTGGCGGCCAGCAGCGCGCGGCCCAAAGCGGCGGTCAGCGCCATGCGATCGCCGGCGAAGGCCATGGTCGAAGGGCCGAGCGCCGTCTCATTGGCGAGGCGATCGCTCTTCAGCGCCGAGAGACAACGCGCATGCACCGCCTCGGCGAGCGTGGGCGCGGCGACGCCATAGGCCAGCGCGGCGTTGGCGGTCCACTGGCCGGTGCCCTTCTGCTCCGCCGTGTCGACGACGCGCTCGATCATCGGCGTACCCGTTTCAGGATCGCGCGTGTCGAGCACCTGCACCGCGCATTCCATCAGGAAGGACGACAGCTCGCCCTCGGCCCAGCGCGCGAAGATGGTGCGCGCCTCCTCGTGGCTCATGCCGACCATGCGGCGCAGCAGATGCCAGGTCTCGGCGATCAGTTGCATGTGGGCGTATTCGATGCCGTTGTGCACGGACTTGACGAAATGCCCCGCCGCGCCGGCGCCGACGCGCGCGAAGCAAGCCGAGCCGTCGGGCGCCTCGGCCGCGATCGCCTCGAACAGTGGCGCCACCGACGCCACGGCCGCGGTCTCGCCGCCGGCCATGATCGCCGGGCCCTTGAGCGCGCCCTCGGCGCCGCCGGAAACGCCGAAGCCCAGCACATGTATGCCCTGGCGCGCGAACTCGATCTGCCGGCGCTGGGTGTCGCGATAGAAGGAATTGCCGCCGTCGATGACGATGTCGCCGGCGCCGAGATGCGGTCGCAGCGCCTCGAGCGCGTCGTCGACCGGCTGGCCGGCCGGCACCATCAGCATGATGCTGCGCGGCGCCGGCAGGGCTGCGATCAGGCCGGCGATATCGTCGGCGCCGACGGCGCCCTCGCCGATATCCTTGGCCAAGGGTGCCGCCACGCCGGGCGCCGTGTCGAACAATGCCAACCGTGCGCCATTGCGGGCGAGGTTACGCGCGAGATTGGCGCCCATGACGCCGAGGCCCATCAGGCCCAATGCCGACGATCGCATGGCAGTCGTGATAGCGTGCCAGGGACGGCTCGGTAAAGCTTAGTCCTTCTCCCCGCGCAGGCGGGGGAGAAGGTGCCCGAAGGGCGGATGAGGGGCTTCGCGGTGCCCCAACAACGACGGCATTGGTCGTTGCGCGAGGAAGCGCCTCATCCGCCTCGCTAACGCTCGGCACCTTCTCCCCGCCTGCGCGGGGAGAAGGGAAAGGAAGAAGACATGCTGCGTCTGGGATTGATCGGGTATGGCGCCATCGGCCTGCATGTGCGCGAGGCGATGGCGGCGGGGCGCATCGAAGGCGTCGAGCTGCGCGCCGCCCTGGTGCGCCGGCCGCGTGAGGAGATCACCACGAAGCCCGACATCACTCACGATCCTGAGCGCTTCTTCGACTACGGCATGGACGTCGTGGTCGAGTGCGCCGGACACGACGCGGTGCGCGCCCATGCCGAGCGCGTGCTGGAGAACGGCATGGACCTGCTGGTGACTTCCGTCGGCGCCTTCACCGACACAGCGCTGTACGAACGGGTGTTGGCGGCAGCCAAGCGCAACGGCAAGCGGCTGATCCTGCCCTCCGCCGGCATCGGCGCCATCGACATCCTCTCGGCCGCCGCCGTGGGCGGGCTCGAGTCGGTGACCGTGACGGTGCGCAAGGATCCCTCGGCGTGGAAGGGCACGGCGGCGCAGGACCTCGTCGATCTCGATTCGCTCACGCGGCCGCATGTCGTGTTCGACGGCCCGGTGCGCGAGGGCGCGCGGCTCTATCCGCAGAACGTCAACATCTCGGCCGCCGTGGCGCTGGCCGGTATCGGGCTCGACCGCACGCGCGTGGTGATCGTCGCCGATCCCACCATCACCACGCATGTCGTCGAGGTCGAAGCCGTCGGCACCTTCGGCCGCTTCACCTTCATGGAGGATGTCGCCGTCAGCGCCGAGAACCGCAAGACCGGCCGCATCGTCGCCATGGCTTTGGTCAAGACCGTGCGCCAGCTCGCGTCGACCTTGGTGGTGGGCGCGTAGCGTCTGGGATACCAGCGGTCCCCATCAGTTGAACTGGAAGCCCAGGCTCGTGAGCTGCTTGAACGTCACCTGCACGAGGACGCGCGCGGCGGCGTCGGTGCTGACGCCGGCGAAATAGAGGCCGCGCTGGCCCAGCACGCGAACGACGAAGCATTCGTCCTCGTAGGTGATGCCGGCCTGGTAGTCGGTGAAATTGCGGCGGGTGATGTCGTAACGGGCGCCGCCATCGATGGTCCAGTGCTCGCCGATCGGCAAGCGCGCCAATGCGATGACGGAGTCACGGGGCGGCGCCACACCCGTATAGCGGCCGAGCGGACTGGCCGAGCCTTCATGCGCATAGCCCACCGTCAGGCTCGCCTCGCGACCGAAGAGCTGATGCCGCACAGTGGGCGCGACATAGGCCTGCACCACGCCGAAATCGCGCGCATCGAAGCGGCCGTACAGGTCGAGCGACAGCGGCTGGCCGATGTCGGCGCGTATGCCGAGCACCCAGTCCGAGGCCTTGTCGCCGGGCGCGCGCAGGCGCCCGCCGAAGTTATCGTTGCCCGCGAGGTAGCGTAGCTGGCCGGCCTCGACCGTCAGCTGCTCGCCCGTGGCGAAGCCCAGGGTCGAGCGCAGGCCATAGACCACGCGCAGCCCGCTCTCGCGCCGATCGAAGCCGGTGTGGCGGTTCAGCGAGAAGATCGAGCTGAAGTCCATTTCGAGGCTGCGCGAATCCTCGTTGAGAGTCGGTCGCGTGCCGGCGATCCTGCCCGAGCCGATCAGCATCGCCTTGGGCTCGATCACCAGGGAGCCGCGCTCGCCCACCGGCGCGACGAAGGGATAGGACCAGTCGAGCCAGCCGGTCGCGTCGCTCGAAGCCCAGCCACGCGCGGCGATCGGCAGGCCGCTGGACAGCGGATCGGTGATGTCCGCCGGTCCCGATGTGGTGCGATCGAGCCGGCCCATGAGCTGCGCGCCGAAACCCAGGACCTGACCGCCGCCGATCAGCGCGCGGCGCTGCCACTCCACGGTCTGGATCGCGCTGGTGGTCGAGGGCCCGCCCTCGCGCAGCGTCTCGCGCAACAGCGTGCGCAGTTCCAGTGTGCCACCCGCATCGGGCACCGGGATGCGCTGGTGCGAGAGCGCCTGGAAACCGGCGGTGGGCGCGCGGCTGTCAAAGGTGTCGATATAGAGATTCTGGTAATGCGCGGCACGGAACTGCAGGAAGGATTGCGGGGCGAAGCGCTCGACCGCCGCCACCGAACGGGCGAGGGATTGGCGGACGACACTGAAGTCCTGATGGAAAGTGAGGTCGCTGGAATAGTCGGCGTCAGCCACCGCGCGCCAGTTCGGGTCGATGTCCCAGTTCAGCGCACCACGCAGCAGATAGCGCAGCCGGCCGCCGTCATAGGCGAAACGCGGCCGCAGCGAGGCATCGAAGGTGTCGCCTCTCTTGCGCAGTTCCACGTCGAATAGCGGTCGCGTCGGACGCTCCACGTAGAGGCGCGGGCGCAGCGACAGATCGGAGCTGTCGTCGATAGCGATGAAGTACTGCGGCTCGCCGTAGAAGCCGCGCAAGGCGTTGCGGCCGACATTGAACGACACCAGGCCGGTGCGCCGGCGCACGTCGGGCGCGGGGTGGGTGAAGTACGGCGTGTAGGCCACCGGCACGCCGAACATCTCCAGCGCCGCGTTGTTGTAGATGAAATCCTTGGAGCTTTCGTCGACGACGACACGGCGCGCGGTGATGCGCCAGACCGGCGGGCGATCGGGATTCTTCGCGCACTCGTCGCAGGGCGTCGCCTGGGCCTGTCGCAGCGCGAACTGGCGGCCATCCTTGGTGCTCAACTGGCCATCGCTGGCGCGCACCCGCCAATTGCGCCGCAGCACCATGCGGATGTCGCGTCCGGCGCCGTCGGTGAAGGCGGTGTCGACGTCGACGTCGGAGAAGAACACCACCTCGCCGTTGTCGTCGATCACCGCGACATTGCCGGCGGCGCGCAGGCGGTCGCTGCTCGAATCGTAGACGATCTCGTCGGCGATGATCGAGCGCGCCCCGCGACGCAGCTCGACCATGCCGCGCGCGATCAGACGGCGGCCGCCCGCCTCGCGGATCACCTCGTTGGCCAACACCAGCGTCTCGCCGCCACCGCGCGGCGGCGCCGTCTGCGCCTGCGCCACGCCGCACCAGGCGAGCAGTGATAGGAGCAGCGCCACCCACCAATACCTTCCCCCGCTGGCGGGGGAAGGTGCCCGAAGGGCGGATGGGGGTGGCTGTCGAAGACGGAGGCGATGTCTTTCGAAGACCGCGTCTGGCCGCGAGAGCCACCCCCATCCGGCGCTTCGCGCCACCTTCCCCCGCCAGCGGGGGAAGGTAGATGCGCACGCACCGCCGGAGATCAATGCGCCCTGCTTCAGCCGGCGCGCGCGGGGTGGGCGCGCACGGCTTCCTCGTCGACGTCGGCGCCCCAGCCGGGACGCGTCGGCACGATGAGCTCGCCGTTCTCGATCACCGGCGGATGAGTAACGAGGTCGTCCTTCCATGGCACGTCGTCGATGTCGATCTCCATCACCCGGAAGTTGGGGATCGCGGCGCAGAAATGCGCGCTCATCAGGGTCGACAGGTGGCCGTAGAAGTTATGCGGCGCGCAGTTGATCTCGTAGGCCTCGGCCATCGCCGCGATCTTCACCGACTCGAGCAGCCCGTTCCACGGCACGTCGACGATCGCGGTATCCATCGAGCGGTTCTCGAAGAACGGCCGGAAGCCGCGACGACCGAACAGCGACTCGCAGGAGGCGATCGGCATGTTGGCCTTGCGCCTGATATAGGCGAGGCCTTCGGGATCGTAGGTGTCGATCTCCAGCCAGAACAGGTCATAGGGCTCGACCGTGCGCGCCACCTTCACATAGCCATCGGTCTTGAAGTTGAAATTGGTGTCGAGAAGGATGCCCATCTCCTTGCCGCCGCCCTGGCGGAAGGCGGCCAGGCCGTCGGTGATCGCGCCGAGGATGCGGTTGTCGACGTTGAGCTCGGGCCAGCCCGGGTTCCGGCCGAAGCCGGGCTGATGCATGTAGGGCTTGCCGCGGTCGAACATGAAGATGTTGGTCTTCAGCGCCTTGAAGCCGCGCTCCTTCACGTGCTTGCCGAGCTTCACCAGATCGTCGTAGCCGCGTACCGGCTCGAGCCCCATCACCTCGGCATTGTTGAGGCGATAGCTGCCGCAATGCGACCAGTAGAGCGGCAGGCGATCGCGCACCGGGCCGCCGAACAGCGCGTAGACCGGTATGCCCAGCGCCTTGGCCTTGACATCGAGCAGCGCATTCTCGATCGCCGCGATCGCCTGGGCGTTCATGCCGCCCGGCGCCTGACGCGTGATGGCGTAGAGCTGCGAGCTGATGCGCTCGACCGGCCGCGGATCCTGTCCGATCAGGTGATGCGCCAGACGGTGGATCACCGCGGTCAGCCCGCCGCTGCCGTAGCTCTCGTTGTACTCCGACCAGCCGATGAGGCCCTCGTCGGTGGTGATCTTGAGGAACGAGAAAACCCGCCAGCCGGCGTTGCAGTGCAGATCCTCGATGCCGATGATGCGCATGGCCGCCCCTCCCCGTTTCGGCTGTCAGTTCTCCCTTCCCCCGGAGGGGGAAGGTGGCGCGAAGCGACGGAAGGGGGATGTCGAAGACGGACTCCTCTGTTCGTCTTCAACATCCCCCTTCCGCCCTGCGGGCACCTTCCCCCTCCGGGGGAAGGGAAGAGCCAGCCAAATGCGATGCCCTTCGTTACGGCGCACAGCCTAGCGGTAAGTTCCGGCGCCGCGTAGGGTTATGATCGGTTCACGCGATCCTCTAGGGAGTTGCTCTGCATGTCCGCGCCCGAGTCCCGGCCGCTGCTGTTCACGCCGCTGACCATCCGGGGCGTCACGCTGCCCAACCGCGTTGTGATCTCGCCGATGGTGCAGTATCACGCGAAGGACGGGTTCGCGAACGACTTCCATGTGGTGCATCTCGGCGGCTTCGCGCGGGGACGCGCCGGGCTGGTGTTCAGCGAGGGCACGGCCGTCGAGGCGCGCGGTCGCGTCACCGAGTTCGACACCGGCATCTGGGACGACGCCCACATCGCGCCGTTCCGCCGCGTCGTCGACTTCATCCATGGCGAAGGCGCCAAGGCGGCGATGCAGCTGGCGCACGCCGGCCGCAAGGGCGCGACGCAGCCGGCGCCCGAGGGCAACGGCCCCCTCAACGCGCAGGACTTCGCCAAGGGCCGCAAGGCGTGGGAGGTCGTCGGACCGACGACCGAGCCGGTGGCGCCGGGCTGGCTGATCCCGCGCCAGCTCTCGGTCGCCGAGATCAGCGATATCGTGACCGCCTTCGCCATCGGCGCGAAGCGCGCCGACGCGGCGGGCTTCGACATCTGCGAGGTGCACGGCGCGCACGGTTACCTGATCGCCTCGTTCCTCTCGCCGATCAGCAACACGCGCAACGACGCCTATGGCGGCGACCGCGCCGGGCGCATACGGATCGCACTGGAGATCACGCGCGCGGTGCGCGCCGCCTGGCCCCAGCACAAGCCGCTGTTCTTCCGCGTCTCGGCGCTCGACGGCGCCGATGGCTGGAACCTCGACGACACGGTGGCGCTGTCCCAGGCACTGAAGGAATGCGGTGTCGATGTCGTGGACTGCTCGTCCGGTGGCCTGACCGGCACGGCCACCGCCGCACCGATCCCGCGCTATCCCGGCTTCCAGGTGCCGTTCGCCTCGGCGGTGCGCAACCAGGGCGGCGTGAAGTCCATGGCGGTGGGCCTGATCCTCGACGGCCGGCAGGCCGAGGCGGTGCTGCGCGACGGCCACGCCGACCTGATCGCGGTCGGCCGGCAGGCGCTCTACGATCCGTTCTGGGCGCTGCACGCGGCGCAGGAGCTGGGCTGCGATCCCGGCTTCGCGATGTGGCCGGCCGAGTACGGCTGGTGGTTGGAGAAGCGGTCGAAGACGTTGGTGTTGCCGAAAGCGGCGGAATAGGAGCCGGTACGATGAAGTTCAGCCTGTTCATGTACTGCACCGTCGGCCGGCGGCATGAGCTCGAAGCCGGCATGGCCGGGCGCAAGCCCGAGCTGTACCAGCGCATGCTGGACGAGATCGCGGAGTATGCGCGCTTCGCCGACGATGCCGGCTATTTCGGCTTTGGTCACCCCGAGCACCATCTGCAGATCGAAGGCTTCGAGATCTCCAACGATCCGCGCCTGATGGGCATGTGGCTGGGCCAGCACACCAAGCGCCTGCGCGTCATCACCTGCGGCTTCGTCTCGACCACGCATAATCCGCTGCGCGTGGCCGAGGACATCGCCACCATGGACAACATGCTGGGCGGCCGCTTCGGCGTCGGTCTGGTGCGCGGCTACCAGGCGCGCTGGGTCGAGAACTTCAAGGTCCGCGACGACCTCAACGCCGTGGGTCCGTGGAACAAGGACTCGCCCGCCGACACGGCCAACCGCGAGTACTTCTCGGAATTCGTCGACATCGTGGTCAAGGCGCTGACCCACGACACCTTTCAGCATCGCGGCAAACATTGGAACTTCCCGCCCAAGGATTTCGTCAACCCGCACCCGCACGGCGTCTATACGGAGTTCGGCCAGGGCGTGGCCGCCGACATGAAAGTCAACGAGATTGGCATCGCCCCCCGACCGCTGCAGAACCCGCACCCGCCACTCTATGGCGGCTTCGCCGCCTCGATGCGCACCGCGCTGTTCTGGGCGCGCTATGGCGGGCGACCGATCGTGCTGACCGACAACATCGACTTCTTCTCAAGCCTGTGCGCCGGCTACACGCAGGAGGCCGCGAAGCACGGCCGCGTGGTGAAGAACGGCCACCAGGCGGCGTGGGGCGGCGTCTTCATCTGCGCGCCGACCGACGCGCAGGCCAAGGAGTGGCTCGAGGACATGATGTGGTTCTGGAACCGCTGGGCGATCCCCTTCGGCCAGGGCGTGCCCGAGTTGCTGGTCGGCTCGCCCGACACCATCGCGCGGCGGATCGAGGAAGTGCAGAAGCGCGTGCCAATCGACGAATGCGTGCTGCTGATGCCGCAAGGCCTGCACGACCGCGGCCGCATCCTTCAGTCGCTCGAGTTGATGGCGACGAAGGTGATGCCGAAATTCGCGGATTAGTGGGGTCTTCTGTCATTCCGAGCGTAGCGAGGAATGTAGGGTAATCCGCCTAGATTCCTCGCTAGGCTCGGGCTGACAACGGAGTCTCAATTGCACATCGAGTACTCGTCGCCATCGACGACGAGGATCGGATAGCCGCTGGAATTGCGGTAGGCGTCGAGCTTGTAGGGTTGCCAGTTCACGCCGTCCTGCGACAGCAACAGCATCGCGTTCTGCACTCGCCAGTAATACTGCTCGGCGCCCTGCGAGCCGCCGGAATAGGTGCCGCCGGGTCCGGAGGAATAGACCTCGCGCCCGCTGCGCACGGTCAGCACGCCGTTGCCACCGAACTGGCCGCGACGCGTCGTGGTCGAGCCGCCAGCCGAGCTATAGCGGAAATGGCACCACGGGCTGCTCGTCAGGAACTGGCTGATCTCGGCGTCGGTATAGGCCCGTGCGGGTAACGGATCACCGAGCGTGAGCAGGACGATGGCGAGCGCGAGGCGACGCATGGCGATCTCCTACAGTCTGCCGAAGGACACGCCGCGCCACGTCCAGCCCGAGGCGGCGACCGCGTCCTGCAGCGGCTTCTTGATCTCCGACGTCGCGAATTTGTAGTTGTAGACCTGCCCGTAGCCGCCCTGCTCGGTGAAGGCATAGGCGGTGCCGAACTCGATCGCCACCTTCTGACCGCGGAACGCTTCGACGGACAGCGACAGCGCGGGAATGCCGGCGCGCCACTCGACCGTCCATTCCTGGTCGACGGCGCGCACCTCGCGCTTCTGCGGATCCAGCCGCATTAGCACCTTGAACACCTTGGTCAGGCCCGCCTTGGCGAAGATCTCGTACCACTGGGCATCGACGATGCGCCACTCCGCAACGAGGTCGACCTGCTCCGGCGCGCCCTCGCGCACGACGAACGGCGCCGTCGGCCGGTTGACCGCGAGGATCGCGGCATGGACCTCCGCCGGCGTCCGCGCGACGACACCCGCTGGTGGCTTCTTCGTGCCGGTCAGCCAGTCGAACAGGCCCATGCCGATCTCCCTCGGTTCAGTCGGCGCGCATCCCCGCCGCCTTGATGACCTCGCTCCACTTGGCGCGATCCTTGGCGATCACCTGGGCCAGCTGCTCGGTCGGGCCGGTCAGCGTCTCCATGCCGCTCTCGAGGAAGCGCTTCTGCATGTCGGGCTTGGCGACCGCTTCGGTCAGCGACTTGTTCCAGTAGTCGATGATCGGCTTGGGCATGCCGCCGGGGCCGAAGATGCCGAACCAGTTGACGACCTCGAAGCCCGGCACCGTCTTGGCGATGGTCGGCAGGTCGGCGAACATCGGTGACGGCCGGGGCGCCCCGAAGGCGATGGGGATCAGGTTCTTGCCGCCGATCTGGCCCAGGAACTCCGGCATGTTACCGAACATCAGATCGACATTGCCGGCCACCATGTCCTGGATCGCCGGCGCGCCGCCGCGATAGGGGATGTGCAGCAGGTCGACGCCGGCCATCTTCTTGAACATCTCGGCCGCGAGATGCTGCGACGTGCCGTTGCCGGCCGAGGCGTAGCTGAGCTTGCCGGGGTTCTTCTTGGCGAAGTCTATGATCTCGGGGACGGTGCGCAGGGTGACGTGCTTGCCGACCACCAGCATGTTGTAGACGCCGGCGATGTTGATGATCGGCGTCAGATCCTTGTCGACGTCGATCGGCAGCTTCTGGCCAGGCATGACGGGCGCGACGCAGAACGCGGCCATGGCGGCGAGCAGGATGCTGTGGCCATCGGGCGGCGACTTGGCCACCGCCTCGTTGGCGATGAAGCCGCTGGCGCCGGTCTTGGTCTCGACGAGCACCTTCTGGCCGACGATCGGCCCGGCCGCGTCGGCGAGCAGGCGGCACAGCAGGTCGGCGGTACCACCCGGCGGAAAGCCGCAGAAGATGCGTACGTCGCCCTTGAGCTGCGCGCTCGCCGGCCCGCCCAGGGCCGCCGCCGCGGCCATGCCCGCGGCGCCCGTGATCACTGTCCGTCTCAGCATCGCTCACTCCCCCTCGGTCACACCCATTCCATAGGTGATCTGGTTGCCGTCTTCGCGTGCCTCAGCCTCGCGCGTACTTCGCCAGGAACGCTTCGTCGACGGTGATACCCAAGCCCGGGCGGTCGGGGATCTCGACCATGCCGCCCTCGACCGGGAACTTCTCGCGCACCAGCTCCTGCAGCATCGGATTGCTGCCCAGAGAGTACTCCAGAATGAAGCCGGCGGAAGAGGTCGCCGCCAGCGCCAGGCCGGCGGCGAAGCCCGGCGCGCCCGACCACAGATGCGGCGCCAGGCGCAGGTTGAAGGCCGAGGCGATGGCCGCGATGCGCACGCTCTCGGTGATGCCGCCGGCGATGGCGAGATCGGGCTGCAGGATGTCGGCGGCGCGCAACTCGGCGAGGTCGCGGAAATCGTGGCGCGTGAACTCGCTCTCGCCGGCGCTGATCGGCACCGACGAGGAACGCCGCACCTCGGCCATGCCGCTCTTGTCGTCGCCCGAGACAGGCTCCTCGAACCACATCAGGTCGCAGTCCTCGACCATGCGGGCGAAGGCCTTGGCCTCGGCCACGGTGAAGGTGCCGTGCGCGTCGCAGGCGAGGCCGATATCCGGCCCCAGCGCCGCGCGCGCCGCCTTCACCCGCGCGGCCGAGCGCGCCGGGCTGCCGTCCATCACGCCCACGCGCATCTTCACGGCGCGGAAGCCGCCTTTCTCGATGTAGCCCAGCAGCTGCTTGCCTATGTTGGCGGCATCGGCCCAGCCACCCGAGGCATAGGCCGGCATGCGCTCGGCTCTGCGACCACCCAGCAACCGCCAGACCGGTGCTCCGAGCGACTTACCGAGGATGTCCCACAGCGCGATGTCGATGCCGCCGATCGCGCTGATGGTGAGCCCACGCCGCCCGAGCTGCGGCAGGCCATGGCCACGCGCGATCGCATGACCCTCGCGCTGGCTGTTGTACATCACGTCCCACAGCCTGCTGATGTCGCGCGGGTCCTGGCCGACCAGCATCGGCGCGAGGTCGAGATTGACCATCGCCGCCAGACCGGCGCACGACGCCGCCGATCCCACGCCCGCCTTGGCCTCGCCCCAGCCGGTGATGCCGGCGTCGGTGTCGATGCGTATGATCACCGAGTCGAACGAGGCGACCCGGCCGAAATTACTGACGTGCTGACCCGCTTCCGGGATCGGCACGTGCACCCAGGTGCCGCTGATGGCGGTGATCCTCATGCTCAGGCGACCTTGTACTTGGCCAGCACCGCGCGATCGATCTCGATGCCCAGGCCCGGCCCCTCCGGCACCAGCACGACGCCGCCCTTCTGCTCGATCGGCACGGTGGCGAGATGGTCGCGCAGCGGGTTGGGCGTCTGCTCGAATTCCAGCATCGGCGGCATCGGCCGGAAGGCCGGCGGCTGGTCGGGCAGGGCGGCGAGGAACTGCACCGTGGCCGCCAGACCGATCGCCGAACCCCAGGCATGCGGCACGCACTCGACGCCGAAGGCCGAGGCGAGGACGGCTATTTTGCGACATTCCGAGAAACCGCCGGCGGCGCAGAGGTCGGGCTGGACGATGTCCATCGCCTTGGCGGCGATGATGTCGCGGAAGCCCCAGCGGGTGAAGTCGTTCTCGCCGCCGGCCACCGCCATGTCGAGCGCTCTAGTTACCTCCACGTAACCATCATGGTCCTCGGGGCTGATCGGCTCCTCGAACCACAGGATGTCGTGCTCCTCCAGCATGCGGCCGAGCTTGATGGCGTTGGGCACGGAGAAGCAGTGGTTGGCGTCGACCGCCAGCTTGATGTCGGGGCCGATGGCCTTGCGGACGGCTGCGACCCGGGCGGCGTCGAGCTTCAGATCGCCCAGGCCGATCTTCATCTTGATGGCGCGGAAGCCCATCGCCTTGAATTCCAGCGCCTCCTCGACCGCCTCCTCGATCAGCCGGTTCATGTCGATGAAGTACAGGCCGGTGGCGTAGGGAATCACGGAAGTCCGGTAGGCGCCGCCGATCAGCTTGTGCACCGGCTTGCCCACCGCGCGGCCCATGATGTCCCACAGCGCGATGTCGATGCCCGACATCGCCGAGATCGCCATGCCCGTCGTGCCGTAGTCCTTGATGCGGTTGTAGAGATCCTCCCAGATCACCTCGACATCGAACGGATCGCGGCCGATCAGGCGGCCCCTGTACTGCGTCTCGATGAAGGCTTTGGCGACGGCCGACGGCCCGTAGCACTCGCCCCAGCCGGTTATGCCCTGATCGGTGCTGATCTCGACCACGCATGAGGAGCGCGTCGCATAGACCCAGCCGCGCGCCGAGACGAACGGCTTCTCGACCTTGCTCTGCAGCACGTGACAGACGATGTCCGTGATCTTCATCGCTTTACCCCACCTACGGACCACAGTGACGCGCGACCGGCTCGGCCAGCCCGTCGGCGAACTTGCGCGCGCCGGCGGCGTTGAAGTGGCCGTCGTCGACGAAGTCGTCGGCGTGCCAGCGGATCGACAGCGGCGTGTCGATGAACGGCACGTCGAGCCGCGCCGCCAGCCGCCGCAGATCCTCGTTCAGCAGGCCGAGGACGCGGGGCACGTCGCGATAGGGCACCAGCGGTACCCAGCCATAGCCCGCATCGGTGGCGTGCCGGGCGTGATCGATGACCTGCGGCACGAAGATCGGCTTCACGCCGTGGTGGCGCGTGACGGCGGCGATCAGCGCCATATTGTCGAGGTAGACCTTCGCCAGCCTGGGATCGTACTCGGCCGAGACCTTGCCCGGCGGCCGGTCCAGCGGCGGACGCGCCAGCGAGACGAGCAGGCGCGCCACCACGGAATAGGATTCGATCGACAGGGTCGGCAGCAGGCCGAGATTGCCGCGCTGGTGCGGCAGGTGAAAATCGCTGTAATCCGGCTTCAGGGTCGCGACATGCGCGCTGCGCAGGTCGTTCCAGCCCATGTAGAACACGGCGCAGGCCGGCTTGGCGTCGCGGAAGGCGAACAGGCTCGCGACCAGCACCTCGACGCTGCTGAAGCCGTCCATGCCATGGTTCTCGACGACGTATCCGCCGCCCAGGCGGCGCGACAGCTGCGTCGTCCAGGTGTGGGCGTCGCCGACGCCGGCGTCGTAGGTCGTCGAGCCGCCGAAGACGAAGACCCGGCGCGCGCTGGCGTCCTTGCCCTCGTTGATCGTCAGCCGGCGCCGCTCCGGCGTATGCGTGAAGGGACCGTGGACGCCCGGCCGCGGCACGCCGACCAGCAGCGGGTGCGGCTCGAAGCGCTCGCGGATCTCCGGTGGCTGCGGGTGGAAGCGACCGCCGGCGACCAGCCAGTGCACCAGATGGCCGCCGGTCTCCAGCCCGATCAGGCAGAGCGGCGCGTAGGCCCAGGCCAGGCTGCGCGTCAGCAGCGCCACCGCGACGGCGGCGGCGCTGATGCCCAGCCACACCAGCTCGTAACGGATGTTGGCGGCGCGGTGCGCCTGGGCGAAGGGATCCTCCGCATCGGGCGCCTTGATGAACAGCGTGTAGATCAACGCGAGGACGCACAGCAGGGCGCTCGCCGCGGCGATAGATACGGCCACCATGCGCAGGAACCTGATAACCCGCGCCGCCGCCGCCTCATCCGTCATGCCGCCTCGCCCGCCTTACGCCTTACCTCGACCCGGCGACGCTATCGCACGGCGCCGACGCAGCGTCCACCGGCCGCTGACCGGCCGCGGCAGGGCACGATCCCTCGTCGCGCTCGGGACAACGGCGGAACCGTCGCGCCGGCATCGCATGATGTCTTGCCTCGGTGTCCGACAACCGTGTCAGGTTTGCGTTATCACAGCCGTGTCAGGCTTGCGTTATTGCGTTGTTTCCGCCACCGCCCGCCGTGCCGCCGCCAGCCGTCGCGCCAGGCCGCGATCCGCCGCCACCTCGAGGCGCGCCGCCTCCACCGCCCGGCTGATCGAGCCGGGATCGC
>JALHMM010000023.1 GCA_022844045.1 Reyranellaceae bacterium | reverse complement strand
GTCGCCGCCGGCCCTGGCGTTTACCGCGTACGGGCCAACGGCAACGCAGCGGGCGCCTTGTCCGGTGCCGGCCTCGACGCTGGTTCGGCGCAGGCCATCGCCGCGGCGCTGGCCGCCGTATCGCCCGCCGGCCTCAACCTCGCCGCGGCCAATGTCGAGATCGTGCGCCAGCGCGGCACCGACGGCCACGTCACCATGGTCGCCGCCACGATCTACGACGACAGCCGCCGGGCGCGGATCTGGTGGTTCTCGCCCCAGAACCAGCCCGAGGGCTTCTTCGACGACAACGGCGCCCGCGTCGGCGGCGGCGCCATGCTGCTGCCGGTCGAAAGCCGTATCTCCTCGCCCTTCGGCTATCGTCGCCTGTGGCACCGCGGCGGCTTCGCCTTCCACAACGGCATCGACATCGAGGGCAGGACTGGCACGCCGATCATGGCCGCGGCCGACGGCGTCGTCGACTATGCCGGCTGGTACTACAATTACGGCCGCACGGTGCGCATCATCCACAACGACAAGCTGGCCACCACCTACAGCCATATGTCGACCTTTGCGCCGACGGCCAAGCCGGGCACGCGGGTGCGCCGCGGCGAGGTGATCGGCTATGTCGGCAGCACCGGCCGCTCCACCGGCCCCCATCTGCACTTCTGCGTCCTGATCGACGGCCAGTTCGTCGACCCGGCGCCCTACGTGCAAGCCGGCAGCGGCAACCTCGTGGGCCAGGACCTGGTCGCCTTCCGCGAGTGGCAGCGGCGCGGCAACGAGCTGAGCCGCGGCGCCCAACGCGGCTTCCAACCGGCCTCCGGCGATCGGATTTAGCGATACGCCCGGACGCCTTCCTCCAAGGGCGGAAGGCGGGCCTCGACATCATCACGACATCGTTGGCGCCGCGCTGGTTTCGTTGCGCGGCGCTTTTCTCGTGCCTATGGTGCGGCCACCATACCGCAAGGCGGCAGGCCCGTCCGTTGGGCTCGGACGCGCCGGAGACACACATCGAAGGGACTCAAAACATGCTGAAACGGACGCTGGCGATCACGGCCGTCACTGTCGCGCTCGCGGGTTTCGCCACCGCGGCGCATGCCGGCAAGGATCTCGACGCGATCAAGGCGCGCGGCCAGATTCTGTGCGGTGTCAGCACCGGCTTGGCAGGCTTCTCGCTGGCCGACAGCAAGGGCGAATGGACAGGCCTCGACGTCGACGTCTGCAAGGCCGTCGCCGCGGCGCTGCTGGGCGATGCCAGGAAGGTCAAGTTCGTGCCGCTCTCGGCGCAGCAGCGCTTCACCGCCCTGCAGGCCGGCGAAGTCGACATCCTGTCGCGCAACACCACCATCACCATGACCCGCGACACGTCGCTGGGCCTCGACTTCACCGGCGTCACCTACTACGACGGCCAGGGCTTCATGGTACCGAAGAAGCTGGGCGTGAAGAGCGCCAAGGAACTCAAGGGCGCCACGGTTTGCGTCCAGCCCGGCACCACCACCGAGCTCAACCTCGCCGACTATTTCCGCGCCAACAAGATGGACTTCAAGCCGGTCGTGATCGAACGGCTCGAAGAGGTCGAGCAGGCGTATTTCAGCGGCCGCTGCGACGTCTACACGACAGACGCCTCGGGCCTCGCCGCGACACGCGCCACGCGCGCCTCGAACCCCGAGGACCATCTGATCCTGCCGGAGATCATCTCCAAGGAACCGCTCGGGCCGGCGGTGCGCCACGGCGACAACCAGTGGGCCGACATCGTGCGCTGGACCTTCAACGCCCAGCTCGAGGCCGAGGAGAAGGGCATCACCTCCAAGAACATCGACGAGATGCTCGCGAGCGCCGATCCGTCAATCAGGCGTCTGCTCGGCGTCACCCCGGGCATGGGCAAGGCGCTGGGTGTCGACGAGGACTGGGTCGTCAAGGTCATCAGGCAGGTCGGCAACTACGGCGAGATGTTCGAGCGCAACGTCGGCAAGAACACGCCGCTGAAGCTGGACCGAGGCCTTAACGCGCTATGGACCCAGGGCGGCCTGCAATACGCCGCGCCGATCCGTTAGGACCGCCTCGCCGGCGATCACGGCGGACCAAACTCGATCGGCCTCCCCGCACGGGAGGCCGATTTCGTTTGGGCCCGCCTCTCATTCGCCATGAATCAAATTGCACCGCGACAATGCCCGTGCCAGCATCAATTCAACCAAATAGAACGGGGCTGGCGTCACAAGGGAGAGAGAGCATCGCCGTCAATCGCAAGACGAGGCACGCTTCTTGCTGCGTCACCCATTCATTGGTTTAGACGGACGAACGGTTCGGACGGAACGAACACGACAGGGAGAGATTGAATGCGCACTATCCGCAAGTTTGCGGCCACCGCCGCGTTGGCGACCACCATGGCGATCGCCGGCGCAGCCCATGCCGGCAAGGACCTCGACGCGATCAAGGCCCGCGGCCAGCTGATCTGCGGCGTCGGCCCAAGCACGGCCGGCTTCTATCTGCTGGGCTCCGACGGCAAGTGGAGCGGCATCGACGTCGATGTCTGCCGCGCCATCGCCGCCGCGATCCTCGGCGACGCGGAAAAGGTCAAGTACGTGCCGGCCAGCGCCCAGCAGCGCTTCCAGCAGGTGCAATCCGGCGAGGTCGACCTGCTGTCGCGCACGACGACATGGACGCTGACCCGCGACACCGCGCTGGGCCTCGATTTCGGCCATGTCACCGTCTATGACGGCCAGGGCTTCATGGTGCCGAAGAAGCTGGGCGTGAAGAGCGCCAAGGAGCTCAAAGGTGCCACGGTCTGCGTGCAGCCCGGCACCACCACCGAGCTCAACGTCGCCGACTACTTCCGCGCCAACAAGATGGACTTCAAGTCGGTGGTGATCGAGAGCCGCGACGAGCTCGAGCAAGCCTTCTATAATGGCCGCTGCGACGTCTATACCAACGACGCCACCGGCCTCGCCTCCTCGCGCGCGACCCGCGCGCCCAAGCCGGACGACTACGTCCTGCTGCCCGAGCTGATCTCCAAGGAGCCGCTGGCGCCTGCCTTCCGGCACGGCGACAACCAGTTCGGCGACATCATCCGCTGGGCGGTCTACGCCATGATCGAGGCGGAGGAGAAGGGCATCACCTCGAAGAACGTCGACGAGATGAAGAACAGCGCCGACCCGCAGATCAAGCGCCTGCTGGGCGTCACGCCGGGCATGGGCAAGGCGCTGGGCGTCGATGAGGAGTGGGCCTATCGCATCATCAAGCAGGTCGGCAACTACGGCGAGTCGTTCGAGCGCAATCTCGGCGCCGGCAGCGCGCTGAAGCTGGCCCGCGGCTTGAACAAGCTGTGGACCCAGGGCGGCATCCAGTACGCGCCACCGGTCCGCTAGCCATCAGCGGGCGCCGTCGGCCGAGGCCGACGGCGCCCGTCTTGCATCTGATCAGCTTCTGAGGTCCGACGATGGCCGTCGACACCCGCTTCGAGAGCACTCCACCCAAGCCCAGCGTGGCGCCCTGGAACGACCCGGTGATTCGCGGCTGGTTCTTCCAGGTCGTCGTCATCGGCCTGTTTGTCCTCTTGGCCATCTATCTCGTGCAGAACACGATGGCCAACCTCGAGCGCCAGAAGATCGCCAGCGGCTTCGGCTTCCTCGAGAAGGAGGCGGGCTTCGAGATCGGCGACACGATCATCCCCTACTCCGCCGCCGACACCTATGGCCGCGCCCTGTTGGTCGGCCTGGTCAACACCTTGCGCGTGGCGGTCATCGGCATCGTGCTGGCGACCATCCTGGGCACGCTGGTCGGCATCGGCCGTCTGTCGAGCAACTGGCTGCTGGCCAAGATCTGCGAGATCTATGTCGAGGCCTTCCGCAACGTGCCGCTGCTGCTGTGGCTGCTGCTGATCGCCAAGTACATCCGCGAATCGCTGCCCGGGCCGCGTCAGGCGTGGAATCTGTTCGACGCGTTCTTCATGTCCAACCGCGGCCTCTATATGCCGGTGCCGGTATCCGATCCGGTGCATCCCTATATCGGGCTCGCGTTCCTGGTCGGCATCGGCGTGGCCTGGGCGGTCGCTCGATGGGCGCGCAAGCGCCAGGAGGCCACGGGCCAGCAGTTCCCGCGCATCTGGGCCGGCTTCGGCATCGTCATCGGCTTGCCGTTGCTGGTGTGGCTGCTGAGCGGGGCGCCGTCGAAGCTCAGCGTGCCGGCGCTGGCGGGCTTCAACTTCGCCGGCGGCTCGGTGCTGCAGCCGGAGTTCATCGCCCTGCTGGTCGGCCTGGTGCTCTACACCTCGGCTTTCATCGCCGAGATCGTGCGCTCAGGCATCCTCGCCATCCACCGCGGGCAGACCGAGGCGGCGCTGGCGATCGGTCTCACGCGCGGTCAGACGATGCGGCTGGTGCTGCTGCCGCAGGCGATGCGCGTGATCGTGCCGCCGATGACCAGCCAGTATCTCAACATCACCAAGAACAGCTCACTGGCGATCGCCATCGGCTACCCCGACCTGGTCGCCTCGGTGAACGTCACCATCAACCAGACCGGCCAGGCGATCGAGGGGATCCTGTTCATCATGGCCGCGTATCTGTCGGTCAGCCTGTCGATCTCGCTGTTCATGAACTGGTACAACAAGAAAATCGCCCTGGTGGAGCGCTAGACCATGGCAGACATCGCCCAAAGCGCACCTGCCCGCGTCTACCGCCCGCCGCCGTCCGAGGCGCCCGGCGCTATCGGCTGGATGCGGCGCAACCTGTTCAACAGCGTCGCCAATTCGATCATCACCGTCGTGCTGGTCGTCCTGATCGGGATGGCGCTGTGGAACTTCCTAGACTGGGCGCTGTTCAAGTCGGTCGTCAGCGCCAAGAACGGGCCGGAATGCGCCAGGATCAGCCCCGACGGCGCCTGCTGGGCCTTCGTGGTCGACAAGTATCGGCTGATCTTCTTCGGCACCTATCCTTTCGCCGAGCACTGGCGACCGCTCTTCGCCTGCCTTTCCTGCGTCGCCATGCTGATCCTGAGCTGCGACCGGCGGTTCTGGAACTGGCGGCTGGCGGTCATCTGGATCGTCGGCACCGCGGTGACGCTCACCCTGATGTTCGGCGGCATCCTTGGCCTCAGCTATGTCGAGACATCGAAGTGGGGCGGCCTGCCGGTGACCTTGATCCTGGCCTCCTACGGCCTGGCGCTGGCCTTCCCGCTGGGTATCCTGGCGGCGCTGGGCCGACGCTCGAAGCTGCCGCTGATCAAGGGTCTGTGCGTCGGCTATATCGAGCTGATCCGCGGCGTGCCGCTGATCTCGCTGCTTATCATGGCGTCGGTGATGCTGCCGCTGTTCCTGCCATCCGGCATGACCATCGACAAGTTCCTGCGCGCGCTGGTGGCGGTGACCTTGTTCGCCGGCGCCTATATCGCCGAGATCATCCGCGGCGGCCTGCAGTCGATCCCCAAAGGCCAGTACGAGGCCGCCGACGCGATGGGCCTGAACTATGCCCAGAAGACGTTTTTCATCATCCTGCCGCAGGCGCTGCAGGTTGTGATCCCGCCGTTGGTCAACACCTTCATCGGCTTCTTCAAGGACACATCGCTGGTGCTGATCATCGGCATCTTCGATCTGCTGAACGCCGGCGAGCAGGCGATCGTCGATCGTAACTGGTCAGGCTTCGCCAACGAGATCCATGTCTTCCTGGCGATCATCTACTTCATCATGTGTTACTCGATGTCGCGCTACAGCAAGTATCTCGAGCGCGAGATGAACAAGAGCGTGCGGCGCTAACGCCGCGGGGACGGAGTTCACGATGGCGCAGAGCGCACGCGATCTTTCTGGGCAGCCCGAGGTCATTCGCCTGACCCAGGTCAACAAATGGTACGGCCAGTTCCACGTGCTGACCGACATCAACCTCTCGGTGAAGCAGAGCGAGAAGATCGTGATCTGTGGTCCGTCCGGCTCGGGCAAGTCGACGCTGATCCGCTGCATCAACCGGCTTGAGGAGCATCAGCAGGGCGAGATCAAGGTCGACAAGGTGGTGCTGTCGAACGACGTCAAGAACATCGAGGCCATTCGCCGCGAGGTCGGTATGGTGTTCCAGTCGTTCAACCTGTTCCCGCACCTGACCATCATGGAGAACCTCACGCTGGCGCCGATCTGGGTGAAGAAGATGCCCAAGAAGGAGGCCGAGGAGATCGCCATGAGCCTGCTCACGCGGGTGCGTATCCCGGAGCAGGCGCAGAAGTATCCCGGCCAGCTCTCCGGCGGCCAGCAGCAGCGCGTCGCCATCGCGCGCGCGCTGTGCATGCGGCCCAAGATCATGCTGTTCGACGAGCCGACCTCGGCGCTCGACCCCGAGATGGTCAAGGAAGTGCTCGACGTCATGGTCGAGCTGGCCGGCGAAGGCATGACCATGCTGGTGGTGACACACGAGATGGGCTTCGCCCAGGCCGTCGCCGATCGCGTGATCTTCATGGACCGCGGCGAGATCGTCGAGCAGAACGAGCCCAAGGCGTTCTTCAACAACCCGCAGAACGAGCGGACCAAGACGTTCCTGGGCCAGATCCTGCGGCACTAACGCATGCTGTCATCCCGAGCGTAGCGAGGGATCCAGTCGCCACCATGGATCCCTCGCTACGCTCGGGATGACAGGCTCGGCCTCAACGAAAAGCGCGCCCCGAGGGGCGCGCTTCGCGTTTCGAGAGACGCGCGTGGCGGCTACTTCCCCGCCTTGATCGGGTTGCGCAGCACACCGATCTTCTCGATCTCGACTTCGCAGACGTCACCCGGCTTCATCCATACCGGCGGGGTGCGACCGGCGCCGACGCCCGAGGGCGTGCCGGTGATGATGATGTCGCCCGGTTCGAGCGTCATGACCTTGGACAGCTCCGAGACCAGGGTCTTGGTGTCGAAGATCATGTCCTCGGTGTTGCTGTCCTGCATGACCTGGCCGTTGAGCCGGCACATGATGCGCAGCGGCGCGCCGCCCTTGGGCAACTCGTCCGAGGTGACGATGTCAGGGCCGAAGCCGCCCGAACCGTCGAAGTTCTTGCCCAGGGTGAACTGGCCACCCGACTTGCGCTGCCAGTCGCGCACCGAGCCGTCGTTGAACACGCCGTAGCCGGCCACCGCCGACAGCGCTTTCTCCTTGGCGATGTTGCGCGTGCGCTTGCCGATCACGACAGCGAGCTCGGCCTCCCAGTCATACTGGTCGGAATGCGTGGTCGAGAGCATCGGCGTGTTGTGCGCCGCCAGCGTGTTGTTGAAGCGGCAGAAGACGATCGGATAGGCCGGGATCGGGTTGTTGGTCTCTTCGGCGTGCTTGCGGTAGTTCAGGCCGATGCACAGGATCTTGCCGGGGTTGGGGATCGGCGGCAGATACTTGGCCTGCGCCTCCTTGACCACGGCGCCGGCCCTGGGCTTGGCACAGGCCTTCTTGACCGCGTCCTGCACGGCCTTGCCGCCGGCCAGGATCTCGACGACGGACTTCGGCCCCCTGGGCATCTGCTTGCTGAGATCGATGATTCCCGCGTCGGTCTTGACGCCCACGACAGCCTTGCCGTCGCGCTGGATGGTGCACAGGCGCATGCGATGAGTCTCCCCGTATGGCGGCGTTGCCGTCCGGGCCGTACAGTCGGACAGCCCGGCCGCAGGGTCAAGCTATCGACGCGCGTCGAGCAGCGCGCGGGCCATTTCGGCGAAGCCCGCGCCCGAGCGGGCGCTCGTGATCCAGCGCGGCAGATACGGCATCCGATCGGCGAAGTCCGCCACGTTGGCCACGCCCACGGCGTTGGGAAAGAAGCCGAACATCGGCGAGTCGTTGGGCGAGTCGCCGCTGAACACCCACTCGTTTCGCGCCGTTTCCAGGTCGACGCCATAGAGCTCGGCCATCATCAACCGCGTCGTAGTCAGCTTGTCGTAATCGCCGAACCAACCATTGACGTGGATCGAGCTGATCTTGGCCTGCGCCCCATGGCGCTCGAAGATCGCCACGATCCGATCGACCGCGTCGCGCGGCAGGGCCGGCACGTCCTCGCAGAAATCGATCGCCAGGTCGGCCGCCCGATACGGCTGATCCGAGGCGATGCCCGCTCCCGGCACCTCCCGCAACACATCGGCCTTCACCGCCTCCAGCCGCCGACGGCCCTCGGCGCGCGTCGCATCGTCCTGCACATAGCGGGTACGCAGCCGCCCGGCCGAACGATCGAGCCACATCCAGAAGGCGCCGTTCTCGCCCACCACGGCGTCGACCGGCCAGAACCGCGCGACCAGATCACACCAGCCCGCCGGCCGGCCAGTCACGGGGATCACCATAAGCCCGGCGGCCTTGAGCTGCTCCAGCGCGGCATAGGCCTCGGCGGTCAGCCGGCTGTCGGTCGAGACGGTCTCGTCGATGTCGGTAAAGACGCCTCGGATGGCGCGGCGGTCGGCGGCGGGAAACTCGGCGATCGGCCGTAGGCGTCGGTCGTCCACAGGGGGCTTTCTGTTCAGTCAGTGGTGAGTGACTTCTCCCATAGATCGGGTAAAAGACCGCCGCAACGGTGAGGCCTCGATGATCCCCCGCTATTCCCGCCCCGAGATGGTCGCCATCTGGGAGCCGCAGAACCGCTTCCGTATCTGGTACGAGATCGAGGCGCATGCCTGCGACGCCATGGGTGAATTGGGCATCATCCCGAAGGAGTCGGCCAAGGCGATCCGCGCCGGCGGCACGAAGGCGATGGCGGCGATGGCCGCCAACCCGGCGGCCGAGATCGAGAAGATCGACGCCATTGAACGCGTCACCAAGCACGATGTGCTGGCCTTCACGACCTGGCTGGCCGAGTTCATTGGCCCCGAGTCGCGCTTCGTGCACCAGGGACTGACCTCGTCCGACGTGCTCGACACGACATTCGCGGTGCAACTCACGCAAGCCGCCGACATCCTGCTGGCCGATCTCGACCGCGTGCTGGCGGCGCTGAAGAAGCGCGCGATCGAGCACAAGATGACGCCGACCATAGGGCGCAGCCACGGCATCCACGCCGAGCCCACCACCTTCGGCGTCAAGCTCGCCGGCCACTACGCCATCTTCAGCCGCTGCAAGCTGCGCCTGGTGGCCGCCCGTGCCGACGTCGCGACCTGCGCGATCTCCGGCGCGGTCGGCACCTTCGCCAATATCGACCCGCGCGTCGAGGCGCATGTCGCCAAGGCGCTGGGGCTCGGCATCGAGCCGGTGTCCACGCAGATCATCGCACGCGACCGTCACGCGATGTTCTTCGCCACCTTGGGCGTGATCGCCGGCTGCATGGAGAACCTCGCCACCGAGATCCGCCACCTGCAGCGCACGGAAGTGCGCGAGGCCGAGGAGTTCTTTTCGGCCGGCCAGAAGGGCAGCTCGGCGATGCCCCACAAGCGCAACCCGGTGCTGACCGAGAACCTCACCGGGCTGTCGCGCATGGTGCGCGCCTATGTGACGCCGGCGCTGGAGAACATCACGCTGTGGCACGAGCGCGACATCTCGCACTCCTCGGCCGAGCGCATGATCGGGCCCGACGCCACGGTGACGCTCGACTTCGCGCTCAACCGCCTCGCCGGCGTGGTCGAGAACCTCCTGGTCTACGCCGATCGCATGAAGGGCAATCTCGACTCGCTGGGCGGGCTGGTGTTCTCGCAGCGCGTGATGCTGGCGCTGACGCAGAAGGGCATGAGCCGCGAGGACGCCTACGCCGCCGTGCAGCGCAACGCCATGGAGGGCTGGAAGGGCAACGCCGCCTTCATGGCGCTCTGCCGTTCCGACAAGGAGATCCGTCAGTTCCTGTCGGACGACGAGATAGTGGCGATGTTCGACATGGGCTATCACACCAAGCAGGTCGACACGATCTTCAGACGGGTGTTCGGGTAGCCTATCATTCCGAGCGCAGCGAGGAATCTTTCCTCAAGATTCCTCGCTGCGCTCGGAATTACAGAGGGGACGGTGAGCCCCTTTACTCCGCCGCCGTCTTCAACGCCGCACGCCGCGCCGCCGTCGCGGCGGCATCGATGCCACGGCCATCACCAGTCAACACCACGCCATAGACGTCGTTGGCCGCCTTCAGGCTGACGACCTCGTCGCGCACATCGCGCAGCACGCGCTCGGGGTCGCGATCCAGCGGGCTGCCCCAGCCGCCGCCGCCGGGCGACAGCGCGCGTTCGGTGAGCGGCTGGGCCATGCGGCGCACCGCGAATTTGGGTGGTTCGATCACCGTGCCGTCGGCCAATGTCAGCTCCATCCGGCCGGCGGCGCCAGTGCCACCGCCCTGGATGCCGAAGCCAGTTTCGTAGTTCAGGCCCTCGCCGCGGAACGAGAACTCCGCCGGCTCCAGCACCTCGACCTCGTACTGGATGCCGGTGCCGCCGCGATACTTGCCGGCGCCGCCGCCATCGGTGCGGAACTCGTGCTTGTCGATGCGCAGCGGATAGGTGCGCTCGTAGCCCTCGACATTGGGAATCGTCAGGCCGCCCAGCGCGATCAGCAGGCCGATCTGGTTGAAGCCGTCGCGCCCGTCGACCGCACCGCCGCCAGCCATCGAATGCCAGTGATAGGCGATGTAGGGGTTGTCGGTGCCGATACGCCCGGCGCTGCCATTGTGGATGCTCTTGCCCCAGCCGGCGCAGGCGCGCTCGGGCGAGGCCTTGCCCAGCGCATTCCAGATCGCGTGCACGATCTCGTGCGCGATGAACACGGTGTTCATGGTCATCGGCGCCGGCGGCCGCGCGTTCACGATCGTGCCCAGGGGCGCGATGATCTTCACGCTGCGGAAGGTGCCCTCGTTGCGCGGCAGTGCCGGGTCGAAGAACGAGGCCAGCGCCATATAGACCGCTGACCAGGTGTTGGCGACCGAGCTGTTCTTGAAACCCTTGATCTGCGGATCGGTGCCGGTGAAGTCGACCGTGAGCCCGTCGTCGCGCAGGTCGAGCGCGACCCGGATCCAGACGTCGCGGATCTCGAAGCAATCGTTGTCGGTGCGCTCCTCGCCGCGCCAGACGCCGCGGGGCAGGCTGGAAAGCGCGTTGCGGAAGCTGCGATCGGCATGCGCCAGCACGCCCTCGATCAGCACCAGGCCGCGCTCCAGGCCATACTCCTCGAGCAGCGCCCGCAGGCGCTCGGCGCCGATCTGGGTCGAGCCCATCATCGCGCGCAAATCGCCGTCGAGCAGCTCGGGCGTGCGGCAGTTCAGCTTCAGCAGCGCCCAGAGATCCTCGCGCATCACGCCGCGCTCGACCAGCTTGAGCACCGGCAGCCTGATGCCCTCGTGATAGATCTCGGTGGCCTCGGAATTGTACGTGCCGGCCGCGCCGCCGCCGATATCGGACTGATGCGCGCGGTTGCAGGCGAAGGCCGCCAGCGTGCCGTCGACGAAGACCGGCCGCGCGATCACCCAGTCCGGCAGATGATTGCCGCCGGCCTCGTAGGGATCGTTGAGCAGGAAGACATCCTCGGGCTCGATACGCCCCCCGAAGGCCTTGAGCACGGCGCGCACGGCGAAGCCGCCGCCGCCGGTATGGATGGGTATGCCATCGGCCTGGCTGATCAAGGTGCCGTGCGCGTCGGCGAGGAAGCACGAAAAGTCATGGCTCTGGTTGAAGATCGGGCTGCGCGCGGTGCGCGTCATCACCCAGCCCATCTGCCGGCTGATATGGTCGAGCCGGTTCTGCACCAACGCCAGCGCGATGGGATCCAGCGTGCTCGGATCGACGGTCATGATGCCGCTCCCTGCCCCAGCGCGATGTCGAAATTGCCCGCCGCGTCGACGCTCAGTGTGTCGCGCGGTCCGGCGAAGACTGTCGTGGTGACTTCCTCGACGATTAGCGGACCCTCGAGCACATGGCCTGGCCGCAGATCGGCGCCGGCATAGACCTTCGCCTCGGCCCAACCTTCTTTCTCACCGATCCAGACACGGCGGGCCGCGATGGGCTTCACTGCGCCCGTCGCGGCCGGCGGCCCCTTCGGATCGACCGCGCCGACCTCGCCGATGCCGGCGACGCGTAGCGCCACGACGCCGATGCGGCCACCGGGCTGGATGTGACCGAACAGCCGCTGGTGCTGCGCTTCGAAGCCGGCGCGAACCGCCGCCGCGTCGAAGCCGGCGACCGGCACCTCGACCTGCAGCGAGGACTGCTGGCCGGTGTAGCGCAGGTCGAGCGCCCGCACGATCTTGAGGCGCTCGTCGCCAAAGCCCTCTGCATGCAGGGTGCGTCGCGCCTCGGTCTCCATCGCCGCGAAAGCGGCGGCGAGCGTCGCCGGATCGAGCGAGTCGATGTCGCCGTCATAGACGCGCAGCCAGTCCTGCCGCGCGTCGGTGTGCAGCATGCCCAGCGCGCAGAAGGCGCCGGCGACGCGTGGCACATACACGCGCTTGCAGCCCAGCGCGCGACCCACCGAGGCGCCATGCATCGGCCCGGCACCGCCAGCCGCGACCAGGGTCAGGCGACGCGGATCGACGCCGCGCTCGATCGAGATGCGCTCGACCGCGTGCAGCAGGTTCTGTTCGACAAGGCGGATCACGCCCGAGGCGGCCTGCTCGACGGACAGCCCGAGCTTGCGGCCGATGGCCTGCTCCAGCGCTTTCTCAGCCAAGGTCGCATCGAGTGTCACCGCACCGCCGGCGATCGGGCCGGGGCGCAAGCGGCCCAACGCCAGCAGCGCGTCGGTGACGGTGGGCTCGGTGTTGCCGAAGCCATAGCAGGCCGGGCCGGGTCGCGCGCCCGCGCCCTTGGGGCCGACGAACAGCATGCCGGCGGTGTCGACGCCGGCGATGGTGCCGCCGCCGGCGCCGACGGTGTGGATCTCAATGGCCGGCGTCGAGAGATGATAGCCGCCGACCATCAGGTGATCGGCGGCCGCGACGTGGCCTTCGGCCATCAGCATCACGTCGCACGACGTGCCGCCGATCTCCATCGACAGCAGATCGTCGGTGCCGGCGGCGCGCGCGAACATCTGCAGCGCGCCGACGCCGGCGGCTGGCCCCGACAGCGCCAGGTTCACCGGGCGCGACGCCGCCTGCGTCACCGAGGCCACGCCGCCATTGCTCTGCACCAGCAGCAGCCCGCGCGGCAGGCCCTCGGCGCGCAATGTCTCGTCGAGCGCGCGTAGGTACGGTGCGACGCGTGGTGCCACATAGGCGTCGACCACCGTGGTCGAGCCGCGTTCGTACTCGCCGACGACGGGCATGATCTCGCTCGAGACCGAGACCGCCCAGGCGTTGTTGGCCTCCCGCACGCGGCGCGCGGCGGCGGCCTCGTGCGCGCCGTTGGCGTAGCTATTGATCAGGCAGATCGCCACCGAGTCGACGCCCTCGGCGCGGAAGATGGCGATGGCGGCGTCGACATCCTCCATCCTGAGCGGCACCAGCTCGTTGCCGTCAGCCGTGATGCGCCCGCGTACGGGTCGGCGCAGGTAGCGCGGCACCAGGACCGGCGGAAACGGTGTGCGGTGGTCCCACATGTTTTCGCGCAAGCCCCGGCGGATCTCGACGGAGTCGCGCAGGCCCTCGGTGGTCAGCATGCCGACCCGGGCGCCCTTGCCCTCGAGAATGGTATTGGTTGCTATGGTCGAGCCATGCACGAACATGGCGCAGCCCCGCAGCAGCTCGCGCACCGCCATGCCCTGCTTGCGCGCCACATCGATCACCGCGTCGAGCACGCCCTTGCTGGGATCGGCCGGCACCGAGGGCACCTTGCCGATCACCATGCGGCCGGCCGCGTCCTGCAGAACCAGGTCGGTGAAGGTACCGCCGACATCGACGCCGATGCGCCATGGGGCGGCCAGTGCCCCGTTTCTATGGTTTTCTATGGTTTCCGCCGAATCCGCCATGCCATTTCCGCGTCGCTCTGCACCCGACGCATCATGACAGGACGGCACCGGGGGTCAATTTTCCGCACCTACGAGCGGTCAACGCGCCGGGATAATGCAGAAGCCCTGGGCCTCGACGCCCAGCGGTACGTTGAACTTGCTGCGGAAATTCTCCAGCGCCACGGCCGCCGACAGCTCGACAATCTGCGCGTCGTCGAAGTGCTTCTTCAGCTTGCCGATCAGCTCCGGCTCGACCCGCTGGCCGGTGATGGTCGCCTTCTCGGCGAATTCCAGCGCCAGGCGCTCGGACTCGCTGAATATCGGGGCGTCGCGCCAGCGCGCGACGTTCCGCATCTTCTCTTCGCCGTTCTTCTCAGCCTGCATCACACGTGATGCGTTGATGTCCATTCAAAAGGGGCAGCCGTTGATAGTCGCCACCCTGAGATAGAGCAACGCGCGCAAACCGGCAGGCAGACGGTTGGACTGCTCCAGCGCCGCGCTCAGGCGGGCGGACGCCTCCAGGATCGGCGGACAATGCGCCATCACCTTGGTGGGATTGAGCAGATCGCCGAACATCTCGCGCTGGCGCGCGAAGATCTTGCTCAGGACGGGATCGCCACCGTCTTCGGTGACTTCGGATACAAGCGGCATGAGGGGCTCCGTCTTTCCTTCTCCCCGCCGTCGCGGGGAGAAGGATGATCCGCTTCAGCGACTCTTCGAGGCAACCGCCCTCATGTCGCGAATGTCACTTTGCCCTGCTGGCAGAGCGCGCCTTTGTCGTTGGCGATCCAGGTCGTGACCGTACCGTCCTTCTCCGCCCGCGCGTTCACCGTGAATGGCGCGGTGTGATAGACCGGGCTGGTGGCGCGGAACTCGTAGCGCGCCACGCGGCGGCCGGGATTCTCGCGCCGCGCCAGCTCGAGTTGCATCAGCCCCATCAGCGGACCGTGCACCAAAAGGCCGGGATAACCCTCGACCTGGGTGACATAGGGTAGGTCGTAGTGGATGCGGTGGCCGACGAAGACCAGCGCGGAGTAGCGGAACAACAGCACCGGATCGGGCGTCACTGTGCGTGACCAGGTCGCGTCGGTCGGTGCTGGCTTCGGCGTCACCGGCTTCGCGTCCGGCGCGGGATCGCCGCGATAGACCAGATCCTGCTCATGTACGATCGCCGGGCCGTCCTTGCCGCTGATCGTGTTGCGCACGGTGACGAACACCATGGCGCCGCTGCTGCCGGTCTTGCCCTGCACATCGGTGACCCTGGCCTCGCGGCTGATGGTGTCGCCGATGCGCACCGGCTTGATCAGCTCGATGCGGTTGCCGGCGTTCATGCGGCGCGGCAACTCGACCGGCGGCAGGAAGCCGCCACGCTGCGGGTGGCCGTCCGGGCCGATCTTCGAGGCCGGCGCGGCCTCGAGGAAATAGAACATGTGCCAGTAGGGCGGCAGCTCGTCGCCGATTCTGGGCGCGGCATCGCCAGTGTCGAGCGTCGCCATCATCGCGCGCACCGGATAGGCGGTGACGAGGTCCTCGCGGGTATCGGTTCGGCCGATCCAGGAACGATAATGGTCGAGCTTGTCGATCATCGCGGTCATGCGAAGACCGCCTTGCCCTGCTGGGCCATCGCGCCGTGCGGATCGCGAATCCAGGTCGTCACCGAGCCGTCGGCCTCGCGCCGCGCCTGCACGTCGAAGGGCGCCTGGTCGTAGACCGGCGCCAGCGCGCGCAGCGCGAAGCTCTTCAGTTTGCGATCCGGCACCGAGCGGCGCGCCAGCTCGACCTGCAGCAGGCACATCAGCGGCCCGTGCACGATCAGGCCTGGGTAGCCCTCGGTGGTCGTCGCGTAGGGCTGGTCGTAATGAATGCGGTGCGGGTTGAAGGTCAGCGCCGAAAAGCGGAACAGCAGGACCGGATCGGGCTTGATCGTCTTGCTCCAGGTCGGGTCGGTCGGCGCCGGACGGCCGGCCTTCTGCACCTCGCCCGGCTTGGCCGCCTCGCGATAGACACCGTCGATCTCCTCCTCCACCGCCAGCCCGGCGGCGCCGGAGATGCGGTGGCGCACGGTGACGAAGACCATCTCGCCGGTGCTGCCGCTCTTGCCCTCGATGGCGGCGATCGCCGAGTCGCGGCGCAGCGTGTCGCCGAGCCTCAGCGGCGCGTCATGGAAGGTGAACCGGCTGCCCGCCCACATGCGTCGGGGCAAGGTCACCGGCGGCATGAAGTCGCCGCGGCCCGGCAGCCCGTCCGGGCTCAGCTTGGAGCGTGGCGTGGTGTCGAGAAAGTACAGCCAGTGCCACAGCGGCGGCAGCGTATCGCCCGTCTTCAGGCGGGAATCGCCGGTGTCAAAGGTCTGGATCAGCGCATGCGGTGGAAAAGGGGCCGCGAAATCCTCGCGCGTCTCGCCCCGTCCGATCCATTGGCGGTAGGTCGCCAGATCGTCACTCATGCCGTTTCCTCCCGTTTGCCGAACACTCTGCCACGCAGGGTGGCGAATGCCCACTGGCGACGCTATATACCGTGCTCGGCGAAACCGCCGGACGGACCATGGGAGACGGATCGCGATGAGCACTTTCGACGAGCGGGAAAAAGCCTTCGAGAACAAGTTCAAGCGCGACCAGGACCTGCAGTTCAAGGTCAACAACCGGCGTAACCGCCTGCTCGGCCAGTGGGTCGCCGCGCAGCTCGGCAAGGCCGGCCCGGACGCCGACGCCTACGCCAAGGAAGTCGTGATGGCCGACTTCGAGAAGGCCGGCGACGACGACGTGCTGCAGAAGGTGCTGGCCGACCTTGGCGCCGCTGGAAAGCCGGCCGATGCCGGCGCGGTGCGCAAGCAGATGGATAAGCTCATCGACGAGGCCAAGAAGCAGGTGATGGAAGAGTCGAAGTAGCCGGATGGACCTCAAGATCGCCGGCCGGACGGCGCTGGTCACCGGCGCCAGCATCGGCATCGGCCGCGGCATCGCCAAGGCGCTGGCGGCGGAGGGCGTCAAGCTCGCCGTCGTCGCGCGCCGGCGCAACCTCCTGGAGACTTTGGCCGACGAGATCGTCGCGTCAGGTGGCGTGCGCCCGGCGCTGATCGAATGCGATATGATGCGCGAGGACGCACCGGCGACCATCACGGCCGCGGCGGCCAAGGAACTTGGCGGCGTCGACATCCTGGTCAACAACGCCGGCGGCAGCCGTCACTTCAAGCTGCACACCGACGAAGCGCAGTGGCAGGAGGCGATGACGCTGAACTTCACGCGCCAGCGGCAGATCGCCGACAAGTTGATCGACAGCATGATCGGGCGCAAGTACGGCCGCATCGTCAACATCACGGGCAAGTCCGAGCCCGACGGCATCAACGGCGCCTTCTGCGCCAAGGCGGCGATGCATTCGTGGTCGAAGGGCCTGTCGCGCGAGGTCGGCAAGCACGGCGTCACCGTCAACTGCATCCCGCCAGGCCGCATCCACAGCGAACAGATCCTGCGCAACTACTCGCCCGAGTACCGCCAGTGGCAGTCGGAGAACGAGATCCCGGTCGGCCGCTACGGCGAGCCGGAGGAGATCGCCGCCCTGGTCTGCTTCCTCGCCTCGCCGCTGGCCGGTTATATCACCGGCACGGTGATACCGGTCGATGGCGGGTTGCGGCGGTATCAATTCTGAAACATTCCCGTCCTACATCGGCGCCATGACCACTTACGACCGCCTGATCCCCATCGATGGCACGAGCAACGTCCGTTGCGTCGGCGCCTACGCGACGCGCGACGGCCGACATGTGAAGCGCGGCCGTATCTTCCGCTCGGCGAACCTCGACGAGCTCAGCCCATCTGGTCGCGCGCGGTTCGACGCGCTGGATCTGGGCACCATCGTCGACTTCCGCGGCATCAACGAAGCCGCCGCCGCGCCGGCGTTCGCGCCGGGCGTGCGCCTGCACGCGCCGATCGAGCCGACGGTCGCCGAGGAATTGCGCCGACGCCGCGAGACACGACCGCTCGATGCCGCCGTCGCCGTGGATGTGATGGAGCAGACCTATCGCTGGTACGCGCTGGAGAAGCACGACGCGTTCGCCCGCATGTTCGAGCGTCTGCTGAACGCCGGCGACAAGCCCCTGTTGTTCCACTGCGCCGCCGGCAAGGATCGCACCGGCGTCGCCGCGGCGCTGATCCTCTCGGTGCTGGGCGTGCCGCGCGACGTCATCGTCCAGGACTACCTGCTGAGCAACGACCATTACGTGCCCAGGGTGTTGACGATCTCGGAGTTCCCCGACGAGGTGCGCGCCGCCTTGGTCAAGGTACGGCCATCCTTCCTCAACGCCGCGCTCGACACGATCGAAGGCCGCTGGGGCACCGTCGAGCGCTACCTCGAGGACACGATGAACATCGGATCCCGCGAGCGCATGGCGCTGGCGGCGGCCCTGACCGAGCCGGCGTAGCGCCCTCCGACCTCACCCTGAGGAGGCGCGCAGCGCCGTCTCGAAGGGTCGGCTACACACCCTGCCTGTTGCCCATGCTTCGAGACGGCCGCTGCGCGGCCTCCTCAGCATGAGGTAGGGTATTGTCGATCGTGCCTGATCAACCCGGTGCTTACGTCTATATCCTGCGATGCGCCGACGACTCATACCATGTCGGCTCGGCAAGGCTTGGCCTCGATCAGCGGCTCGCGGAGCACAACGCCGGGAGGTATGGCGGGTATACTGCGTCGCGCAGACCAGTGGCGTTGGTCTGGTCGCAACACTTCACCAACATCACCGATGCGATCACAGTGGAGCGCCAGATCAAGGGCTGGAGTCGCCGCAAGAAGGAAGCCCTGATCAGGGGCGACTATGAAGCGCTGAGGTCGCTCGCAAGCCGCGCAACAAGACCAACCTCATGCTGAGGAGGCCGCGCAGCGGGATAGTGTGCGGGGAGTTCAGCAAACGGCGAGAAGCCGGTGGCCATGGCATGTTGGTGATGTTCGACGTCACCGATCCTGTGGAAAGGAAGCACGCCATGACCAAGAAGGAAGGTAAGCCGGAGCTGCTGGATGTGAAAGCGCTGCTGTCGGCGGAAGAGGATTTTCTGCGGCCGCTGGTGGAGCGGGTGGTGCAAGCGGCGCTCGAGGCGGAGATGACGGAGGCGCTGGGAGCGGCCAAAAGCGAGCGCACGGCGGGGCGGCGGGGCTACCGCAGCGGCTACTACGAGCGCAACCTGATCACCCGTGTGGGGACGCTGGAGCTGCGGGTGCCGCAGGACCGGGAGGGTCGGTTCTCGACGGCGCTGTTCGAGCGCTACCAGCGCTCGGAGAAGGCCTTGGTGGCGGCGCTGGCGGAGATGTACGTGCAGGGCGTCTCGACGCGCAAGGTCAAGGCGGTGACCGAGGAGCTGTGCGGACATGAGTTCTCGGCGTCCTCGATCAGCGCGATCAATCGGACGCTGGACGAAGGGTTGCGGGCGTTCGCCGAGCGGCGGCTGGACGACGCTTATCCCTATGTGATCCTCGACGCGCGCTACGAGCGCATCCGCGAGGGCGGGGTGATCGTCAGCCAGGCGGTGCTGGTGGCGATCGGCATCGACTGGGAAGGCCGTCGCCAGATCCTGGCGGTGGAGCTGGCCAATCGCGAGAGCCGCTCGAGCTGGAAGGACTTTCTGGTCGGGCTGCGCCGGCGCGGCCTGCACGGCGTGCAGTTCGCGGTCTCCGACAATCATGCGGGGCTGAAGGCGGCGATCCGCGAGGCGCTGCCCGAGGCGGTGTGGCAGCGCTGCTACGTGCACTTCCTGAGGAACGCGCTCGATTACGTGCCGCGCAAGGTCGACGACGACTGCCTGCAGGAGCTGCGCTGGTTCTACGACCGGCGCGAGCTTGGCGAGGTTCGGCGCGACATCGCGACCTGGCTCGCCAGGTGGCAGGGCAAGTATCCCAAGCTCACCGCCTGGGTCGAGGACAACATCGAGGAGACGCTGAGCTACTACCGGCTGCCGCTGCCGCACCACAAGCACCTGAAGTCGACCAATATGCTCGAGCGGCTCAACCAGGAGATCAAGCGGCGCAGCCATGTGGTGCGCATCTTCCCGCACGCGCAGAGTTGCCTGCGCCTGGTGCGGGCTCTGGCGGCCGAGACGCACGAGAATTGGCTCGAGGGCCCTCGCTACCTCAACATGGAGCACCTGCGCGAGCATCAGAAGCAGATGCTGCGGCAGGCCGCATGAGCGCCGCCGACACCTCGTCCTCTCGCCCCGGTGGGTCCACAGGTACCCGCCGCGCGCGCCGCTGCGCCGGAGTCCGCAGCTCGCTTCGCGGCGCGCACGGCAGGCCCCTGTGGACTACCGGGACGAGCCCGCCGTCATGACCACTGGCCACATCGCCCTTCTGCTGAACTTGACGCACACAACTCGCAGCGGCCGTCTCGAAGCATGGTCAACCGACTCGGTGTGTTGCCCGCCCTTCGAGACGCGCCCTGTGGGCGCTCCTCAGGGTGAGGCTGGGGTCACACCGCCAAATATCGCCGCTTGACCTCGTCGTTGGCCTTCAGGCCCTCGATCGTATCGCGATAGACGATGTGGCCCTTGTCGATCACCGCGACATGGCTGGCGATACCCAGGCAGAAATGCATGTTCTGCTCGGCGACGACCAAGGTGACGCCCATCTCGCGCAGGCGGCCAATCAGCTCGCCGATCTTCTCGACGATGATCGGTGCCAGGCCTTCGCTGGGCTCGTCGAGCAACAGCACATCGGGATTACCCATCAAGGTGCGGGCGATGGTCAGCATCTGCTGCTCGCCGCCCGACAGGCGGCCGGCCATGCGGCCGCGCATCCCGGCCAGGATGGGGAAGATTTCGTAGACCCGCTCCAGGGTCCAGTCGACGCGGCCATCGATGCCTTTCTTGGCGCCGATGGTCAGGTTGTCCTCGACCGAATGCTCGGGGAAGACCTGGCGATCTTCGGGCACGAAGCCGATGCCGGCGCGCGCGATGCGATCGGGCGAGCGGCCGCGCATATCCTCGCCGGCCACCCGCACCGCACCGACGCGCGGCGGCGCCAGGCCGATGATCGCCTTCATCGTCGTGCTCTTGCCGGCGCCGTTGCGGCCCAGCAGCGCCAGTGACTGACCCCGCTCGACGTCGAGGGAGACGCCGAACAGGATCTGGCTGGCGCCGTAGAAGACGTCGATGCCCTCGACTTGCAGCACCACCGCGCTCATGCGGCCGCTCCGTGCGCCTTGCCGAGATAGGCCTCGATCACCTTGGGATGGCGGCGAATCTCGTCGGGCGTGCCCTCGGCCAGCACCGCGCCGTAGGACAGCACGCGCACCGACTGGGCGATGGCGAAGACGATGTCCATGTCGTGCTCGATGAAGACCAGGGTCATGCCGCCGGCCTGCCACAGGCGACGCACCGTCTCCATCATCTGCCAGCGTTCCTCCGGCCCCATGCCGGCGGTGGGCTCGTCGAGCAGCAGCACCTTGGGCTTCACTGCCAGCGCCAGGCCAATGTCGAGCAGCTTCTGGTCGCCGTGGCTGAGGTTGCGGCTGGGAACATCGGCCACGCGCGACAGCCCCAGCAGTTCCATCACCTCGGCCGCGCGCTTCCGCGCCTCGCCCGATGCGAAAAGCGTCAGCATGCCGCCTTCCTGCCTGAGGTGCGTCTGCGTCGCCGCCGACAGCGCATCGGCGACGCTCAGCGTGGGAAACAGGCTGGCGACCTGGAAGGCGCGGCCGATACCCCGCCGCACGATCTCGCGGCGCGAGTGGCCGGCGATATCCACACCGTCGAGCAGGATACGGCCGCTGGTCGGCGCGAACCGTCCGGTGATCAGGTTGAACAGTGTCGTCTTGCCGGCGCCGTTGGGGCCGATAACCGCCGACAGCGAGCCGGTCGTGAACTCCAGCGTGACGTCGCGGGTCGCCGCCACGCCGCCGAACGACTTGTTCAGGTTCTCGAGCTTCAGCATGGCATGCTCACGAATCCTTGCGCCGGGCCGCGTCGCGGCGCCGCTCGATCTGCTCGGCGACGACGTCGAGCAGGCCCTTGCGCAGACCCAGCACGAAGACCAGCACGACGATGCCCAGTACCAGCTCGGTGTGGCTGGTGTAGGCGACGATCACGTCGTTGAGCACGCGGAAGATCACCGCGCCCAGCAGCGGGCCCACGAACACGTTGATGCCGCCCATCATGATCATGAAGATCGCCTCGCCCGAGGTCGTCCAGAAGCCGAAATTCGGATAGGCCCCCGAGACGAACAGCGACAGCAGGATGCCGCCGACGGCGGCCATGCAGGCGGAGATCACGAAGCAGCTGAGCTTGGCGCGGAAGACGTCGATGCCGAGGAACGCCGCGCGCTCCTCGTTGTCGCGGATCAGGCGCAGCGTGTAGCCGAAGGGCGACACGACAATCTGGCGCATGATCAGCATGCAGATCATGAAGACGACGCAGCAGAAGATGTAGAGATGCATGCGGTCGGCCAGGTCGATGCCGAGGAATTTCGGCCTCGGGATGCCGCCCATCAGGCCCTGGTCGCCGCCGGTCACCGAGACCCAGGCGAGGATCACGTTGTAGATCAGCATCTGGAAGGCGAGCGTCAGGAAGGCGAAGTAGATCTCGTTGAGCCGTACGCAGATCGCGCCGATCACCAGCGCGATCACCGCCGTCGAGCCGACACCCAGCGCGAAAGCGGCGGGTATCGAGAAATGGCCGGATTGCATCGCCAGGCCGAAGGCGTAGGAGCCGGTGGCGAAGAACATCGCGTGGCCGAACGACACCAGCCCGGTGTAACCGACCAGCAGGTTCAGCGACATCGCCAGCAGGCCGTAGGCCATGGTGAACATGATGAAGTCGCGCGCCGCCGGGCGGTCGGTGACCAGCGGCACGAGCAGCAGCAGGACCAGCGCCAGACCGGCCCAGGCGTAGTCGCGCATGCGGGGGCTGAGCCTGTTCATCGGATTTCCCGCCCGAACAGGCCGCTGGGCTTGAAGATCAGCACCAGCGCCATCATCAGGAACATCGCGCCATCGACGAAAAGCGGGAAGCCGATCGAGCCGAAGGCGCGCGTCAAGCCCAGGATCAGCGCCGCGACGAAGGCGCCGACGATCGAGCCCATGCCGCCGATCACGGTGACGATGAAGGACTCGATCAGGATCGAGAAGCCCATGCCCGGTGTCAGCGAGCGCACCGGCGCGGCCAGCGCGCCGCCGATGCCGGCCAACGCGCTGCCCAGACCGAAGACGGCGGCGTAGTAGACGTTCACCCGGATACCCAACGCCGAGACCATCGGGCCATTGGCGGCCGCGGCGCGCACGATCTTGCCGAAGCGCGTGTAGCCGATCACGCCCCACAGCGCGATGCCGATGACGGCCGCCGTGCCGATCAGGAACAGGTAGAAGGGCGGGATCACGCCGCCGGCGATGCGGATCGGCGGCAGGCGGAACTCCACCGGCATGCCCATCGAGCGATAGCTCGGCCCGGCGATGATCTTCACCAGATCGTCGGCGATCAGCACCACGGCATAGCAGACGAGAAGCTGCATCAGCACATTGGAGCCGTAGACCTTGCTCATCAGCAGGCGCTCGAAGGCCACGCCGATCGCGGCGACGCCCAGCGCGGCCACGATCACGGCGAGGAAGTAGCTGCCGCTCAGCTGGTACATCGCATAGGCGATGTAGGCACCGGCCATGTAGAGCGAGCCATGGGCGAAGTTGGTGATCTTGAGCACGCCGAAGATCAGCGTCACACCCGATGCGATCAGGAACACCAGCATGCCGATGATCAGGCCGGAGGTGACCTGCGTCACCATGCACGAGCTCGTGCCGAAGCAGCGCAGCAACGCGTCAAAATCCAAAACGCTCTCCCGCCGTGGTCAGTACGCGGCCGGCGGCATCAGCCGCCGGTCCTCACGCGGTGATCGGCTCAGGCGAAACCCTGCTTCTTCTTCCACTGCTTCTCGAGCTCGTAGATCGGCTCCCAGCTCGCGGTGACGAAGTTGTCGACGTAGGGTTCCTTGGGCAGCGACGTGCCGTAGCCAATGACGTAATTGACCAGCGTGTTGTCCTCGGCGCGCATCGTGAGCGTGCCGTCGACGCCGAAGATCGACTTGATCTTCATGCCCTTCATCGCCTCGGCGAGCTTCTTGCCGTTGGTGTCGCCGTTGGTCTTCTTCAGCGCATCGACAACGAAGGTCGCCGCGACGGCATTCTCCCACGACCAGTTCGTCGGCATGTGCTTGTAGTTCTTGACGTACTCCTGGTACCAGGCCTCGTTCTCCGGTGTCTTCGGCACGGTCCTGTTGTAGCGGCCGCCGGAATGCACACCCTGCGGGAACTGCTTGACCTCGGTGATCACGCCGTAGTCGCCGAGGTTGACCATGAAGTTCTGCAGCTTGTCGAACAGGCCGTAGAGATTGCCCTGGTCGATGAAGGCCACGAGATCGCCGCCCCACAATGCCGAGTACATCGCGTCGGCCTTGGAGTTCAGCACCTTGGTGACGACCTCGGTGTAGTCCGGCTGGAAGAGCTTGGGCCAGGCTTCGTCGACCACCTGGATACCACCGTCGAAATACTTGGCGTACTCCATGAACTCCGCGGTGTTGGCGCGGCCATAGGCGTAGTCGGGTGAACAGGTCACCCACTTCTTGAGGTTCTTGGCCTTGGAGATCTTGGCCGCGTAGTCGCCACCGCCGATCGCGTCATGGATACCCTGCCGCGCGGAGCGGAAGGCCGTCGGCACGTGCAGCTTGGGATCCGCCGTCAGCGAGGAGGTCTCGGAGTTGGTGTGGATGCACAGCACGCCGATCTCGCGGATCACTTCGTGCACGGCAAAGGCGCCGCTCGACGCCTCGGCGTCGAGGATGATCTCGCAGCGGTCGTTGTTGATCAGGTCGCGCGTGACCTTGGCAGCTTCCTGCGGCGCGCCCTTGGAGTCGCGGACCACCAGTTCGATCTTGCGGCCGTTGATCCCGCCCTCGGCGTTGACCTTGTCGAACACCGAACGCAGCCCGCCGACGCTGGTCTGACCGACCAGCGCGACGCGGCCGGACAGGATGGTGGGCACGCCGATCTTGATCGGATTGCCGCCCTGCGCCTTCAGGATCGCCGGAAAGCCGGCGACAGTCGCGCCCGCAGCCGCGGCCTTCAGTACGCCACGACGCGAAAATCCTGTCCTCGCCATGATTCCCTCCCGAAACTGAGCGTGCACACGACCGGCTACGCGTTGTCCGGGATCATATGAACGCTTGTTCAGGCCGGGTCAATGCGCCGCCAGGCCGATGTCCTTGCTGACGATGCGCCGACGCTTGGCGTTGATCTCGCGCAGCATGATCATGGTTTCCTCGGCCACCGCGGCTCCGGGGATTTCCTCGCCGTCGCTCGCCAGCTCCTTCATGTCGACCCACACCGCGTAAAGCGGCCGCGTGCGGTCGGTGATGATGCCGGCGTGCAGCAGCGTCTTGATCAGCACACGGAAGATATTGGTGCCGTCGCTGAGCTGCTTACGGCGATCCTCGTCCGAGAACACCTCGCGCACGGCGTCGCGCACCCACTCCCAGTGCAGGCCGTACTTGCCGTAGATGATCTGCTTCTGCTCGGCATTGACCAGATTGAAGAACAGCACCTGGAAGACCTCGGCGGTCCAGTCCTCGACGCGCTGGTGCTCCTCCTTGGTGAGCTTGCCGATGGTGCGCTGCGCCCAGATGCGGCCGAAGCGGTGATGGAAGGCCTCGTCGCTCATCACCAGCTGCACCAGGCGGCGCAGCACGGGGTCGTTGGTCTGCGCGTTGAGCGTGGCGAAGGCACCCATGGCGAGGCCCTCGACCAGCATCTGCATGCCGACGATCTTGCGGTAAACCTCGGTCGTGGTGACCAGCTCGGTCAGCAGCTTGCCCACCGTGGCGCCCACCGGCAGCGGATCGCCCCAGCGCACGCCGACGTACTTGGTGAAGCCGGCGACGTGGCGAGCTTCCTCGCGGGCCTGGTTGGCTGCGTATTCCTGGGCGCCCGGATCGAGCAGGATGTGGCACAGGCTGGCAGAGAGCGAGAGCGCGCCCTGCTCGCCGTGCAGCAGGCTGCTCATCGTCCAGTGGGTGACGTCGTTGGCGAGCTGGATCTTCTGGCGGTCGTCCAACCTGTCGGCCACCGCGCTCTTGAGCTCCATGATGTTCTCGAGCGGCAGGATCGGCGTGGTCGCCATGTCGAAGGGCTGGCTGAAATCGATGTAGGTCGGATCCAGCGGGTCCCAGAAGTGATCGTGGGTCTGGGAAATGATGCGGTCGAAGGCATCGGATCGCCGGCCATAGCGCTTGATGGCGATCATCGCCGGGAAGTCGTCGCGGTCGACGGTGTCGTAGGCGGCGTCGTAGGTGATCTGGGCGGCGGCCATCGCGGGCTCCGGAAAGGGGTCTTGCGACAATCTGACTACAGCGTCATCTATCTGGAAAAAGCGCTGAATGACAGTGACTTGGTAGCGATCGCGATGACTCACAAGGGGTGGCGGCGGCGCGCCCCAGCGTGTTGCGCCTGATCGCATGCGCCTGCTAGAACCCGGCTTGAGAAACGGGTGCGGCGGGCCTCCTCCGCCGACGCCCCGGAGAGAGCCCCATGAGCCGCCGTCGCCGCCTCTACGAGGGCAAGGCCAAGATCCTCTACGAGGGGCCCGAACCCGGAACCATCGTCCAGTATTTCAAGGACGACGCCACCGCCTTCAACAACTCGAAGAAGGGCACGATCACCGGCAAGGGCGTGATCAACAACCGCATCTCGGAATATCTGATGACGCGGCTGAACGAGATCGGTGTGCCCACCCACTTCATCCGCCGGCTGAACATGCGCGAGCAGCTCATCCGGCAGGTCGAGATCATTCCGCTCGAGGTGGTGGTGCGTAACGTCGCCGCAGGCTCGCTGGCCGAGCGATTCGGCATCCCCGAGGGCCAGCAGCTGCCGCGCTCGATCCTCGAGTTCTATTACAAGAACGACCAGCTCAAGAACCCGCTGGTCACCGAGGAGCACATCACCTGCTTCGGCTGGGCGCAGCCGCAGGACATCGACGACATCGTGGCCCTGTCGCTGCGCATCAACGATTTCCTGTCCGGCCTGTTCCTCGGCATCGGCATCAAGCTGATCGACTTCAAGATCGAGTTCGGCCGGCTGTACGAGGACGAGATGGTCCGCATCGTGCTGGCCGACGAAATCAGCCCGGACTCGTGCCGGCTGTGGGACCTGAAGACCAACGAGAAGATGGACAAGGACCGCTTCCGCCGCGACCTCGGCAAGGTCGAGGAGGCCTACCAGGAAGTCGCGCGGCGGCTGGGCATCCTGCTCGACCCCGGCGCCGGCGACCATCGCGGCCCGACCACCGTGCAATAGGCCAGAGATCAATGGGTAGGAGACCATGAAGGCGCGCGTCCACGTCACGCTGAAGAACGGCGTCCTCGATCCGCAGGGCAAGGCGATCGGCAACGCGCTCAACCGGCTGGGCTTCCCCGAGGTCGGTGACGTGCGCCAAGGCAAGTTCATCGAGCTGGAGATCGCCGAGACCGACGAGGCGCGCGCCAAGGCCCGGCTCGAGGAGATGTGCCGCAAGCTGCTGGCCAACACCGTGATCGAAAACTACCGCATCGAGCTGGTGGCGTGAGCACGACGTGGGCAGGGTCGTCGTTCGCGGCCAGTCCTACGAATGGGACGACGAGAAGCGTCGCCGCACGTTGCGCAAGCATGGTGTGGATTTCGCCGACCTGCCAACCGCGCTCGAAGCCGACATGATCTATGAGGAGGATCCGGACCACTCGACGGACGAAGACCGCTGGCACGCCCTCACCTCGTGTCGAGGTCGGTTCGTCATGGTAGTCTACACGTGGCGCGAGGATTGCCTTCACATCATTACGGCGCGCTTCGCAACGCCGATCGAAACTGCCCGATACCTACAGCGATCATGAACACGCAGCGCAAGATCGACCCCGAGATTCCACCGACGGCCCGTGAGGACTGGGTTGGCGCATTCATCGGTGCCGGCCCGCGTCCACCTGCGCCCATCAGCGGCGGCATGGTGTTCCACCTTTATCGCTCCTCTGTTGACCACAGCCTCATCGTGGTAGCCGACGGAACCGCACCGACCAAATATGTGAACTGTCCGAACGGCGGCCGATGGCAGAGATTCAAGTCGTTTGCTGAAACCGGAACCCGGCGGGTCGACTTTTCCGAGAAGATCGCCAAGGCCGATATCCGCAAGCGTGGCTTCCATCTGATCCACGTCGCACCTGCCATTTCCGCCGCCGAGTGACGGAGTTCGAAGCCCTGCCATGAAAGCCGCCGTCGTCGTCTTCCCCGGCACCAATCGCGAGAACGATATCGCCAACGCGATCGCGCTGACGTCGGGCGCGCCGCCGGCCATGGTGTGGCATGGCGACAGCGAGCTGCCCAAGGTCGACCTGATCGTGATCCCCGGCGGCTTCTCCTACGGCGACTATCTGCGCTGCGGCGCCATGGCGGCGCACTCACCCGTCATGCGCGAGGTCAAGGCGCGCGCCGAGAAGGGCGTGCCGGTGCTGGCGGTGTGCAACGGCTTCCAGGTCGCGGCCGAGATGGGCATCGTGCCCGGCACCTTGATGCGCAACGCGCACCTGCAGTTCGTCTGCGGCGACGTGCATCTGAAGGTCGAAACCAGCCAGAGCCTGTTCACCAACCGCTACCAGCAGGGCCAGATCATCCGCGTGCCGGTCGCCCACGCCGAGGGCAACTACTTCGCCGATGACGACACGTTGAAGGCGCTCGAGGATCGCGGCCAGATCGCCTTCCGCTATTGCGGCGCCGATGGCGACCTGGCGGCGGGCAATCCCAACGGCTCGCTGCGCGGCATCGCCGGCGTCTTCAACGAGACCAAGAGCGTGCTCGGCATGATGCCCCATCCCGAGAACGCCATCGAGCCGCGCTTCGGCGGCACCGATGGCAAGGCCTTGTTCGAGAGCCTCGTCGCCGCGATCGCCTGAACCATGAACGCCCCCGAGAAGAACCCGCCGGTCAAGCTGCCCAACGAGCCGGTGATCACCCCGCAGGTCGTCGCCGAGCACGGCCTCGCCCCCGACGAATACCAGCGCCTGCTGCGCATCATGGGCCGCGATCCCACGATGGTGGAGCTGGGCATCTTCTCGGCGATGTGGAGCGAGCATTGCTCCTACAAGTCATCGAAGGTCTGGCTGAAGAAGCTGCCGACCCAGGCGCCGTGGGTGATCTGCGGACCGGGCGAGAACGCCGGTGTGATCGACATCGGCGACGGCCAGGCCGCCGTCTTCAAGATGGAGAGCCACAACCACCCCTCCTATATCGAGCCCTACCAGGGCGCGGCGACGGGTGTGGGCGGCATCTTGCGCGATGTGTTCACCATGGGCGCGCGGCCGATCGCCAACGTCAACGCGCTGCGCTTCGGCGATCCCGCGCATCCCAAGACGCGGCACCTCGTGTCGGGCGTGGTCGCCGGTATCGGCGGCTACGGCAACTGCATGGGCATCCCCACCGTCGCCGGCGAGACCAATTTCCATCGCGCCTACAACGAGAACATCCTCGTCAACGCGATGACCGTGGGCATCGCGCCCAGCAACCGCATCTTCTATTCGGCCGCGGCCGGTCTGGGTAACCCGATCGTCTATGTCGGCTCCAAGACCGGCCGCGACGGCATCCATGGCGCCACCATGTCGTCAGCCGAGTTCAGCGAGGACAGCGAGAGCAAGCGGCCCACGGTGCAGGTGGGCGATCCCTTCGTCGAGAAGCTGCTGCTCGAGGCCTGCCTCGAGCTGATGGCGACCGACGCCATCGTCGCCATCCAGGACATGGGCGCCGCGGGCCTCACGTCATCGTCGTTCGAGATGGCCGACAAGGGCGAGCTGGGCGTCGAGCTGCATCTCGATCGCGTGCCGATGCGCGAGACCGGCATGAATCCCTACGAGCTGATGCTATCGGAGAGCCAGGAGCGCATGCTCATGGTGCTCAAGCCCGGCCGCGAGGATATGGCGCGCAAGGTGTTCGAGAAGTGGGAGCTCGACTTCGCGGTCATCGGCACGCTCACCGACACGCGGCGCATGGTGCTGCGCTGGCATGGCGACGTGGTGGCGAACATCCCGATCCCGCCGGTGGTCACCGAGGCGCCGATGTACGAGCGGCCGTGGACCGAGACCAAGTTGCCGGCGACGCTATCCACCGCCGACGTGCCGGCGCCCAAGGACTACGGCGCGGCGCTGTTGAAGATGATCGGCTGCCCGGACCTCGCGTCGAAGGCCTGGATCTGGCGGCAGTACGATCACCTGATCATGGGCAACACCGCGATCCGGCCGGGCGGCGATTCGGCCGTCGTGCGTGTGGCCGCGAACAAGCCCAAGGCGCTGGCGATCACCTCGGACTGCACGCCGCGCTACTGCGCCGCCCATCCCGAGACCGGCGGTCGGCAAGCGGTGGCCGAGGCCTGGCGCAACCTCACCGCCGTCGGCGCGCGGCCGCTGGCCTGCACCGACAACATGAACTTCGGCAACCCGACCAAGCCCGAGGTGATGGGCCAGTTCGGCGGCTGCATCACCGGCATGGCCGAGGCCTGCCGCGCGCTCGACTTCCCGATCGTCTCCGGCAACGTCTCGCTCTACAACGAGACCGAAGGCCGGCCGATCATGCCTACGCCGGTGATCGGCGGGGTGGGCCTGCTGGCCGATGTCGAGGGCTGCGTCGACATCGCGCTGCGCGAGGCCGGCCTGGCGCTGGTGCTGGTCGGCGACACCAAGGGCCATCTCGGCCAGTCGATCTTCCTGCGCGAGATCCATGGCCGCGAAGAGGGCGCGCCGCCGCCGGTCGATCTCGCGGTCGAGCGGCGCAACGGTGACTTCGTACGGGAACAGATCGGTGCCGGCCATTTCGCGGCCTGCCATGACCTGTCCGACGGCGGCCTGCTGATCGCCCTGACCGAGATGGCGATGGCGGGCGCGACCGGCGCCACGATCGAGGCCCCCCAGGACATCGCCCCGCATGCCTGGCTGTTCGGCGAGGACCAGGGCCGTTACCTGGTGGCGACCCCCCAAGCCGACGCGGTGATCGCTGCGGCCGCCAAGGCCGGGGTGCCGGCCCGGCGCATCGGCACGTCGGGCGGCGGCGCATTGACGGTCGAGGGCCTGATGGCCATATCGCTGAGCGAGTTGCGCCGTGCCCATGAGACCTGGCTGCCGGCCTACATGGCCGGCGAGGCGGCCTGAAGGACCCGATCGATGCCCATGGCTTCCGACGACATCATCAGCCTGATCAAGGCCGGCCTACCCGACGCCGAGGTGAGGATCGAGGACCTGGCCGGCGACGGCGACCACTACTCGGCGACGGTCGTGTCCAAGGCCTTCGCTGGCAAGTCCCGGATCCAGCAGCATCAGATGGTCTACGCCGCTCTGGGCGGCCGGATGGGCGGGGAACTGCACGCCCTGAAGTTGACGACCATGGCGCCCGGGGCCAGTTAGGGTACACTGGGCATACAGGATCCACAGGAGACAGCGATGAGCGATGTCGCCAACCGCATCAAGGAAGAGGTCACCACCAACGATGTGGTGCTATTCATGAAGGGCACGCCGGTGTTCCCGCAATGCGGCTTCTCGGCCGCCGTGGTCGAGGTGCTCGACCACATGGGCGTGCGCTTCAAGGGCGTGAACGTGCTGGTCGACCCGGCGATCCGCCAGGGTATCAAGGAATTCAGCGACTGGCCGACGATCCCGCAGCTCTACGTCAAGGGCGAGTTCATCGGCGGCTGCGACATCATCCGCGAGATGTACGAGACCGGCGAGCTCGAGCAGGTCTTCAAGGACAAGGGCGTCTCGGTCCAGCAAGCCGCCTAGCGCGCCGCGCGCCGCCTTCCGACAACAAAGGCCGCCCCCGAGGGCGGCCTTTTCGTGCGGGCCGATGACGGCGGTGCCTGTTTTCCCCGCCGCCCGCCGATCCGTCGCGTGGGGTTACGACGAACCGGCTGTGCCGCCGTGGGGCTGTCCATTCCATCGCCGCGGCGTTCCTGTCGGCGGCGGCCGTCCGCCGTCCTGCTGACCGCCATTCATCGACGCTGGCGGACGCATGCCCTGCTGGCCGCCAGCGCCACCCTGGCCGCCGCCCATGCCCTTCGGCTGGCCACCGCCCTCGCCGGGACGCGCGTCGGCGGCGCCGATCGCAAGGCATGAAGCGATGGCCAAGGCACCGCCCGCGAGCAGACCGCGCGCGAGGAGCGTGGCGCGCCGATCAGGGGCGGGCCGTTCGATGTACAGAGACACGAGAGAGACTGTCGGGCTGTTGTCGATGACCAGATCGCATGACCGATCGGCCAGACAGCAGGGGCGCGAAAGCCCACGTGCAGCGCGCGGGAATAATCACGATGCTGCCGCGATCGAACAGCGCGCAAAGAAGAAGGCCGCTCTGAGAGCGGCCTTCGATGAGTGATCGATCGTCTTGCGTCAGCGATGGCCCGGAGCATCCGCGGAATGGTGGTGCGTTTCGGGGTTGGTCGCGTGGTTGGCCTCATGGCCGACACCCGGCGCGCCGCCGTTCGGGCCGCCTCGCCCTTGGCCGGAGTGGCCGGTGTTGGTCTGCCCAGGGCTAGCGTGTCCGGCGTTGCCCGGTCCCGAATTGGCGGACGGGCCGGAATTGCCGCCATTGCCGCCACTGCCGGGACCGGAGTTGCCCGAGCCAGAACCACCGCCGCTACCGGGGCCGGAGTTGCCGCTGCTGCTGCTGGCGCCGCCGCTACCACCACCACCACCACCACCGCCTCCGCCACCTCCGCCGCCGCCGCCGCCGCCACCGCCTCGCGCATCGGCGGACGCGATGGAGATCGTGGCGCCGTCATGCGTAGGCTTGAACCCGTAGGGCGCGACGCTGAGCGCGGTGGCGAGCACCGCTAGCAGCACGGGCTTCGAGAGGGCGGTCGATCTGGAAATCACGACGTTGAGAGTCATGTCTTGCCTCCTGCCTTGTGGGCGACTGGCACGCACACGAACGCCGCACCGGTCATCCTGAAAACAGGCGAGGAGGGATTTGCGTCCCAAGCCCCGAGTCAGCGGACGATATGCCAAAGACCCTTGTCGTCGCGGCAGGCTAGTCGATTGACGACCAAGGCCGTGCTCGGCAACTGCGTCGTCTCCTCGAACTCGCGACACATCATGCCGTTGCGCGCCAGGTATGTGCGCAACGGCTCGATCGTGCCGGAGACGCCCGCCGTCGCGCCACGCCAACCCACGCGCACGCGACTACGTGCGGTCTCCAGCGTGCGAAGCCGCGCCTCATCCGCGATGGCCTGGTCGGCCGGTGCCAGCGGTGCGCGCGCGACTTCCTGCGCCACCGCGGCCGACGCCGCGATTGTCAGCGCCAGCGCCGCTGCCGCAAGGCGCGAGAACTCGAACACGCGCCCGCCTACCGTTTCGGTGGCGGAGCCCCGGGTGGATCGCTCCACCGGCGCGCGATGAGGTCGGCTTCCTCCTTCGGTGTCAGGTCACGCGCAACGGGTGACACATCGCCGATACTGCCGGGGCCGCCACCTGGGCCTGATCCACCCGGTCCCGATCCAGGACCCGCGCCCGGCCCCGAACCGGAACCACCGCTACCTGGCCCACTGTTGCCAGAACCACCAGGCCCCCCCGGCCCGCTTGGCCCTCCCGGACCACTGTTACCGCCGGAGCCGCCACTACCGCCGCCACCGCCGCCGGAGCCGCCACTGCCGCCGGAGCCGCCACTGCCGCCGCCGGAGCCACCACCACCACCGCCTCCGGAACCGCCGCCACTACCACCACCACTAGCAAGGGCGACCGACGCCGACACACCCAGCGCCGCGGCAAGCAGCAGGGCCAGCACACCGCGCCGTCGTGTCGGCGTGCGGACGAGCTCGGAGTAGGCGCTATCGCTGTCCATGGACGTCTCGTCGAATGAAGCCATGCGGACTCTACGACCGCTTCCTTGCGAATACCATTACCTGGGCAGGCTTTGACGAGGCGACAACAGCTCACGCGACCGCCACGTCCCGACGATCGAAGAAATAGTTCTGTTGTTGTCCAGTCGCCACGGCGCGACACTGGCGGTGGAAACGCGTGGTCCCGACGCCGACGATGAACAAGGAAACCTGGACGGCGATGACCGCGTTGCAGCCGCGTCTGCGGCGCTTCGCGTACGGGCTCACCGGTTCGCTCGACGAGGCCGACGACCTGGTGCAGGCCGCGTACGAGCGGGCCATCAGCCGCATCGCCCAGTGGCAGGCGGGTACGCGTCTCGACAGCTGGATGTACCGCATCGTGCAGACCATCCACATCAACCGGCAACAGGCCAACCGCGTGCGCGGCGCGCATCTGCAGCCGGTCGACCCGGACACGCTCACCGCGCGCGACACCGCGCGCGCGCTGGAAGCCAGCATCACGCTGGCCAAGGTCCGCGGCTTCATCGGTCGCCTGCCCGAGGAGCAGCGCGCGGCGCTGCTGCTGGTCGCGGTCGAGGGCCTCTCCTATCGCGACGCCGCCGAGGTGCTCGACCTGCCGGTCGGCACACTCACCAGCCGCGTCGCACGCGCCCGTGTCGCGCTGCGCGATTTCGTCGACGGCTCGACCGTCCAGACCGCCACAGGAGGCGGACACTCATGACGACATACGACGACGCCACCCTGCTGGCCTATCTCGACGGCGAGCTCGCCGGCGCCGAAGCCGAGGCGCTCGAAGCCGATCTCGCGCGCGATACACGCCTCGCCGAACGCCTGCAGGCCTTCGCCGGCAGTGGCGCCTTGCTGCACGCGGCGCTGGCTCCGGCCACACATGGCAATCTGCCGCCACTGCCCCAGCCCGACTTCACGGAGCGTTCCGTCACGAGTTGGCGACGCTTCGCGCCGCATGCCGCCATCGCCGCGAGCGTCGCGCTGCTGATCGGCGCCGGCCTGGGCTTCGGCACGGGCGAATTCCTCGCGCGGCGCAACTTCGAGCTGGCGAGCGAACAGCGCGCGCGCGATACGGCGTTGGCCGAGGCGACGCTGCGGCGCGCGCTTGAAACGCAGGTGAGCGGCACGCCGGTAAGCTGGGAAAACCCCGACAGCGGCGCCTCGGGAATGGTGAAGCCGACACGCACCTTCAAGAACCAAAGCGACCAGTTCTGCCGCGAATACGAGCGTGTCGAGACCATCGGCGCGCGTCGCGAGACGATAAGCGGCATCGCCTGTCGCGGCGACGACGGCCAGTGGCGCACGCGCGCGGTGTTCTTTCGCGATTGAGGCACGGCGCTCACGACGGCGCCTCGGAAAAGTTTCGGCCCGCCAGCGCGGCCTTTTCGTTTGGCGACTGGCCGAGCCGTCGCGTCCCGATTACGCATGAATAAGGCACTTGCGGCGGCAACGTGGCGACTCATCCGTCACGCTTCGACACGCAAATGCCCCCTTGCTGCCAGCAACCCCATCGCCTCCATCACCATTTATCTCCTGATCGCTCGCGAGCAGCGGGCAGTAGAAAGGGAGTTGTCCCATGACCTCGATGAAGAAGATTCTGCTTGCCGGCGCCGGCGCGGCCTTGATCGCTTTTAGCGCGGCGCCGGTGCTGGCCGCGGGCCCTTTGATGCCCATCAATAGCGATAGGACGGCCGTAGAGAAGACCGACTATCGCTGGGATGGCCGTCGCTGGGTGTGGCAGGAGCCGCCGCGCTACTACCACGCGCCCCAATACTACGCCCCGCGCTACGGACGCGACTACTGGGGTGACCGCGACGACAACCCGCCGGGCGCGCGCGGTGGTCCAGGCACGAACTGGGAAAACCCGCCGGGCCCGCGCGGTGGGCCGGGCGCCTCGCCTGATCGACGGTACTACTACTATCCGACCCCCTACTATCGCCAGCCGATCTACCAGTAGCTAGTCGGGTACGCGGCGCCTCGGCGATGATCATCGGCGGGGCGCCGTCGCGTCAGGCCGCCATCTCGAGGATCGCCTTGATGTCGCCGGGCCCGTTGATCTTGCGCGGGTTGGTGTAGGTCCAGCGATCGTGCATCGTGTTCTCGGCCAGCAGGTCGAACTGGCCTGGCTCGACGCCGACGTCCTTCAAGGTGCGCGGCAGGCCGAGCCCGCTGATCAGCTCGTGCAAAGCATCGCCGGCATCGACACCGGGTCGGCCCAGCGCCTCGCTGACCAGCGCCTGACGCTCGGCGTTCACCGATTTGTTCCAGCGCATCACGTAGGGCAGCATCACGCACGAGGTGTAGCCATGCGGCACGCCGGCGGTGCCGCCGAGGATATGGCCGATGGCGTGGCTGGCGCCCTTGTCGACGCCGGCCTGCGATCCCACCACCGAGAGCCACATGCCCATCAGGCAATCGAGCCTTGCGGCCATGTCGGACTCATTGGCCTTCACGCCGCGCAGGCCGCGGCTCAGCAGCTTCAGCGCGTGGATGTCGGCGGCTTCGGAATAGGCGTTGCAGCGCGGCGAGCAGATGTCCTCCGCCGCGTGGTCGACGGCGCGGATGCCGCTCGACAGGAACAGCCAGAGCGGCGTGTGCACCGTGGCCGCGGAATCGAGGATCACGACACGCGGCACGTGCAGCGGATGGAAGTACGATTCCTTCTTCTTCGTCGCGGTGTCGGTGCAGCCCGCGCCGGCGTTGAACTCACCGGCTGACAGCGTGGTCGGCACGGCGACTTGGCGCACCGTTGGCGCTTTCACCGGCTTGCGCGTCGGCGGATCGGCGTTGGTGACGCGCTTGTAGTCGTCGAGCTGCTCCGGCCTCGTCACGTCGTTGGCGAGACAAAGCTGGATCATCTTGCCCGCGTCGGTCACCGAGCCGCCGCCCACCGTGGCGATCAGATCGGCGCCGGCCTCGCGCGCCGCGTTGGCGGCGGCGACGCAATCTGTGCGCGGCGTGTGCGCGGCGATGCGATCCCAGGTGCCGGCGTGGCGGTTGCCCAGCTTGCCGGCGACGTTCCTGACCACATCTGTGGTGCGGTTGAGCGTGCCGCTGGCGACGATGAAGACCTTGTTGGCGCCGATACGCGCCGTTTCCTCGGCCATCGCCTCGGCGGAGGGTTTGCCGAACACCACCTGATCCATGTGTGGATAGCGATAGACGCCACTCGTCGCCATGCGTTCCTCCCGTCTCTTGCCGGTTGTCATGCCGAGCGGCGCGAGCCTGCGGCGGCGACACGACGCATGCAAGCGGTTTGACGTCCCGCCGACTCCCGCTGTCCCGTTGGTCCAGATTGCTCGCCTCGCATACTATCCAGGTGCCACCTATCCCCGTATCCGCGGCTACACCATGAAGACGACAGTCAATTTCAGGTCGAAAGCGTTCCCGAAGTATCCGAACGAAGACGACGAGATCGTGAATGCGAATTGCTGGGGAAAGCGCCTGGCGGAGTTCGTTCGCGATGGTCTGCCGCGTTTCGGCGTTCAGACCACCGGGATCCTCAACGAGGACTGGGGATGGCTCGTGAGCATAAAGAACGATGGCTTCCCGCTCTGGATCGGGTGCGGCCCGATCGACGACCCCACGGAAGAGGATGGCGAGGGACAGGCCGTCGGGGCGACGCAGGTCGATGATGCCACCGAGTTCGTTGTATTCGTGGCCGCCGAACCGGGATTTCTTCAGCGCTTGCTCAAGCGCGTCGACACGAAGCCCGCTTTGGACCGGACGACCGACGCGCTTCGTCGCCTGCTGGAGTCCTCACCGGACATCACGGATGTGGTGTGGAGTGACGACGCCCGACAGCGATGATCGGCGCCGGCCCCATATTGGACGTGGCCACAGGGCATCAGCCTGATATCGTCCTGATGAGGCACCACGACAGGAGACGGACCATGTCGTTCATCGGGAATGTCGTGCGATCGGCCGCGGCCGGCGCGATAGCGCTGACGCTCGCCGTCGCGGCGCAGGCGCAAACGACGCTACGGGTCGTCGCGCACTCGGACCTGAAGATCCTCGATCCGATCTGGACCACCGCCTACATCACGCGCAACCACGGCTACCTGATCTACGACACGCTGCTGGGCCAGGACGAGAAGCTCGAGATCCGCCCGCAGATGGCCGAAAAGTGGACGATGAGCGACGACAAGCTCACCTGGACCTTCACCCTGCGCGACGGGCTGGAGTTCCATGACGGCCAGCCGGTGACATCGGCCGATGTCGTCGCTTCGCTCAAGCGGTGGGCCGATCGCGATTCGATGGCCCAGCAGCTGTGGACACGCGTCGCCGAGATCACGGCGATCGACGCCAAGAGCTTCAAGCTGGTGCTCAAGGAGCCCTACGGCCTGGTGATTGAGACGCTGGGCAAGCCGAGCTCCCTGGTGCCTTTCATCATGCCGGCACGCGTCGCGGCGACGCCGTCGAACCAGCAGATCAAGGATTTCACCGGCTCCGGTCCGTTCATCTTCAGCGGCAAGGACTGGAAGCCGGGCGACAAGGTCGTCTACGTCAAGAACCCGAAGTACAGGCCGCGCAACGAGCCGCCCTCGGGCATGGCCGGCGGCAAGGTGGCCAAGGTCGACCGCGTAGAATGGCTGGCGATCCCCGATCCGCTCACCGCGGTCAACGCGCTGCTCGCCGGCGAGGTCGATATCATCGAGGTGCCACCGCCCGACCTGTTCCCGATCCTGCAGAAGGACAAGAACATCGCGCTCTATGGCTGGAATCCACTGGGCAGCCAGATCATCGGCCGCTTCAATCACCTGCATCCGCCCTTCAACAACGTGAAGGCGCGGCTGGCGGCGTTCTACGCCACGGCGCAGATCGACTATCTCGAGGCTCAGGTCGGCGACAAGGACATCTACTTCGAGTGCAACGCGCCGCTGACCTGCGGCAACCCGCACACCAAGACCTATGGCGATCTGCTGCTCAAGCCAAACCTCGAGAAAGCGCGCGCGCTCCTGAAGGAGTCGGGCTACGACGGCACGCCCATCGTGCTGATGCATCAGACCGACCTGCAGTCCTCGAACCGCCTCGCGCCGGTGGCCAAGGCTCAGCTCGAGCGGGCGGGCTTCAAGGTCGACATGCAGTCGATGGACTGGCAGTCGGTGGTGTCGCGCCGAGCCAAGAAGGAGCCGCCGGCGCAGGGCGGCTGGAACATGTTCTTCACCACCACGGTGGCGGTCGACGCCGCCAACCCGGTGGCCAACGCCTTCACCCATGGCGGCTGCGACAAGGCATGGTTCGGCTGGCCGTGCGACGAGGCGCTCGAGAAGCTGCGCGCTGACTATTCGCGCGCGACCGACGAGGCGGCCAAGAAGGACCTGGCGTTCAAGATCCAGGACCGCGTGATGGAGCAGGCGCATTTCCTCGTCGTCGGCCAGTACAAGGCCTTCGGCGCCTATCGCAAGGACAGCGTCAACGGCTGGCTGCCGGGCCCGGCGGCGGTGTTCTGGAACATCCAGAAGAAGGGCAACTGACGCTCAGGCGCGTATGTCGACGCCGAGGTGCCGCAGGTACCAGGCGTAGGTTCTTGCCAGCCCGTCGCGCAGCGATGTCGAGGCGCGCCACCCCATGGATCTGAGCCGCGTCGAGTCGACCAGCTTGCGCGGCGTTCCGTCCGGCTTGCCGCGGTCGTAGCGTAACGCGCCGCCAAAACCGATGACCTCGGCGAGGGTCGAGGCCAAGTCGCCGATCGAGATCTCTTCGCCCGAGCCAATGTTGATGTGCATCTCGTCGGAGTAGCGGGTCACCAGGAAAACCAGCGCATCGGCGAGATCGTCGACATGGAGGAATTCGCGCAGCGGGGTCCCCGTGCCCCACAACTCCACGGCGGGCGCGTTGCTCGATTTGGCCGCGTGGATCTTCGCCATGAGCGCCGGGATGACGTGCGCGGTGGTGAGATTGAAGTTGTCGCCAGCGCCGTAGAGATTGGTGGGTTGCGCCGCGATGAAGTCGCAGCCGTACTGGCGTCGGTAGGCAGCGCATAGCTTCAGGCCCGCGATCTTGGCGATGCCGTACCATTCGTTGGTGGGTTCGAGCGGACCGGTCAGCAACGATTCTTCAGCGATCGGCTGTGGCGCCAGGCGCGGATAGATACAGGTCGAGCCCAGGTAGAGCAGCTTCTCGACCCCAGCGACGCGCGCCGCCTCGATCAGATTGCTGCCGATGGAGAGGTTGTCGTAGAGGAACTCCGCCGGGCGCGTGGAATTGGCGAGGATGCCGCCTACGGTCGCGGCGGCGACGATCACGCATTGCGGACGAACGCGCCGCATCCAGTCGAAGACAGCCGCCTGGTGCCGCAGATCGACTTCGGCACGGGTGGCGGTCACCACGGTACAGGACTCGCCCGCCAACCGCCGCAGCAACGCGCCACCAACCATGCCAGTGTGGCCGGCGACATAGACCTTCTTCCCGGCCAGCGAGTAGGCGCCCGTCATCGTTGCGATTCCTGTAAGCCGAATTCCTTGGGCGCCAGATCGAGATCGCCAGCAACTATCATCTTCACCGTCTTTGCATGCGGCGGCAAAGATGGCGTAATTCGTTTGCCCGGGAAAGCCGCGCCTAAGGTGAGGGCGCAAGAGGCGCCCGTGCCGCCCATTCGGGTACGCCACTGATCAGCGCGGCCGCGAGATCGCCGCCGCCGACCCCCGGCATGTCGAGCCCCAGCGCGGCGATGTGGTGGTCGATCCGCGCCGGCAGGTCCGGCGAGTCGAGCCGCAGCCCATGCAGGGCCGCCGCAAGCCTTGCAGGCCCGTCGATCGGCAAGCAGGTGAAGTCGCCGGCGAGATCCAGATCGACCAGCACGCCATCGCGCGCCAGCGCCCGCAGCCGCAATAGTCCACCCGGCGCCTTCCAGTCGATCTCGACCAGCGCCGCGCCAGCCATGAGCTTCACGCCCTCGGCAATCGCGCGCCGTCCGCGCTTATGCGTCCAATCCGGGTCGAGAAGCGACACCGCGCGCCGTTCGATGGCCATTCGCTCGTCCTCGCGGGCCTCGCTCCGCTTCGGATCGGCGTCAAGGGTCCGCGACAGGTGGCTCAGCAAAGTCTCGATCACGCGCTCGCGCGATGGCGGGGTGCCCAACTCGCGGCACAGGCTGGTGATGTAGTCGGCCAGCGAGGTCCGCAGCTTGTCGCGGAACTTCTCCGACGGCACCCGTAGCGCCCGCGCCATGCGCTCAGCATCGAAGTCGAACAGGATCATGCCGGCGAACACCACGGCCTCGCCGATCGCCGCGATGGCCGAGCCGCCGATCTTGCGGCCATCGACATGGATGTCATTCAGGGCGCGGTACTCGGCGGCCACGCCCAGCGAACGGTAGGTCTCGACCAGCGGCGCGATGAAGCGGGGATAGAGCGCGGCCGCGCGCCCCGCCGCCAGCTGGCGGGGATAGATGAAGTGGACAAAGAGATGTGACGCGTCGAGCAGGACGGCGCCGCCGCCGGCTTCGCGGCGGATGACCGGCATGTGCTCCGCCGCGCACCATGCCTCGTCGACTTCCTGCGCCACGTCCTGGTGGAAGCCGACGCAGATATAGGGCGCGTCGGGGTTCGACAGCGTCATGACGGGATCGTCGGCCGCGCCCATGGCGTCGGCGACGCCGTGCCATATCGCCAGCGACTTGACAGGCGAGACGGAGCCGAAATCGAGCACCCGCAGCGCAGACATGCTAGCCTCGGGCCATGAAGAAGCTCGTGATCGTGATGGTCAACACCGATCCGCGCAACGGCGAGGAACTGGGCGCGCCGTTCTATCAGGCCGCCGTCGCGGCAGCGATGGACTACGAGGTCGAGGTGATCTGCACCGCCACCGCCGGCCGGCTGCTCAAGCGCGGCGTGGCCGAGACCCTGCACGTCAAGGCTGGCGCCAAGACCACGGTCTACGACTTCATCAAGGAGGCGCACGAGAACGGCGCCAAGCTCTATGCCTGCTCCAACAACCTCGAGCTCTTCGACATGACCAAGGACGAGCTGATCCCGGAATGCGCCGGACTCGTCGGAGCCGGCTATCTGGTGCAGAAGATCATGGAAGAAGACTGCCGCGTGCTGACCTACTGACACGCATTCGCTGTCGTCCCGAGCGTAGCGAGGGATCCAGGCCGACCCTAGATCCCTCGCGGTGCTCGGGATGACCGTCGCGACGGAAAGCGAACCATGGCCGATGTGAAGGGCTGCGAGCTGCCCGACGATCTCTGGTACGACGCCGAGAACATGCTGTGGTACCGACCTGAGGCGGACGGGTTGGTACGCGTCGGCCCAACCCGCATCGCCGTCGCGATGGGTGGCGAGGTGGTAGGCGCGACGCCCAAGCGCGCCGATCGCCACCTAGAGCCCGGCCAGGCCTGCGCCGTGATCGAAGCCGGCAAGTATGTCGGCCCGGCCAAGATCGCCTTCGCCTGCGAGGTGGTCGAGAGCCACGAAGAGCTGATGGACGATCCCTCGCCGGTCAATCGCGATCCCTACGGCGAGGGCTGGTTCGTGCTGGTGCGGCCCGACGATTGGGCGGCGGCGAGCGCGGCGCTGCTCTACGGACCCGCGGCGATCGAGCCATTCCTCGCCAAGATGGCGGCGGAGGAGTTCGAGGGCTGCGAGGGCGCCGTCGCTGCCGGCTAGGCCGGATCGAGTCGAAGCGGCCTGCCCTTGCGGTCGAAGAACGCGCCTTCGTTGATCGTGGCGTGATCCTCGATCAGGCGATCCTGCGCCTGCTTCAGGCGAAAGCGCGCCTGGCCGTCGGGCAGCGGGCCGCCGTTGGGCGCCGTGGCGGGAAAGATCGCGACCGCGTCCCACTGCAGCTTCGAGCGGTCGAGCATGTCCCGGAAGTCGCGCCACGCCATCTCATTGCCGATCACGTTGGCGTAGGACGAACCCAACGGCCAGATCGTGGCGCGGTCGCGCTTCACCAGGATCAGCAGCGCGGTGAAGCCCTTGGTGCGCGCGAAGGTGTCGCGCAGCCAGGCGTCGAAGGCGGCCGACATGTCAGAAGTCGACCAGCGGCGTAAGGCTGGGCACGTCGCGCGCGATCAGCGAGGTGAAGGCCGCGCCGAAGCGTTCGGCGTACCATGCCTCAAAGCGCGTGAATGCCAGCGCCACGTCGACCGGCTTGCCGTCGGCCTCGGCGGGATGCTCGGCGAGCCAGGCCTCGTCGGCGACTGTGCTGAGCCGCGTGCGGACTTCGTCATAGGCCGCGTCGGTCGACGACCAGCCTGTCATATCGCAGAGCGTCGTGACGCCGGCGTCGGTCGCGCTCGTGCGGTCCTCGCCAGCGGCGACCGACTTGGCCAGCGCGTCGATCAGCCCGACCCGGCGATAGGCGAGCACGCGCGCCTGCTCCAGCGCCGCCAGCCGGTCGCGCGACTCGGTGCGATAGGCGGCCTCGATCCGCGCCGCCTCCTCCGCGCGCCGTCGCAAGTCGTCGACAAAGGCCGGCATCGTGGTTCCTCTCCTCCCTTACCTTCCCGCGGAGGGGAAGGTGGCAGCGCGCAGCGCTGACGGAAGGGGGACGTCGAAGACGGACTCCTCTGTTCGTCTTCGACATCCCCCTTCCGCCCTTCGGGCACCTTCCCCCTCCGGGGTAAGTGAAGACCTTACGCGCCATCGCCCGCCGCGATCAGCCGCTCGCCTTCGGCGCGCTCGGCCTCGCTCAGCAGCGGAGACACACGCAGCAGGAAGCCCGCCGCCACCTCGTTACCACGGCGCTGCGCGCGTGCCAGCCAGCGATAGGCGAGCATCTGATCCTGAGGAACGCCCAGACCCATGTGATAGGCGGCGCCGAGCATCGCTTGGGCCTCGGTATCGCCCAGCCGCGCCGCCTTGGTGAACCACGCCGCCGCCGCCTCTGGATCGCGCTCCACGCCTTCGGCGTTGTGGAAGATCTGGCCCAGCCGAGCCATCGCCGAGGCACTGCCAGCGGCCGCGGCCGCTTCGGCCCAGCGTCGCGCCACCGCCACGTCGCGCTCCATGCCGACGCCCTCGTAGGCCATCCAGCTCAGCATGTTTTGCGCCTCGGTCTCGCCTGCCTCGGCGGCGCGCGCATACCAGCGCGCGGCCTGCGTCAGGTCGCCGTCGGTGCCGCGGCCCTCGTAGTACATCAGCGCCAGATTCTGCTGCGCCACGGCGTCTCCGGCCTCGGCGGCGATGCGGAACCAGCGCACCGCCTCGTCGTCGTCGTGCTCGACGCCAACACCGCCGGCGAACAGGCCGCCCAGATTGGCCTGCGCGCGCGCCACGCCGCGATGCGCCAGCGCATGCCAGAGGTCGAAGGCGACGCCGATATCGCCGGCATCGAAAGCGGCGCGCGCACGTGCCAGCGCCGCGTCGACCGGTTCGCGACCGGCCATCCATTTGCGCAGCGCGCCGATCACGCGGTGGTCGCGCTGAGTGGCTCGGGCGCCTCCTCGTCCTGCGGCATCAGGTACCAGTTCAGCCGCGCGCGCCGCCAGCCGGCTTCGCTGACGAGGAGATCGAGCGGCAGGGTCGCGAGATCGTCGGCCACCGGATCGAGGTCGGGCGCTTCCTCGCGGTAGAGCGCCTTGGTGTAGGTGTGGCACTCGTCGCAGGTCTCGGCGCGCACGGCCTTCGAACCGCCCTCGATATGGTGGTAGGCGATGCCCTTGGTCGAGACGCAATGGGCACACTGGATGCGGGTGTAGTTCCAGTGCGTCTGGCACAGGCCGCAGCACAGGAAGCGCGAGCCTTGCCGGCCGGCGGCCGCCTCGATCACCGAGGCCAGCGCGGTCGAGCCGCAGACCGGGCAGAGGTTGCGCGGCTCCAGCGGCGCCGGCGCCGCCGGGTCGAGCGCCGCCGCCATGCGCGCCCAATGCAGTTCCAGCGCCGCCGCGACCAGTGGCAGTTCGGCCATGTCCCACGGTTCGTGCTCGTCGCGCAGCAGGCGATCGGCCAGGGCGTCGATCGACTTGTCGTCACGCGCGGCGAAGGCGGCCAGCGCGTTCGCGGCCGCCTCGGGCATCGTCACGCCCTCGAGCGCGCTCGCGAGCGCGCGCGCGCCCGATACGAACGAGGAGTCGCGCGCCCAGGTGAGCCGCTCGATCAGCGCGAAGCCGTGCGCCTTGCAGAAAGCGACGTGGTCATCGCCGGGCGGCGTGCCTGGAGGCAACGCGACCGCGGCCTTGTGCTGGGCGCGCGCGATATCGGCGACAAAGCGCAGAAACGGCTCGAGCGGGTTGCCCGGCGCCAGCGCGTCGAGCCGCGCCGCGCGCGCTGCGAAGAGCGTGGCGATGTCGGGCAAGCGAACGAAGGGCGGCGCCGCGATCTGGCCGATATCGACCGGATCGGGGACGACGCGTCCTTTGAGACTCACTTGGTCTTGCCCACTTCCTCACGCAGCCACTTGCGGTGATGGCGCCACGCCCAGCCGCCGGTGACCGAACCGCGCGTCATGCCGCGGATCGTGCCGCGGATCCAGATCGCGGCGTAGATGTGGGTGATCACCACGATCAGCAGCAGCACCGCGGCGGCGGCATGCACGACCACCGCCAGGCGCTTCTGCTCGATCGTGGTGTACTCGCCGAACTGCGAGTCCCACATGGCGAGCCCGCTGGTCAGCAGCAGGATGGTGAGGATCGACATCAGCCAGAAGACCAGCTTCTGGCCGGCATTGTACTTGCCGGCCTCCGGCACCTTGGCCTCGTCGCCCGACACCACGTGCTTGACGCTGCGCATCCAGGCGCTGTCGTCCCTGGTCCACAAATTGTAACGCCAGAAACGGATGAACAGGCCGAGGAAGCTCAGCATCGCCAGCACGCCGATCCAGGGATGGACGATGCGCGCCATTGATCCACCGCCGAACAGATCGGTCAGGAAGAACAGCGAGGGATGGAACAGCGCCATGCCCGACAGCACCAAGCATATCATCAGGATGGCGTTGATCCAGTGGTTGAGCCGCGCACCCGTGGTGTAGCGGTCGAGGATGTTGCTCTTGTCGGCCATGTCCTGGCCCTCCCTGTACTACCGAGCGGGGCCGGGTACGCCGGCTCCCGCGCCACTCGTTGCCACGCCGGCGATCACTCCGCCGGCGTGCGCCGCGCCTTGGCGGCGGCTTCTTCGTCCTCCGCCTGGACCTCGTTCGGTCCATGCGTGACATAGTGGAAGAAGCCGATCAGCGCCGCCAGGCCTACGCCCGCGAGCGCCAGCGGCTTGGTCACGCCTTTCCAGAACTCGACCAGCGGACTGATCTTCGGGTCCTTGGGCAGGCCGGCGTAGATCTGCGGCCGGTCGGCATGCTTGAGCACGTACATCACATGCGTGCCGCCCACACCCGGCGGGTCGTAGAGCCCAGCGCTCTTGTAGCCGCGCTCCCTGAGATCGGCGATGCGCTTGTCGGCCCAGGCGGCCATGTCCTTCTTGGTGCCGAAGGAGATCGCCTGCGTCGGGCAGACCTTGGCGCAGGCCGGCGCCTGGCCGACGGCGACGCGGTCGGAGCACAACGAGCACTTGTACGCCTTGGCGTCCTTCTTGGAGATGCGCGGGATGTTGAAGGGGCAGCCCTTCACGCAATAGCCGCAGCCGATGCAATTCTCCGAGATGAAGTCGACGATGCCGTTCTTGTACTGCACGATCGCGCCGGGCGCCGGGCAGGCCTTCAGGCAGCCCGGATCGGCGCAGTGCATGCAGCCGTCCTTGCGGATCAGCCATTCGAAGCGGCCATCGACATCGATCTCCGTGAACCGCATCAGCGTCCAGGTGTTCTCCGTCAGGTCGTGCGGGTTGTCGTAGACGCCGACATTGACGCCGACCTCCTCGCGCAGGTCGTTCCATTCCAGGCACGCGGCCTGGCAGGCCTTGCAGCCGATGCAACGCGAGACGTCGATCAGCTTGGCGATCTCGGTCGATTCGCGCTGGCTGGGCGATTGCGTCACCGTCGCCGAGCGGCGCTGGATGTCGAGAGACTGAAGACTGCTCATCGTCGCCTCCCTATGCCGCCGTCGTGCCGAGCTTCTTCACGTCCACCAGGAACGCCTTGTACTCCGGCGTCTCGATGTTCGCGTCGCCCACGTAGGGCGTCAGCTGGTTGCAGCCGAAGCCCTTCTTGGTTTCGCCGGTGAAGCCCCAGTGCAGCGGGATGCCCACGGTGTGCACCATCTTGCCGTCGATCTTCAGCGCCTTGATGCGCTTGGTGACAACGGCGACGGCCTTCACGCGGCCGCGGTTGGAGCGCATCTCGATCAGGTCGCCGCTCGAGATGCCCTTCTCCTTGGCCAGTTCCTCGCCGAGCTCGATGAACTCCTGGGGCTGCGTGCTCGCGTTGATGCGCACGTGCTTGGACCAGAAGTGGAAGTGCTCGGTGAGGCGATAGGTCGTGGCGACGATCGGGAAGTCGCTGGCCTTGCCGAACTGCTCCATATCGCCCTTGAAGACGCGGGCGACTGGATTAGGTCCGACCTTCGGGTGCAGCGCGTTGGCCACCGGCGCCTCGAAAGGCTCGTAGTGCTCCGGGAATGGTCCGTCGCGCATCATGCCCCGGGTGAACAGCCGCGCCGTTCCCTCCTGGTTCATGATGAACGGACCGACGCTGGCTTCGGGCTTCACCAACGGCCCGTAGTCGGGCACGTCGAAGCCGGTCCAACGCTCGCCGTTCCACCAGATCTGCTTCTGCTTCGGGTTGAAGGGATCGCCCTTCGCGTCGGCGGAAGCGCGGTTGTAGAGAATGCGGCGATTGGCCGGCCACGACCACGCCCATTTCGGCGTGAGCCCGAGACCGCCCGGATCGGTGTTGTCGCGTCGCGCCATCTGATTGCCCGCCTCGGTCCAGCAGCCGGAGTAGATCCAGCAACCGCCCATGGTCGCGCCGTCGTTGCGCAGCTCGCCGAAGCCCGAGAGCTGCTGACCCTTGCGCAGGACCAACCTCGCCGGATCGCGCGGATCGGGCACGTCGGCCAGCGCGCGGCCGTTGAGCTCGCGCGCGAGTTCCTCCGGATTCGGGAAGGCCGGGTTCTCGTACTCCCAGGTCAGGTTGACGATCGGATCGGGGAAGGCGCCGCCTTCCTTGCGATACAGCTCGCGCACCTTCAGGAAGATCTTCGCCATGATCTCGATGTCGGTGATCGCTTCGCCCGGCGGCTCGGCGCCCTTCCAGTGCCACTGCAGCCAACGACCCGAGTTGACCAGCGAGCCATTCTCCTCGGCGAATACCGTCGTCGGCAGACGGAACACCTCGGTCTGGATCTTCGCCGGGTCGACCGGATTGTGCTCGCCGTGGTTCTGCCAGAACTCGCTGGTCTCGGTGGCCAGCGGGTCGATGACGACGAGGAACTTCAGCTTCTCCATCGCCGCCTGCATCTTGCGGCGGTTGGGGAACGACATCAGCGGGTTGAAGCCCTGGCAGAAGTACCCGTTGATCTTGCCCTGGTGCATCATCTCCCAGCCGCGCAGGACGTCGTAGGAACCGACGTCGAGCTTGGGCAGATAGTCGTAGGCCCAGTCGTTCTCCTTGGTCGCCGCGGGGCCCCACATCGCCTTCATGAAGGAGACGAAGAACTTGTCGTAGTTCTGCCAGAAGCTGGTCTGGCCGGGCCGTAGCGGCTTGAAGCCGCGCGGCCGCATGTAGGCCGCGAAGTCGGCCTGCGCGTCCGTCGGCAACGTCAGGTAGCCGGGGATCAGGTTGCTCATCAGGCCGATATCGGTCAGGCCCTGGATGTTGGAGTGCCCGCGCAGCGCGTTCATGCCGCCGCCGGCCAAGCCGATATTGCCCAGCAGCAGTTGGATCATCGCCATGGTGCGGATGTTCTGCGAGCCCTTGGAGTGCTGGGTCCAGCCCAGCGCGTACATCGACGTCATCACCTTGTCGGGCGCCGACGTCTCGGCGATCCACTTGCACGCCTCGAGGAACTTGTCCTTCGCCGCGCCGGTGATGCGCTCGACCATTTCAGGGGTGTAGCGCGAGAAATGCGCCTTCATCACCTGGAAGACGCAGCGCGGATCCTGCAGGGTCGTATCGGCCTTGACGAAGCCGTCGTCGCCGAACTCGTACTCCCAGCTGGCGCGGTTGTAGTCGCGCTTGGCCTCGTCGTAGCCCGAGAACAGGCCGTCCTCGAACTTGTAGTCGGACCGCAGGATGTAGGCCGCGTTGGTGTAGTTGAGGACGTATTCCTTCTGCAGCTTGTCGTTGTCGAGCAGGTACTTGATGACGCCGCCCAGGAAGGCGATGTCGGTACCCGGCCGGATCTGGATGAAGAGATCCGACATCGCCGCCGAGCGCGTGAAGCGCGGATCGACCACGATCAGCTTGGCTTTCTTGTGGTGCTTGGCTTCCGTCACCCACTTGAAGCCGCAGGGATGCGCTTCGGCGGCGTTGCCGCCCATGATCACGACGAGATCCGTGTTCTTGATATCAGCCCACAGGTTCGTCATCGCACCGCGTCCGAAAGTCGGGCCCAAACTGGACACCGTCGGACCGTGTCAAACCCTCGCCTGATTATCGAAGACGACCATCCCCATGGATCGCACCGCCTTGTAGGTGATCCATGCCGTCTCGTTGGTGGTCGCGGAGGCCGCCAGGAAGCCGGTCGTCAGCCAGCGGTTCACCGTCTGGCCATCGGCGTTCTTGGCGATGAAGTTCTTGTCGCGGTCGGCCTTGACGTGACGCGCGATCTTGTCGATCGCCTCGTCCCAGGAGATGCGCTTCCACTCCTTGCCGCCGGGCGCGCGGTACTCGGGGTACTGCAGGCGCGTCTTGGCGTTGATGAAATCGATCAGCCCGGCGCCCTTGGGACAGAGCGTGCCGCGGTTGGTCGGATGATCGGGATCACCCTCGATATGGATGATCTTGCCGGTGACATTCTTCGAGCGATCGCCCACCGAGTACATGATCACGCCGCAGCCCACCGAGCAGTACGGGCAGGTGTTGCGTGTCTCGGTCGTGCGATCGAGCTTGAAGGCGCGCACCGCGCCTTGCGCCTGCGCCGGCGAGAAGCCCAGCGCGGTGAGCGTCGAGGCGCCCACACTCGCGGCTGTCAGCTTCAGCGCACCGCGCCTGGTGATGTTCATCGAGCCCATGGCACCTCCTCGACGATTGCGTCGGCGGAGAGCGGCCTCGCGGCGTGTCCGCGATGACTGGTTGCGCTTCGCTCCCCGACCCGTGCGTTCATTGCGCACTCTTTCGTCTGACGAAAGTATCCGCCAGCTACCTGTGGGAATCAACGCACAGTGTGACAGTTGCGCGGCACTCGTGACCGCCTGTCCACCAGATCAAGAACAAGTACTGCGACGCACTCGCAGCAGAGCCTCGGACGATGGCGCGCGAGCGCCATCGTCCGTCTTTACCTTGGTTCGTGGTTGAACCTCAGGCAGCCCGCGCCAGTTCGGCTGAGCCGACCTTATGGCGGCGGGCGATCTCGGCGACGCGCCTGCCCAGCGCCTCCATAGTGGCGAAATCGCTTGGCGCGATGCCCTCGACGCCTTGGTCAGCGTTGGCCTGCGCCATGGCGCCGAGGAAAGAACCGACACGGTTGAGGTCGGCGTTGCTGCCCTTGGAATGGTTGTTTCCGGGCTTCAGGCCAAGGCCCACCCAGACCATGCCGTGCTGCATGGCCAACGCCATGATCTGACTCAGCGTGTTGAGCTTGTCACCGCTCCATGACGCCGACCCGGTAAAGCCGGCGGCGATCTTGTCCTTCCAAGCGTCTGCGTACCAGCGCTTGGAGGTCCAGTCCTTGAACTTGGCGAACTCCGCCGAGACGCTGCCCATGTAGGTGGGCGAGCCGAAGATGATGGCGTCGGCGCGATCCAGCTCCTCGCCGCGGGCCTCGGCCTCGGCGACCGGGATCAGCGAGACGCTGATCGAATTGCCGACCGAGCGGGCGCCGGTGGCGACGGCTTCGGCCAGCGCCTGGGTGTGACCGAAGCCGGAGTGATAGACGACAGCGACACTGACCATGGTGGTCTCTCCTTCAGAGTACGATTTGGTAACCAGTTTCTCTCTGATTACCTTTTGTTACTTGAGGGAGATGGACGCAAGGCAAACCTTTTTAAAGTAGGTACCTTGTTGTAACTGCCAACAATCCCCAAATCATCGCCATCACGCAATCGGGCCGAGGATTTCCGACCATGACGTTGAAGGGCAAGAACGGCGGCGGGGACGATCCCGCATCCTGTCCAATGGACTTCATCCTGCGGCTGCTGATGGGGCCGTGGACGACCTACATCCTCTACACGCTGGGTGAGCACGGCCCGCAGCGCTTCGGCGAGCTGAAACGGCGCGTCACCGGCGTGTCGGCGAAGATGCTGACCGAGCGGCTGCGCTCGCTCGAGCAGGCCGGCCTGGTCACGCGCCACTACGAGGCGACCATCCCACCCAAGGTAACCTATGCGCTGGCGGCGCGCGGGCACGAGCTGCGTGGCGTGCTCGACCAGCTCGCCGGGCTCGGCCGCAAGTGGCTGGTCGAGGACGCGACGGCGCCGGCCACCGCGCGGCAGGCGGCGGAGTAGCACCCTACTCGACGTAATCCGTCGCGAGGTGGAACAGGCAATCGCCACGCTCGGTACGACCGGGCTGGCGCTTGCAGATCACCGTGCCGGCGCGCGCGAACCGCGCCACCACAGGCTCGCGCCACGGCGTGTCGTGCTGATGCACGCGCGCCGCCGGCTGTCCCGCGACGACATCGTCGCCGAGCTCGACCAACGGCTCGAATACGCCGCCGTCGGGCGCGTAGACATAGTAGTCCGGCCCTTCGACACGCATCAGCCGCGTCGGCGTCCTGGGCGGCGGCGGGATATCGAGGCCGTGCAACACACCGATATGCGCCAGCACGCGCAGCAGGCCTTCCTCGGCGATCTTCAGCGCCGCCGGCGTCACCGCGCCAGCGCCGGCGAGTTCGGTACCCATGTGCTCGACGCCCTGGCGCATCGCCGCCGACGTCGCGGTGCGCTCGTCGCCCTGCGGCGACGTGCTGACATAGCCAATGGGTGCACCAAAGGCGCGCATCCGCGCGATCTGCGCCTTGCGCCGCGCTGGATCGGGGTCGAGCCGGCACAAGCTGCTGGGAATGTAGTTCAGTGAGCTGCCGCCGGAATGCAGATCGAAGTGGAATTGGCACTTCGGCATCAGTGAATGCTCGATGAAATAGGCGATCTGCTGCGTAACCGTGCCGTCGGGATTGCCGGGGAACGAGCGGTTCAAGTTGCCCTCGTCGATCGGCGAGGTGCGCATGCCGGCCATCGCCGCCGGAAAGTTCGACGACGGCAGGATGGTGAGCTTGCCGCGCACGTTCTTCGGCTCCAGCGTGCGGATCAGCTTGCCCAATGCGAGCTGGCCCTCCCACTCGTCGCCATGGTTGCCGGCCATCAGCAACACGCGGGGGCCGTCGCCGTTGTTGATGCAGGCGATCGGCAGCGGCAGCCAGCCATAGGCGGAGCGGTGCACGGAATGCGGGATGCGCACGAAACCGGTGCGCTTGCCGTCGGCTTCGAGATCGATGTCGGCGCTCAGCCGGCTGGGCTTGCGGTCGGTCATGGGGCTCCTAGAGTACAAGCAGAGCGCAGCATACCCGATGTCGTCCTGAGCGCAGCGAAGGACCTTGCGGTGCTGCGAACGGACGTGGCGCTTGTGTGTGACCGCGATACCGCGAGGTCCTTCGCTGCGCTCAGGACGACGTCGAGGCTCTACCGCAGGAACCGCTTCTCGCGCGCCTTCATGCCCGGCACGTCCTGCAGCTCGAAGATCTCCTCGACGGAGACGATCTCCTTGTCGACCGACTTGATGCCGCCCTCGTCGCGAATGCGCGCGAAGACGCGCTTCATCTCTGTGACCGCGGCGCGGATCGCGTGGTTGCCGTAGATCACCAGGCCGATCTTGCCGGTGGCGCGCATCTTGGACTCGGTGAGATCGGGATAGGCCGTCGGCACCAGCGCGATCGGCGTCTTCAGATCCCAATGCGCGCAGAAGGCCAGCACCTCGTGCGGCGTCTTCTGCTTGGAGTGCACCAGGATCAGGTCGGCGCCGGCCTCGACATAGGCGCGGCCGCGTCTGTGCGCCTCCACCAGCCCGGCGCCGGCGATCAGCGCCTCGGTGCGCGCGATCACCAGCGGCCCGTCCTTGGAGCGCGCGGCGCAGGCGGCCTCGATCTTGCCCTGGAACTCCTCGACACGGACCAGCTCCTGCCGGCCGCCGGCGAGCAGGCTGGTGTCCTTGGGAAACGTCTTGTCCTCGATCACCACGGCACCGACACCGGCGCGACCGTAAGCCGCGACGACATGGCCGACGTTGATGGCGTTGCCGTAGCCGGTGTCGATATCGGCGATGACGGGAATGGCGACCTGCTCGCAGATCGCCCGAGTCATGTCCAGGTGCTGCGTCATCGACAGCAGGCTGGCGTCGGGCACGCCATAGGCCGCCGACAGCTCGAAGCCGCTGGCCCAGATCGCGTGGAAGCCGGCGCGCTCGGCCAGCCGTGCCGACAGCGGATTGTGCGCCGCCATCGCGTGCGCGAGACCCTCGCGCGCGATGGTGTCCTTGAGAATTGGTCCGGCACTCATGTCAACCTCGTCGCTGCGACGAGGTGGAGCTTAGCCCACCAGCCGCTGGCCGCCCCGGCGCTTGCGGTTGATCTCGCGCAGGAACTCGATGCCTTCGGCGGCGACGGCGTCGCCGATCATCGAGTCGCCCTCGCCGTGCAGTTCCTCGATGTCGAGCCACGGGCTGTACACGTGGTGCGTGCGCTCGGTGATGATGCCGGCCTTGAGCAGCGTCTTCACCAGCACGCGGAACAGGTTGGTGCTCTCCTTCATCGAGTTCTTGCGGCTGTTCGAGCCGAAGCGCTCCCGTATCGCCTCGCGCACCCATTTCGGATCCAGTCCGAACTCTTCGTAGATGTAAGGGCGTTGGCTGATGCTGGTGAGGTTGAAGAGCAGCGACTCGAAGACGTGCGCGGCCCAGTCCTCGACCTTGTCGTGCTCCTCCGGCGTCAGGTTGGGCAAGGTGCGATCGGCCCAGATCTTGCCGAACTTGTGGTGGAAGGCCTCGTCGGTCATCACCAGCTGCACCAGCCGCTTGAGCAGCGGATCGCGCGTATAGGCGTAGGTGTCGGCGAAGGCGCCCATGGCGAGGCCTTCGAGCATGATCTGCATGCCGACGAGCTTCTTGTAGACGATCGGGCTGAGCACAATCTCGTTGAGGAAGCGGCCGAGCTCGGGGCTGCAGGGATAGGGCGTGCCCCAACGCGCCTTGATGTAGCGCCCGAAGCCGGCGACGTGACGGGCTTCCTCGCGCGCCTGGTTGGCGGCGTATTCCTGCGCGCCGGGATCGAGCAGGATGTCGCACAGCGACGCCGAGAGCGACAGCGCGCCCTGCTCGCCGTGCAGGATGCCGGACATACGGAAGCGCGTGATGTTGTTGGCCAGCCGGATCTTCTGGCCCTCGTCGAGCCGATCGCCCACCGCGCTCTGCAGCTCCGGCACGCGCTCGGGCGGCATGATGTATTCCTTCGTCACGTCGAAGGGCGTGGTGTAGTCGAGATAGACGGGATTGAACGGATCCCAGAAATGGTCGTGCGTCGCGCCGATGATGCCGTCGAAGGCATCCGAGCGCGTCTCGTAGCGATCGACCTCGATCATCGCCGGGAAATCGTCGGGCGCGACCACGCGATAGGCCGGATCGCGGGTGATGTGCTGGTCGTCTCGGAACGAGTCGCTCATGGGTTCCTCCGCACGTACAGGCCGCTCTCCCGGCGGCTAGCTCGAAAAACCTAGACTCGTTTTACGTTAACGTAAACGTCAATCTGATTACTTCTTCGACACGCCCCAGAACACCGGGACCGGCGGCGGCTCGCCGTCGATGGTGACGTTCTTGCGCATGGCGGTGACCGCGAACCATTCGCCAAGCTGGACGTGGGTGACGATCTCGCGGTTATAGAGCTGGACCTCCTCGGCGATCGCCTTCTTTCGCGCCGCGTCGGACTCGCGGGCATAGGTGTCGCGCAGCTTCTCCATCTTCTCGTCGCACGGCCAGCCGGGCCGCGCCTTGTCGCAGGTCGCGACAAGATAGGGCGCCATGACAGGGTCGAGGATGTCGACATGGCTCCACGCCGTCGAAAAGGCGCTCCAGCCACCTTCCGACGGCGGGCCCTTCTTGGTCGTCAGCCGATTGACCATCGTGGTCCAATCACTGGGCAGCAGCTCGACCTTGAAGCCAGCCTTCTCGAGCAACGACTTGGCGATCGGCCCCATGTTGGCGATCACCGTGAGGTCGGTGGGATGCGGGATGGCGACCACGGTGCCGTCGTAGCCGGCCTCCTTGAGCATCTCGCGCGCCTTGGCCGCGTTGCCCTCGATCAGCCCCGCCATGCCGGCGTCGGTCGCCAGCGGCGAGCCGCACGGGAACAGCGCCTTGCACGTGCGATAGAAGCGGGCGTCGCCGATGATGCCCTTGAGGAAGTCCTCCTGGTTCAGCGCCATCATCGCGGCCTGGCGGATCTTCGGGTTGTTGAACGGCGGGTTGAGCCAGTTCATGCGGAAGACATACTGGAAGCCGACCGATCCCTTGATCAGCGTGACCCCCTTGTCCTTCTCGAGCAGCGACATCAGGTCGTTGGGCACGGTCTCGAGCATGTCGATCTCGCCGTTGATCAGCGCGTTGACCTGGGTCTGCGCATCGGGGATCCACACCCACTCGACACGGTCGAGCTTGACCACCTTGCCGCCGGCCATGCCCGAGGCCGGCTCGGCGCGCGGCTTGTATTTCGGGTTCTTGACGTAGACGACCTTCTCGCCCGGCTTCCATTCGTCCTTCTTGAAGATGAACGGGCCCGAGCCGATGACCTCGTCGATCGCCTTGAACGGGTCGGTGTCGGCCAGCCGCTTGGGCATCATGAACGGCACGACGACGCTGGGCTTGCCCAGCGACTCCAGCATCAGCCCGAACTTGCCCTTGAGCACGATCTGAAAGGTCTTGGCGTCGATGATCTTGTACTCGCCGACCGCCTGGGCGAGCTTCTGGCCCATCGAGTCGCGCACCGCCCAGCGCTTGATCGAGGCGACGCAGTCCTCCGACGTCACCGGCTTGCCGTCGTGCCACTCCAGCCCGTCGCGCAGGGTGAAAGTCCAGGTCAGGCCATCGGCGCTGGTCTCGTACTTGTCGACCATCTGCGGCTTGATCTGGAACTTCTCGTCCATCGCGAACAGCGTGTCCCACACCATGTAGGCGTGGTTGCGCACGATGTAGGCGCCGCTCCAGATCGGATCGAACGTCTTCAGATCCGAGTGCATGACCACCTTGAGCGTGGTCTGCGCCGATACAGGCGGCGCCAGCGCGACACCCAAGCTCAGCGCCGCCCCGATCAGGGCGGACCGGACAAAGTTCTTCATCGAACCCTCCCCAACGCCAGCGGGCGGCCGCCGAGATGGGACGCGCCCGCGACGTTCTGCGACGCAAACTCTATGCCGGACCTGCCCTCGCTACCAGAGCCGGCGCCGAGGCATGGCGATCGCAAGTCGCCGAATTGATTTGGCTTTACCTTCCCCCGGAGGGGGAAGGTGCCCGAAGGGCGGAAGGGGGATGTCGAAGACGAACGCAGGAGTCCGTCTTCGACATCCCCCATCCGGCGCTACGCGCCACCTTCCCCCTCCGGGGGAAGGTAGAACAGCAGACCTCATACGATCGCCCGGCCCCGCAAGCGGCGCGATGGAACGGACAACCGATCAATCCTTACTTCTTCGACACGCCCCAGAACACCGTCACCGGGGCGTTGATCCATCCCTCGACCTTCGCGCCGAGGCCGGCGACGCCGAAGGCCTCGCCGAGATGCACGTGGGTGACGATCTTCATGTAATGGTGCTGCACCTCCAGCGCGATGGCCTTGCGCTGGGCGGCGTCGGTGGCGAGCGCGTACTTCTCGCGCAAGCGCTCCATCTGCTCATCGCAGGGCCAGCCGGCGCGGCTCTTCTCGCAATTGGCCTGGAGGAACGGCGTCATCAGCGGGTCGAACAGATCAGCCATCGACCAGTAGGTCAGGAAGACATCCCAGCCGCCTTCCGAGGGCGGGCCCTTCTTGGTTAGCAGGCGGTTGACCAGCGACTGCCAGTCCATCGACTGCATGTCGACCTTGAAACCGGCGCGCTCGAACAGCGCCTTGGCCACCGGCGCCAGATTGGCGAGCGCGGCGGTGTCGGCGGCGTGCAGCAGCGTGATCGGCCGGCCGTCATAGCCGCTCTCCTTCAAGAGCTCGCGCGCCTTCGCGGCGTTGCCCTCGATCTTGCCCTCCATGCCGGCCGTCGACTCCAGCGGCGAGCCGCAGGGATAGAGCGACTTGCAGGTACGGTAGAAGCGCGGGTCGCCGACGACGGCCTTGAGGAAGTCCTCCTGGTTCAGCGCCATCTGCGCCGCCTGCCGTATCTTCTCGTTGTTGAACGGCGCGTGCAGCCAGTTGGGGCGGAAGACGTACTGGTTGCCGATCTCGGCCTTCACCAGCTTGATCTTCTTGTCCTTCTCGACCAGCGGGATCAGGTCGTAGGGCACCTGCTCCAGCACGTCGATCTCACCGTTGAGCAGGGCGTTGACCTGGGTCTGCGCGTCGGGGATCCAGATCCACTCGACGCGGTCGACCTTGACGACCTTGCCGCCGGCCAGGCCCGACGCGGGCTCGGCGCGCGGCTTGTACTTCGCGTTCTTGACGTAGACCACCTTCTCGCCCGGCTTCCATTCGTCCTGCTTGAAGACGAAGGGGCCGGAGCCGATGTGCTCGGACATCTGCTTGAAGGGATCGGTCTCCGCCACCCGCTTGGGCATCATGAAGGGCACCACGACGCTGGGCTTCGACAGCGACTCGATGACCAGGCCATAGGGCTGCTTCATCTCGATCACGAAGGTGCGGGCGTCGACCACCCGCATCTCCTGCATGAACAGGATCAGCTTCTGGCCCATCGGATCGCGCGCGCCCCAGCGCCTGAGCGAGGCGACGCAGTCCTCGGCCGTCACCGGCTTGCCGTCGTGCCACTCCAGCCCCTCGCGCAGGGTGAAGGTCCAGGTGCGCTTGTCGTCGCTCGCCTTCCAGCTCTCGACCATCTGCGGCTGCGGCTGGAACTTGGCGTCGAGGGCGAACAGCGTGTCGTAGATCAGGTAGGCGTGGTTGCGCGTGATGTAGGCGCCGCTCCATACCGGATCGAGCACCTTCACGTCGGAATGCATCACCACGCGCAGGGTCTGTGCCTGGGCGCCGGCCCCCGACGCCAAAGCCAGCATCGCGCCGACGAGCGCCGACCGGATGAGATTCTTCATCGAGCCCTCCCCCGAAGCGGCGGGCGGCGACCGGCACTCGGGCGCCCCGCGCGCAGTCACTGTCGCGAATTCACGGTCGCTATCGCAAACTCCATGCTCGCAAACTCTATGCCGCGCTGGATCATGCCGCACCACGTTGTTCGCGAATAGCGGCTACGACGCGATTGCGCTTCGCCGGCCAGCCGCTACAGTCGCGGCCGCGGGCGCGTGACGCCTTCGTATGCCCGGGAGTAGCCAGGAGTGGCGACAGACGCGATCAAGGACGTCCCGGCTGCGCGTCTTTTTCCCCTGTTTCTCGTGTGCCTCGCCTCGATCGCCTACGAGATCTCGCTGACGCGCTTCTTCGCCATCGCCAGCTGGTCGGAGTACGGCTACTGGGTGATCTCCATGACCATGGCCGGGCTGGCGGCCAGCGGCGTGGTGGCCTCGCTGTTCTCGCGCCTGCTGATCCGCTCGCTGCCCATCCTGCTGCCGCTGCTGCCGATCCTGATGCTGCTGGCCGCGTCGCTGGGCTGGGTCTGGGTCACCATCGTGCCGTTCAATCCGCTGGAGCTGCAGAACAAGCAGCTCTGGTACGACCAGCTGCTCAACATCGCGCAGTACTACGCCGCGATCTTCCCGTTCTTCTTCATGGTCGGGCTCTACCTCTCGGCCTATTTCGTGCACTACAGCCATCGCATCGGCCGCGTGTACGCCTTCGACCTCGCCGGTGCGGGGCTGGGCGCGGCGCTGCTGCTGGCGCTGATGTTCGTCGTGCACCCGTTCTGGCTGGTGCCCTGCCTGTTGCCGGTGCTGGCGCTCGCCGCCTGCCTCGAAATCTCGCCGGTCTGGCCGCAATCGCGCGTGCGCATCGCCGCGCTCGTCACGCTGGTCGTCTCGGCGGTCGCCGCCGTCTTCCTCGGCCAGGCGCGCATCAACGAGTACAAAGAAGTCTTTGCGCCCATGAACACGCAGGATGCGCGCGTGCTGGCGACGGTGACCTCGCCCAAGGGCCTCTACCAGCTGCTCGACAATTTCACCGAGCGTCTCGACACCGACATCTCCAACAACCCCGACGTCATGGCCGGCGCCACGATGCCGCGTGCCTATGGCCTGTACGCGGATGGCAATCGCCTGGCCTCGCTGCCGCGCACGACCGAGGTCGACACGCGCTATTTCGCCGCCGCGCTCGACGCCCTGCCCTACCGCCTGCGACCGCCCGAGCAAACGCTGCTGCTGGGCGCCGCCGGAGGCTTCCGCATCCACGAGGCGCTGCGCGCTGGTGCCACGCGCATCGTGGTACTGGAGCCGGACGACGCGCTGCGCGGCGCGCTGCGGCGCGGCATCGGGCCTGCGCCGGCCTTTCCCGCCGATCAGCGGTTGACGATCCGCGACACCAGCCCGTTGGCGACACGCGTGGTGGCGCGCGACGGTCCGTTCGATGTCATCGACATCACGCGCGAGTTCCTCGGACAATCCGACACCAACCGCGCGGCGCTGTCGGTCGAGGTGCTCGGCGACTACGTCCGCATGCTCAAGCCCGGTGGCGTGCTGTCGATCCCGGTGTCGATCCGCGAGTTCACGGTCTACGCCGTGAAGATGTTCCGCACGGCGCGCGAAGGTTTGCGCCGCGCCGGCATCGCCGAGCCGGACAGGCACATCATCATCTATCGCTCGGCGTGGAACGTGCGCATCCTGCTCAGCGCCACGCCCTGGACCCCTGAAGCGATCGCCGCGGTCGAGAAATTCTGCGACGAGCGCTCCTTCGATGTCGTCTTCCCGCCGGCGCGCGAGGGTGTGAAGCGCACCATCTTCAACGAGCTGCCGGTGGTGTCCTTCGACGTCACGCAGGCGCAAGCCCCCGGTTCCGATCCGCTCAGCGAGGAGGCCAACGCGGCGGTCGCCGGCCAGGCCTCGCCCTATCACGCCTTCTTCAAGCTGACGCCGCCCAGCCTCGACCGGCCGTACTTCAACGCCGTGCTACCGCTGACGCAGGTCTCGACCATCCTCGACCGCATCGAGCTCGTGCCGCGTGAGGAGCTGGTCTACCTGATCAATTTAGCGGTGCTGGCACAGGCGCTGGTGATCGCCACGCTCGTGCTGCTGATGCCGCTCCTGACGCGGCGCGGCGACGCGCTGCCGATCGGTCGCTTCGCCAAATCGGCGATCTACTTCGCCGGGCTGGGCCTGGGCTTTCTGACGCTCGAGATTTACCTGATCGAGAAAGCCTCGCAGTACCTGCACGACCGGGTCTTCGCCTTCGGCCTCGTGCTCGCCGTGATGCTGGTCTGTTCCGGCGGTGGCAGCCTGCTGGCCGAACGCGTGCGCGCCCGGCCGCGCACCTGGCTGGGCATCGCGGTCCTGACGGTGCTGGTCTGGTGTCAGGTCGCCTTCTTCTGGCTCGATCCGCTGCTGATCGCCACCGCCACCGAACCGTTCGCCGTCAAGATCGCCATCCTGTTCGCGGTCGCCCTGCCGGTTTCGGTGGCGCTGGGCATGCCGATGGCGCTGGGCTTGAGCCAGTTCTCCGGCAATCGCCTGGCCTTCCTGCCCTGGGCCTGGGCGGTCAACGGCGCCTGCTCGATCATCTCGACGCCGCTGGCCAACCTCATCGCGATATCGATCGGGCTCAAGGCTTTGCTGCTGCTGGGCGCGTTCCTGTACGCGGTCGTCGCCTTTTCCCTGCCGGCCGACCGTGTCCCGGCCAAATAACCCGGAGCCTTGTCGATGGTCTCGCTGACCCGCCGCGCCCTGATCGCCCAGGGTGCCGCCGCCGCGCTGGCCGCGCCGGCTCTGGCGCAGCCCTTTGGCGGCGGCTGGAATTTCGATCAGTACGCCGCGGCGATGCGCGCCAGCGACCGGCGCATCGCCATGAACAAGGCGACCTTCGACGGCGTCATGCGCCGGCGCGACCAGGCGCTGCGCATCGTCGAGAATTACCTGCGTGGCAAGTTCGGCACGGCCGACCCGCATACGCTGCGTGCCTATGCCGAGGTGCCGCGCGAGTACTTCCACTACAACTACGCCGGCGCCTTCGATTTCGGCGCCTCGGCCTATGAGGCCAACGCGCATCCCTGGGCGATCGGCTACGGCTCGGCGCTGTCGGACTATCTCGGCCAGATGTACATGACCCAGCTGTCGAAGCCACAGCCGGGCGAGAACGCGCTCGAGATCGGTACCGGCTCGGGCTACCAGATCTCCATCCTCTCGCGCGTCTGCGCCAAGGCCTACTCGATCGAGATCATCGAGCCCTTGGGCCGCGCCGTGGCCAAGATCTTCAAGCCGCTGGGCTTCGACAACGTCGTCACCAAGGTGGGCGACGGCTATTTCGGCTGGCCGGAGGAGAAAGAGGGCTTCGACATCATCATGGTGACCTGTGTCGCCCAGCACGTACCGCCGCCGCTGCTCGCCCAGCTCAAGCCCGGCACCGGCCGGCTGATCATCCCCGTCGGCCAGCCCTTCCGTCGCGAGCAGGTGCTCTACGTCTACACCAAGGACCGCGACGGCAAGATCCACTCCAGGCGGGATGTCGGCGTGTATTTCATTCCGATGACCGGCCGCATGTCGCAGGGGCGATAGGGCTACGCTGTCGTCCCAGGCGCGGGAGACGCCCTAGGAATCGCGACCACAAGGCCTTACGTTGACACCCTTATTTCGCTCCTCCGGAAGGGAGACCGGACTCATGATCATGACCCGACGGCGCGCGTTGATGACGGCCGCCGGTGCGACGCTGGCGGCGCCGGCGGTCGTCCACGCCCAACCCGCGCCCTGGACCTACGCCGCCTATGTCGCCGCGATGAAGGCCGGAGGGCGCAACGTCAAGATCTCGGCCGAGGATTGGGCGGTGATGCAGCAGCGCCGGCCGCGCGCGCTCAGCACCATCGCCAGCGTTCTGGGCCACCACTTCGGCACGGCCGATCCGGAGGTCCTGCGCGCCTTCCGCGAGGTGCCGCGCGAGTACTACCACTACGACTATGCCGCCAATGCCGACTTCGCCGCCGTCGCCTACGAGGCGGAGTCCAAGCCCTGGCGCATCGGGCTGGGCTCGGCGCTGTCGGACTATCGCGGCCAGGCCTACATGACCCAGCTGTGCAAGCCGACCGCCGACAGCGTGGCGCTGGAGATCGGCACCGGCTCGGGCTTCCAGATCTCGATCCTCTCGCGCATCGTGAAGAAGGCGTACTCGATCGAGATCATCGAGCCGTTGGGCAAGGCGGTGGCGCGCATCTTCGCGCCTCTGGGCTTCGAGAAGAACCTCGAGACGCGCATCGGCGACGGTTTCTTCGGCTGGCCCGAGGAGAAGGACGGCTTCGACCTGATCATGGTCACCTGCGTGGCCCAGTATGTGCCGCCGCCGCTCCTGAAGCAGCTCAAGCCCGGCGGCCGCCTGGTGATCCCGATCGGCCAGCCCTTCAAACGCGAGCAGTTCCTCTACGTCTTCAGCAAGGACGCCGACGGCAAGGTGCATTCCAAGAAGGACCTCGGCGTCTACTTCATCCCGATGACCGGCGCGATGCAGAAGGAGCCGCCGCCGCCGCCCGAGCCGCCGGCCGCCAAGCCCGCCGACGCGCCGAAGAATTAGCATGCGCCTGATCGCCAGGATCCTCGCGGCGGCGTTTCTGGCCGCGCTGGCGGTGTCGGCTCACGCCGGCGAGACGCGCATCTCGCTGGTGCTGATCTGCGACATCTACAACATGAACGAGAACGAGGGCCGCGGCGGCATGCCCCGCACCGCCGCCGTGGTGAAGGCCGAGAAGGCGCGCGCGCCGCACGTGCTCGTGGCGCATGCCGGCGATACGTTCTCGCCGTCGCTGATGTCGGGCTTCGACAAGGGCGCCCACATGGTCGATCTGCTCAACATGATGCCGATCGACGTCTTCGTGCCGGGCAACCACGAGTACGATTTCGGCCCCGACATCTTCCTCGAGCGCCTGCGCGAGGCGCGCTTCCCGGTCTACGCCGCCAATCTGCGCGAGGCCGACGGCTCGGTGATTGCCGGCATCATCGATTCGCGCATCCACACCTTCGGTGAAGTGAAGGTCGGCGTCATCGGGCTGACGGCCGAGGACAGCCACAAGAAGTCGATGCCCGGCCGGCTGAAGATCACCTCGATGCTCGACACCGCCACGGCGCAGGCCGCCAAGCTGCGCCGCGAGGGTGCCGACATCATCGTGCTGGTCTCGCATTCCAATCGCGAGATCGACGGAGCGCTGGTCGATTCCGGCGTCGCCGACGTGATCCTGTCGGGCGACGATCACGATCTCTACCTGCGCTACAACGGCCAGGTGGCGATCGTCGAGGCGGCGATGGACGGCCTCGTCGTCACCGTCGTCGACCTCCAGGTGAAGGTCGACACGGTGGCCGGCAAGCGCAAGGTCGCGTGGTGGCCGCGCTTCCGCATCATCGACACCGCCGACGTGGCGCCCGATCCCGAGGTCGCGGCTCGCGTCGCGGTCTACGAATCGCGGCTCGCGAAGTCGCTCGACATCGTCATCGGCCGCACGACGTCGGAACTCGACAGCCGCAACGCCGCGGTGCGCGGCGGCGAAGCGGCGATCGGCAACCTGTTCACCGACGCGCTGCGCGCCGCCACCGGCGCCGACGTGGCGCTGCTCAACGGCGGCGGCTTCCGCGGCAACCACGTCTATCCGGCGGACAGCCAGATCACCGAGCGGCTGATCCTGACCGAGCTGCCCTTCCTCAACCGCGCCCTGGTGCTGGAGGTCAGCGGCAAGACGCTGCGCGCGGCGATCGAGGCCGGCCTCGCCGGCGCCGAGAACGAGGTCGGGCGCTTCCCGCAGGTCTCCGGCATGACCATCCGCGCCGACCTCACCCGGCCCGACGGCGATCGCGTCGTGGCCCTGCTGGTCGGCGGCGCGCCGGTCGAGCCGGACAAGCTCTACAAGCTGGTCACCAACGACTTCCTGGCGCGCGGCGGCGACGGCTACAGCGCCCTGATCGGCGCGCGCATGCTGGTCGGCCCCAACGACGCGCTGCTGGTCTCCCGGCACGTCGTCGAGCACATCCGCAAGCTCGGCACGGTGTCGGCGAAGCTCGAGGGCCGCGTCATCGTCGCCCGCGGGCGACCGGCGCGCTAGAGCGACGAGTCAGAAATCGGCATCGCCCTGTCATCCCTCGCTGCGCTCGGGATGACAGGTGCGTCTGATGAGCCGCGCGACGCCCTAAGGATCGCCAACGAAAAACCCCGGGCGTTCGGCCCGGGGTTCGCGCGTCCTGTAGGGGACGAGAAGATCAGCGGCTGTAGAACTCGACCACCATCGACGGTTCCATCTGGACCGGATAGGGCACGTCGGAGAGCTTGGGCGCGCGCAGATAGGTGCCCTTCATCTCCTTGTGGTCGACCTGCATGTATTCCGGCACGTCGCGCTCGGCGAGCTGGGCGGCTTCCATGACGACAGCGAGATCCTTGGCCTTGTTGCCGAGCGAGATCACGTCGTTGTCGCGCACCTGGTACGAGGCGATGTTGACGCGGCGGCCGTTGACGCGGACATGGCCGTGGCTCACCAGCTGGCGCGATGCGAACACGGTGGCGGCGAACTTCATGCGGTAGACGACGGCGTCGAGACGGCGCTCGAGCAGCGCGATCAGGTTCTCGCCGGTGTCGCCGCGGCGGCGCATCGCCTCGGCGTAGTAGCGGCGCATCTGGCGCTCGCTGACATTGCCGTAGTAGCCCTTGATGCGCTGCTTGGCCATCAGCTGATTGCCGAAGTCGGTCGGCTTGGTGCGCTTGGCGCCATGCTGGCCGGGACGGCTCTCACGCTTGTTGATCGGGCTCTTCGGACGGCCCCAGAGATTGACGCCGAGGCGTCGGTCGATCTTGTACTTCGACGATTCGCGCTTGCTCACGAACGGTTTTCCTTCGTCACACGTTTGTCCGGATAGGCCTTGATCGGGTGCGGCGCACCCGGGCGGGATCGATGCCCGGAGGCACCGATCCACGTTCTCCGGAAGAAGGCGCGGACTATACGCATCGCCGCGCCCGAGTCAAACGGCGAAAGATTGAGGAAAATCAACGCCCTGACGCACCGTCAGTCGAGCTTGATGTTGGCCTGCGTGATGATTTCTCCCAGCCGCGCCTCCTCCTTGTCGCGATAGGCGATGATATCCGCCTGGCTGGTCCACCACGCCGTGGCGCCCTGATCCTGGTACTTGCCGGCGACGTCGGCTGATTCCAGCGCCTGCTTGGAGACGGCGTTGATGCGGTCGACGATGGGCTTCGGGATGCCCGCCGGGCCGCAGACGCAGGTCCACGAGGTGATGTCGAAGCCCGGCAGGAACTCGTTGATCGTCGGCACATCGGGCGCCGAAGGGCTGCGCTTGAGCGTGGTGACCGCGATCGGCCGCACCTTGCCGGGCCGCACCTGCGCCAGCGCGCCGGGGATATTGTCGAACATCAGCTGGATCTGACCCGACAGCAGATCGACCATCGCCGGCGCCGCGCCGCGATAGGGCACGTGCAACATGTCGACCTTGGCCATCAGCTTCAAGAGCTCGCCGCTGAGATGCAGCGTCGTGCCGGCGCCGGCCGAACCGTAGGAGTACTTGCCGGGATTCTTGCGCAAGAGCTCGATCAGCTCCGGCAGGTCCTTCGCAGGCAGGTTGAGGTTGGTGATCAGCATGTTGGGCAGGAACCACAGCCCGCTGATGAAGGTGAAATCCTTGCGCGGGTCGAACGGCAGCTTGCCCTTCTTCAGCGTCGGCGAAATGCCGTGGCTGGCGATGCCGCCAAGACCCAGCGTGTAGCCGTCGGGATCGGACTTCGCGACCACGTCGACGCCGACGTCGCCGCCGCCGCCGCCGCGGTTCTCGACCACCCAGGCCTGCCCGGTCAGCTCGCTCATCTTGGCGCAATAGATGCGCGAGAGCGTGTCGGTGGCGCCGCCGGCGGGGAACGGGTTGATGTAGCGCACCACGCGGTTGGGCCAGGAATCCTGAGCCCGCGCCACACCCGAGGCGATCATCGGCGCGACCAGCGCACCGCCCAGCACCATACGCCTGCGCACCGGCGCCGCCTTGCGCGAACCGAGTTCCGTCATCGTCACATCCTCCCCCGCGCGCGGCTTCCGCGCGCGCGATCTTCGTTGTCTGGACGGCGGCGATGCTAGGGGCGGGCGGTAGGCGGGCGCAACATGCCTGAGCCGATAATTTGCATCTATCAGCGCTGGGCGCGGTTGCGCAGGAAAGCCTCACGGTCGGCGGGCTTTTCGATGTGCTTGGCCAGGCGCTGCCAGAGATCCTCGGCGCTCGCCGCCGCCGCCCGCTCGCGGCGTACCAGCAGCGGGGCGATCGGCCCGATATGGCGGGCGAGATCGGCCTGGGCGCGATCGATGTCGGCCTGGGCGATGGCCCGGCCGGCCGCGCTGGGTGGTGGCGCCACCAGGGTCGACCCGGCGGTGCCCGACAGGGTTCGCGAGGCCTTGAGCGCGTCGCGCAGGAAAGCCTCGCGCTGCTCGGCCCGATCGATGCTGGTGCTGAGGCTGCGGCAGAGCTCCTCGACCGAAGTCGTACGACCGCTGGCGCTGCGCACGAGATAGCTGGCGATCGGTCCGACATAGGCCGCCAGCTTGCGCTCGATCTCCTGCAGGTGCGGGCTGATCACCGCGGCCGGCGACGGCGCGATCACCGTCGCGGCGTCCGAAGCCACGGCGGATATCGCCATCACGGTGGGGGCCTGGCCGTGCAGGGCGCCGGCCAGCGCAGCGTTCATGGCGTCCGCCGTCTCGAAGCGCCGCGCCGGATCGCGCGCCAGCGCCTTGGCCATGAACGCGACCAACGACGCCGGCGCCTCGGGCAGGTGCTTCGACAGCGGCACCAGCTCGCCATAGAGCAGCTGGTAGGTGACCTCGTGGAAATTGCGCCCCGGGAAGGGCCGCTCGCCGGTCAGCAGCTCGTAGAGCACGGCGGCGGTCGAGAACAGGTCGCTGCGCGCGTCGACCTCCTCGCCACGGCACTGCTCGGGCGACATGTAGTTGGGTGTGCCGATCAACGCGCCGGTCTGGGTCAACGACGAGCCGCCGATGCGGGAGATGCCGAAATCGGTGACCTTCACGCGGCCATCGCCGGTCAGCAGCACGTTGGCCGGCTTGATGTCGCGATGCACCACGCCCTGGTCGTGGGCGCAGGCGAGCGCGTCGAGCATCTGGCGCGCGATCGCCGCCGAGACGTCGATCGGCATGCGGCCGCCGCCGTCGATCGCCTGGGCGAGGCTGCGCCCGGCGACGAACTCCATGGCGATATAGGGATCGTTGCCGTGCAGCGCGTAGTCGTAGATCGCCACGATGTTGCCGTGGGCGCAACGGCCCGCCGCCTGCGCCTCGCGCTGGAAACGCTCGACGAAGGCGGCGCGGTCGTCGCCCTCGAGCAGGTCGGTGTTCACCAGCTTCAGCGCCACCCGCCGGTCGATCATCGGGTCATGGGCGCGATAGATCACGCCCATGGCCCCCCTGCCGATAGTCGACTCGATGACGTAGCGGCCGATCTTGTCCGGCGCGGCTGGTGGCGGCATCGGACCTAGCTACCCAGCATCTTCATCGCGTTGGCGAGGCTGCGCCGCATGCGGTTGAACGATTCGGCGAGCGAGGCGATCTCGTCGCTGCCCTTCACCTCGACCTCGGGCGCGTCCATGTTGCCCAGGCTGATGTCGTTGGCGGCGGACGACATGCCGCGCACCGGCTTCACGACGATGTAGTGCAGCATGACGTTGAGCAGCACGATCACCACCGCGAACACCACCGCCACGCCGCCGACATAGAGCATCAGCAGCCGGTCGGCCTGCTTGTTGACCACCGCCATCGGCACCGTGGCGACCTGAGCGCCGACGGTCTCGTTGAGCTTCCAGCCGAAGCCGTTGTTGGGACCGTAGAGGTCGACCATGGTCTGCGGCGCTTCCTTGGGCGTGGTGTGGCAGATCAGGCAGGCCGGGTTGGTGATGCGCACCGGCTTGGCCAGCACCAGCACCGGACCAGTCGGCGAGTCGCGCGTCGTCACCCATTCCGTGAGCTTGGGATCCTTACGGAACTGCTCGATGATATCGGCCTCCCAGTCGGTGGCGCGGTCGGCCGGGTTGGTCGGATTGAGCGCGGCTTCCTTGTAGTTGTAGTCGGGGAACTGCTTCTGCATAGAGCGCCACACGGTCTGCGCCGCCCAGGTCGGCACGGAGTGCGGCAGGAAGCGAGCCTGCATCTGCTCGCGCAGCAGCGGCTCGACCTCGGTCGCGGTATAGCCGCGAACGGCGGCGGCCTGGGCGAGGATCAGCGTGGCGTCGCGCAGCACCTGCTGGCGGCCGCTCTCGCGCAGCGCCTGGTTGGACATGAACGCCGCCAAGCCGAGGCCGATCAGAAAGGCCACGGCCATCACGATGTTGAATTTGGCCTTGAGTCCCATGACGTCGCACTCCCCCAACTAGCGGACTGTTGCCAGGCGGCTGGCCTGTTGCGGCGTCAGCCTGCCCGTGGGCTCGGACATGACCTGCATCTGGAATCGGCGGATCGCGGCCCGTGTCTCGGGACCGAATACGCCGTCCAATGGCCCATTGTAGTAGCCCAAGAGCTTCAACGCCTCCTGCATGCGCCGACGATTCTCGAGCGTCATCAGGTCTTCTTCCGGCATGGTCGCGTCCGGCGTCGGTGGCGGCTGCACGGGCGGCGTGGCGACGGGCGGCGTGGCGACGGGCGGCGTGGCGACGGGTGGTGCGGCAACGGGC
>JALHMM010000022.1 GCA_022844045.1 Reyranellaceae bacterium | reverse complement strand
CTCATGCTGAGGAGGCCGCGCTTGCGGCCGTCTCGAAGCATGGGCCACACGCACCGCGCGTGTCGCCCACCCTTCGAGACGCGCCAAGCGGCGCTCCTCAGGGTGAGGTCGAGGCCATACGAATGCCCTGCCGCAGGCGGCGAGAGGGAGTCAACGCCGCCGCCGCCTTCGATCCGGCGTCTTGGGCCGTGCGCCACTGTCGCGGTACTTGCGCAGCAGCAGGCGCAGCGGCTCCAGCATCGGCGTCACGATGTCCGGCCGCCGTTCGAGGATCGACAGCGCGAGCGCACCGGCTTCCAGGGTCGAGACGCTCTCGCGCCGCGGCTCGCGCCGCAGGTCACCATAGAGCGACGGCGCGCGCGGGTTGAGCACCAGCCGGCGCGTCTTCAGCAGCCACGCATTGCGCCACCACAGCGCCTTGGCTTGTGACCAGTTCCCGTCGAGCAGAATCAGCCCTTCGAGCGCGTTCAGCGCGCCCTCCTGGTCGGGCAGCTCCGTGCCTTCGGCATCGAGGGCCAGCAGCGGTGGCGCGTCGGGCGCGGGCGCCTGGGTTCGTGTGCCGAGATAGAGCGCGCCCCAGCGCCGCGTCTCGGCTGGCCGGCCCAGGGCCTTCGCCAGGTTCGGCCACGACAGGCCGGTGCGCAGCGTGGCGCGCGCCAGCTGCCGACAGAGGATGCCCGCGGTGCCCAGCTCGCGATCCTGTTCCTGGGGATGGCGCAGCACGAGGAGTTCGATGCGGTTGTCGATCGCGGCCAGCGCCGCGCAGACGCACAGCGCCGCCGGCTTGCCGCAGCGCGGGCAGTCGGTCGCCTGTAGCGGCGCGACAATATCGGTCATGATCCTGTTGTAGCGCCATTTCGCTCGGCGCGGGGGTCCTTCAGCGCAGGCTTGATCTGCCGGCGCGGGCGGCCGAAGAATCGCCCGGACAGAGGAGACGGATCGATGCCCAGCGTCGCGGTAAAGTCGGAAATCGCCGGCAAGGTGTGGAAGATCGAAAGCAAGGTCGGCGATTCGGTCGAGGAAGAGGGCCAGATCATGATCCTCGAGTCGATGAAGATGGAGATCCCAGTGCTGGCGCCGCGCGCCGGCACGATCAAGGCTTTCCTCGTCGCCGAGGGCGACTCGGTCGCCGAGGGCCAGCCGGTCGCGACCCTGGAGACCTGAGCGTCAGCGCGGCGAGCACGCCGCCGTCGATGCAGGAGAGAGGCGATGGCTTGGCGCAAGGCCCCCGAGTCGCTCGTGAGTCTGTTCCGCGCATCGCTGCCCGACGATCCGCGTGTCGAGCATCGCAAGATGTTCGGCTATGCCGCCGCCTTCACTGGCGGTCATCTGTTCGCCGGGCTGCATCAGGACGACCTGATCCTGCGCCTGCCTGAAGATCAGCGTGCCGAAGCCGTACGGATGATCGGCGCCCGGCCCTTCGAGCCCATGCCAGGCCGGGCCATGCGCGAATATGTGGCGCTCAGCGCCGCCGAGCGCGTCGAGCCCGAGCAGCTGCGGTCCTGGCTCGCGCGATCATTCGCGTTCGCACGAACACTGCCGGCAAAGGCCGCCAAGACCGCATCGCCGAAAAGAAAGAAGAGATAGCTCGGATACGCCGGCGTCCCGCTGTCGGCCAATCTCAGGCGCGCGCGCTGGGCCGGGCCGACACAGCCGCCCACCAGCGGGCCAGATTCGTCTGCTCGTCCGGGATCGGCAGCTTCAGTGCGCCGCGCGCGGTCAGCAGCGCCACCTGCGCGGTGATGTCGGCGATGCTGTAGGTATCGCCCGCGACATAGGCCTGCCGCGCCAGCTCGCCGTCGAGCCATGCCATGCGCGCGACCACCTGGCGGCGCAGCAGCTCGCCATAGGCCGGGATCTGCTCGCGCTTGCCGACCCAGAACGGATGGGTGTGCACGAAGGTGCCGATCACCGGCAGCAGCAACTCGTGCTCCATGCGCCGGTTCCACATCTCGACCATGGCCGCGCCCAGGGCGCCGCGCCCCATCAATGGCGGCTCCGGCCGCTGTTCCTCGAAATAGCGGCAGATCGCCACCGACTCGCTGAGCACCGTGCCGTCGTCGAGCTCGAGCACCGGCAACGTGCCCATCGGGTTCTTGGCGAGAAACGCCGGGGCCTTGTGGCCGGCGCTCTCCATGTCGAATTCCTCGAACGGCACATCATCACCCAGACGGATGCGCTTCTCGGCGAGGAAGATGCGCACGCGGCGCGGGTTCACGCCGTTCTTCAGCAGATAGAGCTTCATGGTCCCTCAGTCCGGCTTGGCGCCCGAGATGCGCACGACTTCGGTCCACTTCTCGATCTCGGCCTTGATGAAGGCGGCGTATTCATCGGGCGTCGTCGGATGGGCGATGCCGCCCAGCTCGATGATGCGCTTGGCGACCTCGGGCACGGCCATCTCGGCGCGCATGTCGGCGCTGATCTTCTCGACGATCGGCCGGGGCGTCTTGGCCGGCGCCAGGATGCCCGACCAGCCCGCGGCGTCGAATCCCGGCAGGGTCTCGCTGATGGCGGGGACGTCGGGCAGAAGCGGCGCGCGCTTGATCGTGGTCACGCCGAGCGCCTTGATCCTGCCGCTGCGGATATGCGCGATCGCCGAAGTCACGCTGTCCATCATCAGGGTGACATGGCCGGCCAGCAGATCCTGCATCGCCGGCGCGCTGCCCTTGTAGGGCACGTGCAAGATGTCGATACCAGCCTTCGCCTTGAACAGTTCCATACTGAGATGCTGCGAGGCGCCGACGCCGGCCGACGCATAGCCCAGCTTGCCCGGCGCCGCCTTGGCCTGCGCGATCAGGTCGGCCACCGAGGTCGCGGGGTGCGAGGGATGCGCGACGATGACCAGCGGCACCTGGAAGATGTTCGAGCACGGCGCGAAATCGGCGATCGCGTCGTAGGTCATCTGCCCCTTCATGAAGGACGGGTTGATGCCGATCGTGCCGCTGGTGCCGACCACCAGGGTGTAGCCGTCGGGCGGCGCCTTGGCGACCGACTCGAGGGCCGGGATGCCGGCGCCGCCGCCCTTGTTCTCGACCACGATCTGCTGCTTCCAGCGCGCCGACAGGCGCTCGGCGATCAGCCGCCCAAAGGTATCGGCGGCCTGACCGGCCGGGAACGGCACAACGAGCTTGATGGTGCGCTCCGGCCAGGCGCCCTGGGCGCGCGCGATCGACGGCGCGGCAAGGATGGCGGCGGTGCCGGCGAGCAAGGCGCGGCGCTTGATGGTGATAGTCATGGCGTTTCCCCTGCGGTTCGTTGGCATCCTTATGCCGTGCCCAGCAGCCTTTGCGCCAGCTTCAGATGCGGCTTGTCGAGCATCTTGCCGTCCATCTGGGTGACGCCGCCGTTTCCCGCTTTGGCGAAGGCCTCGACCACCTTGCGCGCCCAGTCGAGCTCTGCCGGCGACGGGCTGAAGATCCGGTTGATCGGCTCGACCTGCGTGGGATGGATCGCCATCTTCGACAGGAACCCCATGCGTTTGGCGGTGACGCACTCCGCCTCGAAGCCCTGCAGATCGCGGAAGTCGGCGTAGACCGTGTCGAGCGGCGTCACACCCGCGGCGCTGGCCGACAGCAGGCAGACGACGCGGGTGTACTTGAACGTGTCGTCGAGCACGCCGTCGGGGCCGGCCTTGGCCACCGCGCCGATATCGGCCGACAGATCCTCGGCGCCCCAGGTCAGCGCGGTGAGCCTGGGATGCGACAGTCGCGTCGAGGCCGCCACCAGCACCGCCGACGCTGTTTCGGTCACCAGCGCCAGCACCTTGGTGTGGCCCATCGCGATACCCTCGCGCGCTTCGAGCACGTCGAGCATATGACCCAGGCGATCGAGCTCGGCCTGGCCCTCGCATTTGGGCAGCAGGATCGAATCGGGCGCCGCCTGCATCACCACCGCGAGGTCGCCGGCCGTCAGCCCCGTCGGGAAGCTGTTGACGCGGACGACCTTGTGGTGACCGCCCGCGCCACGCGCGCGGATATGGTCGCGCACGATGGTCCGTGCCGCCTCCTTGCGGTCCGGGCCGACGGAATCCTCGAGATCGTAGATCAGCGCGTCGGCCGGCGAAGCGCGCGAGCGATCGAGCTTCTTCAGGTCGTCGCCCGGGACGAAGAGGTAGGAGCGGATCATGTTGGTTTGCGCCGCATCAGCGCCTGGCGCCGGCAATAGGCGACCTCTTCGTTGCGCTGGTTGAAGGCGCGATGCTCGAACTCGACGATGCCTGCGTTCGGCCTGGACTTGCTCTCGCGCAGGCCGACGATCTTGGTCTGCACGCGCAACGTATCGCCATGGAACACCGGCTTAGGAAAGCGCGTATCGGTCATGCCGAGATTGCCGATCGTGGTGCCGATCGTCGTGTCGTTGACCGTGATGCCAATCATCAGGCCGAGCGTGAACAGGCTGTTGACGATGCGCTGGCCGAACTCGGTCTTGGACGCGAATTCCTCGTCGAGGTGCAGCGGCTGCACGTTCATGGTCAGCGAGCTGAACAGCACGTTGTCCATTTCGGTGACCGTGCGCGTCCAGGCATGGTCGAAGACCATCCCTTCCTTGAATTCCTCGAACCAAAGCCCGGCCACGCAGCCCTCCCCCGATGTTGAGGCGCCGAAGCTGGCGGTTCCGAGGCACCCGGGTCAAGCGGGGCGACCGACGCAGATTCCGATACGATTAAATCGTGCTCGATGCTAGATTGCCGCCATGCGCACCACCCGATCCCTCAGCATCACCCTGCCAAACGACATGGCCGACATGGTCCGCCGCAAGGTCGAGTCCGGCGAGTACGCCAGCGAAAGCGAAGTCATCCGCGACGGCCTGCGAACGCTCCAACAACGAGACGAAGCTCTCGATCGCTGGCTGCGGGAGGAAGTCATTCCGACCTACGAAGCGGCGATTTCGAAACCAGGCGTGCCCATCGAGAAGGCGTTCGGAGAAGCCGCCGCTCGCTATGCGGCTCGAAAGCGCGCCGCGAGCAAGCGTCGGTGACCAAACCGATTGCTTTGTCGGACGAGGCGATCTCCGACCTCGACGACATCTTTGAATGGATCGCGGACGCCTCGGACACCGCTATTGCCCAAGCGTATGTTGATCGATTGAAGGCATACTGCCTGAGCTTCGCGCTGTTCCCGGAGCGTGGCACGTTGCGGCCGAACCTCCACACCGGGCTGCGCACGATCGGCTTTCGTCGCCGAGTGACGATCGTCTTTACTGTGAGGGACAATGACGTGCTGATCTTGAGAATCGTTCGTCGTGGACGGGATATCGGCGCCATGTTCGTCTCCGACGAAGACTGACGGCAATGCCCACCAACGCCCCCGCCTCGCCGATCTTCCGCGAAGAGCACGAGATGCTGCGCGACCAGTTGCGTCGTTTCATCGATGAGGAGGTGAGGCCGCGCGCGGAGAAGTGGGAAGAGGACGGCTTCGTGCCGCGCGACGTGCTGCGGCGCATGGGCGAACTGGGCTTCCTCGGTATCCGCTATCCCGAGCGGTACGGCGGCGCGGCGATGGATTCGCTGGGCAGCGTGGTGCTGGCGGAAGAGCTCGGCAAGTCGACCTTCGGCGGCTTCGCGATCACCGTGCTGGTGCACACCGACATGGCCTCGCCGCATCTGATGAACGCCGGCACGCCGGCGCAGATCGCGCGGCTGATGCCCAATATCGTCGCCGGCCGGACCATCACGGCGGTGGCGGTGACCGAGCCTGGCGCCGGCTCCGACGTGAAGGGCATCCGCACCACGGCGCGGCGTGATGGTGGGCATTACGTGCTGAACGGCACCAAGATGTTCATCACCAATGGCGTGCACGCCGATGTCTACTTCGTCGCCGCCAAGACCGACACGAACGCACGCGGCTCGGCGGGCATCTCGATGTTCATCGTGCCTAGGGATACGCCGGGCTTCTCGGTCGGCCGAGCGCTGAAGAAAACCGGCTGGCTGTCGTCGGACACCGCCGAGCTGGTATTCCAGGACGCTCGCGTGCCGGCGGAGAACCTGCTGGGCGAGGAGAATCGCGGCTTCTACGCCGTGATGAAGAACTTCCAGAACGAGCGCTTGGTGCTGGGCGCGCAGGCCATGGGCGAGGCCGAGGCGGCGCTGGCGATCACCCTGCAACATGTGCAGACGCGCCAGGCCTTTGGCGCGCCCCTGTGGGAAAAGCAGGCGATCCGCCAGCGGCTGTCGATGCTGGCGGCACGCGTGGCCGCGGCGCAGCAATTTGTCCATCACACTGGTTGGCTCGACGCGCAGGGCCGGGAGTGCGTCAAGGAAGTCTCGATGGTCAAGGCGCTGTGCGGCGAGTTGGTCAACGAGGTGATGTACGCCTGCCAGCAATTCCACGGCGGCATGGGCTACATCCGCGAGACCGCCATCGAACGCATGGTGCGCGACGCGCGGGTGCAGTCGATCGGCGGCGGTGCGACAGAAGTGATGCTCGAGGAAGTCGCCAAGCGCCTGCACGGCTGAGCGTGCTAGGGTGGGCGCACTTCGTCCGCCCGTATCCGCAGGAACCGCTTCGACATGAGCACGACCGCCGCCCACGAGAATGACGCCGGCCAGCTGGCGTTGCGCGCCGCCGCGCGCGATCACGGCATCAACGTCGCCCGCGACCGCTTCCTCTTTGTCCGGCACGGCCGCACCCCAGGCAATATCGGCCGCGTCTACCAGCACCCCGACATTCCGCTGGCGACCGAGGGCTTCGTCGACGCCGACATCGCCGCCCAAGTGCTGCGCGAGCACGCCTTCGACCTGATCTACGCCAGCGACATGGCGCGCGCCTGGCTGACCGCCGGCCGCGTCGCCGACCTCACCGGACGGCCGGTATGGCTGCGCCGCTGCCTGCGCGAGCGCTATTTCGGCGACTTCATCGGCACGCCCAGCGAGGGCCTCGACTGGCGCGTTAGCCCACCCAACGGCGAGACCATGCATGGCTTCATCGAGCGCACGCTGACCGGCGTCGCCGAGCTGCTCGGCGACGGCCCTATGCCGCTGCTGGTGAGCCATGGCGGCGTGCTGCGCGTGCTGGCCGGGGCGCTCGACGTCGAGCTGCCGCACGAGCTGACGGCCAACGGCCTGCCCCTGGCGTTCGAGCGCAGAGGCAGCGCCTGGGCCGTCACGCCGCTGATGCAGCCGGCGCCGATGGAGCAGAAGCTCGGCGCCGCTTAGTCGGGACCTAGTGCGGCGGGCGCACCGGCACGATGGCGACGGTCTCGGTGGCGTGGGCGTAGAGGCGGCCGGCCTCGTCGACCAGCTTGGCCTCGGACGTCGCGAGCGTGCGGCCCGACGACAGCACGGTAGCGATGGCGCGCACCGGCCCGGTCTTGTCGGTCACGGCGGCAACGTAGTTCACCTTCATCTCAACCGTGGTCGCGATCGTGCGCGGCGGCAGCGTCGCGTGCACGGCGACGGCCAGCGCCGTGTCGAGCAACGTGGCGATCCAGCCGCCATGCGCGGCGCCCAGGATGTTGCGGAAGGCGTCGGCCGGATCGCCCTGAAAGACCGCGCGTCCACCACCGACCTCGATCGGATGGATGCCCGCGACATAGGCGAAGTCCGGCGACGGCAGCTCACCGGCGCCGATGGCGGCAAAGATGCGCTCGCCCGGCCAGTCGGCGATCTCGGCCAATGGCAACGGTCCCGGCGGCGCCAGGCGGCGTTTGCTGGCCTCGACTTCTTCTCTCCACGCGGACATCGAACGATCTCCATAAACAAGTGTATATGCACTCATATACCGGCGATCCCACGTGACGTCGATCTGGTGTTTCTAATGCTCGGATAAGCCCGCCTACGCTTCGCGCGGAGTCCAGCGGCCGGCTTCGACCAGGGTGATGAAATCCCACAGGGCGCGGTTGAAGGCGTCGGGGTCCTCGAGGTTCACGGCATGGCCGACCTTGGGCATCACCAGCAGGCCGGCGTTGCCCATCATTTTCTTGAGATAGAGGCTTGGCTGCAGCACCAGGTCATCCTCGTCGCCGGCAACGATCAGCGACGGCACCATGCAGGATTTCCACTCCGCCTCGAAATCCCACAGCGAGGGCCGCCTGCCCTGGAATTCCGACATCGTGTGCGCCGCGCCGATCGGATCGTGACTGGCGAACTGGTCCACGAACTCGGCGTGGCCGCGCGGATCCCTTTGGCGGTAGCGCCGCCGGCTCGGGCCCTCGCTGTATTCAGCGGCGAAGGCGGCCTGGCCGATCCTGCGAATCTTCTCAGCGTTGGCCCGCGACTCGGCGGCGAAGGCCGCGTGCAGGTGCTTTTCCGAGCCGAAGCCGCAGCCACAGATCGCCGCCGAAAGCGTGCGCCCGGGATGAACGCGCGCGAAATGCGCCGCCGCGAAGCCGCCCATCGACAGGCCGCAGACATGCGCCTTGTCGATCTTCAACCCGTCGAGCACGCAGCGTATGTCTTCGACGACGCGGTCCTGGCCGTACTTGGCGGGATCGTCGGGGATATCCGACGGCGCGTAGCCGCGGAACGAGTAGGTGATGCAGCGGTGCTTGCGCGCGAAGAAACGCATCTGCGGTTCCCAGGAGCGCCAGTCGCCTGCGTACTCGTGCACGAAGATCAGCGGTGTGCCGCTGCCGGCCTCCTCGTAGTACAGCTTCACGCCGTCGTCGCAGGTGATGTACGGCATCGCACCCTCCTCTTCTCTATCGCGCCGAGTCGTCGAGCCGCGCCACGACGTCGGGAATCACCGCGTCGACGACGTTGGCGTAAGCGAGGCGCACGAAACGCTCCTGCCCGTCGCCGAACGTCGTGCCGGGCAACAGCAGAAGATGCTGCGCGTCGGCCAACCGGCGCACGACATCCATGGCCGGCACGCCAGCGAAGGGATGCTCCAGATAGGCGAAGTAGGCGCCGAGGCTCACCAGCCGCCAACGGTTCGAGCGCGCGACGAGATCACCGAAGGCGCGACCACGTGCAACCACCGCGGCGATCCGCTCGCGCGCCCAGCCCGCGAGGTGCTGCAGCCCGTACAGCGCCGCTTCCTGGCCGGGACGCGGTGCGCAGATCGCGACGCAATCCATGACCTTCTCGATCTCGGCGAGCGCCGCCGGCCCGGCGGTCAACGCACCAACGCGGTGACCGGGCAGCGCATAGACCTTGGAGAAGCTGTAGAGGTGGATCAGCGTCTGTGGCCAGTCCGGATCATCGAAGATGCGATGCGGTCGCGTGCCCTCGGGCAGGAAATCCTTGTAGGTCTCGTCGAGCACCAATGCGATGCCGCGGCGCTTGGCGAGCGCGTAGAACGCCTCGATCACATCAGGCGGATAGGTAGCGCCGCTGGGATTGTTGGGGCTGACCAGAACGATCGCGCGCGTCGTGGCGTCGATCAGCGCCTCGGCGTCGGCGGGATCGGGCACCGCGCCACTGCCGTCGCGAAAGTCCAGCGGCACCGGGCGCACGCCCAGCATGCGCAGCCACATGGCGTGGTTGAAGTAGTGCGGCCGCGGCAACAGCACCGAGTCGCCGGCCGCGGCCAGCACCATCATCGCCGCGCAGAAGGCTTGGTTGCAGCCGGCGGTGATCGCCACCTGCGCGGGCTTGATCGTCGTGCGATGGAAGGCGCCGAGATGCGCGGCATAGGCCTCGCGCAACGCCGGCATACCGAGGATATCGCCGTAGCGATGGATCGCCGGATCGGCGAGGCGTCGGGCAAGATGATGGGTCAGCTCGGCCGGCGGCGGATAGCCGGGCGCGGCCTGGGTCAGGTCGATCAGCGGCTTGTCGGCGGGAAACGCACGGCCGGCGATCAGGGCGCGCACGGCGGCGATCGGCGCCGCCTCGATGCCGGTGACGGCGGGGCTGAGCACATAGGACATGCCGCGCTGATAGCCGATCCCCGCCCGCACGAACAGGGTGCTAGCCTAGGCCCCCAATGGAGGAACGCATGCGATTGAAGGATAGGACGGCGATCATCACCGGGGCAGCCTCGGGCATTGGCGCGGCGACGGCGCGTCTTTTCGTGGCCGAGGGCGCCCATGTCACGCTGGTCGATCGCGACGCCGCGGGCGTCACCGCGATCGCAGCCGAACTGGGTGAGCGCGCCCGGCCGTTCATCGCCGAGGTGACAGACGAGGCGCATGCGCGAGCCTGCGTCGAGCAATGCGGCGCGGTCGATATCCTGGTCACCGCCGCCGGCATCTCGCTGGGCAAGCCGGCGCTCGACACATCGGTGACTGACTGGAACACCGTGCAAGCGGTCAACGTCACGGGCACCTTCATCTGGATCCGCGAGTGCCTTCGGCCGATGACGGCGGCAGGTCGCGGCTCGATCGTCACCATCGCCTCGCAGCTCGCGCGCGCCGGCGGCCGCGGCAACGCCGCCTATGTCACGTCGAAAGGCGCCGTGGTGGCGCTGACCAAGTCGGTGGCGCTCGACTACGTCGACAAGGGTATCCGCTGCAACGCGGTCCTGCCCGGCGCGACCGACACGCCGCTGCTGCGCCGCTCGTTCGGCCGCCAGCCCGATCCCGACGCCGCGCGCGCCCGGTCGCTGGCGCGCCACCCGATGGGGCGGTTCGGCGACGTGCGCGACATCGCGGCGGCCGCGCTTTACCTAGCCAGCGACGAGGCGGCCTTCGTCACCGGCATCGAACTGCCGGTCGATGGCGGCTGGCTCGCCGGCTGAAGGGCGCTACTCGACCTGGACGTTGGCGGCCCTGCTGACCTTGGTCCAGATGTCGACGAACTCCGCGATAAAGCCAGAGAACTCCTTCGGGCTCATCGGCTTCTCGGGCACGAACAGCGCCAGCTCGTCGAAGCGCGCGCGGACATCAGGCATGGCCACGACCTTCAGCGTCGCCTCGTAGAGCTTCGACTGGATATCGGCGGGCATGGCCTTGGGACCCGACAGGCCGACCCAGGTCGAGGTCGTCATCTTGGGAAAGCCCTGTTCGGCGAAGGTCGGCACATCGGGGAACGGCGCGATGCGCTTGGCGGTGCTGATCGCCAGCACCTTGATCTTGCCTGACCGCATGTGACCGACATTGGTGGTGATCGGGTCGAACATCGAGGGGATGACCCCCGCCCACATGTCCGCCAGCGACGGCGCCGAGCCCCGATAGGGCACGTGCTTGAGCTTGGCGCCGATCAGCTGGCCGAAGTTCTCGCCCATCAGATGCGTCGTCGAGCCGACGCCGGAGCTGCCGAAGGCGATCTCGCCGGGCTTGGCTTTCACCGCGGCGACGAAGTCGGCCAAGGTCTTGTAGGGCGACTCCGGCGGCACCATGAAGATGTTGGGCGCGTCGCCGATCAGGGTGAGGTGCGAGAAGTCGGCGATCGGGTCGTACGGCAGCTTGGGATAGATGCCCGGCGCCACGCCGTGCGGCGAGGCGTGGGACATGACCAGCGTGTAGCCATCAGGCGGCGCTTTCGCGACCAGATCGGCGCCCAAAGTGCCACCGGCACCGGGCCGGTTGTCGACGAGGATCTGCTGGCCCAACAGCTCGCTGTATTTCGGCGCCATCACCCGGCAGATCGTGTCGGCCAAACCGCCCGGCGGGAAGGTCGCGATCAATCTGATCGGCTTGCTCGGCCAGGCGTTGGCGCGCACCACCGATGGCATAGCGAGCGTCGCGGCGGCGGCGGCGATCAGCGTACGGCGCGTGGTCTTCACGTGGCTCTCCGGCGATGGTTGGCCACCGGATTGCAACCGACGTGCCAAGGCACGGTGCGTGCTAGAAGAACGGGCGATGAGCCTACCCACCCATAGCCGCTACGATTATCTGCCGATCAACGCCCGGCCGGACTACCACTGGCCCGGCGGCAAGCGACTGGCGATCTATCTCGCGCTGAACCTCGAGCATTTCGCCTTCGGCGAGGGCCTGGGGGCCGAGCTGGCGCCGGGCGGACCGCAACCCGACGTGCTGAACTTCGCCTGGCGGGATTATGGCAATCGCGTCGGTGCCTGGCGGCTGCTGGAGCTGTTCGACGAACTCGCCCTGCCCTCGGCCGCGCTGGTCAACAGCGCGATGTACGACTACGCGCCGCAGCTCATCGCCGCGCATCGCGCGCGTGGCGACGAGATCGTCGGCCACGGCCGCACCAACAGCGAGCGTCAGGGCGTGCTCGACGAGGTGGACGAGCGACGCCTGATCGCCGAGGCGACCGCGCGCATCGCCAAGCAGGAGGGTGCGCCACCGGCGGGCTGGCTCGGACCATGGATCTCGCAGAGCCGCGTCACGCCCGACCTGCTGGCGGAGGCCGGCTACCGCTACCTGCTGGATTGGTGCATGGACGACCAACCGATCCGCTTCCGCGTGCGCGCCGGCGGCACGATCCTCGCCGTGCCTTATCCGCAGGAACTCAACGACATCCCGATGATCGTCGGACGCAAGGTCGACGCCACGACCTTCGCCGATATGATCGTCGACAATTTCGACGAGATGCGCCGGCAATCCACTGGCCAACCGCTGGTCATGGGCATCGCCCTGCACGGCTATCTGATGGGCCAGCCCTATCGGCTCAAGCACCTGCGTCGCGCGCTGGCGCACATCGCTTCCTGTCGCGACGCGCTCTGGATCACCACACCCGGCGCGATCGCAAACCACTGCCTGTCATTGCCGACGGGAACGGTCCCTTAGTCGGGCAGCTTGCCCAGCATGTCCGGCAGCATCGCGTTGAAAGCGTCGGCACCTTCGAACGCGATCCAGTGGCCGCCGCCGGGGATATAGCGCAGGTCGATCTGCGGGTGATGCGTGCGCAGGAAGACCTCGCGCTCCTCGAAGTAGGGATAGGCCGTCGAGTCGAACTCGCCCCAGATCGCGTTCACCCGCGTGCGCAGGGTCGGCACGACGTCGCTCAGCAGGCCCTTAGAGGAGATGCCGCGGCTCTTGGTGCGGGCGCGCAACGAGTTCACGACCTGCATGTGCAGCGCGATCGGATCGAGCGCCTTGGGATCGTGCACCATCAGGATTTCGAGATTGCGCCGCGCCTCGGCGACCAGCGTCTCGCCCGACATATCGCGGGTCAGCCGGGTCAACGCGCCGCGTGCCAGGCGCTTCATGCGAAAGCCGCCCGGGCCGACCAGGGTCATGCTGCGCACGCGATCGCCATAGAGCGTGCAGATATGCGAGCCGATATTGCCGCCGAAGGAGAAGCCGGCGATGTCGAAGCGCTGATCCTTCGGCAGCAGCGCGTCCATGGCGTGCTTGGCGCAGTGGGTCACCGACCAGACGTCCCCGAGATTGTCCGGCGAGTCGCTTTCGCCCAGGCCCGGCAGGTCGGCGACGTAGAGGGCATAGCGTCGCGACAGCGGCAGCACGTTACGCACCCAGTGCAGCCACGAGCCACCGCCGCCGTGCAGCAGTACCAGGACCGGCTTGCCGGATTCGGCGCCCCAGACGTGCCACATCATGCGCCCGCCATTGCCCATCGGCACGCGCTCGGCGTGCGAACTGGCCTCGATCTCGGCGATGTGCTCGGCGGCTGTTCGGCCGTCGGCCATCCTGGGAATGGCGGAAAGATCGAGGGCTGCGTCGGCGTCCATGGCGCGTTTTCTAGCATGGGCCCCAGCCGCCTCGCAGGCATGGCTGCCCGCCGGTTTCGCGTCGTGGCATGCCCGGCGCATCCCGCCTACAGTCTCGGCCGACTAGGCTCAATCGGGGACAAACAATGGCCTATAGGCGCGTGGTGCTGGAGATCGGCATGGGCACCGATATTCGCGGTGGCGACTACACCAAGGCTGCCGTGCGCGCCCTGAAGGACGCGCTGTGGCACAACTCGCTGACCGTGGCCGACGCGCTGGGCAAGCCGGTCGATTCGATGCGGGTCGATGTCACCATCGGGGTTCCGAAACCGGACAAGGTCGACAAGGCCGAGGTACTGGCGGTGCTGCCGCACGGATCAGGAACGGTCACCGTCGTCGAGGGCGGGCTGGAGATTCCCAACGCCGCCGGCACCGATGTCACGGTCATGGCCAACGCCGCCGCCGTCGTGCGGCTCGACCTGCCTTGAGGAGAACGGCCATGGCGATCAAGCGCGTCATCCTCGAGATGGGCACCGGCAACGACCTGCACGGCGGCGACTACACCAAGGCGGCCCTGCGCGCGGTGCAGGACGCCATCCATCACAGCTCGCTGACGGTGCTGCGCACCCTGAAGGTCAACCCCAAGACCTCGATGTTCGTCGAGGTCACGATCGGCGTGCAGCAGCCCGACAAGGTCGATGCCGCGGCGGTCAAGGCCTCCCTGCCGTACGGCATCGTGACCGTGAAGGTCGTAAAGGGCGGTCTTGATGTACCGGATGAGGAAGTGGGCGATGTGGCCGTGATAGCCAGCGCCGCCGTGGTCGTCAGCCTGGAGCTTCCCTGACCGCGTGGCAGCCCTGTGCGGGAAGCTTATTGAACCGGGGCGCCGGTGAGCGGATGATCACTACACAAGCAGCGGGACGAAACGCGCATAGACGGGTCACTGAAATATAGGCCGGACACGCAGGGAGCGCGCGGCAGGATAAGCCGCCAGCGACTGCGGCTGCTGGTCATCGGCGCGATCCTCTTCGCCGCCCTGATTTTCGGCGGATACGAGGTCTATCTGCGCTCGACGCACGTCTACGAGACCGACGCGCGCATCTCCGCCGACATCGTCACCATGTCGAGCCGCGCCGAGGGCTGGCTGGTTGAAGTGCCAGTGCGCGAGGGCATGCGGATCGAGGCCAACCAGGTCGTAGCCCGCATCGACGACCGCACCGCGAAATTGCGCGCCGACGCGCTGCGTGCGCAGATCCAGTCGATCCAGGCCGACCGCACGCGCCTGCTCGCCGAACGAAAAATGATCGAGAACCAGGCCGAGGCCAAGGCCCGCACGCGCGCTTCGGGCGTCAAGGTCACGCAGGCCGCGCGCGACATGCTCGACTCCGACATCCTGCTGGCCAACCAGGAGCTGGAGCGCAGCAAGCAGCTCTACGAACGCCGCGTCATCACTGACAAGCAACTGGAGACGGCGCAGGCCGCCGTAACGCGGCTGCAGAACATGCGCCTGCGGCTGGACGCCGAACGCACGCAGGCCGAGGGCGCGCTGGCCGAGGCCTTGGCCGAGCGCGACCGCCTGGCGGTCATCGACGGCCAGGTCGCTGGGCTGGAGCACGCCGAGGCCAACCTCCAATCTCAACTGCGCCAGCAACTGGTCGATGTCGAGGATCGCACCATCCGCAGCCCGATCGCCGCCATCGTCGATCGTACCTTCATGCTGGCCGGCGAGTATGTCGGGCCGGGCCAGCGCATCCTGATGCTGCACGATCCCAACGACGTGTGGATCGAGGCCAACATCAAGGAAACGCGCATCCGTTACTTGCGCGTGGGCCAGCCGGTCGAGATCACCGTCGACGCCTATCCCAACGAGCGCTTCGTCGGCCGTGTCGCGCGCATCGGCAGCTCGACCACGGCGCGCTTCGCCCTGCTGCCGACGCCCAACCCCAGCGGCAACTTCACCAAGATCACCCAGCGCGTGCCGGTGAAGATCGATTTCGTCGAGAAGCCGAAGGTGCTGTCGCCCGGCATGATGGTCGAGATCGCGATCGATGTACGATAGCACCGAGGTGCTGGCCGAACGCTACGGCCCGTCCTATCGGTGGCTGGTCACCATCACAGGCATGGTCGGCGTCGTCGCCATGGTGCTGAGCATGACAACGGTGAACGTCGCCGTACCCGACGTCATGGGCGCCTTCGGCATCGGCCAGGACATGGCGCAATGGATGTCGTCGGCCTTCGCCGCGACCATGACCTTCGGCATGCTGCTCAGCGCCTGGGTGGTCGGCGTGCTGGGCGAGCGCCGGACCTTCATCGGCTCTCTGGCCATCTTCTCCTGCGGCGCGGTGCTGGGTGGCAGCGCACCCAACGAGGACGTGCTGATCTTCGCCCGCGTGCTGCAGGGCTTCTCATCAGGCATCGGCCAGCCGCTGGTCATGGCGATCATCTTCAGCGTCTTCCCACCCGAGCGCCGCGGCATGGCGATGGGCACTTTCGGTCTCGGCGTTGTCTTCGCGCCGGCGATCGGCCCGACCTTGGGCGGGCTGATGATCGAGTTCTTCTCGTGGCGCTACGTCTTCTACGTCGCCCTGCCCTTCTGCCTGTTGGCGGCGATCCTGGGCTCGCTATTCATGCCGACCCAGCCGCTGCCCAAGACGGTGCCGCGCTTCGACTGGATCGGCTTCCTGCTGATCGGCGTGGCGCTGTTCTGCATCATGACCGGCTTCGCCTATGGCCAGAGCGAGGGTTGGGATTCCGACACCATCGTCGCGCGCCTGGCCGGCGGCACGGTGGCATCGATCCTCTTCGTGCTCTGGGAACTGCACACCGACAAGCCTTTGCTCGAGGTGCGCATGTTCGCCAATAGCCAGTTCGCCTCGGCCGGCATCGTCGCCTTCATCTTCGGCGCCTGCATGATGGGCTCGACCTATCTCGTGCCGGTCTTCGTGCAGACCACACAAGGCTTCACGCCGCTGGTCTCGGGCCTGATGATGATGCCAGCGGGCCTGATGCTGGCGGTGATCTTTCCGGTCGCCGGACGCATGGCCGACGTGCTGCCGCCGGCGCTGATGATCATGGGTGGCCTGATCCTGTTCGCGATCGGCTTCCACTTCATGAGCCTGGCCGACGTCAACACCGTCTTCTGGACGCTGGTCCTGGTCACCATGGTCTCGCGGCTCGGACTCGGCTTCATCAATCCGAGCCTCAACGCCTCGTCGCTGAAGGTGCTGCCGCCCGACAAGGTGCGCCAGGGCGCCGGCGCCACCAACTTCATGCGCCAGCTCGGCGGCGCGCTGGGCACGGTTCTGTTCGTCGCCGTGCTCGAGACTCGCGGACGCTTCCACGCCGAGGCGCTGACGGCGACGCAGGACTACGCCAACCACGCCACCGACCGCCTCATGCACCAGGTCGAGACCCTGCTGAAGACCGTGGGCCTCACCGAGCGCCTCCGCCACAATGTCGCGCTCGACTATCTTGGCACGGTCGTCAACGCGCAGAGCCAGACATTGGCTTTCCAGGACACTTTCATGGTCGTGGGCGGCGTGACCTTGCTGGCGCTGCTACCCGCCTACATCCTGTCGCGCTCGCAGCGCCGCGACATGCGCAGCGCGGATTGAAGACTATTTTGCGCGTTCCCAAGCCAGGCTGAAGACAATCTGGTTGCCACTCGACGGGCTAGCGATGGGCGCCGAGTCAACGCGCAGCCGATCGTCATCGATGACGAAGAAACGCACCTGCGTCGTACCGTTCCAGGCCTCGTTCCAAGTGATCTCCGGCCTGTAGGTGAGCCTGTCGCCGTCCAGCTCGTAGCGGCCGGCGAACGCGATCATGCTGCGATAGAGCTGCGCGGCCTCCGATTCGCTCGCCGGTGCGGCAGTGGCCGCGCTACGCCCTTCCGCCGTGAAGATCGTCGCGGCGTAACCGTCGGCGGTGTAGATGACCATCGCCTTCGCGCCCTCGCCCATGGGATACGCGACGGCGCCGGTCGTGAGGTCCCTCTCGGTGAACGACGTGAGGCGCCACGTCCCGACGATCGGATGGCTCACCCGTCACCCCTCCAGCAGATATGCCGCGTTGCTCTTGCGGCAGACGTCGCGGATCTGATCGGCCAGCATACGCGGAACCGGGATGCCGTTGCGTAGCCGCGTCTCTTTCTCGGCATACTCGGGATCGCCCGGCACCAGCACTGGCTGCGCGGCGTCGGCCGGCACCTGGCCGCGCAGGAAGTCCATCATCTCGTCGAGATCGGACTCGAACTCACCCTCTTCGCGGAACAGCTTGGGATCGATCACCAGGAAGAAGTGGCCGATATTGTCCGGCGTATCGGTGCCTTCGCGCTTCACGCGCAGCGGCTGAAAAGTCGTGCCGGCAAGCGTCTGCGACAGGATGTTCACCACCATCGCCAGGCCGTAGCCCTTGTGGCCGCCGCTCTCGCGTGTGCCGCCCAATGGCGCCATGCGCTTGGTCTTGAAGGCGCGCTCGGCGTTGCGCTCGGAGCCGCCCTGCTCGTTGTAGGCCCAGCCCTCGGGGATCTCCTTGCCCTTCAACCAGTAGACCTTGAGCTTGTTCACCGCCACCGGCGTCGTCGCCATGTCGAGATTGAACGGCTGATGCTTGCCGGCCGGCGCCGCCACCGAGATCGGGTTGGTGCCGAAAACCGGCACCGTGCCGTGCGTCGGCACCATGGTGATGCCGCGCGCCGAAGTGGTGACAATGCCGATCATGCCGGCACGCGCCGCCATATCGCTGTAGCAGCCCGCCGCGCCGAAATGCGCGGAGCGCCGCACACACACGACGGCCAGGCCCATGGCCTTGGCCTCGGCGATCGCCATGCCCATGCCGATGGTCGAGGCGATGTGACCGATGCCGTTGTCGGCGTCGATCAGCGCCGAGACCGGCGTCTCCTTCACGACGTGGATATCCGGCGTCATGTTGATCTTCTTGCCACGCATATCGTTGTAGATCGGCAGCATCGACATCCCGTGCGATTCGATTCCGCGCAGATCGGTCTCCAGCAGCACGTCAGCCGTCATCTTCACGTGCTCGTCCGACATGCCCCATGCGCGCAGGATAGCCTCGCACTGCGCCCGCACGGTCTGCGCCGGCACGGTCACCGTCTCGATCTCAGCCATCTGCGTTTCCTCCGTGATCTTGTGGGCGCGACTATGCCACGGTCGGGAGGCCGTAGAGAGCATGGGCAATGTCAACCGGGATGCACCGCCGCTGGTGATCACTGACGCGGATACGCATAGCGTGTCCTGAAGCCCGGCATCAGTCGCGGGCGGCGCCTCGCGCGGCAGATACCCGGCCTTCGGGCCATAGGGGCGGCAATCGGCCGGGCCGAACACATGGATATGGCGTCGATCGTGCCCGGCAGGCAACGGAAGCGAGGCGTCCAGGGATTGAGATCCGGTGCCGTCTTGAACGCGACCATGCCGCTCCGTCCCCGGCCCACCCCGGCCCATGCCATGGTTGGACGGACCGGGGTTGCGCGGCAAGGATTCATGGCCTAAAAGCCCGTCGCTGGCCTCCGCCCCCTTCGTCTAGAGGCCCAGGACGCGGCCCTCTCAAGGCTGAAACACGGGTTCGAATCCCGTAGGGGGCGCCAAATTCCTGCCACAGCGCATCTGCGGCTTTTCGTCGGCAGCCACCGCGGTGCAGCACAGCACCGCAACCGCTTGGGATAGGCGCGGCGGGACGTGGCGTCGCGAGATCTTCCGGGATATGGGATGGACCATGGGCCGGGGATCAACGAAATCCAACAACTGTGCGGACACCTCGCGAGGCGCGCTGGAATCCGTCCCGCCCTCCGATCGCATAGTCTCCATAGGCAATACCGATTCTGAATGGCCTTGGCGTGGCGGGAAGTTCGGGGCGATCCGCCGAGTAGCCGTCTTGCGCAGACCGGCGAAACAAATGAAGCACCATCAAACCCCGAGGCCACGCGTCCAGCGACCCGGGACCGCCTCGGTATGGGGAGCCAAACGCGACGTCCTCACTCGCGACGCCAGGAGAGCCGGGGGCGCCAGACGCCGAGCACGACGTTAACGGCAGCCACGACGAGCACAACCCAAAGCGTGCCCAACTCGCTGCCGAGAGATATTCCGAGCGTCGCTGGATCGACCTCGCCAGCGAGCGCCTTGGCGCTCTGCTCCGCTTCCTGCTGCATCGGCCCGAGCACGCCGATGAAGCCGCCCTCGAAGATCAGAATACCGGTCCCGGCCTTTGCCCAAACCCAGCCCGCGTTCTGGTAGGCGCGGGTATAGGCGATCGCCAGGAGACCAGCGACCACGACCAAACCAAGCGAGGGAAAGAAGATCCAGGTTGCGATCTCGCCCATCGCTTTCCTGATTAGAGCGTATCCAGCCAACTGGGTCGGCGGTGGCGCGACATACAGGAGCACCAGAAGGGAGGCCATCGCTCCCATCAGTCCAATCGCTCCCATGGTGTGCAGAAGTTTGAGGAGCTGTCGCAACGCCGTCGCGGGCTTTCCGCTGTTGTGTGCCGTGAGGCTACAACAACCAACGCCATCGAGGTAGCCGGGTCATTCGCGTGGTCGGAGCGCGAAGGAGGCCTTGCGAGGGTTCATGTTGCCGCGGCGGAGACTGGTGATAAGTTCGACACGATGCGCAGTGACACACCAGCCGGCGCATAGCCGCCGACCGCGAGGCCCAAGATGACCGAGACTCAGCTCGCCCCCAACATGCCCAAGTGGATGGTCGACCACACCGAGCTCTACCTCAAGAGCGGCGGCAAGGAAGGGCACATGTACAAGATCAAGCTGCCCAACCTGCCGGAGCGCGAGGTGCCGTCGCTGCTGCTGACCACGGTCGGCCGCAAGTCCGGCAAGAAGTATCTGTTCCCGCTGTTCTACGGCCGTCATGGCGGCAGCTACTACATCGTCGCCTCCAAGGGCGGCGCGCCGGAGCATCCCGGCTGGTTCCACAACCTCGTCGCCAATCCCGAGGTCGAGATCCAGGTCGGCACGGAGAAGATGAGGGCCAAGGCACGCATTGCCGAGGGCGCCGAGCGCCAGGCGATGTGGACCGACGCGCTCACCTTCTGGCCGCCCTACGCCGACTACCAGGTGAAGGCCGGCTCGCGGCAGATCCCTGTGGTCGCGCTCGATCCGATCCGGTAGGTCAGGCGTCGAAGAACACCGTCTCGCGATCGCCCTGCATGTGGATGTCGAAGCGGTAGGTGTTGCCTTCCCGCCTGGCGATCAGCGTGTCGCGCCGTTCGGCCGGCACGCTTAGCAGCACAGGGTCGGCAGCGTTCGCCGCCGCCTCGTCGGCGAAGTAGAGGCGCGTGTAGGCGTGCAGCAGCATGCCGCGCATGAAGAAGATGACGTTGATGTGCGGCGCCTGCTTCGCGTCGACACGGCCCGGCTTGATGGTATCGAAGATGAAGCGGTGCTCGGGGTCCGTGCCGGTGCCGGTACGGCCGAAGCCCTTGAAGCGCGCGTTCGAGCCGCGCGTGTCGGCGGGGTGCGCGTAGCGGCCTTGCGCGTCGGCCTGCCAGAACTCGATCATGGCGTCGACCACCGTGGCGCCGGCGCCGTCGAAGACACGGCCCTCGACGCGGATGCGCTCGCCCTCGGTATCGGCCTGGCACATCGCCCCCGAGGCGATGCTGGTCATGGGATAACCGTATTGCTGCGGCGTCAGCCCGTAAGCGAAGTACGGGCCGACGGTCTGCGATGGTGTCTGCTTCAGCGCCATGGATCAGCTCTCCATCGGCGTGGCGTTGCGGCCGCGCAGCACGATGTCGAAGACATAGCCCAGCGCATAGCCGGGCTGGGTGACATCGATCGAGAATTGCGACACCAGCAGATCGCGCGCGCTCGCGGGTGTCGCGCCGAAGATCGGATCGAGCGCCAGCAGGGGATCGCCGGGGAAATACATCTGCGTCACCAGTCGGGTCAGGAAGCTCGGCCCGAACAGCGAGAAGTGGATGTGCGCCGGCCGCCAGGCGTTGTGGTGGTTGGGCCAGGGATAGGCGCCGGGCTTGATGGTCATGAACTTGTAGCGGCCCTCGGCATCGCTGACGCAACGCCCGCCACCAAAAAAGTTGGGATCGAGCGGCGCGTCGTGCTGGTCGGCCGCATGGATGTAGCGGCCGGCGGCGTTGCACTGCCACAGCTCGACCAGCGCGTCGGGCACCGCCTTGCCGTTCTCGTCGAGCACACGGCCGGTGACGATGATGCGCTCACCCTGCGGCTCACCGCCCTTGCGGCCATTGCGCGTCAGATCGGCATCGAGCTCGCCGACGCTGTCGTGGCCATAGACCGGGCCGGTGAGCTCCGACAGCGTCTGCTTCAACGGGATCAACGGCTTGGTCGGCGAGCGCAGCGGCGTCGACTTGTACTCGGGCGCGAGATAAGGCGGCTGGGTCGACCAGTCCCGTGGATTGTAGCCGTCCATCGTCTCCTCCTTCGTCCGCCGCTCAATACGGCAGGCCGACATAGTTCTCGGCCAGCGATGTACGCGCGGCGCGCGAGCCCATCAGGTACTCCAGCTCGGCGAGTTGCATGCGCGCCTCGAACGAGCCGGGATCGTGGAATTTGTGCAGCATCGAGGTCAGCCACCATGAGAATCGTTCGGCCTTCCAGACGCGCGCCAGCGCCATGGAGGAATAGGCGTCGAGCAGATCCTCATTGCCGCCCCTGTAGCGCGCCGCGAACGCCCGTGACAGGTAGTACACGTCGGAAGCGGCGAGGTTGAGCCCCTTGGCACCGGTCGGCGGCACGATGTGCGCGGCGTCGCCAGCGAGAAACAACCGACCCCAGCGCATCGGCTCCGCTACGAAACTGCGCAATGGCGCCAGGCTTTTTTCGATCGACGGCCCGGTGGTCATTGACACGCCCAGGCGCAGCTTCAGCTCCTCCCATATCCTGTCGTCGGGCCACTCCGCGAGGTTCTCTTCGATCCTCGACTGGATGTAGTAACGGCTGCGGCGCGGTGAGCGCATGCTGGCCAGTGCGAAGCCACGCTCGTGAGCCGCGTAGATCAGCTCGTGTGAGGCGGGCGGCACATCGGCGAGTATGCCCAGCCAGCCAAAGGGATAGGTGCGGTCGTAGGTGCGCAAGAGGTGCTGCGGGATCGTCTGGCGACTGACGCCATGATAGCCGTCACAGCCCGCGACGTAGTCGCAGCGCAGGGTGTGGGCCGCGCCGTCCTTGCGCCAGGTCAGCGACGGCGAATCGCCATCCGCGCCGTGGATAGCCACGTCCGCGGCCTCGAAGACCAGCGGCCGGCCGGCCGCCAGCCGCGCCTCGATCAGATCGCGCGTGACTTCGGTCTGGCCGTAGACGGTGACGGTCTTGCCGACGAGATCGCGGAAGTCGACCCGATGACGCTTGCCGAGGAACGCGATCTCGACGCCGTCATGGACCAGGCCTTCGCGCTTCAGACGCGCATCGACGCCGACTTCGTGCAGCATGTCGACCGTGCCCTGTTCCAGCACGCCGGCGCGGATGCGGTTCTCGACATAGGCGCGGTCTTGGCGCTCGAGGATCACGCTATCGATGCCGGCCACGTGCAGCATCTGGCCGAGCAACAGGCCGGCCGGCCCGGCGCCAATGATGGCGACCTGTGTGCGCTCCTCAGCCATCGCGGAACTTCGCGATCACGGCCTCGGGGATCGGCTGCGACTTCAGCCGGTGCGGATCGTCGGGATGGCGGCCCGACCACACGCGTGTCTCGAAGCCTTCGACCGCCAACTCACCGCCGTTGAGCAGCCGGTGGTTCACGTCGAAGCTGGAGCGGCGGAATTCAGCGATCGAGCTTTCGATCACCACGATGTCGCCGAACTTCGCCGGCCGCAGGAACCTCGCGCGCGACTCGACCAGGGGGAAGCCGACGAAGTCAAAGGCCTTGACCATCTCGTGCTTACGCAGGCCGACATGGGCGAAGAGGCCTGCGGTGCAGTGATCGAACCACTCGAAGAAGCGCGGGTTGAAGACGATGCCAGCCGGATCGCAGTGTCCCCACTCGATCTCGATCTGCCTCTTGGCGACGATCATATCTGCGAGTACCCCGAGCCCACCGAATCGACGCCACGGCCGGCGGCCTTCTCGATCCAGCCGAATTCCTTGAGAATCTGCTGACTGTAGGTGACGCGTCCGTTGACCTTCGATGCCGGCTCACTCGCCAGCAGGAGGGCGGCGCGCGCCATCATGCTGGGGGGCTCGCCCCTGGGATCGTCGATGCCCGTCACCAGCTTGTGGTGCACGGTGCCGGGCGTCGGCACGACGCGCGAGGGCGACAGCGCGGAGATCGCGATGCCGCCATGCGCCGACATCTCCTGCGCCAGGCCCTGGGTGAAGCGTTCCAGCGCCGCCTTGGTGGCGCCGTACATCACGCCGCCGCGCACTGTCTTGTCTTCGTAAGGGCCGCGGCCCGGCCCGATCGCCGAGCCCGAGCTGATGTTGACGATAGCGCCCGCCTTGCGCGCGATCATGTCTGGCAGCACGGCCTTGCTGAGCATGAACGGGCCATGCACGTTGACCGCGAATGCCTTGATCCAGCGGTTCGTCGGATAGGTCTCGGTCGGCAGGTAGTAGTTCAGCGCGGCGTTGTTGACGAGGATGTCGATCGGCCCGTAGGCCTTGCGCGCCGCGTCGGCGAGCTTGATGCACTCGTCATCGACGGAGACATCGGCGGCGACCGCGCTGGCCTCGCCGCCTTTGGCCTTGATCTCGGCGACCGTGCGTCCGAGGGAGCCCTCGAACATGTGGTCGCCTTCCTTTAGCGTGCGGGCGGCGACCACGACCTTCGCGCCCTCGGCGGCGAAGAGTTCGGCGATCGCCTGGCCTATGCCGCGGCTAGCGCCGGTGACGATCGCCACCTTGCCGTCGAGCTTGCCCATCGTCCCCTCCCGGCCGGCGCTTCCCCTTCGGAGCGCCGGTGCGGGCGGAGTATCGGACAGGCCGACGAAAGATTCGAGGGTCTCAGTGGACCAGCGCGCGCATCGGCGGCAGCTTCGGCATCGACCAGACAGCGGCCTCGACCTTGCGCTGGCCGGCGGCGGAGCTGCGCGCGGTGGCGCTACCCTCGACCTCGTGCAGCGAGCCACCATTGAGGTGGCCGGCGCTCAGCAGGCCCGCCGGAGGCAGATCGACGTTGAGGCGCTCGAAGGTATAGCGACCCTCGAAGACCGTCGGCATGCCGCGCTCGGCCGCGAAGACATCGACACGCTCGTGCGGCTCGACGACCAGCAGGATGCCCGGCTCGTACCAAGTGCCGCCGCTGCGGGCCATATGGCCCTCTTCCACGAAGAACGTCTTGACCATGGCTACTCTCGCCTTCCGCTCAGCCGCTCCGCGATTGCGGTTCGTAAAACTGAGCACTCACTCTCTATGGACAATGCATAGAATGAGCACTCGCTTACAGTCAAGCAGGATTTATCCACAGGTGCGATTTTTCTGCTGCCGCCCCCAAAGAAAAACGCCCCGCCGATCACCGACGGGGCGCTAAACATCAAGAATACCTTGCGATTCGGCTCAGGCCGGCAGCTTCGAGCGCACCAACTTGCCCGGCAGATTTCCCGTTGGCTCGTTATCGCGCAGCAGCGTCTGGCCGTTGACCACCGTCGCACGGATGCCGTGCGCCTTCTGCCGCAGGCGCTTGGCGCCGGCCGGCAGGTCGGTGACAACCTCCGGCATCTGCGGCCCCACGGTCTTGGGATCGAACACCACCATGTCGGCGGCCATGCCCTCACGCAGCAGGCCGCGATCGTGGAAGCCGAACTGTGTGGCGGTATCGCAGGTGATCATCTTCACCGCTTCCTCGAGCGTGAAGGCCTGCTTCTCGCGCACCCAGTGGCTCAGCAGATGCGTCTGCAGCGAGGAGTCCATGATCTGCGAGACATGCGCGCCGGAGTCGGAGAAGGTCACCACCGAACGGGGATGCTTCATCAATTCGAGCGCCGCCGACTGATCCTCGTTGGCGATCGGCTGGATCATGAAGAACTTCATGTCGCGCTCGAGCGCCATGTCGATCATCACGTCGACCGGATGCGTGTTGCGCTGGCGCGCCAGCTCGGCCATCGACCGGTGCGGGCCTTCGATGGTCTCCATGGCGTAGACGTACTCCCACGACGGCGGGCGCGCCTCGGTGCCGAATACCTGTGGGCCGTCATAGGGACGCGAGGCGATCTCGACCAGGCGGCGGCGCTTCTCGGGATCCTGGAGCGCCTTCTTCTGCTCCGACAGCGGCAGCGCGCGGATCTCGCGCCAATACTCCCACTTGTCGAACGGCGTGTGCGTCTCGAAGGACAGCAGCACGTTGAGCGCGCGGCTGTGCACCTGCGCGAACAGGCGGCCGCCCATCTGCGCCGCCTTCTCGATGATGTCGAACGTGCCGCGCCAGGCGCCGGGTTTCTGGCGCCGGCTGAACAGGCCGAAGGTGATCGGCCGGCCGCTCGACGCGGAGAGCTTGGCGAGGTCGTTGTAGTACTTGATCGCCTTGTCGCTGTCGGCGCCAGACGGCTCGCCCGCGACCTCGACCAGGCCGGTGCCCAGCTCGCCCATGGCATGCACCAGCGCCTCGAACTCGCCCCAGGTGGCAAGACGAGACGCCACCGGCTTGTCGTCGGAGGTCTGATGGTTGACGCTGCGCGTGGTCGAGAAGCCATAGGCGCCGGCGCGCATCGCTTCCTTGAGGTGATGCACCATCGCCTTCATGTCGGCTTCGCTGGCTTCCTCGGTGAAGGCGCGCTGGCCCATCACATAGGTGCGCAGCGCGCAGTGGCCGATATAGCCGGCGTAGTTGATGCCCTTGGGCAACGACTCCAGCACGTCCAGGAACTCGGGGAAGGTCTCCCAGCGCCACTTGATGCCGGCGAGCATGGCGGCGCGGCTGATGTCCTCGGCGCGCTCGAGGTTGCGGAAGACGAGGTCGGCCTCGCTCTCGCGGCAGGGCGCCAGGGTGAAGCCGCAATTGCCCATGACCACCGAGGTGACGCCCTGGTAGCAGGAGCTGGTACCGATCGGATCCCAGAAGATCTGGGCATCCATGTGGGTGTGGCCGTCGATGAAGCCCGGCGAAACGACGTGGCCCTCGGCGTCGATGGTCTCTTTCGCGCCATTCCCGGGAACGCGCCCGATCGTGACGATGCGGCCGTCCTTGACGCCGACATCGCCGCGATAGCGCGGCAGGCCGGAGCCATCGACGATCATGCCGTTGCGGATGACCAGATCGTACGTCATCGGTCGTTCCTCCTGTGATTGGTTGGGTAGATGGTACACCCGGACGGGGCCTCCCGTCGCCGATAGCTGCCCTGCGGGGACGACATGTCGAAACGCTGCTAGTATCGGCGCCAGGGAACCAGGAGACGGGCGATGAAGTACAATAGGATTTCGGCCGACTGCCATCTCGACATGCCCTGGATGCCGCCGGAGCTCTTCGTCAGCGAAGCGCCGCGCGAGCTCAAGGACCGCATGCCCTTCGTCACCGACACGCCGGAAGGCGCGAAATGGGTGACCAAGTCGGGCTCGAGCTTCGGCTTCAAGAACGGCGTCGGCCCGGCCGGCTCCAAGTACCAACCCGGCAAGCACCACCGCGTCGACATCATGGCCGAGACCGGCCTGTACGCCGATGGCGCCAAGGACATCCGCCGCGTCTCCGACCCGCATTTGCGCATCAAGGACCTCGATCGCGACAACGTCGACGCCGAGGTGATCTACGGCATCCTCGGCGCCGCCAGCCGGCTGAACGATCCCGAGGCGGCCAACGAGATGATGCGCATCTACAACAACTGGCTGAAGAGCTTCTGCAGCCACTATCCCGACCGGCATATCGGTCTCGCCTGCCTGCCCTACGGCGATGTCGAGGAGGCGGTGAAGGAGATCTACCGCGCCGCCAAGCTGGGCCTGCGGGGGCTCGAGCTGTCGTGCTCCTGGGACATGGAGCCGATGTGGCACCCGATGTGGGATCCGCTGTGGGCGGCGGTCAACGACGTCGACCTGCCGCTGCACTTCCACACCTTCCCGACCATCCCGCCCAACACCATCGAGAAGCATGGCGGCCAGGTCGGCCGGCGCGTGTTCTTCACCGTGGTGTCCGGCTTCCAGATGAACCTGGTGAACATCCTGGCGGCGATGATGTCGGCCAACGTTTTCGAGCGCTATCCCAATCTGCGCGTCGCCTTCGGCGAGAGCGGCTGCGGCTGGGTGCCCTACGCGCTCGACCGCATGGACTACGAGTGGGAAGACCGCTTCACCGATCTGGGCCTGAAGATGAAGCCCAGCGACTACTGGCGGCGCCAGTGCAAAGCGACCTTCCAGTTCGACCGCGTTGGCCTGAAGATCATCGAGGACATGGGCGCCGAGACGCTGATGTGGGGTTCCGACTACCCGCACGGCGACGGCGTGTGGCCGCAATCCGACAAGTATATCGCCGAGCAGTTCGCGCATCTGCCGGCGGCGATCACCAAGCAGATCACCTGCGATAACGCCGCGAAGTTCTACCGGCTGTCGAACTGATCCAGGACGCGCGGGCGGGGCGATCGCATCGTCGCGCCCGACCCGCGCCGCCCTGCCAGAAGTCGTGGCCGACCGACGAGATGATGTCGACGGCCTAGCAAGGCATCGCTCTGCCCTATTGATCGGCCGATCGCGCCCGCATGGCCTCGCGATAGCCGTTCTCGAGCGCAAGCGCCGTCGCGCGCGCATCCATCAGCGGCGAGCTGCGAAGGCGGGCCCTCATGCCAGACCGCAGCCGCGTTAGCGTGCCGTGGTCGGCGGCCAGTCGGGCGGCGATCTCGACATACTCGTCCAGGGTCGCCGCCACGAGGTCGTTCAGCCCGACCGAGCGCAACAACGAGGCGCTGACCCGTGCCGCGTGCCGGCCGATGACGCCCTCTAGCGCCACCACGGGCGCGCCCATCCACATCGCTTCGCAGGTCGTGGTCGTACCGTTGTACGGGAATGGATCCAGCGCGATGTCGATCTGCCCATACAGACGATAGTGATCCGCGAGCATGCGGCTCTTGGGCATGCATTGGACACGTCCGGGCTCCACATCATGCGCCGCGAAGCGCGCCAGCAACTCGTCGGTCGCCGTCTGGTCGATCGTACTGGAGCTCTTGAGCAGCAACCGCGAGCCGGGAACGGCGGCAAGGATTCGGCTCCAGGTCGCCACCACCGACGGCGACAGCTTCATGATGTTGTTGAACGAGCCGAAGGTGATGCGGCCCGCGGCCATGCAGGGCGACGGGTCGGGCTCCGGCGCGTCGGACGGCCCGGCGTAGCAAAGGAACACCGGGTCGAGCCGCAACAGGCGCTCGCTGTGCAGCGCATCGCTCAGCCCCGGCGGGTCGGTCACGGCGTCCGAGACACGGAAATCGACACAATCCGTGCCGGTCGTGGCCGGATAGCCGATCCAGGTCCCCTGCACTGTCGCCGGCCGGCGGGCCAGTACCCCGAGACGGTTGCCGTTGGAGTGTCCGGCGAGATCGACTAGCACGTCGATTCGATCGGCAACGATACGGCGCGCCACGTCGTCGTCGCTGATACCGCAGGTCGTGAACCAACCCTGGGCATGACCGCGGATGAAGCGGCTCACCTCATCCTCGACCGGGACCTCGGCGTAGCAGAACACCTCGACCGCGTCGCGGCTATGCGCAGCGATGATCGGCGCGAAGAAATGCGACACGGCGTGGCTGCGCAGGTCGGGCGAGATATAGCCGATTCTCAGTCGCTCGCCGCTCTGGCGCGGTCGGGGAGAACGGGGGATCGGCGTGACGCCGCTCTCGATGCGTTGCCCTATCGCGCGATGGGCGTCGAAGATCGAACGTGGTGTCGAGCCTTCGGCGTAGAGCAGGATATTGAGCCGTTCGCGTTGCGCTTCGATCATGTCGGGCGCGAGCGTGAGGCAACGGTCGATCTCGGCCAGGGCCCGATCGATCCGGCCCATCTTGTGCAGCAGAATGGCGAGATTGAAGGCGGCGTTGGCCGAGCCGGCCTGCAGGCGCACCGCCGCGCGCAACGCGCGCTCCGCCTCGCCGAAGCGCACCCGGTCGGTCAGCAAGGTGCCGAGATTGAGCCAGGCTTCGTAGAAGCGCGGCTCCAATGCCACGGCACGCTCCAGCAGCGCCGTGGCCTCGTCGGCCTCGCGGCGGATCAGCTTGGCGAGATTGTAGAGACCGACCGGATCGGACGGCGCCTGGGCGCAATAGGCGCGCAGCTTCGGCTCGGCCGCTGTCGTATCGCCACGCCGCAAAGCGTCGGCCGCTTCCATCAGCAGCTTCGCTTCGCGTGGTCCGGGCGGTCTGGGAGCGATACGCGGCGGGTTCATCGCCCGCCAGCTATATCAGCGCAGATGGCAGGCGACGAGCGTCTCGGGCGACTTGACCGCCGGCTTGAGCGTTGGCTCCTCGACCTTGCAACGGTCGATCGCGTAGGGGCAGCGGGTGTGGAAGTGGCAGCCCGTGGGCCGGCGCACCGGGCTCGGTACATCGCCTTCGACCAGCCGCTTTTCGCGCTTGATCGCCGGATCCGGCACCGGCACCGCCGAGAGCAGCGCCTCGGTGTAGGGATGCTGGGGTGAGGTGAAGATCGTCTTCTTCTCGGCGACCTCGACAATACGGCCGAGATACATCACCGCCACGCGATGGCTGATGTGCTCGACGACGGCGAGATTGTGCGAGATGAACAGGTAGGCGAGGTTCGAGCCGCGCTGCAGGTCCATCAGCAGATTGATCACCTGGGCCTGGATCGACACGTCGAGCGCCGACACCGGCTCGTCGCCGACGATCACCTTCGGCCCCAGCGCGAGCGCGCGGGCGATACAGATGCGCTGGCGCTGGCCGCCGGAGAATTCGTGCGGGTAGTTCCGCATCTGCGCCGGGCGCAGGCCGACGCGCTCGAACAGCGCGGCGACCCGTTCCTGCCGCTCCTTGCCACGCGAGATGTTGTGCACCATCAGCGGCTCGCCGACGATGTCGCCGGCCGACATGCGGGGATTGAGCGACGAAAAGGGATCCTGGAAGATGATCTGCATCTGCCGGCGATAGGGCCGCATCTCCGCCTTGCTCATGCGGCTGACATCGGCGCCGTCGACCATAATGCTGCCTGCGCTGGGCTCGATCAGGCGCAGCAGCAAGCGGCCGACCGTCGACTTGCCGCAGCCGCTCTCGCCCACTAGGCCCAAGGTCTCGCCCTCGTAGATCGCGAAGCTCACGCCGTCGACGGCATGCACGTGGCCCACCGTGCGGCGCAGCAATCCCTTCTTCACCGGGAAATGCTTCTTGAGGTCGACGACCTCGACCGCGGGGATCCGCTGCTTCTGTGCCGCCTCAGCCACGCGCCTCTCCTTTCGTCTTGCCGGCGTGCCAGCAGGCGGCCCAGTGACCGGGAACGTGCTCGACATAGGATGGGTATTCAGCGCGACAGCGATCGTCGGCCATCGTGCAGCGTGGGGCGAAGTGGCAACCCGGCGGCAGGTCATTGAGCGCCGGCACGGTGCCGACGATCTCCTGCAGACGCTCGCCGGTCTGGGTTTCCTCGCCGCGCATCAGGCCCAGGCGCGGGATCGAGCCCATCAGGCCGCGCGTATAGGGATGCAATGGCCGCGCGAAGAGCTCACCGACCTCGGCCTCCTCGACCTTGCGGCCGGCGTACATCACTACGACGCGCCGCGCCGTCTCGGCGACGACGCCGAGGTCGTGCGTGATCAGGATCACCGCGGCGCCGAGATCGCGCTGCAATTCGACGATGAGCTGCAGGATCTGCGCCTGGATGGTGACGTCGAGCGCCGTGGTCGGCTCGTCGGCGATCAGCACCTCGGGATTGCAGGCCAGCGCCATGGCGATCATCACGCGTTGGCGCATGCCGCCGGAGAGTTGGTGCGGATACTCCTTGGCGCGCTGCTCGGCCTCGGGGATCTTGACCTTGTGCAGCATCTCGATCGCGCGCGCCATGGCGTCCTGCTTCGAGAGCTTCTGGTGCAGGCGCAGCGCCTCCGACACCTGCCGACCCACGGTCATGACCGGGTTCAGCGAGGTCATCGGCTCCTGGAAGATCATCGAGATCTGGTTGCCGCGCACGTCGCGCATCTGCGCTTCGTCGAGCTGGATCAGATCGACGCCGTTGAGCTTGACGCTGCCCGCCACGATACGGCCCGGTGGCGTCGGGATCAGGCGGATCACGGAGAGCGCCGTGATGCTCTTGCCGCAGCCCGATTCGCCCACGATCGCCAGGGTCTCGCCCTTGCGCACGTGGAAGGAGACGTTATCGACCGCCTTGACGATGCCGCGGCGGGTGTAGAACCAGGTGGTGAGTCCGTCGACCTCGAGCGCAACGTCGCTGTTGGTCCTGCTGACGGTGTCGGCGCGGTGATCCGGCATGCTTCGCTAGCTCCGCTGCCGTGGGTCGAGGATGTCGCGCAGGGCGTCGCCTAGCAGATTGGTGCCGAAGACGATCAAGCTGATCGCCAGGCCGGGGAAGATCACCAGCCACGGCGCGCGGCGCACATACTCCGCGGCCGATTCCGACAGCATGCGGCCCCAGGATGGATGCGGCTCGGGCACGCCGAGGCCGAGAAAGGAGAGCGACGCCTCGGTAAGGATCGCCGAGCCGAGCTGCGCCGTGGCCAGCACGATCAGCGGCGCCAGGGTGTTGGGCAGAACGTGGCGGATGGCGATGCGAAACTCGCTCATGCCCACGGCGCGCGCCGCCTCGACGAACGGCATCTCGCGCAATGACAGCGTATTGGAGCGCACGATGCGCGCCACGGTGGGCACCAGCGGGATAGCGATGGCGATGATGGTGTTGCGCAGCGACGGCCCGAGCGAAGCGGCCATGACCAATGCCAGCACCAGCAGCGGCAGCGACTGCATGATGTCGGAGATGCGCTGGACCACTAGGTCGAACCAGCCGCCGATATAGCCAGAGGCCAAGCCGACGGCGACGCCGATACCGCTGCCCAAGATCATCGCGCCGATGCCGACGGCAAGCGAGATACGCGCGCCGTGCACGATGCGGCTGAACATGTCGCGGCCCATGAAGTCGGCGCCGAGCCAGTAGGACGCATTGGGCTCCGACAGCGAGGCGCGCGCGTTGGTCGAGAAGGGATCCATCGGCGCGATCCAGTTGGCGAACAGCGCGCAGAAGACAAAGACGGCGAAGATAACCGCGCCGGCGGCACCCATGGGGTAGCGGCGAGCGAAGAACTTGATGCTCCCCCAGTTGGTGGAGATGTTGGCGCCGGCGCGGATCAGCTCGGCTTGATGGTCGATAGCGGCCATGGTCGCCTCCTCAATCCGAGTACCGGATACGTGGATCGAGCACCACGTAAGCCATGTCGACCAGGAAGTTCACCACGACCACGACGAGGGCTATGAACAACACGAGATTCTGCACGATCGGATAGTCGCGCCAGCGGATCGCTTCGACGAGGAAGCGCGCCACACCCGGGATGTTGAACACCGTCTCCGTGACGATCAGGCCGCCCAGCAGGAAGGCCGCTTCGATGCCGATGATGGTGACCACCGGCAGCACGGCGTTGCGCAGCGCGTGGCGGTAGTTCACCGACCGCTCGGTGGCGCCTTTCGAGCGCGCCGTTCGGATGTAATCCTGTCGCAGCACCTCGAGCATGGATGATCGGGTCAATCGCATGATGATCGCCGAGGCACGGAAGCCCACGGCGGCGGCCGGCACGAGATAGAGCGCCAGCTCGGCCCACAGCGTCTTGGGCGGTGATGTATAGATCGGGATGTCGCCAAACCAGTGTACGGCGGCCATCAAGATCAGCAGGCCGAGCCAGAACGACGGCAGTGACAGGCCGCTCAGACTGACGATGCGCAGGACATAGTCCAGCGGCGTATTCTGGCGCACCGCGCTGATCACGCCCAGCGGTACACCGATCAGGGCAGAGAACACCAGCGCCAGCACGGCGAGCTTGGCCGTGATCGGGATGCGCGGGCCGATCTCCTCTATGGTCGGCTTTTCCGAGACGTAGGAGTAGCCGAGATCGCCCTGGAACAACCCGCCGATCCACTGCGCGTACTGCGTCCACAGCGGCAGGTCGAGGCCGAGTTCCTTGGTGATCTTGGCCTTCTCCGCCGGATCGACCATGCCCGCCGATTCGAAGAGGATGTCGGCGATATTGCCCGGCACGATGCGCAGCAACAGGAAGATGACGATCGACATCCCGAATAGGGTCAACGCCATCAGCAGCAGACGCCTGACGATATAGGAGCCCATGGGATTGGCCTGCGCGCTTTGTGTTCGGGGAACGCGACGATGACTACTTGTCGAGCCAGACGTGCTCGAAGCGCCAGTGGTTGTATATCGAGTTGACGGCGATGTTCACGCCCTTGACCTGGGGGTGCCAGCAGGTGGCGCCGCGACCGTGCGAGATAACCGGACGCGCGCCGTCCTCCTGGAGCTTCTTGTCGATCTCCCAAACCAGCGCGCGCCGCTTCTCGAAGTCTGTCATCTGCGACTGCTGGTGCATGAGCTTCTCGAGCTCTGGATTGCAGTAGTTCGTGTAATTGCGCTCCGAGCCGCAGGCGAAGGTCTCGTAGAACACCACGTCGGGGTCGTCGATGCCGACGCCCTGCACGTTGAGCCCGATGCTGTAGTCCTTGCGCAGCATGCGGGCGTACCACACCGGGGTGTCCAGCGGCTCGAGCTCGGCCTCGACATGGACCTGTTTGAGATGGTCGATCAGGATCACCGCCGGGTCGCGATAGCTCGGAATGTTGCGGGTCGAGACCTTGAGCTTCAGCGGCTTGTCCGGACCGTAGCCCAGCTCCTTCATGATCTTGCGCGCTTCCTCGCGGCGCGCGGTCATGTCGGGGCTATAGCCCGGCACTGTGGCGAGGAATTCCGGCGACATACCCCAGATGCCGGCCGGTGGCGGCAACATGCTGGCGCCGATGTCGCTGTTGCCCTCGCTCAGGATATCGATGAACGCCTTGCGATCGAGCGACAGCGACAGCACACGACGTAGCTTGGCGTCGTCGAACGGCGGCTTCTCGCGGTTGACCAGCAGGTTGGCCTGGGTGTTGGTCGGTAACATCTCGCAGATCGCCTTCGGCGCCTGCGACTGCAGCTCCTTCATGACGGGGAACGACAGGTCGGCCGTGAAGGTCATGTCGAACTTGCCGGAAACGAAGGCCAGCACCGAAGTCGAGCGGTTGGGGATAATGGTGAATTCGATGGCGTCGAGATAGGGCAGGCCCGGCTTCCAGTAGTCGGGATTCTTTACCACCTTCATGCCCTCGTTCTGCCGGAACTCGACGAACCTGAAGGGGCCGGTGCCGATCGGCTTGGTGCGCATCTGCGCGGCGTTGACGTGGCACGGATAGACCGGCGAGAAGGCGCCAGCGAGCATGGTAAGCAGCGAGGGCTGCGGCCGGCCGAGATGGAACGTCACCTCCTGGTCGCCCTGGACGGTCACCTCCTTGAGATTGAAGTACCAGGCCTTGCGGGGATTCTTGCGCAGGCGCGCCTCGTTCTTGCCGATCAGGCCGTCCCAGGTGCACTTCACGTCGGCGCTCGTGAACGGCTTGCCGTCGTGCCACTTCACGCCGGAGCGCAACTTGAAGGTCAACGTCGTGCCGTCGTTGCCCCAGGCCCAAGACTCGGCCAGGTCGGGAATGATCACGTCAGGCGTGTTCTGCTTGGTCTTGGGATCGAACATCACGAGGTTGTTGAACACCGACATGAACGGCATGACGGTGGAGATCGTCGCCTCCTCGTGGATCGAGGCGCTCGGCGGATTGTCGCGATGCGTTATGCGCAGTGTGCCGCCAGACTTTTGGGCCAGCGCCATGCTGGCGGACAGAGTGGCGGCGGCCAGCGTAGCAGTGGCGAGCACGATAGCGGCCGCCATCCTCCCCAACGGACGGGACATCGTCGTTTCCTCCGAGGCGCCGCTCAAGGCGCCGTAATCGTTGTCGCGACCCGACTCTTGCGGCCGGGGCGGATGATGGCGCGTCCTCCGTCGACGCGCCGCATCCGGAATGGCAAGCAGTAGATCACAGGCGACAGCGATGACGAAACGATGAATCATCATTCATAGCCGGGCATCAGCCATGTGCGCGCGCCCGGAGCGTTCACCCTGTCCATCACCGTCTGTCGGATCGAAGCACCGCGTCGCGAAACGCGGCGCACCTGGCTCGCGCCGACCTACCCGGTCAGCCCGGCTTGCGGCCGGTGATCCGGCTGAGCACGCCGGGAATGAACTCGTTGACCGTGATGCCGGTGAAGCCGGCGCGCGCGAAGAAGCCTTTGACGTCTGACTCCGAATGCGCCTGTCCGGTGCTGTTGAACACCGCCTCGTTCAGTCCCCAGAGTGTGGGATTGAGCGGCCCGTCGCGGCTGTCGCGCATGGTCTCGCCGATCAGGTGCATTTCACCGCCGGGCTCGAGGGCGGCGAAGGCTTTGCCGACCACCAGCTGGATCAGATCCGGGCTGTACTGCGGCAGGTTGCTGGCCATGATCACGACGTCGGCGCCGGTCGGGAACTCTGTCTTCGTAAAGTCGCCGGCCATCGCCGTGACGCGATCCGACACGCCGTGCTGGGCGATGAACTCGCGCGCCACGATGGCCACCGGCGGCAGATCGAAGACGATGGCGCGTAGGTTGGGCCAGGTCTGCGCCGCAACGATGCTGTAGGCGCCCGAGCCGCCGCCGAGATCGAGGATCAGCCTGCGGCCCGACAGATCGACCTGGCGTACGAAACGCCGTCCCGCGCCCATGCCGATGGAGTTGGTCGCGGTGTGGTAGCGCCGCGCATCCTCGACAGTGAAATTCTCGTAATCGCCCAGCACGCGCTCGGTCTTCTGCCGGAGCGCCTCCGACAACTTGCCCCAGCGCGCCCAGCGCGGCTTGGTGAAGGTGATCCACGGCCCAGCGTAGCGCGGCGTTCCCTTGACCAGAAAGCGCTCGACATCGGGCGCGTTGGCGTAGGTCTCGCCGCTCTTGCTCAGCAGTTCCATCGCCGTCAGCGCCGTCAGCATGCGCTCGGCATTGCGTCGGGTGATGTCGAGCTTGGCCGCCACCGCGTCGATGGTGTTGGCGCCTTGCGACACGGCCGTGAACAGATCGATCTCGACCGCCGCCATCAGGGCAGCGCTCTGCTGGTAGGCCAGCGCCATCGCCTGCAGGCGGGTAGTATCAAGCCTTTCGGATGCCATGGCGTTCTCCCTTTTGCCGGGGCATCGTACCCCTGATCTTCGACAAGGCCATCCCGCCATGCCCCGACACATCGGAATCGCCGCCTGCTCCGCCGAGGGCGCGGCGCTTTGCTACCGCACCATCTGCACCGAAGGCCCCGCCCTGATGGGCGGCCACGGCCACCCCGAGGTCACGATGCATACGCCCTCGCTCGAGGACTACATGCAGCGCATCTACAAAGGGGATTGGCAAGGTGTCGGCGCGCTCATGCTGGAATCGGCCGAGAAGCTCAAGCGCATCGGCGCCGACTTCGTGATCTGTCCGGACAATACCATCCATCAGGCGTTGCCGTTCATCGAGGCGCGCTCGCCGCTGCCCTGGCTGCACATCGCCGAGAGCGTGGCGCTCGAGGCCAAGGCGCGCGGCTTCAAGCGCATCGCCATCACGGGCACGCGCTGGCTGGTCGATAGCGAGGTCTATCCGCTGAAGCTGTCCGCCCACGGCCTCGACTATCAGCGCCCGACGGTCGACGAGCGCGACAAGGTCAATCACCTCATCATGGAGGAACTGGTGCGCGGCATCTTCAAGCCAGCAGCGGTGAACACCCTCCAGCGCATCATCGGACGCATGAAGGGCGAAGGTTGCGACGCTGTCGTGCTGGGCTGCACCGAGCTGCCGCTGATCATGGACGACGCGAACGCGCCGCTGCCGACGCTGGACTCGACACGCCTGCTGGCGCGCGCCGCCTTGCGGCGGGCGATGGTGTGATGGCGACGCCCGGCCAGGTGCGCAAGCTGGAGACGCTAAGCCGCGTGCGGCTGTCGGCGAATTTCTTCCTGCGCGACTTCCTCTACAGCGAGACGGCGCAGATCTACGGCATCAGCAACGTGCCCGACGACCCGGCGCTGGCCATCGAGGCTGGCTCGCGCCTGTGCGAGGATTTGCTCGAGCCGTTGCAGGCGACCTTCGGCCGGCTGGCGATCCGCTCGGCCTACCGTTCACCGGAGATGAATTCGCTGTGCAACCGACTGAAGCTCGGCTGCTCGCGCAACGAGTACAATTTCGCACGCCACATCTGGGATCGCCGCGACGCCAAGGGCCATATCGGCGCCTCGGCGTCGATCATCATCCCCTGGGTGGCCGATCGCTATACACAGGGCGGTTCGTGGCAGGCGATCGCCTGGTGGATCCATGACCACCTGCCCTACAGCGAGTTGCAGTTCTTTCCCAAGCTCGCCGCTTTCAACATCGGCTGGCACGAGAAGCCGCGACGCTCGATCTACAGCTACATCCAGCCGCGTGGATACCTTACGAAACCAGGCATGCCGGGACACGGCGGCAACCATGCTGCCGAGTACGTCGGCTATCCTGTACTATCGACACAACAAGCTTCAGGGAGGGCAACACCATGACACCGCTCGATGACACCGCGCAGCCGGTCACGCAGATCGAGATCGACCAGCGCATCTTCGATCTCTATGACGAGTATTGCCACAGCAGCACCATGGACCGCCGCGAATTCCTGCTGCGCGCCGCCGCGATCACAGTCGGTGGACTAGCCATGGCGCAAGCGCTGCTGCCGCGCTACGTGCAGGCGCAGACTATCTCCTTCACCGACCAGCGCATCAAGGCGACCTACGTCAACTACCCTTCGCCCGGCGGCACGTCTGGCCAGATGCGCGGCTACCTCGTGCAGCCTGCCGGCACCGGCAAGTTCCCGGCCGTGTTGGTGGTCCACGAGAACCGTGGGCTCAATCCTTATATCGAGGACGTCGCGCGGCGCTTCGCGGCCGAGGGATTCCTGGCCTTGGCGCCGGATGGTCTGTTCCCGGTCGGCGGCTATCCCGGCAACGATGACGACGGTCGCGCGCTTCAGGCCAAGCTCGACCAGACCAAGCTGCGCACCGACATGCTCAACAGCGCGCGCTACGTGAAGGCGCTCGCGCTGTCGACCAGCAAGCTCGGCGTCACCGGCTTCTGCTGGGGCGGCGGCACGACCAACTGGCTGGCCGTGGAAATGGGCGCCGACATGCAGGCCGGCGTGCCGTTCTACGGCGCGGCGGCGGAGACGGCTGCGGTCCCCAAGATCAAATCACCACTGTTGGTGCAGCTGGCCGAGAACGACGAGCGCATCAACGCCATGTGGCCGGCCTTCGAGAAGGCGCTGAAAGAAGCCGGCGTGCCGCACGAGATGCACATGTATCCGGGCACGCAGCATGGCTTCCACAACAACTCGACGCCGCGCTACCACGAGGCATCGGCCAAGCTGGCCTGGGAGCGCACCGTCGCGTTCTTCAAGAAGCACCTCGCCTGAAGCACACGCGCGGCGCTACTTGTTGCAGGTACCGATCGACTGGGGGGCGCAAATCCTCCCGTCGATCCATGTCGCGCCCGATAGATTGATGCCGGTCAGCTTGACGCCCTCGAGCTTGGCGTCCTTTAGATTGGCGCGCGACAGCTTGGCGCCGCGCAGAAATGCGTCCTTCAGATTGGCGCCCTGCAGATTGGCACCAACCAGGTTGGCGTCCACGAGCCTGGCGCCTTCCAGATCGGCGCGCGACAGGCTGACTTCCTCCAGCAGTGCGCCTTCCAGATTGGCGCCGCGCAGGTCGGCGCTGTCCAGCTTGGCGTAGGTCAGATCGACCCCTTTGAGATTGGCCTCGGACAGCGTCGCCTCGCGAAAATCGACGGTGGGCGAAAGATCGGCATCGAGCAGGCTCGCTTTGTTCAGATTGGCGCCACGCAGGTTCGCCCGTCCCATCTTGGCGCCAGCTAGCAGCGCGCCTTGCAAGTTGGCACCCTGAAGATCCTTATCGCGCAGATCGGCGTTTCGCTTGTCGCATCCCTGCCAGCTCACCTTCGGGGCCGGCGGATCCTCGCACTTCGCGAGAGCGCTCTCCGGTAGACCGAGGAGTAGCGCCGCCACGAGCCCAACGCTGACGGCCGGCCGGCTCACGGCGAGGTCGCTACGGCTATGAACCGATCGACATAGGCTGGATCGGTGTCGAAGGCGGTCACCAGACGATAAGCCTGCTCGCCTGGCCGATCGCTGGGCCACGGGTAGTACTTGAACCCCGCCGCCTCCAGCGCGCGATTGGCCGAGGCTGGCAAGGCGATGAAGATCTCGTTGGCTTCGACCGGATAGAGCAGGCGCGTACTATTGAGCCGGCCCAGCCCCTCGGCCAAGCGCTTCGCCATCGTATTGGCGTGGCGCGCATTGGCGAGCCAGAGGTCGCCCTCGAGATAAGCGTCGAGCTGGGCCGAGAGCATGCGCATCTTGGAGAACAGGTGCCCGGCGCGCTTGCGGCGGAACTCGAACTCCTTCGCCAGCTCCGGCTTGAAGAACACGACCGCCTCGGCCGCCAGCGCGCCGTTCTTGGTTGCGCCGAAGCTCAGTACGTCGACACCCGCCTTCCACGTCACGTCGGCCGGCTTGCAGCCGAGATGGATCAGCGCGTTGCCGAGGCGCGCGCCGTCCATGTGCAAGGACAAGCCGTGCTTCTTCGCTTGGGCCGAGATCGCGCGCACCTCATCTGATGTGTAGCTGGCGCCGCATTCCGTCGCCTGGGTGATCGAGATCGCCGCCGGCTGGGCATGATGCACCACGCCCTTCACATCGACCGCCAGCGCGCGTTCGAGGGTCGGAAGGTCGAGCTTGCCGGCGGGGCCGTCGACGCACTGCAGCTTGGCGCCGTTGCTGAAGAACTCCGGTGCGTTGGCCTCGTCGACGTTGATATGCGCGGCGGGATGGCAGAACACCACGCCCCAAGGCGGCGTCAGGCAGGCCAGCGACAGCGCGTTGGCAGCGGTGCCCGTGGCGACCGGGAAGGCGATCAGCGTGTCGTGCTCGAAGGCCTGGCGCAACCGCTGCGTCACGCGGGCGGTGATCTCGTCGGCGCCGTAGGACGACATCGGCCCGGCGCGGTAGGCCTTGGCCAGCGCCTCGACGATGGCGGGATGGGCGCCGACGGCGTTGTCGCTGCGGAAATCCATGCTTACTCCCTAGCGCTTGTCCTCGGGCAGGCGCACGACGCCCAGGAGCGCGCCACTCGCGGGGTCGATGACATAGAGCGCCGCTCCGCCATCGCGCAGCCGCACGAGGGCCACGGCACGACCGTCGGCCGATGTCACGCTCTCGACCTTGGCGCCCTGGGGGATCGGCACGCTCACCTCGCCGAAGCTGCGCGGCTTCGCGGCCGGCGCGCCGGGCGCCGTTGGCGCGCCGGCCGGTGGCGGTTCGTTCGCAGGCGGTTTAACAATGCGCCGGCCGAGCTCGACGAACACGACGATGAACCCCACGGCGATCACGACGCCCATGAAAATCACGAGCGCCTTCAACCAGCCAACGTTCCGTGCGCCCGTCTGCTGCGCCATGCTCTCCCCGTGACCGACTCAGACGGGCCGTCGCCCGGTATCCATCGCCATGTCGCCGACGAGGGCGATAACGGCGACCGCCTCGATCGCCGCGTCGCGGCCTGGCTGCCGGGCCTGTCGCGCAGCCGCGCCAAGGCGCTGATCGAGGATGGCCGGGTATCGCTGCTCGCGTCAGGCGAAAGGCGCGCGACCTTGGCCGACGCCTCCCGCAAGGTCAAGGCAGGCGAGGTCTTCGAGATCGACATGCCGGAAAGCGCGCCGGCGGTGCCGCAAGCGCAGGCGATAGCCCTTACCATCCTGCACGAGGACGCCGACCTGATCGTGCTCGACAAACCGGCCGGGCTGGTCGTCCACCCCGCCCCCGGCAATCCTGACCGCACCTTGGTCAACGCCCTCCTCGCCCACTGTGGCGACAGCCTGAGCGGCATCGGCGGCGTGCGTCGACCAGGCATCGTCCACCGCCTTGACAAGGATACGTCGGGGGTGATGGTGGCGGCCAAGAACGACCGCGCCCACCACGCGCTGTCGGAGCAGTTCCAGGCGCATAGCATCGAGCGTGCCTACCGCTCCGTAGTGCATGGCGCGCCGATCCCCCCGGTCGGCATGATCGAGGGCAACATCGGCCGCCACCGCACCGACCGCAAACGCATGGCCGTGGTGGCCAGCGGCGGCAAGCCGGCCACCACCCGCTACCGCGTGCTGGAGCGGTTCGGTGAGCCGGCGCGGCCCAAGGCCAGCCTGGTCGAGGCCGAGCTGCTGACCGGCCGCACCCATCAGGTGCGCGTCCACCTCGCCCATCGCGGCAATCCGCTGATCGGCGATCCGGTCTACGGTCGGGGCCGTATCACTCGCGGGGACAATGTCCCGGCCTTCGGGCGGCAGGCGCTGCACGCCTTCCGGCTGGGATTTGTGCATCCGCGAAGCGGCAGCGCACAAAGATTTGAAAGCCCTTTACCGCAGGATATGGAAGCCTTGCTCCAAATTCTCCGCACTTGAGGTTTAGCAAAACTCGTGTGCTAACTGAACGACGGTAGGTTAGCGTTCGATTGTCCCCAAAGGCGTTGGATACTGCCTTGGTATCGTCACAATCTCCGACCGCTATAGTCGGATATTATTGACGGGAAGGGAGGAGCAAGGGATAATTGGCACTCTAGCCGACGGAGTGCCAACGAGTTGGGCTCAAGTCGGACGTTTAAGACTCTATCGGATTGTCGGTGCCGCGCCGCGGGCCGCCGATCAGAAGGAGGGAGATCATGGCTACCGCCGTTGCATTGCCGGCTCTCGCCGGCACCCTGTCGCCTGAAGGCAACCTCACCCGGTACCTCCAGGAAATCCGCAAGTTCCCGATGCTGGAGCATGACCAGGAGTTCATGCTGGCGAAGCGTTGGCGTGAGCATGAGGATTCCGACGCAGCCCACCAGTTGGTCACCTCGCACCTGCGCCTCGTCGCGAAGATCGCCATGGGCTACCGCGGCTACGGACTGCCGCTGGGCGAGCTTATCTCCGAGGGCAACCTCGGCATGATGCAGGCGGTCAAGCGCTTCGACCCGGATAAGGGCTTCCGCCTGGCGACCTACGCCATGTGGTGGATCCGCGCCTCGATCCAGGAATATATCCTGCACAGCTGGTCACTGGTGAAGATGGGCACAACTGCCGCCCAGAAGAAGCTGTTCTTCAACCTGCGCCGGCTGAAGGGCCAGATGCAGGCGATCGAGGACGGCGACCTCAGGCCGGACCAGGTCAAGCAGATCGCCACCAAGCTCGGCGTCGCCGAGGAAGAGGTGGTGAACATGAACCGCCGCCTGGTGCCCGACCAGTCGCTCAACGCGCCAATGCGCGCCGACGGCGAGTCGGAGTGGCAGGACTGGCTGGTCGACGACAGCGACAACCAGGAAGTGCGCTTCGCCGAATCGCAGGAGCTCGAGCAGCGGCGCGCCTTGCTGGCCGGGGCGATGAAGACCCTGTCGGAGCGCGAGCGCCACATCCTGACGGAGCGTCGCTTGGTCGACGAGCCCAAGACGCTCGAGGAGCTCAGCGACAAGTACGGCATCAGCCGCGAGCGCGTGCGCCAGATCGAGGTGCGCGCCTTCGAGAAGCTGCAGCGGGCGATGAAGAGCGCGGTGGCCGCCGCGGCCAACGTGCCGTCACGGGCTCCCGCGCACGCCTGACCGCTAACATCGGCTATCATGGAAGGCCCCGCTCCGGCGGGGCCTTCGTCGTTTGGGCCCACCCATGACCCTTCTGTCGCTGCGCGCCGGCCGCTTGGCCCTCGACCTCGCCCCCGATTGCGGCGGTTCGATCGCGCGCTTCGCTGTCGACGGCAAAGGCGACGTGCTGCGACCGGCGACCGCCGAGGCTCTCGCCTCGCGTAAAGGCAACAACACCGCATGCTATCCGCTGGTGCCCTACTCCAACCGAATCGCAGAAGGCCGCCTCAGGTTCGACGGCGAGGAGGTCATGCTGGCGCCGAACTGGCCGGGGCAGCGTCATCCCATGCACGGCGATGGCTGGTCACATCCCTGGCAGGTTACACATCACGACGAGACGTTGGTCGAGCTGACCTACCAGCACGATGGCAGCGACGGCTGGCCCTTCCGCTACCGCGCACAGCAAACGTTCAGACTTGGCGATGATAGCCTCGCCATCGACATGTCCATCAGCAATCTGGAAACGCGCACAGTTCCGGCAGGCATGGGCCTGCACCCGTTCTTCGCACGCGATCCCGACAGCGAACTCATGTACCGAGCCTCCGGCGTATGGCTTACGGATGCTGAGATCATCCCCACTGGACGAATCGCGATACCGCCTGGATGGGACTTCAGCCGACCGCGTCGCGTCGATGAGGCCACACTCGACAATTGCTTCGATGGTTGGAGCGGCTTTGCGACGGTGAGCTGGCCTTCACGCCGGCTCGCCGTCGATCTCATCGCGATCACGCCGTTTGACCACCTCGTCATCTACACACCCGAGCACCGGTCCTTCTTTTGCGTCGAACCGGTGACCCATATCAGTGGCGCCGTCGGCAGCATGCTCCTGCCGCGCGGCCTTGCGCGGCGCGGGACGGTCGTTTTTGCCGTGCGTAATCTTTAGGCCGCAGCCACCGCGCCAGCGCCCTCGCGGGTCGCCTTCACCGCCGCCTTTGCCGCCTGCGACAGCAGGCCGGCGTCGTTGGCAATGGTGACGAGGCGGAAGCCCATGCCGATCATGCGCGCGGCATAGGCCGGGCTGCCGTTGTGCAGGCCGGCGAACTGGCCACGCTTGGCCGTCGCGGCCAGCAGCTTCTCGTAGATGCCGAGAATCTGCGGCTCCTCGCGGTCCAGCCGCGGCGCGAGGCCGAGGGAGAGGCCGAGGTCGCTGGGGCCGATATAGATGCCGCTGATGCCCGGGACGTCGAGGATGGCGTCGATGTTGTCGATCGCTTCCTGCGTCTCAATCATCGGGATGACCAGCACCTCGTCGTTGGCGGTCGCCTGGTAGGGCGTCGCCTCGCCGTAGGCGCCGGCGCGGATCGGGCCGTTGCTGCGCTTGCCCTTGGGCGGATAGAGGCAATAGGACACCAGCGCCTTGGCTTCGGCGGCGTTGTTGACCATCGGGCAGATCACGCCCCAGGCGCCGCCATCGAGCACCTTGCCGCAGATGCCCGGCTCGTTCCACGGCACGCGCACCAGCGGCGTGATCGGGTGACGGTCCATCGCCTGGAAGCACCGAACCATCGACATGTAGTCCTGCACGCCGTGCTGCATGTCGACGGTGACGCTGTCCCAGCCGCACTGGGCCATGGTCTCGGCCGCGAAGCCATCGGGAATCGCCAGCCAGCCATTGACGCAGGCCTTGCCGGCGGCGAGCCGGCGCTTGAGCATGTTGGGCATCGTTTCTCTCCCCTACTCCACAAAGTCCATTCAGTCCTTGAACGGATCGGTCATCAGGATGGTGTCCTCGCGCTCCGGCGATGTCGACAACAGCGCCACCGGACAGCGGATCAATTCCTCGACGCGGCGTACATACTTGACCGCGTTGGCCGGCAGTTGCACCCAAGAGCGCGCGCCCCTGGTGCTCTCGGTCCAACCCTCGAAGGTCTCATAGATCGGCTTGATCCGCGCCTGCGCGCCCATGGTGAACGGGAAGCGCTCGATGCGCTTCCCGTCGAGTTGGTAGCCGACGCAGACCTTGAGCTCGTCCATGCCGTCGAGCACGTCGAGCTTGGTGAGCGCGATGCCGTCGATGCCATTGAGCTTCACCGCCTGGCGCACCATGACGGCGTCGAACCAGCCGCAGCGCCGCTTGCGCCCCGTATTCGTGCCGAACTCCACGCCACGCTCTCGCAGGCCATCGCCGATGGCGTCGGACAGCTCGGTCGGGAACGGTCCGTCGCCGACGCGCGTCGTGTAGGCTTTGGCGATGCCCAGCACATAGCCGACCGCGCCGTTGCCCATGCCGCTGCCGATCATCGCCTGCGCCGCCACCGTGTTCGACGAGGTCACGAACGGATAGGTGCCGTGGTCGATGTCGAGCATGGTCGCCTGCGCGCCTTCGAACAGGATGCGCTTGCCCTCGCCCCGCAACGTGTCGAGCCGTTCCCAGACGTCCTCGGCATAGGGCAGGATTTGCGGCGCCAACACGCGCAACTCGGCCAGCAACGCGGATGGATCGACAAGCGGCTTACCCAGGCCCGCGCGCAACGCGTTGTGATGGGTCAGCAGCGTGTTGACCTTGAGCTCGAGGATATCGTCCTCGCCCAGGTCGCCGACGCGGATGGCGCGGCGACCGACCTTGTCCTCGTAGGCCGGACCGATGCCGCGGCGCGTGGTGCCGATCCGGATCGTGCCCGGCACGTCCTCGCGCCAGCCGTCGAGGTCGCGATGCAGCGGCAGAATGAGCACGGCGTGGTTGGCGATCTTCAGGGTCGCCGGCGTGACCGACACGCCCTGGCCGTTGACCCGCTTCACTTCCTCCAGAAAGTGCCAGGGATCGACGACCACGCCGTTGCCGATCACCGACAGCTTGCCTGGGCGCACGACGCCGGACGGCAGCAGGGCAAGCTTATAGGTCTGGTTGCCGATGACGAGGGTATGGCCGGCGTTATGGCCGCCCTGGAAGCGCACCACCACCTCGGCGCGCTCGCTGAGCCAGTCCACGATCTTGCCCTTGCCCTCGTCGCCCCACTGGGCGCCGACGACCGCCACGTTCGCCATGTCGATCCCCGCACACGAAAAACGCCCCTCCAGACGCGAGGCCTGAAGGGGCGTAGCTGTGCTTAGCACGCGCGCGGCGGCATGGGGAGTGGGATAACGCCGCAGATCAGAAATACGCGATCAGCCGACCGCTGATCGCCACGCCGAACCAGAAGATGATCGACAGCGCCGCCTGTGCCCGTCCCAGTGCTGGCGGACTGTCGTCCCAGCCGTCCAACGCGTGGCGCCATATGCGGCGGAAGGCAATGGCGTTGGCGAGGCCCAGTACCAGCAGCGCGGACTTGATCTGGAACACCGGGTTGCCGACCAGCGCGGCGGCGTCGGCGGTGAACAGTAGCAGGCCACTGAGGACTTGCAGCACCAGACCGGTGATCGCGATCGGCGTCAGCGTGCGCGACAGAGCCGCGACGGATACGGCGCGGCCGATGCCCAGCAAGCGCAGGTCGAGCGCGACGATCGGCCCGACCAACAGCGACAGCCCGACGATATGGCCGAGATTGGCCAGCGGGTAGATCCACGTCGAGTCACGCAGCATGAAGGAAAACCCCGAGGCCTCGAGGGCCGCGGCCCATGCCGCCAGCCAGCCCGTGGCCTCCGTGCCGTGACCCATGGCCTCAGTCGCTCAGCGCAGCTCGACGGTCTTGCCGTCCGCGGTGGTGATGCGCTCGGCGCGCATCTCGCCGTCCTGCACGCGGCTGGCGTAGCCGACCACCGTCACCACCTTGCCGACGGCTAGATCCTCACGCGGCAGCCCACGCGACTCCATGCGCGACACTGGCGCGAGGGTCGCGGTCCATCTCTTGCGGTCGACTTCAAGGACAATCTCGCCGTGCGGATTCTGATACTTCGATTCGAGGATCGCACCCTTGAGCGTCAGCAGCTTGCCAGCGTCGTAGCTGCTCCAGCCATGATGCGCGGCGGCCGGGGTGACGACGGCAACGCCCGAGAGAACGAGAAGTGATCGGCGGCGGATGGTCATCGCGATCTCCAACGATGCGTGGGTAACCTTAGATGGCGACGGCCTGCCCGTCGATCAATGCGTAAGCGCACCCCAGACGACCAGCCTCGGCCCGCACGTCCACGGCGTCACTCAGCCCGTGCACGGTGTGGAACCCCTCGCCGCGCCAACGTGCCAGCTCGGCCCAGGCGATATCAGCCGGTACATAAAGACGCCTGCCCGGCGGCTCCACGGTCGCGGCGCCAAGCACCGTATCCATGTAGAGGGTAAAGCCAGTGGCAGGCTCGCTGACCGCGCCCTCGTCCTCGCTGAAGCCGGCGCGATAGCGGCCCCCGCGGCCCAGCTCGCCACGGCCGACCTCGCCCAACGCGCCGCGCGCGTAGAGCGTGAAGCTCACGCCGTCCTGATACTCCAGACCACGGTACTCGACGGGATCGATGGTCAGGTGCAGCGCCGGCGCCGCGTCGCGCAGCAATGCGACGACCTCGGCGAGGCGATCCGCCTCGGCCCGCGCCTGCGCCGGCAGGCTCAGCGTCTTGAGCCGCGCCACGCCCTCCTCGGCCGGACCGACGGCGCGCAGCAGGCCGACGAATATGTCGCGCACCGCGTCGCTCGCCGCCGCGACGCCCTTGGCGCGTTCGTCGGCGACGATTCGGGCTATCGCCGATTCCTCCTTGCGCTCCAGCGCGCGGCGCAGGCGGCGCACCATGCCGTCGGGCAATCCGAGCGCACCGCAAAGCGCTGTCACCAGGGTGGGCAGATTGAGGTCGACCGACAGCGCCGGCACGCCGACGCCAAGCAGCGCGTCGGCCGCCAGCAGCACGGCCTCGGCATCGGCCGTGGCGGCGTCGGAGCCGATCAGCTCGACGCCGACCTGGGCGAACTGGCGCTGCGGGCGCAGCTGCGAGCCCTTCATGCGCAGCACGTTGCCGGCATAGGACAGGCGCAGCGGCCGCGGCACGTCCTTCAGCCGTGTTGTGGCGATGCGCGCGACCTGGAGCGTCATGTCGGCGCGCACGCCCATCATGCGCTGCGACACCGGGTCCATCAGGCGGAAGCTGTGCGCCGCCATGGCGACGCCGGCGCCGCCGAACAGCGAGTCCTCGAACTCAACGAGCGGTGGTTTGACCCGCTGGTAACCCTGGCCGGCGAAGCGCGCCATCAGGCGGTCCATGACATGCGCCTCGAGCTCGGCCTCCGGCGGCAGCATGTCGCCGAGGCCTGGCGGCAGCAGGCCGCGATGGGAATTGTCGTTGGCGCTCAAGTCTTGGTCCTCGTTGGCGTCGAGGATGTAGCTGGCGTAGAATTGCGACGCCAGCCCTGTTTGCGGAGCCCATCATGGATACCAGCGCCTTCGAAGCCGAACTGCGCCGCGACGGCTATCAGGAGATCATGACGCGCACCGGCAAGCCCGGCCTGACGCCGGTTCATACGCACCCCTTCGACGCCCATGCCATGGTGCTCGCGGGCGAGATGACCGTGACTTGGGAGGGCGGCAGCACCACCTGCAAGGTCGGCGACACTTTCCAGCTCGACGCCGGCCGCGAGCACAGCGAGAACTACGGGCCTGAGGGCGCTACCTATCTCGTCGGCCGCCGCACGCGCGAGACCAAGGCCGCCTGAGTCTCAGGCCGGCACGCCAAGCAACGCCGGCAGCATGCGCATGTCCTCGAACACCGATGCGCCGGCATCGACCAGCCCGGCGCGATCGGTGTGCGCCGCGCCGACATAGCCGTAGGCGCGCATGCCGGCGGCACGCGCCGCCTGCGCGCCGGCGGGTGAGTCTTCGATCACGACGCTGTCGGCCGGCGACACGCCCATGCGCTCGGCGGCAAACAGAAACAGGTCAGGCGCCGGTTTGCCGCGCGCCACCTGGGTCGAGCTGAAGATGCGGCCGTCAAAGCGATCCCAGAGACCGGCGCCGCCCAGGGTGATGCGCATCTTGCCGTGATCGCCCGACGAGGCGACACAGGTACGTCGGCCGCCGCGCTCCAGCGTATCGAGGGCCGCCGCGACGCCCGATACGGCGTGCACGCCCTCCTCACGAAACCGGGCGAATGTCCGTTCCTGCAGGCGATCGACGAAATCCGCCGGGACCGGTCGCCCAAGCTCGGCCTCGACGATCTCGATGCAGTTCTTCATCGAGCGGCCCATCAGGCGGCGCATGGTCTCCGCCACGTCCCAGGCGAGGCCTTCGTTGTTGAGCGCCTCGGAGAAGCATCGGTTTGACAACGGCTCGGTATCGACCAGCACGCCGTCGCAATCGAAGATCACCAGCACGTATCGGCTACTCCACGAAGGTGTTCTTGACCCGCTTCGAGACGACGAAATAGGGAACCCAGATCGCCGCGGCGGCCACCGAGCGGATCAGGTCGCGTACCCCCTGACGATCGATCGATACTCCGGCGCTGGACGCCAGAATCGAATCGACGATCTGCGCCGCCGCGAGCAGAATCAGCCAGATGATGTAGAGCCTGGGCGCGCGGCGCGACTTCCGGAAGAAGAAGACCATCACCACCAGCGTGTAGGCGACCATCGCCACATTGACGACCACCTCGTAGATGATCAGTGGCGCCAGCATCGGCTGGTGGCCCGGCAGGCTCTTGTCGGTGATCTTGCCCCAGAGGTCCGACGTGAGCACCGGCAGCAAGTCCGAGAAGAACGAGAAACCCATGGTGAAGGGCGAGATCACGAGACCGATGATTGGCAGGATCAGCCAGCCGCCGAATCCCTTCGGTCCGTCTTCCACAGTCCGGGTCTCGCTCATCTTTCCTCACCCGCCAGCAGGCCGTACATCAGCACGCTGTGATACTTGCCGTCGGCGCGCCAGCGGTCGCGGATCGGGCCGCCCTCGAAACGGAAGCCCAGCGACTCCGCCAGCCGAATCGACACGGTGTTCTCCGGCACGATCATCGCCTCGATACGGTGCGTGTCGAGCTGGTTGAAGCAGTAACGGATCACGGCAGCCGCAGCCTCACGCGCATAGCCCTTGCCCTGGTGGCGTGGCGCTAGGATCCAGCCGAGTTCCAGTCGGCCGTTGCCGGCCTCGCGATGATGATAGTTGATCATGCCAACGCAGCGGTCGTCGCGCCGACGCGCGATCGCCCAGGCCAGCCACCATTGCGGGCCATCCGCTTTGGCAAGGACGCGCACCAGGCGCGCCGTCTCGGCCCGCGTCTTGAAGCGCGGCGAATTCCAATACCACATCGCCGTGGCGTTGCCGAAGGCGCCGTGCATGGCATCAACATCGCGCGCGGCGAAGCGGCGAAGCCGCAACCGGTCTGTGTCCAGCACCGGAAATGGCTTGCGCCGTGGTGTGGCGGCGCTCATGCGGCGCCGGCCTGGTGATTGCGGATCGCCTCCAGGAAGGCCGCGCCATGGCGCGCCAGCTTGGCCTCGCCGACGCCGTGACAGGCGCGCATCGCCTCGGGCGTCGACGGTTTCAGGCGCGCGAAGTCGAGCAGCGTGCGATCGGGGAACACCATGTAGGCGGCCATGCCCATGGCGCGCGCGATGCGCATGCGTAGCGCCTTGAGCGCGGCCAGCAACGCCTCGTCGCCGTCGGCCATGACCTCCGCACCCGCCGCCACGCGTGCCTTGCGGACGGCGGCTTCCTTCTTCGTCTGGCGAGGGGTGACACGCACGTCTCGCATCTCCACCCGCTCCTTGCCGCGCAGCACCGCCCAGCCGCGCTCGGCCACACTCCATCTTCCATACTCGGCGATATCCATGGTCGCCAGGCCCAGCGCATTGATCTGCCGTAGCACGGCGCGCCATTCGCGCTTGTCGCGCTCCTTGCCGACGCCGAAGGTCGGCAGCCTGTCGTGGTTGAAGCGCTGGATCGACTCGGTGCTCTCGCCGATCAGCAGCGACACCAGATGCTCGGTGCCGAAACGCTCACCGGTGCGGATCATCGCCGACAAGGCTTTCTGCGCCTCGATCGTGCCGTCGATCACGGCGACGCCCTCGAGACAGAGATCGCAATTGCCGCAGGGCTCGACGCTTTCGCCAAAATAGGCCAGCAGCGTCTGGCGCCGGCAGCGCGGCGCTTCGCACAACGTGACCAGCGCGTTGAGCCGCTGACGCTGGGCACGCTTCTGCTCCTCGGCCGCCTCGCTCTCGTCGATCTGCAGGCGGCGCACGCGGATGTCGTCGAGGCCGTAAAGCGTCAGCGTGTCGGCCGGCAGGCCATCGCGGCCGGCGCGGCCGATCTCCTGGTAGTAGCTCTCGATATCCTTGGGCAGATCGCCATGGCAGACGAAACGCACGTCGGGCTTGTCGATGCCCATCCCGAAGGCGATGGTGGCAGTGACGATCACGCCATCCTCGCGCTGGAAGAGATCCTGATTGCGCGTGCGCTCGGCGGGCTCCATGCCGGCGTGATAGGGCACGGCGCGAAAGCCCGCCTCGTTCAGCATCGCCGCCGTGTCCTCGGTCTTCTTGCGCGAGGCGCGGTAGATGATGCCGCTCTCGCCACGATGGCCGCGCACGAACGACAGGATCTGCCGCCCGGTATTCTCCTTCGCCGCCATCGCCAGGCGCAGGTTGGGGCGGTCGAAGCCGTGGACAAAGACTTTGGGCTCGCGCTTGAACAGGCTGGCAACGATCTCTTGCCGGGTCGCGGCGTCGGCGGTGGCGGTGAAGGCCACGGTCTGTGGCTCGCCCAGGGCGGCGCGCGCTTCACCCAGGGTGAGGTACTCGGCGCGGAAATCGTGGCCCCATTTGGCGACGCAATGCGCCTCGTCGACCGCCAGCAGGCCGACCCCGGCCGCCGCCAGCGCGCTACGCGTATCGGCCAGCGCCAGCCGTTCGGGCGCGCAGTACAGAAGCGAAAGGCGCTGCTCGCGCAGCATCTCGAAGGTGCGCGCGTTGCCAGCCGCGCCATTGGCCGAGTTCAACGCCGCCGCGCCGATACCCAGCTCTCGCAACGCTTCGACCTGATCGCGCATCAGGGCGATCAGTGGCGAGACCACGACGGTGACGCCGTCGCGCACCAGCGCCGGCAGCTGATAGCACAGCGACTTGCCCGCGCCGGTCGGCATCACCGCCAGCACGTCCTGGCCGGCGACGACGGCCTCCAGAATCTCGCGCTGCCCGGGCCGGAAATCGGCGAAGCCGAAGACGCGGTGCAGCTTCTCCTCGGCGGCGGCTAAGTCATTCGACGACATGGCCTGATCCTAGCATGCGGGCTAGGCTGGCGAAGCTATCCAAGGTGGCACCGTGAACGAAGACAGCAAGGCCCACATCCAGCGTATCGCCCAGGCCGCGTTCGCGCAGCACCGCGACCTCGACCGCGTGCCGGCGATGGCCGCCGGCGTCGTGATCGACGGCGCGCTGGCCGCTTTCAGCGGCTTCGATGCCGGCGCCGACTCGCTTTTTCGCATCGCCTCGATGACCAAGAGCTTCACCGCGGCGGCCGCGCTGATGCTGCGCGACGAGGGCAAGCTCGACCTCGACGCGCCGATCGCGCGCTATGCCCCCGAGTTCGCCGACCTCAAGGGGCCGACCACTGACTCGCCGGCGATCACCACGCGACACCTGCTATCGATGCAAGGCGGACTGGCGACCGACGATCCCTGGGGCGACCGCCATCTCGATATCAGCGACGCCGAGCTCGACGCCGCCGTGCGCGCCGGCCCGCTTTTCGCCTGCGCCCCGGGCACGGCCTTCGAATACTCCAATTTCGGCTACGCCCTGATCGGCCGGGTCATGCATCGCGCCTCGGGTATACGGCCGCAGGCGCTCATCACCGAACGCCTGCTGAAACCGCTCGGTATGACGCGCACCGTCTGGGAGGCAAAGGACGCGCCCTCGGGCGCCGATATCATCGTCGGCCTGCGCGCCGATGACGGAACACCCGAGCCAACGCCGCTCGACGGCTGCTTGGCGCCGATGGGCGGGCTGTGGTCGACCGTCGCCGACCTCGCGCAATGGGTCGACTTCCTCGCCGATGCCTGGCCGCCGCGTGACGGGGCCGATACCGCGCCGCTCAGCCGCGCCTCGCGCCGCGAGATGCAGCGCGTCGAGACGGCCGTCGAGCCGTTCGACTCGCGCTCGGCCGACGGCACGGTCTGGCATTTCACCGGCGGCTATGGCCTGGGCCTGCAGATCGGCCAAGACCGCGACCTCGGCGAGGTCGTCGAGCATTCCGGCGGCCTGCCGGGCTACGGCTCCAACATGCGCTGGGTGAAGAACACGCGCATCGGCCTGATCGCGCTGGGCAACTCGACCTACGCGCCGATGCGCTTCGCCACCCGCCGCGCGCTCGCGGCGCTGGCGACGGCCGGTCTCGTCCGCCGCCCCCAGCCGCCGGCGACATCAGCGCTCGTCGAAGCTGGTACGGCGCTCTTCGGTCTGCTCGCCACTTGGGACGACAAGCACGCAGCGTCAGTCTTCGCCGATAACGTCGGGCCTGACGACTCCCTCGCCAAACGGCAGAGTGCAGCGGCGGCACTGCTTGCGCGTCACGGTGCGTTAAAGCTCGCGCGCGTCGAAGCCGTGTCGCGCACGACAGGACGCATAGTGGCCCATTCCGCGACCGGCGAAGTCACGATCGCCTTCCAGCTCGCGCCGGTAGGCGGCGTACAAAAGTACGACCTGCCGGCGTAGCCGGTGCCTTAGCGGGCTGTTTGTGCGACCTCATAGCCGAGTGCGGCCTGAACGCCCGGACGCGCGGCACATCGGGACTTGTATGCTTCGATCACGGCGCAACCGGACGTGTCGATTCCTACGCGCGCGGCCAGCGTCAACCACCAGAACAGATACGCGTCGGCCACCGTGAAGCCACCGCCCACCAGATAGCCATCGCCCTGTAGACCCTTGGCCACAACGTCCAGCTTCTTGGGCGCCGCGGCTCTGGCCGCGGCCTTGGCCGCGTCGTCGCTCTCGGGCGTGAACATCATGTAGAAGACCCGCTTGTGCATCTCCGTGCTCACGAAGTTCAGCCATTCGATGACACGGTAACGCTCCTCGGTCCCGAACGCCGGGCACAGCCCGCTCGCTGGCCTCAGATCGCCGAGATACTGCAGGACGCTTGGGCCTTCGGTCAGCACGCTCCCATCGTCGCGGCGCAACGTGGGAACCGCGCCCTTGGGGCTGATGTCGAACAGGCTGCCGCCGCCCTCGATCTCCTTGGTCGACAAGGTCACGCGCCTGAGGGTTACGGGAATATCGGCTTCACGGCAGACGATATGCGACGCCAACGAGCAGGCAAGCGGCGAGTAGAAGAGTTCCATGACGGCGCCTCCGCGATCGGCCTTTATTCTGTTCTTTTCAGTACAGAACTATCCAAATAGCGTCAAGGATTATATCCTGTTCGGTACACAATGAGGCCCCGCAATGGCACGACCCCGATCCTTCGACATCGACGAGGCGCTCGCCGCGGCGACCCAGGTCTTCCTGGCTCGCGGCTTCGATAGCGCCACTCTGGAGGACCTGACCGGCGCGATGGGCGTCAATAAGCCGAGCCTCTACGCGGCCTTCGGCGACAAGGAGGCGCTTTACGCGAGGGTTCTCGGTGGCTACGCGGCGATGGCCAAGTCGGCCATGGAGGCGGCCCTCAACGCCGGCGACACCCTGGAACAAGCGGGGCGCCAGCTGCTGCTCGGGGCCATCGAGGTATACGCACCGGCCAAGGGCAACCATCTCGGCTGCCTGATCGCCACGACAGCGACGACGGTGGCAGGCTCCAATGCGGCGGTCAGGACGGTCTTGGCGACATTCTTGTCGGACGTTGATCGATTGATCAACGCGGCCATCAAGAGGCGCTTCGGCGGCGATCTCGCCGACGGAAGCGTGGCTTTGGCGGCCGATGTGCTCAGCGCGGCGATGTACTCGATCGCAATCCGCGCCCGCGCCGGCGCGTCGCGGCGGCAGCTATCGGCGATCGCTGAAAGGGCCGCCGCGACAACGAGCGTGATCGCGGGGACGCGCGCCTGATCGAGCGGGCGTGCGCCGGTCTTCTGGCCGATGCTCTAGTTCCGTCCCTCGACCAGCCCGCGACACACCACCTGCGCCTGGATCTCGGCGGCGCCCTCGAAGATGTTGAGGATGCGCGCGTCGCACAGCACGCGGCTGATCGGGTACTCCATGGCGTATCCGTTGCCGCCGTGGATCTGCAGCGCGTTGTCGGCGTTGCTCCAGGCGACGCGCGCGGCCAGCAGCTTGGCCATGCCGGCTTCGATGTCGCAGCGGCGGTCGCCATCCTTCTCACGCGCCGAGAAGTACGTGAGTTGGCGCGCGATCATGGTCTCGACCGCCATCCAGGCGATCTTGCCGGCGACCCTGGGGAAGTTGACGATCGGTTTGGCGAACTGGACGCGGTCCTTGGCGTAGCGCAAGCCCAGCTCCATGGCGCATTGCGCCACGCCCACGGCGCGCGCCGCGGTCTGGATGCGCGCGCCCTCGAAGGTCGCCATCAGCTGCTTGAAGCCGTTGCCCTCGGCTTCGCCCAGCAGATTCGCGGCCGGCACCTCGAAGCCGTCGAAGCCCAGCTCGTATTCCTTCATGCCGCGATAGCCCAGCACCTTGATCTCGCCGCCGGTCATGCCCTTGGCCGGGAACGGATCGCTGTCCGTTCCGCGCGGCTTCTCAGCCAGCAGCATCGACAGGCCTTGATAGCCCGGTCTGTCGGGGTTGGTGCGCACCAGCATGGTCATGATGTCGGCGCGCGCGGCGTGGGTGATCCAGGTCTTGTTGCCATAGATCTTGTAGGTATCGCCTTCGCGCACCGCGCGGGTGCGCAGGCTGGCCAGGTCGGAGCCGGTGTTCGGCTCGGTGAAAACCGCGGTCGGCAGGATCGCGCCCGTGGCGATCGCCGCCAGGTACTTCCGCTTCTGCGCTTCGGTCCCGCCGGCGCGGATCAACTCGCCGGCGATCTCCGAGCGCGTACCCAGAGAGCCGACGCCGATATAGCCGCGCGACAGCTCCTCGGTGACGACGCACATCGCCAGCTTGCCCATGCCCAGCCCGCCCCACTCCTCGGGGATGGTCAGGCCGAAGACGCCGAGTTCGGCCATCTTCTGCACCACTGGCAACGGAATGAGTTCGTCCTTCATGTGCCAGTCGTGCGCGAAAGGCAGCACCTCGTCGTTGACGAAGCGGCGGAACTGGTCGCGCACCATGCTGAGCGCCTCGTCATCGAGGCCCAGCGCGCCGAAATCGCCGGTATCCAGCGCATCGGCCAGCAGCTCGGCGATGCGCGCACGAACCGCCGCGGTGTTGCCCGAGGCACGCAGGATGCGCACCGCGCCGGAGTCGAGCGCGCGCAGCGCGGCATCCTCGATGCCGAGATCGCCGGGCCGCACCACCTCGACCTGGCTGATGGCGATGCCGCCGGAGAGCTGGTTGAGGTATTCGCCGTAGGCCGATTGCAGGATCAACTGCTCGAGCTCGCCGAAGGCGCCTTGCGCCTTAAGCGCCTCGGCCCAGCGCCGCATCTGGCGCAGGCCAGCCACATAGGTGGCGATCCAAGCGTAACCGTGGGCGGCGAACTGTTCGCGCTCCAGCAGCTTGGCATCGACGCGGCCCGACGGCGCGATCAGCTTGCGAACGGCGTTCTTGGCGGCAATGTCGAAGGACTCGGCGACCGCCTCGGCTTCGGCGCACAGCGGCAGCAGACGGTCGAGCACCACCGACGGCTGGACGCCGTCGGTCTTCTCCGCGATGGACATCGAAAAGCTACTCCTCCAGCGCGTCTTCCAGCGTGCGCAGACCTGGGCGCTTAGCTGAGACCAGCACGGCCATGTTGCCGGGCTTATGCTGGTTCTTCCACATCTTGGTGTGGGCGCGCGGGATATCCTCCCAGGCGAAGACCTCGCTCATGCAGGGATCGACACGGCGCTCGATCACCAGCTGGTTGGCCTGGCTGGCCTGCAGCAGGTTGGCGAAGTGGCTGCCCTGGATGCGCTTCTGGCGCATCCACACGAAGCGGGCGTCCATGGTGAGGTTGTAGCCCGTGGTGCCGGCACAGAAGACCACCATGCCGCCGCGCTTCACGACGAAGCAGGAGACCGGGAAGGTCTGCTCGCCGGGGTGCTCAAAGACGAAGTCGACGTCGTTGCCCTTGCCGGTGTGCTGCCAGATCGCCGCGCCGAACTTGCGGCACTTCTTCATGTACTCGGCATAACCCTTCTGGTCATCGACGTCGGGCAGCGGGCCCCAGCAATCGAAGTCGTTACGGTTGATGACGCCCTTGGCGCCGAGCTGCATCACGAAGTCGGTCTTCGACGAATCGGAGATCACGCCGATGGCGTTGGCGCCGGCCGCGGCGATGAGCTGCACGGCCATCGAGCCGATGCCGCCGGCGGCGCCCCACACCAGCACGTTGTGGCCCGGCCGCAGGATATGCGGACGGTGGCCGAACAGCATGCGGTAGGCGGTGGCCAGCGTGAGCGTATAGGAGGCGCTCTCCTCCCAGGTCAGATGCTGCGGCCGCTTCATCAGCTGGCGCGCCTGCACCTTGCAGAACTGGGCGAAGGAACCGTCGGGCGTCTCGTAGCCCCAGATGCGCTGGCTGGGCGAGAACATCGGGTCACCGCCGTTGCACTCCTCGTCGTCGCCGTCATCCTGGTTGCAGTGGATGACCACCTCGTCGCCGACCTTCCAGCGCTTGACCTTCGCGCCAATCGCCCAGACCACGCCCGAGGCGTCGGAACCGGCGATGTGGAACGGCGCCTTGTGGCTGTCGAAGGGCGAGATCGGGATGCCCAGCCCGGCCCATATGCCGTTGTAGTTCACGCCGGCGGCCATCACGAGGACCAGTACCTCGTCCTCGCCGATCGCCGGCGTCTCGACCACCTCGAGCTGCATGCTCTCTTCCGGCGGCCCATGGCGCTCGCGCCGGATAGCCCAGGCGTACATCTTTGCCGGCACATGGCCCAACGGCGGGATCTCGCCCACCTCGTACAAAGCCTTGACCGGCTGTGATGCGGTCGGATGGCCCGCCTCAGGAGCGCGCGCCAGAGCTGCTGTCATGTCCTGCTTCCCTCTCAAGACCTGCCGAACTCACGTGGTGAGCATCGGACTATTAGCGATCGCAGCATAATGGTGCGCCGCACAATGTCAAAGTAAACAAAATCTACCCCACGGATTGTTATGAAGTTGCGCCATAGCTGCCGATTGTCGAATTGAATGCAATAGAGCAGCTAACACGTGGGCAGTGCAGCAGAAATCACCACAACCGGACTGCGGGCTCGTGGACCGCGCTGTCGGCATCAAGTATCGGTATCCGCCGGCCGTCGAAAAGCTCGCGGCGCGCCCAAGTGACGCGGACGAAATCGGGAGAGGCGATCACGGCCATGGAGCCTCAGCGACGTCTCCGGCGCCTGGCTTCCGTGCCTCCTTTGCTCGTCCTGTTCGCTGGCGCCGCAAGCGGCCAAGCGCCCCCCGAGGCGGCGCCAGGCAACAGCGCGATACCGTCAATCGCCTCGAGCCTTGGCGTTGTCGGCAATCTCGGCGGCTTCCGCGATCGGCTCGACGCCAAAGGCATCAGCTTCAGCTTGACCTATACCGGTGAGGTCCTCGCCAACGTCTCCGGCGGCTTGCGCCGTGGCGCGATCTACCAGGGACTGCTGGATGCCCAGCTCGATGTCGACTTCGACAAGCTCACCGGCGTGCCGGGCCTCGCCTTCCATGCCGGCTTCTACCAGATCCATGGCCGCGGTCTTTCACGCAACAACATCGGCAATCTGCTGACCATGAGCGGCATCGAGGCGCTGCCGACGGCGCGGTTGAACGAGCTATGGCTGGAGCAGACGCTACTCGACGGCAAGATGGCGGTCCGCGTCGGCCAGCTTGCCGCCGGCTCGGAGTTCCTGGTCAGTCCGACGGCAGCCCTGTTCGTCAACGGCACGTTCGGCTGGCCCGCCGTCACCGGCACCAACCTTCCCGGCGGCGGGGCGGCCTATCCCTTCGCGACACCCGGTGCGCGTTTTCGGGTGGAGCCTCAGCAGGGGCTGTCATTGCTGGCGGCGATCTTCAACGGTGACCCGTCGGGGGGCGGCGGCGGCGAGCCGCAATACACCAACGAGCATAGCCTGCGGTTCCCGCTGCGCAACGCGCCGATGCTGATGGGCGAGATCGCCTGGGCCTATAACCAGGACAAGGACGCGACCGGCCTTCCCGGCACGGTCAAGCTCGGCGGCTGGTATCACTTCGGGACCTTCGCCGATCAGCGTATCGGTACCGATGGTCTGTCTTTGGCCGACCCCGCAAGCAATGGTGAGGCTCGACGCCACAGGGGTAACGGCGGCATCTATGCGGTTGTCGACCAGATGCTTCACCGTGAAAGCGGCGGGCTCGAGCTGACAGCCTTCAGCCGTCTCGCGATCAATCCATCCGACCGCAACCAGATCGGCTTTTACGTCGATGGCGGCCTGACGCTGAAGGGACCGATCACGGGTCGGCCCGACGATATCGCCGGGATCTCATTCGGTTATGCCAGGATTTCCGCGCAAGCCCGCGACTTTGATCGCGACGCGCGATCGTTCGGCGGCTCCGGGCCGATCCGTTCCAGCGAGGCGCTGATCGAGCTCACCTATCTGGCGCGGATCGTGCCGGGGTGGACGATGCAGCCGGACCTTCAGTACGTGATCCGCCCGGGTGGTCGAATCGCAGAACCGCGCGGCCCTGCGGGCCGCGCGGTTCGGAATGCGGTTGCCGTCGGTCTGCGCTCGACGGTTCGATACTGAGGCTACGCGCTACTCGACGATGCGCAGCTTGGGATCGCTGGAGCCGATCAGCGCCGAGTTGGCGATCGCTTCGAAGGCATCGAGCATGCCCGCGACCGTCGTCGTGGTGTAGGTATAGGTCGCCGAGGCGTCGTTGCTCGCGCAGTTGATGCGCCTGGTGTTGTTCGACGTGCCAGAGACACCGTAGCCGATGGTGTAGATCTTCACGCCAGAGTTCTTGATCTGCGTGCAGAGCTGCTCGAACTGGTAGTTCGAGGTGCCGTTGTTGGACTCATAGTACGAGTTCATGTCGAAGTCCGACATGATGATGATCGCCTTGTAGGTGTCCGCCGTATTGTGGGCGTTGGCCAGCGCCGAGCCCGTGAAGATCGAGTTCCACTTGGGCGACAGCATATACCACGCCCAGGCGATGCCGATGTGGCCGGCGGTGCTGCCGGTCGCCGTCATGCTGTCGACCATCGATTTCAGCGACACCTTGTCCGACGACAGCGGCCTCATGATGTTGTTCGAATTGGGCGTCTGCGACGACAAGTCGTCGAGGTAGTCAGGATACGGGCCGTAGGCCGCTTCCTTCTTGCTCTTGAACTCGCCGAACCAGCCATAGGTCGCGCTCGGCGGATCGTCCTTGAACTTGTAGCTCCCGGGCCGCTCGACCACGCCGCTCCAGGGATTCCAGCTGGCGGCGCTCTGCAGGGGCTTGTTGGTCACCGTGGTGAAATAGGCGCTACCGACGTTCACCGAGTCGGAGAACGGCACGATCCCCGCGCGCGACGTGTAGGGGGCCTGGTTGGCTTGGATCACGATGTCGAGCAGCGCCTTGGCGGCATTCTTCTGCGCCTGCAGCTTCGTCAGGCCGCTGACCTCCGTGCTGCCATTCATCGAGCCCGACAGGTCGAGCACCATGCTGACTTCGAGGTTGCGCGTCTGCACGTACGGCGTATAGCCGACCGCGCGGCCGGTGATGGTGCGCGCCGAGGAGCCCAGCAGGTAGGAGCTGAACAACGAGGGCAGCTGCTTGGTGATCTTCACCTCGACGGCGGTCGACTTGCTGGTGTAGCCACCTGAGGTTGGCGGCGAGTTGAAGGTCATTGTCGCGCCGCCGCCGGCGACGAAGCCGTTGCGCTCGGCGTCGCGGGTCGCGACGGCCTGAGCGGTCGCGTTGTTCTGCCCGAGGCCCTTGACGCGCGCGCCGCCCAGCGCGGCCGCGTCGGCCTGCTGCTGGATCTTGCGCTTCTCGATGTACCAGGCGCTGGTGTCGACGCCGACGCCCAGCGCGCCGACGAGGACCGGAGCGGCGAAGGCCACGAAGGTCGTCGTGCCCGCCGTCGTGTCGCGCAGCATGCGACGCACGAAAGCGGTCAGCCGAAAGGGCCGCACGGATTTCGCGGCCATCAAGAAACCAGAGAGTTTTTGCATATCGCCCCCGAATAGCGTGTCTCCGCCGGGACAACCCCGGATCGTGGCAGCGACCTCGTCAAAACGGCTCCGGTGCCAGTGGCACCCCCCAAGCGTCTCTGCGGTCGTTGACGTGAGTGGCGAATGCCACCCCAGAGATAATAAATTTGTTAGAAGACAATCACTTGAAGCAAAAAACTAACGCCTAATGAGTGATCACCTTATACGATCGGAGGCAGAAATTCAAGTATGTGCGTTAACTATTCGTTTTTTAGGCGTTATTTTCCCAGTCTTGATATTCGAATCGAAGTCAGGAAGCTGCTGTAGGGCAGCCTCCAGCGTCTTTCGTTTCACGATCCGCAGGGTCGCCTTGCCGACGCCGCTTACGGTTTGCGTCGCCGCCGGCCGAACAGCCTCGATAAGCCCGTCGACCCTGTTGGCCGTGACAGCGCAGTTCAGGCTGTTTATGGCCGGGCTGGTGCAGTATTCGAACGCAAGTCGGGAGGCTGCCGTAAGGCAGCCTCCCGTTTCGCTCACTTCACGACCCGCAGGGTTGGCTCGCTAGTGCCGACCAAGCTCTACGCCGTTACCGCCTGGCAGGCCTCGGGGAGCCGGTCGACTGTGCTGGTTCCTGAAGGCGGAACTCTGGCCGTCCTCGGCCAGGCTGGTGCAACATTCGAATGCAAGTCGGGAGGCTGCCGTAGGGCAGCCTCCCGTCTCGCTTACTCCACGATCCGCAGGGTCGCCTCGCTGGCACCGCCCACGGTTGCCGCAGCGACCGCCTGGAAGGCCGCGATGAGCCCATCGACGGTGGTGGTCGTGAAAGTGTAGCTCTGGCCGTCCTCGGTCGGGCTGGCGCAGTTGATGCGGCGGTTGTTGTCGGATGTGCTCGCCACATTGTAGCCGATGGTGAAGATCTTCACGCCGGCGGCCTTGATCTGCGTGCACAGCTGCTCGAACTGGTAGTTGGCCGTGCCGTTGCCCGACTCGTAGTAGCTATTGAAGTCGAAATCCGACAGGACAACGATCGCCTTGTAGGTGTTCGTCGTGTTGTAGGCGTTCGGAAGGTTCGCGCCGGTGAAGATGGTGTTCCACTTCGGCGACATCATGTACCACGCCCATGCCAGGCCGAGATGCGCGGCGGTCGTGCCGGCCGGAGTGAGTGAGTCGACTGCCGTCTCCAGGCTGGCCTTGCTGCTCGACAGCGGCCGAATGACGTTGGCCGCGCCGGGAGTCTGGCTATTCAGGCCCTGGACATAGGACGCGTAGTCGCCCATGGCGCCGGACCGCTTGCCCCGGAAATCGCCGAAGTACCTGTTGGTCGCGTTCGGCGGCTCATCCGTAAACTTGTGCGAGCCCGTCCGCTCGACGACACCGCTCCAGCTGCCCGACAGGTTCTTGTTGGTGACGGTGTTGAAGTAGGCGCTGCCCACGTTCACCGAGGAGGAGAACGGCGCCAGCGCCACACGCGAGGTGAAGACAGACTGGTTCGCCTGGACGGCGATGTTGATCAGCTGCTTGGCGGCGTCCTGCTGCGCCTCCATCTTGGTCACGCCGGCGGTCTCGGTGGAGCCGGCCATCGACGACGACACGTCGAGCACCAGACCGACCTCGAGGTTCTTCTTCTGGACCGGCGGGGTGTAGCCCACCGAACGGGCCCTGACCGTCCGCGCCGCGCTGCCGAGCAGATAGCTGCTGAACATCGACGGCAACTGCCTGACGACGACGGCTTCGGCCGCGCCGGTCTTGCCAGCATAGGCGCCGGAGGTCGGCGGTGTGTTGATGGTGATGCTCGCGCCGGTCACCGCGGTGTAGCCGTTGCGCTGCGCGTCACGGATGCCGGCGGCCCGCGCATCGGCGGCGACCTGGCCGGAGGCCAGCAGGCGGGCGGCGCCCAGCGCGGCCGCGTCGGCCTGCTGCTGAACCCGGCGCTTCTCCATGTACCAGACGCTGGTGTCGACACCGATGCCCAGTCCGCCAACGACCACCGGAACCGCGGCGGCCATCAGAACAGTCGTGCCGCCGGACTGGTTACGCCACAGCGTGGTGACGGCATCCGACCAGCCGCGACCGGGCAGGCGCGCTGCCACCACTTTCATCAAACGGGTTACGTTCATCATTATCCCCCAGGCTATGGTTTGCACCTGGACCCGAGGAGGGCCGTACCGAGAAGACAAGGCGTCCCAATCGGCGTTTTGCCGCCGCGCTGAAACCGCTTCGTCTTCAACGATCGCCGGACACTAATTTTGTCCGACCAGGAAGAATATCCGTTTACGTCAAAGAAATTTCACAAATGCCTTGGTCTGCAACGAGTTGGCCGTTTCACACAGGTCACGACCCACCTGTTCATCCCTCACACAGCTGTAAACTAGCTCATCCAAAACGTTAAATCAACGTCAAAATTCTCTCAACGCCGTGATCAACCCCGATAACACCCTGAAATATGGGAAGGAAAGACGGCAGGCGACATAGACGATATTTTAACGATATGATCAAGACTGCTCGGTAATTCGTTCTATCCACAGTGAAATTCACCGACTCTGCTAAAAAATTTAGCCCGGTTGAATAGCGAGCATTCAAGTCGTGTCAGCGTCGGTTCGCGGCTTCTTGCTGGTGGCGGCCGGTGGCCACTGCCTAGGGGATGAGGAACTTGACCCGTTAGCCGTCAACGCCGTGTGCGGGCGCCTCGATCCGCGCGTTCGCCACGCCGGCGCAAGTTCAGCAGGAGGATGAAGCTGGCACTCCACCGACAATGATTCAGTCGCAGACCGCGCGCAGCGCCTGCCACTCGCGCGCCGTCATCGCCGGCTCGCCGGTCGGCGGCCGGGTCGTCATCTCGATACGCTCTTTTGTCGGCGGGTGGGTGGAGAACACGCCCATCTGCTGGGCGCCATCCTTGCCCCCCTGTTCTTCAAGGATCTTGCCGAAGAAGCGCGCTAGGCCGTCGGCGCGCATGCCGGTGGCGTCGAGCAGTTCCAGTGCCGTGCGGTCGGCTTCGCGCTCCGCCTCGCGGCTATGGCGCAAAGCCAGCAGCAGGCCGCCGGCATCGGCGACCGTGCCGACATCGGAGGAGAAGCCGCCGACCACCAGCTTGGTGATCAGGCCGAAGCCATAGGCGCGCAGCAGCGCCTTGACCGAGTGGCGGTGCACGATGTGGCCCATCTCGTGCGCCATGACGCCGGCGAGTTCCTCCGGCCCGTCGGCGCGTTCGATCAGCCCGGACATCACCACCATGTGTCCGCCGGGTGCCGCGAAGGCGTTGACGACGCGGCGCTTGCGCTCGCGGCCGCCCACCATCGTCGTGTCGTACATGTCGATGATGCGCACCGAGACCTTGTGCTCGTAGCCCGACGCCACCTGGAAGCGGTCCACCAGGCGCTGCAGCGCTGCGACGCCGTCGGCCTTGTCGCAGGTCTGTGAATCGCCCTGCATGGTCGTGACGACCGCGGCGCCAATGCGGCGCTCCATGGCGTGCGGCACGAAGGGCGCCACCGCGTCCGGGGCCTTCTCGACCAGTAGCGCCATGATGCCGATGGTCACGACCAGCGCCGCCACCAGCGCGCCCAGCACCGGGCTGACGCGCGCGCGGCGCGGTGCGGCGCGGCTCATATTGGCGCCCAGCACCGCCAGCGCCTCGCGATAGGCGAGATCCTCGACCGCCAGCCGCGCGCCAGGCTGGCGCGAACAGACCATCAGCGCATGTGGCTCGTGCCAGGGATCGGACACGACCTCGATCTCCGGCACGGGCCAGCGCGCCACGATGCGGCCGTCGGCCAGCATCGCCACCACCTCGGTGCTCGAGGCGCGTAGCGCCACCTCGTGCGCGGTCGGATGCAACCCGTCGTAGAAGCGTGCCCCCGCCATCGTCGCCTCACACGCTGCCGACGTCGAACACGTCGAGAAGGCCCTCGCCGACCCCGGTGTCGCCGCCCAGCGCCTGGGCCACCGCCGCCGGATCGATCTCGCCGTAAATCCAGAGCTGTTGCGAGATCAGCCGCGCCGTGCGGTGCATCACCCACGGCCCGCCCAATCCCAGCGTGAACAGCAGGATCACGTAGTTCAGCACCAGGAAGCCCCAGATCTGCCGCGTGGTGACGCCGGTTACGAACTGCAGGCGGTCGAACCAGGCGCGCGAGACCATGTAGCGGATCGAGTAGGCCATCCACCAACAGCGCACCGGCAGGATCATAATGCCGACCAGCGTGTAGAAGCCGAACAGGACGAGGAAGAAGATGAGCAGGACCATCGGCGTCGGATTCGCCAGCCTTTCCATCATCTGCTCGAACGACAGCGAGCCGACGGACGACGATACGCCGCCGATGATGATGCCGACGACGATGAACAGGACAACCCAGGCCGCGATGTTGAGGAAATAGAAGCCGATGAAGCGTCCGTAGATATCGGCGGCGCGGCCGGCAAAGCCGAAATTGAGGTTGCCGAAGGTCGTGTGGCGCGTGCGATAGCCGTTCAGCGACACATCGCGCATCGGCGTGAGCAGGTTCATGCACATCGCGTTCAGCATGCCCCAGCCGATGGCCCTGCCGCCGTAGCCCCAGGACGAGCCTTTCAGGCCGGTACGGATGCCGCGCCAGGCGGTCCGCGTGAAGCGATAGCGCCAGCCCGCGTACTGCGCCACCGGCAGCAGCGGCAGGGCGACGATGAGCAGCGCCCAGGTCATGATATCGGTCATGCCGATCTCGGCCGGCAGGTCGTCGCCCCACGCCAACCACACCACACCGAGCACAATCCCCTCGAAGACCAGCAGCGCGCCGACGGCGAGCAGGAAACCGAGGAACAGCTCGAGGCCTAGCCCGCGATACTCGAAGCGGTCGCCGAAGGCGGAAAAATGCGACCACAGATAGCGCCGCACGCTGGTGCGACCCCAGAACCGATACCAGCCGAGGGTCAGCAGGGTCAGCAGCAGCGAGCGCAGATAGATGACATAGAGCTCGCCCAGCTTGCCGTCATAGAGCAGCTGTACCGGCGGCTTGGGCGGCGGCATCACCGCCGGGACGGCCGGCGGCGCGGGCGTGCCCGACCATGCCGGTGGCAAAGCGGCGGATGCGATGGATTGATCGGTCATGAAAGAAGTCGCTGTACTCGCCTACGCGTGATGGCGGATCATAGGCACACCGCACGACGACGGCCACTAGCCTGAAGGTCGCGCGTGACCTACGGAGGTCAACTCGTCGGGAAGGAACCGCCGCAGCGCACGACGATCTGTTCGCGCCCGTCTTTCACTACCCGGATCACCATGCGTTCGGCCTCGACCTCGTACTCGTAACGCTCGCCGGCGCGATGCGGCGGGGCGATGACGACCGTGGCCACGCGATCGCCAACGACCGACGTCACCTGCTCCAGCACGCGCTCGCGTCCCGGCCACTGGAACTGCACCTTGTCGCCCAAGACGTTGATCGGCGCCGCCCCGCCACAGTTCGGTGGCAGACCCCAGATGCCGTCCATGCGCTTGACCGCCGGCGCGTCGGCCTGCGCCCAGGCCGTCGTCGCGGCGACCAGCAGCATGGCCAAGCCGGTCGCTATATTGCGAAGGGGGCATCCGATGGATAACAAAAGAACATTCATGTTGCGATGCAGCATGAAATCCCCTAGATCGACGGCATGAGCAACGCCGACCCGACACCGTCGCGCCCTGCCGCACCTGCGAAGGAACGGCCTTGGCTGATCCGGACCTACTCTGGCCATTCGACGGCGAAGAAGTCCAACGAACTCTACCGCACCAACCTCGCACGCGGGCAGACCGGGCTCAGCATCGCCTTCGACCTGCCAACCCAGACCGGCTACGACAGCGACCACGTGCTCGCCAAGGGCGAGGTCGGCAAGGTCGGCGTCCCGGTGTCGCACCTCGGCGACATGCTGACCCTGCTCGACGGCATCCCGCTCGATCGCATGAACACCTCGATGACGATCAACGCGCCGGCGGCCTGGCTGCTGTCGCTGTACATCGCGGCGGCCGAGAAGCAGGGCGTGGCGCGCGCCAAGCTGCAGGGCACGACGCAGAACGACATCGTCAAAGAATACCTGTCCCGCGGCACCTACATTTTCCCGCCGCAGCCCTCGCTGAAGCTCACCGCCGACACCATCGCCTTCACCTATCGCGAGGTGCCGAAGTGGAACCCGGTGAATGTCTGCAGCTACCACCTGCAGGAGGCCGGCGCCACGCCGGTGCAGGAGCTCGCCTTCTCGCTCGCCAACGCCGTCGCCATCCTCGACACGGTAAAGGCGCAGGGCCAGGTGCCCGAGGCCGACTTCGCGCAGGTCTTCGGCCGCATCAGCTTCTTCGTCAACGCCGGCGTCCGCTTCGTCACCGAGATGTGCAAGATGCGGGCGTTCGTCGAGTTGTGGGACGAGCTGGCCGACCGCTACGGCGTCACCGACCCCAAGCAGCGCCTGTTCCGCTACGGCGTGCAGGTGAATTCACTCGGTCTCACCGAACAGCAGCCCGAGAACAACGTCTACCGCATCCTCCTGGAGATGCTCGCCGTCGTGCTGTCGAAGAACGCCCGCGCGCGCTCGGTGCAGCTGCCGGCGTGGAACGAGGCGCTGGGCCTGCCGCGCCCGTGGGACCAGCAATGGTCGCTGCGCCTGCAGCAGATCGTGGCGCACGAGACCGACCTCTTGGAATTCGGCGATCTGTTCGACGGCAGCACCGAGGTGGCGCGCAAGGTCGCCGAGCTCAAGGAAGAGGCGCGCGCCGAGCTGGCCAAGATCGAGGCCATGGGCGGCGCCGTGGCCGCCGTCGAGGCGAGCTACATGAAGCAGCGCCTGGTCGAATCCAACCTGCGCCGCATCGCCGCCATCGAGGCCGGCGAGCAGATGGTGATCGGCGTCAACGCCTTCACCGATGCCGAACCCTCGCCGCTCTCCACCGGCGCCGGTGCGATCCTGACCGTCGACGCCGCGGTCGAGCGTGAGCAGATCGAGGCGCTGCGCGCCTGGCGCACGAGCCGTGACAACGCGGCCGCCACTGCCGCACTCGACGGCCTGAAGAGCGCCGCCAAGGAAGGCCGCAACATCATGGAGCCGTCGATCGCCTGCGCCCATGCCGGCGTGACCACGGGCGAATGGGGCACCGCGCTGCGCGAGATCTACGGCGAGTATCGCGCGCCCACCGGCGTGGCGCGCGCCGCCGGCATCTCGGCCGAACGCCTCGACGGCGTGCGCCGCGAGGTCGAGGCGGTGTCTCGCCGTCTCGGCCGTCGCCTGAAGATCCTGGTCGGCAAGCCCGGCCTCGACGGCCACAGCAACGGCGCCGAGCAAATCGCCGTGCGCGCCCGCGACTGCGGCATGGAGGTCGTCTACGAGGGCATCCGGCTGACCCCGGCGCAGATCGTCAACGCCGCGCTCGAGGAAGGCGTTCACATCGTCGGCCTGTCGATCCTCTCCGGCAGCCACGTCACCTTGGTCGCCGAGGTGATGGAAGGCCTGCGCGCCGCGGGCATCGGCGATGTGCCCGTCGTGGTCGGTGGCATCATCCCGCAGGAGGACGCCGAGGCCCTGACCAAGGCCGGTGTCGCGCGCGTCTACACGCCCAAGGACTTCGACATCACCGCCATCATGCGCGACATCGTCGCCGTCGTGGGTGCGAACTGGAAGGACGCGGCCTAGTTCGGCAGCACCGGCAGCTTCAGCGGGAACGCCGTCTGGAAGTGATGCGCGGCGCGCAGCACCAGCGCGTCGCGGTAGTGGCCGGACACGATCATCAAGCCTACCGGTAATCCGGCACGCGTCAGGCCGCAGGGCACCGACGCCGCGGGATGGCGCGACAGGTTGAAATGCGCGGTGTAGGGCGACCATTGCATGTTGGGCTTGCCGTCGGCGTCCATCGGCGCGCCGCGGCCGGTCTCGAAGGCCGGGACCGCCAAGGTCGGGCAGAGCAGCAGATCGTACTTGTCGAAGAACCTGGTCCAGCCGATCGACAAAGTACGCCGGTCGGCCATCGCCTGGACGAGATCGGCCGAGCTGTACTTCTGGCCCTCGCGCGCCATCACCAGCAGGCTGGGGTCGAAATCGTTGTGGCGGTCGGCGGGGTACATCTTCAGCAGGTGCTGCGCGAAGCTCAGCCAGTGGACGCCGAAGGTCCGGCGGCCGTCGACGCCGCCGAGATCGGGCGCCGCCTCCTCGACGTGGCAGCCGAGCTCCTCGAAATGCCGCGCCGCCGCCGGCACGATGTCGGCGACCTCCGGATCGAGCGGGTGGTCACCGAACTTGAGCATCAGGCCAACGCGCAGCTTGCGCAGCCGGCCCTTCAGCTTCTTCGAGTAGTCGATGTCGTGCTCGGGCAGCGACCAGGGATCGCGCGGATCGGGCCGGGCGATGACGTTCATCATCAGGGCCGCATCCTCGGCGGTGCGCGCCATTGGCCCGGTATTGGCGAGATCGCCATTGAGGCTGGGCGGCCAGGCGGCGACACGGCCATAGGTCGCCTTCAAGCCGAAGATGCCGCAGAACGAGGCCGGCAAGCGGACCGAGCCGCCGCCATCGGTGCCGAGCGCCAGCGGTCCCAGGCCGGCCGCCACCGCCGCCGCCGCACCGCCCGACGAGCCGCCCGGCGTCATCGCCGTGTTCCAGGGATTGCGCGTCACGCCGTGCAGCGGGCTGTCGGTGACGCCCTTGTGGCCATACTCCGACGACGTCGTCTGGCCCAGCAGGATCGCGCCGGACTCTCTCAACCGCGCCACTGACGGCGCATCCTCGTCCCAGCGCTGATCGGGATCGACCAGCTTCGAGCCCATCAGGGTGGGCCAGCCGGCGACGCGGATCAGCTCTTTCACGGTGACCGGCACGCCGTCGAGCGGGCCCAGCGGCTCGTCCTTACGCCAGCGTTTCTCCGATGCGCGCGCCTGCTTCAAGGCGTTGTCGGCGTCGACCCGGCAAAGCGCGTTGATCCCGGGGTTGACGTCCTGCGCGCGCGCCAGGATCGCCTTCACGACGTCGACGGGCGAGGCCTTGTCCTTGCGATAGAGCGCCAGGAGCTCGGTCGCGGTGGCCTGCGTGAGATCGGTCTTCATGCTTGTCCCCCGGTCGCGGCACTGGGCCGGTCAGAGCGTCTGGTACCGCCGCGTCAGCCGTTCGGCCTGCAGCCGCGCGCCCTCGGCATCTTCGGCTCTTCCAAGGCGGTCGTAGATCGCCGCCAGATCGCGCTTGAGATGGGCGATACCGCCGCGCGCGCGGTCGGCCGCCTGGAGATGCGACAGCGCCCGGTCATTCCAGCCGGCGCGGATCAGCGCATCGACATGGATCGCCTCGAACAGCGCGCGCTGCGCGTGACTGCCGCCGACCGATTGCAGGTGCGGCAGCGCCTCGCCCAGGCGGTGCGCCGCTTCGGCGTGATGCCCATCGGCATAGGCCGCCAGCCCATGCGCCGCCGGCACCGCCGCATCGCGCCACGCCTTGCGCTCGAAGGGCTTCGCGCTTTCGGCGCGTTCCTCCAGGCTGGCCAGCATCTCCGTGACAGCCTCGCGCTCACCCGCGCGCGCCAGGCCGTGGACATAGTGCAGGTCGAGGAACGGCGAGCAATGCTCGCGGATACGCGGCACTAGATAGGGCGCGATGGCCTCCCAGCGATCGCCGACATCGAGTCCGCGCAGCTCGAGCCGCGCCAGCAGCGAGATCGCATTGGCCTGGTCGTGGCCGAACTCCTTCCAGCGATCCCAGATGCGGCGGTCGTAGAGCTTCAGCGCATGGCCCGGCCGTTCGCTGTCGATGTAGAACAGCGCGGTGTGCCACCAGTTGTGGCCGTAGATGAAGGCGTTGCAGGTCTCCCAGGTGTCGGCGAGACCTTCCATCCAGGCGATGCCCTCTTCCAGCCTGCCGCGCGTCTCCATCACGTGTGCCACTGCGTGGTGCGCCCAGGGATCGTTGCGCCGCATCTCGACGCCGCGGCGCGCATCGGCTTCGGCCTCGTCGAGCCGGTTGAGCTGCTCCAGCGCGAAGGCGCGCATGCCGTGGACGTAGCCGATCTCCTTGTTGGCCGGCACGAAGTCCTCGGCGATCCGCAACATGCTCTCGAAATCGCCACGCGCGAGATACAGCAGTTGCGCCGTCTTGCCGGCGAAGAGGTCGCGCGGCCAGCGGTGAACGATCGTCGCGAAAGCGTCGCTGGCCTGATCCTGTGCGCCGTCGGCCCAGGCGGAGACCGCCCGCAGCCACAGTTTCTCGCGCTCGCCCATGTCGCGCTCGCGCGCCCGCGCCGCATCGATGAAGGGTCGCGCGCCAGCGAAGCCTTCCGGCGCCTCAAGCGACAGGTTCAGCACCGCGGTTTGCAGCTGCACCAGCGGCACATCGCGCGCCTGGAGCGCGACAGTAACATAGCGGCCAAGCTCGTCGCCGTATCCCAGCCACTGCTGCAACGCGTGGTCGATCGCGCGGATCGCGGCATCGTCGGCGTTGGCGACGTCGAGTCCCTGGGCGTCCTTGGGCATGGGCGCGATGTTCGAGCGAACCCGGTGAGGGTGGATGACGCGCGAACTTGTCACGCTGGCCGGTCGAAGTCGAGCCAGCCCCCCGTCGCGACACTGTTACGATTTCGTGACTCTCTGCCGCCGTGCCGCCAACCCGGCCAGCACGTGGTCGAGCAGCGCGTCGGTGAAGGTGGCGTCGAGCCGCGCGTGCCCTGCCAGCAGGCGGTAGAACAGCGGGCCGTAGATCAAGTCGAGCGCCACCTCGACGTCGAAGTCGGGCCGCAACGCGCCCTCGGTGATCGCCGCCGCCAGCAGCGCCTTGCCGTCGGTGCGCCGCGCCATGATGAAGTGGTTGCGGAACGCCTTGCTGAGCTCGGTGTCCTGGTCGGCCGATGCCAGCATCATGGTGACGCTGCGGCCCATCGGCGTGGCGAACAAGGTTGCGATCTGGCGCAACTGGCGGCGTAACGCAGGCAGCGCGCCGCGCGCGGCGCGCGTTTCCGGTTCCGCCGGCGCATCCTCGAGCAGCGCCGCCATGGCGACGGCGTGCGCGTTGGGCCAGTACCGGTAGATGGTGGGTTTGCCGACGCCGGCGCGTTGCGCCACGCCCTCCATGGTCACCGCCGCGACGCCGCCGCGCTCCAGCATCTCGCGCGCCGCGCGCAGGATCGCCAGGCGCGCGCCCTCGTCGCGCGGTCGGCCGCGCGGGCGCGTTTCTCCACCGGGTACGGGCTTGACAGGAGGGGTGTTGGGCATGATATATGTTACGCAACGTAACGTAATTAATCAACCCGCATAGGAGATCATGCCATGGCCGCCGTCAAGTCCGTGCCCGAGGGCTATCACAGCGCCACGCCATACATGACCGTGCGCGACGCCGCTGCGGCGCTGGAATTCTACAAGAAGGCGTTCGGCGCCGTGGAGATGTTCCGCCTCACCGAACCGGGCGGTCGCATCGGCCACGCCGAGTTCAAGATCGGCGATTCGCCGATCATGATCTCCGACGAGTATCCCGATTTCGGCGCGCTCAGCCCGGCGGCGCTCGGCGGGTCGCCGATCAAGATGATGCTCTACGTGCCGGACTGCGACGCCTCTGTGAAGCGCGCGGTCGACGCCGGGGCCACGGTGCTGCGCCAGCCGGCCGATCAGTTCTACGGCGATCGCACGGCGATGGTGTCGGACCCGTTCGGCCACAGCTGGTACCTGCAGACCCGCATCGAGGACGTCTCGCCGCAGGAGATGCAGAAGCGCTACACCAAGGCGATGGGCGGCTAACAGAGTCGGCAGAGCAGTCGCTTGTAGCGTCTTCCTCCCTCTCCCCGCCCGCGGGGAGAGGGTCAGGGTGAG